>NZ_JAJAQC010000120.1 GCF_027604915.1 Streptomonospora mangrovi
TGGGGGTCTTGCCGACCTTGACGCCGGCGGCCTCCAACGCCTCCTTCTTGGCCGCGGCCGTGCCCGCCGAACCCGACACGATCGCACCCGCGTGGCCCATCGTCTTGCCCTCCGGGGCGGTGAACCCGGCCACATAGCCCACGACCGGCTTGGACACGTTGGCCTTGATGAACTCCGCGGCCCGCTCCTCGGCGTCCCCGCCGATCTCGCCGATCATCACGATCGCGTCGGTACCGGGGTCGGCCTCGAACGCCGCCAAAGCGTCGATGTGGGTCGTGCCGATCACCGGGTCCCCGCCGATGCCCACCGCCGTGGAGAACCCGATGTCACGCAGCTCATACATCATCTGATACGTCAGCGTGCCCGACTTGGACACCAACCCGATCCGCCCGGGCCGGGTGATGTCGGCCGGGATGATGCCGGCGTTGGACTCCCCCGGCGTGATCAGACCCGGGCAGTTGGGCCCGATGATCCGCGTCCGGTTGCCCTTGGCGCACGCGTGCGCCCAAAACGCCGCCGTGTCGTGCACCGGGATGCCCTCGGTGATCACCACCGCCATCCCGATCCCCGCGTCGATCGCCTCCACCACCGCGGCCTTGGCAAAGCGCGGCGGCACGAACACCACCGACACATCGGCCCCGGTCGCGGCCATGCCCTCGGCCACCGAGGAGAACACCGGCACCTGGGTGCCGTCGAAGTCCACCGACTGCCCGGCCTTGCGCGGGTTGACCCCGCCCACGATCCGGGTGCCCGCCGCCAGCATCCGCCGGGTGTGCTTGGTGCCCTCAGAGCCGGTCATGCCCTGGACCAGCACCTTGCTGTCCTTGGTCAGAAAGATCGCCATGATGCTTCTACTCGCCTCGCGCCCTTGTCACTTCGCGGCCAGTTCGGCGGCCTGGGCGGCAGCGCCGTCCATGGTCGCCACCTGGCGCACCGCCGGGTGGGCGGCATCGGTCAGGATCTGGCGGCCCAGTTCGGCGTTGTTGCCGTCCAGGCGCACCACCAGCGGCTTGGTCACATCGTCGCCGCGCCCCTCCAGCAACTGGAGGGCCTGGACGATGCCGTTGGCCACCGCGTCGCAGGCGGTGATCCCGCCGAACACGTTGACGAACACGCTTTTCACGTCGGGGTCGCCCAGGATGATCTCCAGGCCGTTGGCCATGACCTCGGCCGAGGCCCCGCCGCCGATGTCCAGGAAGTTGGCCGGCTTGACCCCGCCGAACTCCTCGCCCGCATAGGCCACCACGTCCAGCGTCGACATCACCAGGCCCGCACCGTTGCCGATGATCCCGACCTGGCCGTCCAGCTTGACGTAGTTGAGCCCCTT
>NZ_JAJAQC010000121.1 GCF_027604915.1 Streptomonospora mangrovi
GCGACAGTGTGGTCTGTGATGGAAAGGGGGGCGGGGATGCCGGGGCGCCGGTTGAGTGTGGCCGAGCGCGAGGAGATCGCCGTGGGAATCGCCGCCGGTGAGAGCATCGCTGAGATCGCGCAGCGCATCGGGCGACACCGCTCGACCCTCTACCGGGAGCTGGACCGCAACCTGGCGGGCAACCCGCGCCCTTACCGGGCCACCGCCGCCCACGCCCAGGCCGGTGCGCGCGCCAAGCGGCCCAAGCCCCGCCGGCTGGCCCCGGGCACCGCCTTGCGCGGCCGGGTGGCCGAACTGCTGGCCCAGGGGTGGTCGCCCCAGCAGGTGGCCGGGCGACTGAAAGCCGACCACCCTCACGATGGGGAGATGCGCGTGAGCCACGAGACGATCTACCAGGCGTTGTTCGTCCAGGGCCGGGGCGGCCTGCGCGAGGAGCTGAAACGGTCGCGGATACCCGTGCGCTGCCCGGCCCGCAGGACGCGCCGCCCGCGCGGGCGGGCCCAAGCGCCAGGCCGGTTGAGCGGCATGGTCCACATCAGCTCCCGCCCGGTAGAGGCCCACGACAGGGCGGTGCCCGGGCACTGGGAGGGCGACCTGCTCATCGGGGCGCGCGGGGCCTCGGCGATCGCTGTTTTGGCCGAGCGCGCCAGCCGGTTCGTGCTGCTGGTAGGGGTGGCCGACCGGCGTGCCGAGACGGTGGCCCAGGCTCTGGCCCGAAGGGTCGCGGCCCTTCCTGAGGCGCTGAAGGGGTCGCTGACCTGGGACCAGGGCACGGAGATGGCCCGCCACGCCGACTTCAGCGTGGCCACCCAGGTGCCGGTGTTCTTCTGTGATCCGCATTCGCCCTGGCAGCGGGGGACCAACGAGAACACCAACGGGCTGCTGCGCTACTACTTCCCCAAGGGGGTCACCGACTTCACCCGGGTGGAGAGGGCTGAGTTGGACCGGGTGGAGGGGCTGCTCAACACCCGCCCGCGCAAGACGCTGGGGTATCGCACCCCGGCCGAGAAGCTGGACGAACTGCTAGTCGCAACAACCCATTGACACCAAG
>NZ_JAJAQC010000122.1 GCF_027604915.1 Streptomonospora mangrovi
CTAGGCAGTGTTTTTTGAACGGGTGAGGTCGCGCAGCCAGATGCGGATGGAGGCGAGTTGGACGGTTCCGTCATAGACCGCGGCCCTCTTGTCGTACCTGGTCGCGACCGCCCTGTTCTGCTTGAGCAGGTTGATCGCGCGCTCGACGGTGTTGCGGCCCCGGTAGGCCTGGCGGTCGAAGGCCGGCGGCCTGCCGCCCCGTGATCCGCGCCTGCGCCGGTTGGCCCGCTGGTCGGCGGGCTGGGCGATGGTCGCCTTGATGCCGCGCGCCCGCAGACGGGCGCGGATCGCGGCCGAGGAGTAGGCCTTGTCGCCCAGCAGGCGGTCGGGGCGGGTGCGGGGCCGGCCCCGGGTGCGGGGCAGGCGCAGCGCGCCCATCAGCGGCGCGAACATCAACGTGTCGCCGCGCTGGCCGGGGCTGGTGGCGATGGCAAGGGGGCGGCGGCGGGAGTCGGCGAGCAGGTGGATCTTGGTGGTCAGCCCGCCCCGGGACCGGCCCAGCGCTTCGGATCCGTCCCATTCCTCCCGGACCGCGTCCCCTTTTTCGCCGCTCCGGCGGCGTGGTGGTGGGCGCGCACCAGGGTGGAGTCGATGCTGACGTCGAGGGGCCGGCCGGTGGCGGCGTCGATACGCAGCCGCTCGGCGATCTGGTCCCAGGTTCCGTCCAGGGACCAGCGGCGGTGGCGTCCGGCGGCGGTTTCCCAGGGGCCGTAGCGTTCGGGCAGGTCGCGCCAGGGGATGCCGGTTCTGGTCCGGAAGAGGATGGCGTTGATGACGCGGCGGTGGTCGGCCCACCGCTTGCCTTTGCGGGGGTGGGCGGGCATGAGCGGGGCGAGCAGGTCCCACTCGGCGTCGGTGAGTTCATGGCGTCGGACCATGAATCCCAAGGATTACCGAAGACCAGCCCGCCCCGCAGACCTTTCAAAAAACAGGACCTAG
>NZ_JAJAQC010000013.1 GCF_027604915.1 Streptomonospora mangrovi
GTGGAGCGCACCCGCCGCGACCGCCCCGACGCCGAGGTGTTCCGCGAGACCGACCCGCGCAGGCCCGAGGCGGTGATCTCGGCGTCCAGGTCGGCGATGGCCGCATCCAGCGCCGCCACCTCATCCGGAGTCGCGCGGCCGTCCTCCACCATGCGGTCACGCTCGGCGGTGACCATCGCGCGGCGTTCGACCCAGGCGCGTTGCACCTCGCTTGCGGGATCGGGAACGACGGTCGGGTCTTCGCTGAGGTGCCAGCCTTCCTCGCACTGGGTGCGGCGGATCGAGCGCTTGCGCCGCGCGCAGGCGGGGCAGCGGGATTCCAGCGTGGAGTTGCAGGGCACGTCGATGATCTCGGTCCGGCCGGTGGCGATGTCGGTGCGGCGCAGCGCCACCGGCCGGATGCACACCCCCTTCTCGGCGGCGATGGTCTCGGCGACCTCACGCGCCAGGGGTTGGGCGAGGCGTTCGGCCCGCGTGCTCTTGCCGGTCGGGGTGGGCATCACTCCCCCGTTCCAGCGGTCGTAGCGGTCATGTGGTCGATGTCGGCATCGGAGACGAACGCGGCCCGCACCCGCACCGGGACAGGGGAGCCCTCCAGCTTCACAAACCCCACCCCGGGAAGCTCCGGGTCGATGAGGTGGGCGTTGGCGCCCCGGTCCCGGGCGCCTTCCCCGAGGACCATGTCAACCTGGGAGGCTTCGTCCAGACGCAGGGCGATCTTGTCGGGGAAGAGGTTGCGCAGGTTGAGGACTTCTTTGCGGGGGTCCTGGAGCGCGGCCAGGACGCAGAACCCCACCGACCGGCCCTGGCTGGTCAACGTCGCGATGGCGTTCTCGGCGCGGCGGCGGATGTCGCGGTCGGGGTGGTAGGCCGTCAGGAACGCCACCTCGTCCAGGACGATCACGGTGAACGGGTCGCGGGTGGTGGGGGTGTGGATGCGCTGCCGTCCGGCGTAGCGCTCGGCCCGCTCCTGCATCGCGGCCACCGCCGCTTCCAGGAGGGCCACCGCGGATTCGCCGTCGTCGGCGTAGCGGGCGAACAGCGCCCGGCCGTATGACAGCTCCATGCGCTTGGGGTCGATCGCCCACACCTCGGCGATACCGGCCTCGATCGCCGAGGCCATGGCGCGGATGGCCGACCACAGCACCGACCCCTTGCCCGCACCCGTCATCCCGACCGTGAGCACGTGGGTTCCGTGGAGGCGGAGCGTCCACACCTCGCCGTCTTCACACACCCCCACCGGCAGGGCGGAGAAGTCCGGTTCCTCGGGGATCGGCAGGGCGTCGATGGGGTCGGCGAGGGTGTCATAGCGGGGGAACTCCAGCACCACGTCGCGCGGTCCGCGCACCTCGACCCGACAGGAGGGGGCGCCGAACCCGTGCGCCAGCTCGGCCACGCGACCCTCGAACTCGGCCGGGGACGTGCCGGCCACCAGGCGCACCCGGACGCGGTCGGCCCACGCCGAGCAGGTCACCCCGCGAATCTGGGGCAGGTACTGGCGTTCGAGGTAGGACTCGGCCAGACCGGCGACCACCAGGACGGGTTGCCAGTGCCGCTGGTAGATCCACGCCCACCGCCACGCGGCCAGGACCCGCAGCGCCACCACATCACGGAACGAGCGCGGCCACCGCCGCCACCAGACGAGCAGCGCCAGGTCTGCGATGGACCAGCCCACAGCCAGGCCCACCCAGCCCGTGTAGTGCCACAGGGCCGCTGAGGCGGCCACGGTGCCCACGGCCACGGGGAAGCGGAACGGCAGGGCGAGAAGGAAGCGCGCCAGGCGCCACACCCACCCGGCCAGGACGAAGACGCCCGGCGTCTGGACCACCGGGGTGGCGAAGCGGAAGCTCTGCGCCGGGACCGGCGCGGTCGGCTGCACTTGGGCGGCCCCGTTGCTCTTGCGGCCCAGCATCAGAGACCACCCGCCACGTCATCATCGGCGGAGCGAGCGGCGGCCAGTTCGACGCGCGCCGCCTCAGCAACCGCGTGCGTCTGCGGATCGGCCGTGGACTGGGCGATGCGGTCGAGCAGGGAGGACTTCCAGGCCAGCAGCGCCGCACCGTCACCAGCGGAGCGGGACCGCAGCGCGGCCAGGAAGTCGGCGATCTCACGCGGACTCACCCGCGCGGTTCGGTCGGACATACTGAAGACACCTCTTCTGCCATCACGTGATTGGGAAGTCGCGGATCAGAGGGGTTGAAGGGGCGGCCGGGTGCGCCAACACCAACGGCCGCCCCGCTTGGGTTCAGCGGCTGGTTAGGCGGCGTCCTTGGCGGCCGCAGCCGCCGGGGACTTGCGCGAAGCCGAAGTACTGGGGGTCTTCACGCCCCGCGCCCGCAGCGAGTAGGCCACCCGAGGACGGCGGCCGGACTCGTCCACATACGGCATGACCGACATGGCCTCGAACTCGATCGGGCGGAAGGGCAGCCCCGGCACTTCGTCGGGCAGCACCGGGCAGTGCTCGGCGGCCACCTTGACCTTCACCGACTTGGCCTTGCCCCGCGCTTCGGGGTCGGCGTCGATCACGTCCACCGCCCACAGCGGCAGCCCTGTCGCCTTGTCCAGCTGCGGGCGCTTGGTCTCGAAGTCGGTCACCGGCTCCACCCCCAGCGCGAACGCACCGTGGGGGAACACCGTCCCGAAGTCGATCGGCAGCGCACCCTGAATCGCCATAGTGTTCTCCTCAACAGTTCCTTCGGACGACCACTCGTCCGATCAAGTGAGTATCTGCAATGTAGCCGAGCCAGCTTATGTACACAAGTACGTGAGAGGGTTACAAGTGTGTCGCCTTAGGTGGCCGGGTAGCTGTCTTCGAGCTCGTGCAGGTCACCGGGAAGAACGATGTCGGCGACCGCGATGGGGGCGTTCTCGGCGTTCAGGACGGTGGCCAGGATCGCCAGCACGGGGGCGCCCTCCTCGGTGGCCAGCAGTCGGCGTTCCTCAGCCGTGGCCAGGCGCGCGGACAGCCGCTCGGTGATGCGGGCGGGTCGCACCTGCTTGAGCGCCTGAAGGTGTTCGCGGGCGCCGATCGCGATCACTCCGGTGTCGCCCAGGTCGGTGCCGGAAGCGATGTCCAGGGGGAACCACAGCGTGACCAGTTCGCTCGGCGAGTCCTCGTCCAGGATGACGCGCTGGCGGCGGATCAGCGGCGAGTTCTCCGGCACGTTCAGCGCCTCAGCGACCACGGCCGGTGCCGCAGCGCGCCCGGCGGCGGTGACGGTGGTGTCCCCGACGTTCTCGGGAGCGTCGAAGGCACTGGCCCCGGCGTGGGATCGCTCAGCGCCGTGGGCGGGCACGCCTTTGACGAAGGAACCCCGACCATGCTCCCGCTCAATCCACCCCTGCATGCTCAGGATCTGCAACGCTCGCACGACCGTGCTGCGCCCCGAGCCGAACTCCCGCACCAGCCGGGCTTCGGAGGGAAGCATGGTTCCCACGGGGTACGTACCGTCCTCGATGCGGGTCTGGATGGCCTGCACAATCTGTGCGTATTTGGGCGGGGCGAACTCAAGGTTCGACATCACAACCGTCCGGTCACTCTAGTACTCGTCTGGTCAAGCAGCATATGAGGCCACCCTGCATGTCATCCCAGGGAGACGGCCGCAAGTGCGCCATCAGCGCCGCCGGGCGGGGCGGTTACGGACGGGCCGCCGTCACTGAGGCGCCTGAGGGGGTGGGCGGCTCCGGCGCGGCCAGGTCAACGGGCCGGAGCCGCCCTCTCACGCGGCCGGTGGGAAGTCCGTTACCGGGGTTCCCGGCCGCGCAAGCTTGTGGGTGTGTCAGTTGGCGGGCGGGGTGTCGTCCCAGTACACGCCCTCGCCCACCTCGAAGAGGCGATCGTTGATCCAGGGCACCGACAGCATCGATCGGCGCCCGGCACCCGCCGGCGGGTCCTCCAACTGGCGGACGAACCGCTCGATGTCGTGCTCGATCAGCGTCGGCGCGTGGGGGGTGTCGGGATCCTGGGCTGTGGCGATCCACAGGTTTTCGGTGCGGCGGATCGCCCACCGCTTGCCATAGCGCTCCCGGAGCAGCGCCAGCAGCGGGTCAGCGCCCGGGTTCACCGCACAGCCCCGGCACCGACCAGGCCCACCCGCATCGCGCGCAGGCGCTCTTCGCGCAGCGCGGCTTCGGCGGCCTGGCGTTCGCGCACCCGCCGCTCATGGGCGATCAGGTAGGGGCGCACATAGGAGGCGCGGGCGTGCCGAGGCGGATAGGAGCCGTGCCAGGAGGGGGTTAGCATCTTCATCGTTCCACCTGTCTGTGTCAGGTTGGGGCCATGCCCCCGGACGGCGGCCACCGTCGCGGGGGTCTTCTCATTCACCAGAGAACCGGCCGGACCAGGCGCTCAGCACACGTGCGTCGGGGCGGTCCTGCGGTGAGGACGGAGGTCACGCGGCGGCAGCCAGGCCGGTGCCCCGGCACGCGGAGCAGGCCACGACGCGAATGTGGCGTCCGGCGGCGGCCGAACCGACGACCACGAGCTTGCGCGGACGAACGGTCTTACGGCCCCGCCCACGGCAGGACTTGCAGTTCGGGGTTTCGGTTGCGGGCACGGATTCCACTCGGCGTCTCCAGACCGTGCGGGGCCCGAACGTCTTACCGGGGCAAGAAGTCCAGGCCGGGGGGACCGACGCGCCCTCATGTACATGAGACCATCCTCGCTACTCATGTACATAAGTTGCGTGAGACCAGATTGACGCACTCATGTACAGGAGTCAAGGTCACTCAGTCCAAAGAAGTGGACCGGTCTTCCGCACCGCTCAATCCGTGGCCGGAATGCGGTAGTCGAGCACGAATTGGTCTGCCGCCATGATCGTGTCGCAGACCTCGACCACGCGCCCGCGCGTGGTGACGGCGTTGCGGGTCAGATGGATGACGGGCGATCCGGGACTCAAGCTCAGCGCGGTCGCCTCCTGCTTGGTCGCCAGCCGCGCCCGCACGGTCTCGGTGTACTCCAGGAACTCGTGACCGTGCTCTTCCAGCCGCGCGTATATCCCGCCGCCGCCGGGGTTCTCCTCGAACAGCTCGGGGATGTCGCGGGCGACATCCCAGGGCAGGTAGGAGGTCGCCTCTTCGGTCGGTGTGCCGTCGCTAAAGTACAGGCGCCGACGGGCGAGGACCTTGGCGCCGTCCGTGACGCCCAGGCGCTCGGCGATCTCGGCGGGAGCGGCGACCGGGCCGACCGAGAGGACTTGGACCGTCGCCTTCACCCCGGCCTGTTCGGTCTCGGCGATGTAGGCGGCCTTGCCCGCCCGGCGGTGCGAGCGCCGGAACCGGTCGGAGGACTTGCGCGTGACCGGCGGGCGCGACTTCACGAACGAGCCCTTGCCCTGGTAGGTCTTCACCAGTCCGGCGGTACGCAGCTCGGCGACGGCCTTGCGGACGGTGCCCGATGAGACGCCGTAGCGCTCCATGAGCGCGGCCTCACTTGGGATCTCGGCAGCAGGAGCAAGGCGCCCGTCCTTGATCTGCTCTTCAATGTCGTCGGCGATCTGGAGGTACATCGGCTTCGCCGAGCGCGCTCCTGCTGAACTGGCCATGGTCCTTAGGTTCCTCCTATGCTCCTGTACATGAGTAACAGCACCGGAGAAGGCCCGTCAACGCCGCTGCACTCGGTGTCCGTCGCAGGAGCGGTGGTACGTGAGGACGGCCGGCTACTGGCGATCCGCCGGCGGGACAACGGAGCATGGGAGCTACCCGGCGGCGTGCTGGAAATCGCCGAAGCCCCCGAGGACGGCGTTGTGCGAGAGGTCTGGGAGGAGACCGGCGTCCGCGTCGAGGTCGACCAGCTCACCGGTGTCTACAAAAACACCACGCGCGGAATCGTCGCGCTGGTTTTCCGCTGCAAGCCCTCCGGCGGCATCGAGCAGCCAACATCCGAGTCGACGGCCGTCGAATGGCTGACGCCGGAGCAGGTCGAGGAACGCATGTCTGAGGTCTACGCGGTTCGCCTGTTGGACGCCCTCGACAGCAGCAGCCCTCACGTCCGCACCCATGACGGCAAGCGCCTATCCCACTGAGTGCCTTACCCGCGGGCGTAGCCGCCTTCTTTGCCGAATTGGGCTGTATGAGATCAAGGCGACGGCGCTTCGCGCCGTCGCTCCCGGCGGCCGTCCGCCGCTCGGGCTGCGGGCTGCCGCCCGGTCCCGAGCGGCGGACGGATGGCGGGGAGAGGCACGGAACGGAGGCCTGTCCGTATCATATTCCGGTAAAATAACCCCTCGACAATATAGTAAATGAGACTAATCTGAAAATTCCTCGTTTATCACTTGTACTACTGGATCTCCGGTTTTCACATAGGTTTCGGACTCGTCTACTTCCTCTTTGTAGGTGCTTTCGTCAGTTTTCAATGTCTCAACTTTTGTTATTGGAGGATTGGCTAGGTCGCTGAGTCCGGTGAAATGCAACGGTCCTCCAGCGGTTCGGTAGGTGCGAAACGTGCGTCCAACGCTAGATCGAGGCATTAGTCGGACGATCTTCACAACCGTTTTCTCTATTTCTATTGAATCCAGTTCTTCTCCTGTTTCAGGATCGATTATATCTGCTCCATGGCGGTTCAGTACTGCGAATTTCATTCCCGCATGGACGCCGTGGTTCGACCCTCTATTAATTACGATCTCACGGAGATTCAGAACTTTGGCAACTTGTCCTTCGATGCGCTCAGTCAAGGTCGGCCTCCAGTGCGTCATCACCTTCGGAAGAGCTGTCTTCTCTGATCTCTCGCAAAGCTCTACCGTGGAACTCTCGCCAGTCGTCCACGGCGTCGAGCAATCCCTCTTCTATCCAACTCAAATTCACGCTGATCATTCCTAGCGCATTTTTGTGCTTGGTTGGTATGTTGCTGTACTCTGCTAATTTTTCTGATAAAATGCGGGTCGCATTGGCGCGAAGTATCATTTTATGAAGTCTACGCACGGATGCGCGAGCTAGTGTTGGATCCGCCTTTCCTATGGCATGAAAGCGTGCTGCTCCCATGAACTGAAAAACGCCAGATAGTACGGCAATAAGAGCACTAGTTCCACGCGTGGGTTGCTCTTCCGCGCCACTCTCAAATCCCAGGTAAACTGTCAGTGAGAAGCCTAAGAGAACGAGAAGCGAAGCGATTCCGATATCTCGTACTTCGCGCGTTTTGAGAAAGTTCATCAAAGTGCATCCCGCCTGACATGATTGACAAGCACACGCTCTCCCTGGGCTGGCTTGCTGATCCCGTCGCTTGGGGCCACGCGGATGGCTGAGAGATACTGTGCCCTATGCGCTTCCTCTGCCAGAATTTTGCCAGATCGGGGGGTGTGGCGGGGACCGAGGTTCAGCGAAACGAACAAGACCTTGTTGCTGCTCATGTGTGCTGCGGGGAGTTGCGTCCGCCGTGGAGTGCCACGGTGGTACTGATGTTCTCCATCCCGAGGCACTCGGTCGCGCGACTCTGTCTGTCTTCGGTGGCCGGCACCTGCGCGACCAAGCACCTCGGACCGGGACCGTGGTTGCCGAAAGATCGGGGTTGCTGCGGCTGTGGCGTAGGGTCGACGGGTACGCGCGGCGGCGTTGGTGGCGGGCGCGTGGGCTGGGGAGACGAGCACGCCCGTGATGCACATTTAATGCACACGGCGTCGGGAGACTTGGGGAAAACGCGGGAATCGGCGAGATGCGTTGGCCCAGGTAGCGGACGGTTCCGCTTGATCGTCCCAGGTCGCACGGGCACCCCCAGGTGATTTGCATACCGGAGGTCAGGGGTTCGACTCCCCTTGGCTCCACCAGGGTTCTCACAGGTAGAACCAACGACATCGGCCGCCCCCGTCCACGACGGGGGCGGCCGATGCGCATTCAACGCACATGCGCCCGACCGCGCTGCCGCCCGTGCCCGGCAGGTCAGGCCCGGGAGGCCACCCGGCCGTGGTCGCCTCGCTGGGAAGGCCGTTACCTGGTCTCCCGGCGGCGCACGCCGGGCGTCAGTTGGCGGGTGGGGTGTCGTCCCAGTACACGCCCTCGCGCACCTCGAAGAGGCGTTCCTTGATCCAGGGCACCGACAGCATCGATCGGCGCCCGGCACCCGCCGGAGGATCCTCCAACTGGCGGATGAACCGCTCAATGTCGTGTTCGATCAGCGTCGGGGCGTGTGGGGCATGAGGGTCCTCGGCCGTGGCGATCCACAGGTTCTCAGTGCGGCGGATCGCCCACCGCTTGCCATAGCACTCCTGAAGCAGCGCCAGCAGCGGGTCAGCGCCGGCCCCGCAGTACCAGGGGGCTAGCGCCCCCTGGACCCCCACCCCGCGCGGAACCTGGCGCGGGCAGCGTGCGCTCCAGGTCTGGAGGCTCGCGCCAGAACCCGCGCGGGACCGAGGCCGCGCGCCCCCCACCCACGTCACTGACGGGCATCATCAGCCCATGGACGACACCAGCACCCCGCCGCCGCGCGGTCCCCGCCCCGCCCCCGGCCGCACCACCGCCCAGAGGCTCCAGGAGCCCACATCAACTGCCAGGGACGCTACGCCATCGCCTCCTCCGCACCCGCCGAGAGCCTACGCGAAGTCGGGGAGATCCCCGATCTCCCCGACTTCGACGACCGGGCGGGCGAGGACGGCATGTAACCCTGTCAGCCCACGGGCGAGGCTCGAACGGTCACTCGCCCGGACAATCGCACCCAGGATCTACAGGATTGCACCACCACGTTGTGGCCGGCGGATGCGGGCAACCGTCACCCGATCTACGTGATCAGGTCACGGATCGCCGCGGTGACGGCGGACGGCTGTGCTTCCGGGAGGAAGTGGCCGCCGGCCAGGACGAGGGTACGCAGCTCAGTTGTCCAGTCTCGCCAGATGGCCTGCGGATCGAAGGGGAGGACCAGATCGCCGGGATCCTGCCAGATCGCCAAGGTGGGTGCCTGGACACGTTTGCCGCCCTTGCGGTCCTCGGCGTCGTGGGCGGCGTCGATGAAGGCGCTGGCCCGGTAGTCCTGGCAGATCGCGTGGATCGCTTCTGGAGCGCGCGCCGCCCTCAGATAGGCGTCCCGGACCTCGCTGGGGATCGTGGCGGGATCGGTGGCCCAGGTGTCGAAGAAGTGCCCGAAGAAGGTATCGGGGTCGGCGTTGATCATACGTTCGGGCAGATCGTTCGGTTGCGCCAGCAGATACAGGTGGAAGGCGAAGACACCACCCACGCCGTTCAGGGACGCCCACATGTCGACGGTCGGGATGACGTCGATCACCCCGAGGTGGTCGATGGCGGCCGGATGGTCGAGCGCAGCGCGAAAGGCGACCAGAGCACCGCGGTCATGGCCGATGAGGCTGAACCGGTCGTGGCCGAGCACCCGCATGAGCCCCACCACGGTCGCCGCGGTGGCGCGTTTGGAGTACTGCTCAGGGCCGTCTGCCGGCCTCCCGCTCGCGCCGTAGCCCGGCAGGTCCGGGCAGACGACATGGAACCGGTCTGCCAGCGCCGGAGCAACATGCCGCCAGGCCAGATGGGTCTGCGGGAACCCATGCAGCAACAGGACCGGATGTCCGTCACCGCCTAAGGCGACATGCAGATCCACCTCGCCGACTCGAACGGTCTGCTCGTCAAATCCTGGGATGCGAATGCTCACCCCGGCCACGATGCCACCCGGCTACGACATTCCCGTTCCTGCGTGCACCCCCGCCCGCACGCAGGAAGCAGACGCCCGAGGGTGCTGCGTTTGCACATGACGGTGAGGAGTCGGGGGAACAGCAGAGAAGCCCTCTCGCTCAGGTGAGTGAGAGGGCTTCTCCGGTTGGGGCGGGTCTGCGAGGTGTTAGGCGAACATCTCGCTGAGGAGTTCGGGGTCGAGGAGGATGGGGGACGGGCGGTAGGTCGGGGGGTTGGTGGCCATCAGCTCGCGGACGAGGAAGTCCCAGCAGCGGGTGCGGACGTAGGCGAGGCAGTCGATGAAGATGTGCTCGGCGCCGGGGACGATGAGGACTTCGAAGTCCTTGCCGGCGGCCAGCAGGCGGTCGGCCAGGCGCAGGGTGTGCTGCGGGTGGACCTGGTCGTCCATCTCGCCGTGGACGAGGAGCAGCTTTCCGGCCAGGCGGTCGGCGATGTCGGGGTTGGAGGAGCGGGCCCAGGACTCCGGGTCCGCGCCGTCGTAGGTCTCCACGAAGCCGTGGGTGAAGATGCGGGGCTCGTGCGAGCCCGAGAGCGCGACGCCGACCTTGAAGAACTCGGGGAAGGTCAGCATCGCCCGCGCGGCCGCGTACCCGCCGCCGGAGTGGCCGAAGGCGCCCACCCGGTCCAGGTCCATCCACGGGCGGGACTGGGCCAACTGGCGCAGCGCGGCGACGTGGTCGTCCAGGCCGCCGGCGTCGCCCAGGTTGCCGTAGGAGGCGTCGTGGAACGACTTGCTCCGGCCCGGGGTGCCCCGGCCGTCCAGCGCGACCACCACGAAGCCCAGCGCCGCGATGGGCTCCGCGTCGAGGCCCATGCCGCCCGGGTCGAAGCCCGGCTCCACCCGGTTGACCTGCGGGCCCGGGTAGAGGTTGTCGACCACCGGGTAGCTCTTGGCGGGGTCGAACCCGCGCGGCCGGTACAGCACGCCGTAGATGTCGGTCTCCCCGTCGGCCGCCTTCACACAGAAGCGCTCCGGCGCCGTCCATCCGGTGGCGGTGAGCGCGGTGATGTCGGCGCGCTCCAGTTCGACCAGCACCCGGCCGGTCCAGTCGCGGACCCGCGTCACCGGCGGGGTGTCCACGGTGGAGGCGGAGTCGATGAAGTACGTCGTGGTGGGCGCCAGGGTGACGACGTGGTCGAGGTCGTCGTCGGTGATCCGGGCGAACCCGGAGCCGTCCAGGCCGATCCGGCACACCGTGCGCCGGTAGGGGTCGTCCGCCACCAGGCCGGAGGCCGTGAAGTACACCGTCCGCTCGGCCTCGTCCACGTGCAGGATCTCGCGCACCGCCCACTCGCCGGAGGTGACCCGGCCCAGCTCCGCGCCGGTGCGCAGGTCGTAGCGGTAGAGGTGGCCCCAGCCGTCGCGCTGGGAGTACCACAGCACCTCCTCCGCCAGCACCCGCACGATCGGCGCCCCCGACATCCACTGGTTGGGCTCCA
This sequence comes from Streptomonospora mangrovi, assembly GCF_027604915.1. Taxonomy (GTDB): domain Bacteria; phylum Actinomycetota; class Actinomycetes; order Streptosporangiales; family Streptosporangiaceae; genus Streptomonospora; species Streptomonospora mangrovi. The sequence goes on from NZ_JAJAQC010000013.1 coordinate 11,065, forward strand.
CGCGGGTGTCGCCGGACTCGCTGAGCACGGCGGTGACCTCGCCGGTGGCGGGGTCGAGGCGGTTCAGGGTGAGGGTGCGCTGGTCGCGGGGCTGGCTGAGGTAGTACACCGCCGAGCCGTCGGCGGACCACCACGCCCACTGGAGCGCGATCGGCGACGCCTGGGGCATGTGCAGCGGCTCGGCTTGCGCGCGGACCACCGTGCCCGCGGCGACGTCCAGCACCACCAGTTCGGCCCGGGGCACGTTCTCGTCGCCCGGGTAGGCGTAGCGCTGGGCGTGCAGCGCCGGGGCGCCGCCGTCGGCGGGCCGGGCCTCCACGAGGTGGGTCTGGCGGACCTCGCGCTCGTCGGTGACGTGGGTCAGCACCCGGGTGGAGTCGGGCGACCACGCCACGATCGGCGGCAGGTAGGGCAGGCCGAACTTGCGCAGCAGGGTGGGGTTGCCCACCGCCTCCGGGTTGGTGGCGTAGGCGCGGCCGGGCTCGCCGTCGGCGGTCAGCGCCCATTCCCGGCCCTCGGCCGGCGCGTGCCCCCACAGGTCGTTGCCGCGCCGCGACACCGCGAGCTTGCCGTCGGGCGAGGGGATGGCCAGGGGGACGCCGGGCGGGGCGGCCTCGGCCCGCTCGCAGGTGTAGGTGGCCAGGTCGCAGCGCCAGTGCTCGCCGAACGCGTCGAACTCCACGCCGGTGCCGGCGGGCTCGATGGCGCGGAACGGCAGCGCCTCGGGATCGACCGGCTGCCCGGCGGCCGCCGCCAGGGCGTCGGCGAGCCGGGCGTGGTCGAAGGCCGGCTCGCGGGTGCCCGCCGCCGGGTCGACCAGCACGAACCGCCGCCCGGTGGGGGTGTTCACGCCGTACCAGAAGCGGGTGCCGGCGTCGATCCACCGCGGACTCACCTTGTCGCCGACGACCAGCTCGCCGGGGCGCGCCATCCGGCGCAGCAGCCGCTCCGCGGCCTGGTAGTTCTCGGTGGTGCTCATGTGGGTTGTGCCTTTCCGGGTGTGGGTCCCCGCCGGGGCGGGGGAGGAGGGGGTGGGGGCGACGGCGCGCAGGACGATGTCGCCGCCGTGGCTGCGGGCGCGGACGCGGACCGTCCGGGCGCCGTGCCCGGGGGTGGTGCGGGTGTCGCGGACCCGGCCGGCCGAGGTGCGCGCGTCGACGTCGGCCGCGGTGTGGTGGGGGACGCCGACCTCGACCGCGCCGAGGGTGGTGTACAGGTCGGCGTCGCCGCCCAGTTCGCCGAGGCGGATGTCGCCGGTGGGGGTCTTGGCGTTGACGGCGGCCCGCGCCACGTCGACGGTGATGGGGCCGTTGGCGGAGTTCACCCGCAGGTCGCCGGCCGCCTCGCCGATCCAGACGCCGCCGCCCATGGTCTTGACCTCCGCGCCGCCGCCGAGGCGGGTCACGCGGATGTCGCCGTTGCCGCTGATGTCGGCCTGGCCGGCCACGCTTCCCACGCTGATCGCGCCGCCGGTGGTCCGCAGCCGCACGGCGGCCGCGCGCTCCACCCGGATGTCGCCGGAGGGCGTCTTCAGCCGGCAGGAGCCGACCGCGCCCTCGACGCGGTAGCCGCCCCGGGCGGTCTCGCCCCGAACGTCGGACCCGGCGGGCAGTTCCACCCGCACCGCGACGGTGCCGTACTCGGTGGTGAAGGCCGTCCGCAGTTGGGGGTGGCGGACGGTGAGCCGCCCGTCGGCGAACGCGACGGCGACCTGCTCGGCGGCGCGGACGTCGGGGTCCCAGGCGGGGTCGGCCGGGCGGACCTCGACGGCGGTGTCGGCGCGGTCGCCGGCGACGAACCGCACCTCGCCGAAGACGATGTCGACCGTGGCGCGGATCGGCTCGGGCGTGTCGAACGTCGGCATGCGGTGTCCTCCTGGGGTCGTGCCCGCCGGCCGGGCACGGGTGGGGGTGTCCGGCGCCGGCCCGCCGCGTGGGGGGCGGCTCCTGATCACGGGCTTCAGCCTGGCCGAGGGCCGTGACACGGGACGGCCACCGCGCTGACACGGGCGCTGACACGGCACCGCCGCGCGTCAGCGGGAGGCGGTGGGTGCGGTCGGCCGGGTGCGGGTGGCGGCCGGGGTCAGGAGGCGAGGGTGGCCGCGACGAGTCGGGTCCAGGGGGTCCGGGTGCCTTCGGCGGCGGCCTCGGCGAACCGCGTGTCGCCGAGGAGGCGGCGCGCCTCCTCTTCGACGCGGAGGGCGTCGGGGTGGGCGCGGTCGGGCAGCCCGCGCACGCCGTCGCCCGCCGCCAGCAGCCGCGCGGCCCCCTCGTGCTGACCGCAGCGCAGGGCGAGGTCGGCGAGCCCCACGAGCGCCTGGGCGATCATCGGCGGGTGCCCCGCCTCGGCCGCCGCCTCGCAGGCCGCCGCGCGGTGCTTGCGGGCGGCGGTGAGGTCGTCGGCGAGGTAGCCGAGCAGGTCGTGGACGACCACGCGGATGTTGGGCCGCCGCGCCTCCTCGCCCAGCGCGTCGGCGGCCGCCGCCAGGTGCCGGTGGGCCTCGTCGGTGTCGCCCCGCCACCGGGCGAGTTCGGCGCGGGCGAAGGCCAACTGCGCCAGAGCGTTGGGCCAGGTCACCCGCCGGGCCCAGCGCTCGGCCTCGGCCACGGCGGCGGCGCTGGCCGCCTCCTCGCCCAGCAGCCAGTACAGCCGGGCCTGCCGCGCCCGCAGCCGGACGGCGTCCTCGACGGCCCCGGCCTCGGTGACGACGCCGACCGCCCGCTCCAGGTGCGCGCACGCGGCGGCGAGGTCGCCGCGGGTGGCGAGCCGGTCGGCCAGTTCGGTCAGCGCGAAGGAGATCCCGAACCGCTCGCCCAGCGCCTCGAACTCGGCGAGGGCCATCTCCAGGTAGGGCTCGGCGTCGTCGCCGCCGTGGCCGCGGACGATCCGCATCTTGCCCAGGTGCAGCCGCGCCAGGGCGCGCACCCAGGGGTCCTCGTCGTCCAGCAGCCGCTCGAACGACGGCAGGAACCCGTCGGGCGAGCGCAGCATGTGCTCCAGCGGGACGATGAGCCCCAGCGCCGGGTGGCGGTGGGGGACGCGCAGGCTCAGCTCGTAGCAGCGGTGGATCCACTCCTCGGCCTCGTGCTCGTCACCGCTCAGGCCGGAGCCGGCGTACATCACGACCAGCGCGTAGACCACCGCCCGGATCTCCTCGGGCACGTCGCCGGGCGCGTTCGCGGCCGCGAGGAGGAGTTCGCCGCCCTCGGCCTTGTGGCCGCCCAGCCACCAGAACCAGCCGGCGGCCGCGGCGAGCCGCATCGCGCCGTGGGCGTCGCCGGCCGCCAGCGCGCCGCGCATCGCGGCGGCGATGTTGCCGTGCTCGGCCTCCAGCACCGCCAGCCACTCCAGTTGCTCGGCGCGGCGCAGGTGCGGCTCGGCGGTCTCGGCGAGTTCGGTGAAGCAGGCCAGGTGCGCCGCGCGCGCCTGCGCGGACTCCCCCGCCTCGGCCAGCCGGTCGGCGGCGTACTCCCGGATCGTGTCCAGCATCCGGTAGCGCGGGGCGCCGCCGCCCTCGGCGCGCACCAGCGACTTCTCGGTCAGCGCGGTGAGCAGGTCGAACACCTGCCACGCCGCCACGGTGCCGCCCGCGCAGACCTGTTCGGCCGCCTCCAGGCTCGCGCCGCCGGCGAACACCGAGAGCCGGCGCAGGACCGCCCGCTCGGCGTCGGAGAGCAGGTCCCAGCTCCAGTCGACCACCGCGCGCAGTGTCCGGTGCTGCGGCACGGCGGTGCGGCTGCCGCCGGTCAGCAGCCGGAAGCGGTCGGAGAGCCGGTTGGCGAGCTGGTCCAGGGACATGGTGCGCAGCCGGGCGGCGGCGAGTTCGATGGCCAGGGGCATCCCGTCCAGGGCGCGGCAGACGCGCGCCATGGTCGCCGGCGCGCAGGCGTCGTCGGCGCCGCCCCCGCGCACCGCGCGGGCGCGGTCGCGCAGCAGCCGCACGGCGGGCGCGGCCGCGATCTCCTCGGGGCCGGCGTCCTCGTCGGGCACGGCCAGCGGCTCGACCGGCCACAGCGCCTCGCCGGTGATGCCCAGCGGCTCCCGGCTGGTCGCCAGGATCCGCAGCCGCCGGCACTCGCCGAGCACCCGGTGGGCGAACGCCGCCGCCTCCTCGATGACGTGCTCGCAGTTGTCCAGGATCAGCAGCGCCTCGCGGTCGCGCACGGCGGCGGCGAGCCGGTCCACCGGGTCCGCGCTCGCGGCGGCGTCGCCCAGCAGGGCGTCGCGCAGGCCGAGCCCGGCCAGCGCCGCCCGCGCGACGTCACCCTCGGCGCGGGCCGCCGCCAACTCCACCAGCCACGCGCCGTCGGGCAGGTCGTCGAGCAGGGCGCGCGCGGTCTCGGCGGCCAGCCGGGTCTTGCCCGAGCCGCCCGGTCCGGTGAGGGTGGTGAGGCGGTGCTCGGCCAGCAGTCCGCGCACGGCGGCGACGTCGGCGTCCTTGCCGATGTAGCTGGTCAGCTCGGCGCGCACGTTGGTGCGGCGGTCGCCCGCGCGCGGGCCGGCCTCGCCGCGCAGCAGGGAGACGTGCAGCGCGGACAGTTCGGGCGAGGGGTCGGCGCCGAGTTCGTCGGCCAGGGCCTGGCGCGTGCGCTGGTAGACCCGCAGCGCCTCGGCGGCGCGGCCGGTGGCGGCCAGCGCGCGCATGAGCGCGGCCACGAGCCGTTCGCGCACGGGGTGCTCGGCGACCAGGTCGCTCAGCTCGGTGAGGAGGTCGGCGCCGCGGCCCAGGGCGAGTTCGGTGTCGAACCGGTCCTCCAGCGCGGCCAGGCGCAGTTCGCCCAGCCGGGCGGCCGCCGCGTCGAGCGCGGGGCTGTCGGCGAGCCCGACGTCGCGCAGGGCCGGGCCGCGCCACAGCGCGGCGGCCTCGCGCAGCAGGTGGACCCGCTGGGGGCCGTCGTCGGCGCGCGCCCGCGCGAGGAGGCGGGCGAACCGCACCGCGTCGACGTCGTCGGGGTCCGCCGCGAGCCGGTAGCCGTCCGCGCTCCCCTCGACCGCGCCCTCCGGCAGCGCCTTGCGCAGCCGCGACACCAGGCGCTGGAGGGCGTTGGCGGCGTCGGCGGGCGGGGCCTGCCCCCAGATGAAGTCCACGAGCGCGGGCTTGGGCACCACGCGCCCGGCATCGAGCGCGAGGGCGGTCAGCAGCCCCCGCAGCCGGGCGCCCGGGACGTCGGCGAGGGCGCCGCCGTGGTCGCGCACCTCGAAGGGGCCCAGCATCCCGATCTTCACGCCGCCGATTGTGCCATGGCAGGTCGGCGGGGTTTCGGGCCGCCCGCGGGCCGTTGGCGGAGGCCGGGCGCCCGGCCCCGCGTCGCGGGTGCTCGGCCGCGGTGCGGGGCCGGGGGCGCGCCCGGGTCACGCCGCAGCGGTGCGGCGGCGCAGGCGGGCGTCGGCCAGGGCCGGGGGCAGGTAGAACGTCATGTCGCGGGCGACGTCGGTGCCCGGGGGGACGATCGCGTCGATGCGGTCCAGGACGTCGTCGGACAGCCGCAGGTCCGCCGCCGTCAGCAGGTCCGCCAACTGCTCGGGGGTGCGCGGGCCGATGATCACCGAGGTCACGTCCGGGTGGCTCAGCACGAACGCCAGCGCCAGTTGGGGCAGGGTCAGGCCGGCGTCGGCCGCCACCGTGCGCAGTTCGGTGACGGCGGCGAGCTTGGCGGCGTTGCCCGGCAGGGCGGGGTCGTACATCGGCGACAGCAGCGCGCTGCGGTGCGCCGTGCCGGGGTCGGCGCCGTCGGGGCCGCCGTACCTGCCCGACAGCCAGCCCGCGCTGAGCGGGCTCCACGTGAGCACGCCCATGCCGTGGCGCCGCGCCGTCGGCAGGACGTCGGCCTCGATGCCGCGCGCCAGCAGGGAGTAGGGCGGCTGCTCGCTGCGCGGCCGCAGCAGCCCGCGCCGCTCGGCCGTCCAGTGCGCCTCCACCAGCTCCTCGGCGGGGAACGCCGAGGTGCCGAACGCGCGGATCTTGCCGGCGCGCACCAGGTCCGTCAGCGCCGCCAGGGTCTCCTCGATGTCGGTGGCGGGGTCGGGGCGGTGGATCTGGTAGAGGTCGATCCAGTCGGTGCCCAGCCGCCGCAGGCTGTCCTCGACCGCCCGCACGATCCAGCGGCGGGAGTTGCCCCGGTGGTTGGCGTCGGGGCCCATGGGGTTGTGGAACTTGGTGGCGAGCACGACGTCGTCGCGCCGCCCCTTGAGCGCCTTGCCGACGATCACCTCCGACTCCCCGTCGGAGTACATGTCGGCGGTGTCCACGGTGTTCACCCCGGCGTCCAGCGCCCGGTGCACCATGGCCACCGCCGCGTCGTGGTCGGTGTTGCCCCAGGCGCCGAGCATCATGGTGCCCAGCGTGAACTCGCTTACGGAGATTCCGGTGCCTCCGAGGATGCGGCGTTCCATGTGAAACCTCGCTTGGTCGCGTGCCGCCCCGGGCGCGGGGTGCGCCGGGGAACGACCACCACCCTGCTGCGGCGCCAGGGGTGCGACCAGGCCCGGCGCTGCCTGGGTCTGGCAGTACCAGGCTGGCTAGTCTGGTGGCCATGGTGCACAGGGACGACGAACTCGGCCGCTTCCTCAAGGCCCGGCGCGCCGCGCTCACCCCCGAGCAAGTCGGGCTGCCCGCCGGGGTGAACCGGCGCCGCGTGGCCGGCCTGCGCCGCGAGGAGGTCGCCCTCCTCGCCGGTGTCAGCGTCGACTACTACACCCGCATCGAGCAGGGCCGCAGCCGCACGGTCTCACCCGAGGTGCTGCACGCCCTGGCCGGCGCCCTGCGCCTCAGCGGCGACGAGCGCGCCTACCTCGACAACCTCGCCGCCCACCACGGCCGGCTGCGCGCCGACCCCGGCTGCGCGCCGCCCGAGGCCCCGCGCGCCGCCGTGCGGCCCGAGGTGCACGCGCTGCTGAACGCCATGGGCGCCGTGCCCGCCTACGTGCTGGGTCCCGGCCTGGACCTGCTGGCGTGGAACCGGATGGGCGCGCTGCTGTGGCCGGGCATCGACGACCTCCCCGAGGCCGACCTCAACGTCGCCCACCTCGTCTTCCGCGAACCGGGCGGTGCCGCGCCGCACACCGACACCGCCGCCCTGCGCCGCGACATCACCGCGCGGCTGCGCGCCGAGACCGGCCGCGCCCCCGACGACCCGCGCCTGTGCGCGGTGGTGCAGCGGCTGCGCCGGTCCAGCGCGGAGTTCCGCGAGCTGTGGGAGTCCCACCTGGTCGAGGAGCACCCGCACGGCACGCACACGCTGCGCCACCCCGAGGCCGGCGTGCTCACCCTGTACTTCGAGAAGCTGCCGCTGCCCGCCGACCCCGGCCAGGTCCTGCTCACCTACGCGGCCGCGCCCGGCAGCGCCGACGAGGAGGCGCTGCGCGCCCTGGCCGCGCGCGGTCCCCGCCTGGCCGTCCGCTGAGGCCGGCCCCGCTCAGCCGGCCGCGTCCGGGGTGAACCCGCAGGCGAGGATCCCCAGCTCGGTCTGGGCGCGCACGGTCGCGCGCTCGGTGCCGGGGTCGGGCGCTCCGGCGCGGAAGAGGTGGGCGAGCACGTAGTAGGTCGCCAGGAGCCAGTTGTCGATGCGGGCGTCGAGGTTGGCGGGCGGCCGGGTGCCGCGTTCGGCGTGGGTCCGCAGCGCCACGGCGGCCACCCCGGGTCTCTTCACGAGCAGCATCTGGTACCACTTCTCCTCCAGCGCCTCGCCCTCGGGGCCGAGGGCGCGCAGGTGGAGGGCCGTCAGCCAGACCGGGGCGTGCGCGTGCCAGGTGGAGACCAGGCCGGCCATGCCCCGCTCGACGTACTCCTCGAGTTGCTCGTCGGGCTCGGCGACGGAGTCGTGGAGGAACCTGTTGTGGCGCTCCATGATGAGCGCGCGCAGGAGCGCCGGGAAGTCCTCGTAGTTGCGGTAGAACGTGCTGCGCGACCGGCCGGAGTGCGCGCAGACCATGTCGACGGTGATCTGGTCGAGCCGGTGCTCGCCCAGCAGGGCTTCGGCGGAGTCCAAAAAGGCCAGCCGTGTCCGTTCCCCACGTATGTTGCGCCGCCTGGGGGCCGACGTGTCATCCGCTTCCGGCATAGGCGCAGCTTACGCGTGCGGCCCGGTCCGGCGGTACCGAGCGGGCGCCGCGGCGGCGGCGGGGGCGGGCGGCGGCGGCCCTCTGGCCAAAAGTGGGACACTATGTATCATATTCGGGGAAGGGTGAGAGACGGGCTCCCCCGCGGCCGCGCGACCCGGCGGCCGCGGTGACCGGGACCCGGCACGTTCACGACCAGGAGGCGGCGCCGCCCCCCGCGCCGCCCGGGCATCCGCCCCCCAACCGCCCAGGTGGTCCCCATGAAGCCTTCCGACATCCTCCCGCTGTACCAGGCCACCGACCGGCTCGACCAGGTGTGCCGCACCCTGCGCCACCGGTTCGGCGACGTCGCCCCCGTGATGCTCGACCCGTACACGTTCGCCTGGCTCACCTTGACCTGGGAGAGCACGCGCGAAGCCATGACCAGCCCCGACTTCTCCGCCGACCCGGACAACTGGCGGGACCGCAACAGCGGGCACGTCCCCCAGAACTCCGGTATCGCCGCCATGCTCGTGCGCCGCGACGCCGCCCGGTGGCGTGACGGCGACGAGCACCGGCGCTACCGCGAGGCCCTCCAGGCCGCCCTCCAGCGCCTCATCGACAACGGCCACGTCCTGCACGCGGTCGCCGACGTGGCCGACCGGATCATCGACCGCATCACCCCGCGCGGGCGCGCCGACCTGATCGGCGACTACGCGGGCGTGCTGTCGGGAATGGTGCTGGCCCGGCTCATCGGCTTCGACCAGGACGAGGCGGAGCGGATCGGCGACGAGATGGCGACCGTCTGGGACGGCGAGCCCGCCGCCGCCTACCAGGCGTGGCTGGAGCTGGACGCCCGGCTGCACCGCCTGGCCGCGGAGCGCCGCCGGCGCCCGGCGCCCAACGACGTGGTCTCCCACCTGGTCCACCACGGGGAGCACAGCGACCAGGAGGCGGCCCACCAGGTCGCCCTGCTCATCGCCGCCGGCTACGACCCGCTGACCCATCTCATCGGCAACACGCTGCGGGTGCTGCTCACCGACGACTCCCTGCGCCGGCAACTGCTCTCCGCCGGCACCGACGTCGAGTCCCTCCTGGACGTCGTCCAGGTGCACAACCCGCCCCTGGCGGTCGTGCCGGGCCGGTGGTGCGTCGTCGACCGGGAGTTCGGCGGCCACCGGGTCCGCGCCGGCGACATGGTGGTCTTCGGCATCGAGGCGACCAACCGGCAGTTGCCCCCCGGAACGCGCGCCCACCTGGGCTGGGGCGCCGGCCCGCACGCCTGCCCGCGTTCCGGCAGCGACATCGCCGGCGTGGTCGCCGCCCACGCCGTCCGCCGGCTGATCACCCGCGTGCCGGTGCGGCTGGCGGTGGCCCCCGACCAACTGGAGCGGCGCGCCTCGCTCGCGATCAACGGGCTGCGGGAACTGCCCGTCCTGCTCAATGCCACCGGCATGGAGGCGGCGCCCACCGTGCCCGAGGAGGCCCCTCCCGCGCCCGCGGGTGCGGCCGAGCCGCCCGCTCCCGTCCGCACCGGCCCGGCACGGGGGTGGATCGGGGCGCTGGCCCGCCTGCTCCTGGGCCGGCGCTGAGGCGCGCGCCCGGGTGGGCGGCGTCCTTCCCGCGGGGGTGGGAAGGACGCCGCGAACCGCGCCCCGCCGGCGCGGTCGGCACCCGGGGCCGCGCACACCCGACCGCGGCCCCGGGCGGTTGGGGTCAGACGTGCACGAACAGGTGGGTGGGGTGGTTCATCATCAGGCTCGGCGCCGGCGGGGAGTCCTGGGCGAGCCGCAGTTCGGGGAACCGCTCGAAGACGGCGGGCAGCGCCACCCCCAGTTCCAGCCGGGCCAGGGGCTCGCCCAGGCAGCGGTGGGGGCCGTTGCCGAAGGCGAGGTTGGAGCGCGGGGGACGGGTGATGTCGAAGGAGGCGGCGTCGGCCCAGCGGTCCTCGTCGCGGCCGGCGGCCTTGAACGCCATCAGCACCGGCTCCCCCTCGGGCAGGGTGACGTCGCCGACGGTGACCTCGCGGCCGGTGAACAGCACCGGCAGCAGGCTGACGCTGGTGTCCCAGCGCAGGATCTCCTCGACCGCCCGGTCCCAGCCGACCTCGCCCCGGCGCAGCAGGTCCAGTTGGTCGGGATGGCGCAGCAGCGCCCGCACGCCGTTGGCGAGCGTGCCCATCGTGGTCTCGAAGCCCGCGATGAAGAACAGGTAGATGGTGTCTCGGAGTTCGGTGTCGGACAGGCGGCCGCTGTCGTCCCTCGCCTGGATCATGGCGCTGATCAGGGCGTCGTCGGGGGTGCGGCGCTTGTCCTCGATCACCCGGGCGATGAGCGCGTGCGCCCGGGCGTTGGCGTCGCCGTCCATGCCCGACAGGGTGCGGGCGGCGATGTCGGCGACCGCGTCGTGGTCGCCGGGCTCGATGCCCAGCAGGTCGGCGATGACCAGGATGGGCAGCGGAACGGCCAGGCGCGCCTTGAGGTCGACGGGCCCGCTCCGCCCGGCCTCGGCGACCTCGTCCAGGAGGCGCCGGGTGAGGTCCTCGACGCGGGGGCGCAGCTCCTCCACGCGCCGCCGCGTGAACGCCTGCTGCACCAGGCCGCGCACCCGGCGGTGGTCCGCGCCGTTGCTGGCCACCATGGACTCCACGCCGACCATGTTGCGCACGATCGGGGAGGAGGAGTCCACCTCTCCCGTCTTCAGGGCGCGCCAGTTGGCGGCGTTGCGCAGGAACGCGCCGGGCTGGTTCCGCAGGGCCGTCCGCAGGGCGTCGTGGTGGGTCAGCACCCAGAAGAGGTGGCCGCCGATGTCCACCTGGGCGAGAGGGCCGGCCCGGTGGAGCCGGGCGGTGAGTTCTTCACTGTCAGCGCCGGGGACGATCGTGATGGGCGGTGCGCTGGGAGGTGTCGACATGGAGGCAGCCTAGCCCGTCGCGACCATTTATGGGACACGGTGTTGCAATTTCGTGCCTGATGCCGGGCGGCGGGGGGCCGGTGCGGCGGGCTGCCTGGTCAGGTGCGTGCGGGCCGGGCGCAGCCACGGGCGCAGCACGGTCCGCGAGCACATCCGGCAGGGGCAGGTGTCGTGCGCTGTGTTCCTCATGCCCGCCAGTCTGGCGGTGCGCCCGGCGCCGCGCCTGAGTAGGCACACCCAGGCGGCCGGGTCCGGCCACGTGATCCGCGCGGCGCGGCGGTGGTGGAAGCAGGCAGTGGGGCCGGGGGGAGGCGGCGCGGTCAGGCGGCGGGCGGCGGGTAGTGCAGCCGGAACGCGCGCAGCACCGCGGGCGTGTGCCGGGAGAAGCGGCCCTCGGCGAAGGCGGTGCCGGGGTCGTTGGCCAACTGCTGGGTGACCACCCCGGCCAGCAGCACCCCCAGCAGTTCCCGCCCCTCGTCGGTGGCGGCGTCGGGGTGCAGGTGGCCCTCGTGCACCGCCCCCGCGACCAGGTCGGCGATGCGCCCCACGGCCTCCAGTGCGGGCGCGTAGGACTCCGCCGAGGGGGTGAACCCCGGCACCGGCCGCCAGAACAGCAGTTGGGCCAGCGGCGGGTGCTCCACGGCCCACCGCAGCCCGGCGGTCACGCCCGCCTCCAGGGCGGGCAGGCCGGGCGGCGCCCCCTCGGCGCCCTCGCGCAGCGCCGCCGAGAACGCCCGCTGGCCCTCGGCGAACAGCGCGTCGTAGACGGCGTTGCGCGAGGAAAAGTACTTGTACAGCGACGGCGGCTGGATCCCCATGCGCCGGGCGATCGCCGACAGGCTCAGCCCGCCCGCGCCCTCCGCCGCCATCAGTTCCGCGGCGATCCGCAGGATCTCGGCCTTGGTGGCCGCCCGCCGCTGCCGGCGGCGGTCGCCGCCGGGGGCCGCCGCGTGTGTGCTCGCCATGGCCGGAGCCTAGCGCATTGCCTCATGGTGGTAGCTTTAGCTATGGCTATTAGCCTTAGCTGATTGGGGGAGCCTCCGTGACCGCCGACCGCGCCGCCGCGCCCATCACCGTCGTCCGCGCCCGCGAGAACAACCTCAAGGACGTCTCGCTGCGCGTCCCCAAGGGCCGGCTCACCGTTTTCACCGGGGTGTCGGGCTCGGGCAAGTCCTCCGTGGTGTTCGACACCATCGCCGCCGAGGCCCAGCGCCGGCTCAACGAGCTGTTCCCGGCGTTCGTCCGCAACCGCATGCCGCTGCGCGAGCGCCCCGGCGCCGACGCCGTGGACAACCTCACCGCCGCCGTCGTGGTGGACCAGCGGCCGCTGAGCGGCAACGCCCGCTCCACCGTGGGCACCGCCACCGAGGTCCACCCCGTCCTGCGGGTGCTGTTCTCCCGCCTCGGCGAACCCGGCGCCGGCCCCGCCTCGGCCTACTCCTTCAACGACCCCCAGGGCATGTGCACCGAGTGCGAGGGACTGGGCCGCGCCGCCCGCGTGGACACCGACCGGCTGCTGGACGAGGACCGCAGCCTCAACGAGGGCGCCATCCGCTTCCCCGCCATGGCCGTGGGCACCGCCTCCTGGCAGCTCTACGCCGAGTCCGGGCTGTTCGACCCCGACAAGCCGCTGCGCGACTTCACCGCCGAGGAGCGCGACCTGCTGCTGCACGGGTCGGGGTTTCGCGTGAAACGTGCCAGCCGCCGCGGCGTGTACCAGAACGAGTACGAGGGCGTGGTCACCGCCATCACCCGCCGCTACCTGCGCCGCGACCCCGACTCCCTGGGCGCCCGCACCCGGGAGGCCGTCGAGCGCGTCGCCGCGACGGGCACCTGCGCCGCCTGCGGCGGCACCCGGCTCAACGAGGCGGCGCGCGCCTCCGTCGTGGCCGGACACACCATCACCGGCCTGTGCGCGCTGGAGATCACCGACCTGGTCGCCGCACTGGAGGGCGTCGAGCGCGGCCTGGGCGGGAGCCCCCGCGAGCGGGCCGCCCGGCCGGTCCTCGCCGCCGCGCTGGCCGTGCTGCGCCGCGTCGCCGACGTCGGGCTGGGCTACCTCAGCCTGGACCGCGCCACCACCACCCTGTCCGGCGGCGAGGCCCAGCGCCTGAAGACCGTGCGCTACCTGGGCTCCGGCCTCACCGGCCTGACCTACGTCTTCGACGAGCCCAGCGCCGGGCTGCACCCGCGCGACGTGCACCGGCTCGGCCGCCTGCTGCTGGAGCTGCGCGACCAGGGCAACACCGTGCTGCTGGTGGAGCACGACCGCGCGCTCATCGCCCTGGCCGACCACGTGGTCGACATGGGGCCCGGCGCCGGCACCCGGGGCGGGCGCGTGGTGTTCGAGGGCACCGTCGAGGGGCTGCGCCGCGCCGGCACGCTGACCGCCCGCCGCCTCACCGAGCCGCGCCGGCTCAAGCCCGCCGTGCGCACCCCCACCGGCGCGCTCACCGTGCGCGGCGCCGACCTGCACAACCTGCGCGGCATCACCGTGGACATCCCCACCGGCGTGCTCACCGCCGTCACCGGGGTCGCCGGATCGGGCAAGAGCAGCCTGGTCACCGGGGCGCTGCCGGCCCAGCACCCCGGCGCGGTCGTGGTCGACCAGTCGGCCGTCGGTGCCTCCGCGCGCGCCACCCCCGGCAGCTACGTCGACGTGCTCGACACCGTGCGCGGGCTGTTCGCCGCCGCCCACGGGGTGCGGCCCGGCCTGTTCAGCTTCAACTCCGCGGGCGCCTGCCCCACCTGCCGGGGGCGGGGCACGGTCCGCACCGACCTCGCGTTCCTGGAGCCGGTCACCGCCGTGTGCGAGGACTGCGGCGGCGGCCGTTTCAGCCCCGAGGTGCTGGAGCTGCGGCTGGCCGGGCGCAGCATCGCCGACGTGCTGGCCATGACCGCCGACGAGGCCGCCGGCTTCTTCACCGACCCGGCCGTGCTGCGCGGCGTGGGCATGCTGCGCGAGGCCGGCCTGGGCTACCTCACCCTGGGACAGCCGCTCAGCACGCTCTCCGGCGGCGAACTCCAGCGCCTCAAGCTCGCCCAGCGCATGCGCGAGGGCGCGGCGGTCTACGTGCTGGACGAGCCGACCACCGGCCTGCACCCCGCCGACGTGGACGCGCTGCTGGAACTGCTCGACCGGATCGTGGACCGCGGCGGCACCGCCGTGGTCGCCGAGCACGACCTGGGCGTGGTGCGCAACGCCGACTGGGTCATCGACATCGGGCCCGAGGCCGGGCGGCGCGGCGGGACGGTGGTGTTCGAGGGGGTCCCCGCCGCGCTCGCCGCGGCCCCCGGATCGGTCACGGGGGAGTACCTGCGCCGCGAACTCGCGGGCGGCCCCGCCTGAGCGCCCGCCGCGCCCGGCGGCCGCCCGGGCGGGCCGGGCTCAGCTCGGGCGCACCAGGTAGGAGATCTCCACCGAGCACGGGCCGGACGCCCCCACCGGCGCGCTGAGCAGGAACTCGAACCGCCCGCCCCACACCTGGTTGGGGCCCTCGCCCCGGTTCACCCACGCCAGCCCCTGCCCGCTGGCCCAGTCCTGGAGCAGGGCGTGGGCGGTGTCGATGCGCTCGGGGTCGCCGGTGTGGGCCAGGGTGACATAGGAGCCCTCGGGGATGAACCCGGCCACCACGCGGCCGTCCCCCTCCACCGGCACCTGCTCGCGCACCGGCGCGCCGACCTCGATGATGTGCTCGCGGTCGCCCTGCCCGATGACCCAGTACCGCAGGAACGGCGGCCCGGCGGCCCCCACGCCCCTGCGGCGCAGCCACTCCTGGACCTCGGCCACCAGCGCGGCGGCCCGGCCGCGCCCGGTGACCTTGGCCGGGATGGCGACATAGGGCTGGGCGGCCCGGGTCTCGTGCCTGGGTCCTGCGGTCATCACGGCTCCCCCCTCGACGGCGCCGGCCCACCCGGCCGCGCCGGCCCGCGGCCCGGACGGGTGCGTACCGGGCACGCGCGATAACTACTTCAGGTCACTGCACAACTGCCCACGGTAACGCGTTGCCATGCGCACTCCCCCGAGGCCGCGCCCGCGCCTCCCGCAGAGCGGATCGGGTGCCACATCACGTGCCCGCACGGGACTCGGCGCATATGGTGGAAGAGGCGAGGCCCGGTGGGAATCCGCGAACCAGGGGAGGCTCAGGGGCTTCCCCCATACCGTGCGCCGAGGCCCCCGCGCATGATGGAGACGGGCAGGACCCGCCGCTCGGCGGCGGCCCAGTGTCGAGCTGCGTCGAGGAGTTGATGGTGGCAGTGCACGAACCGCCGTCTCCACCGTCCCCGGGCGGACGGTGGAGCCCCGCCCCACGCCGGAACCCCGGTGCCGCACAGGTGCGGCTGACCCACGCCGACCGCGACTCCGCCATGGAGACGCTGCGTGAGGCCTACGCCCTGGGGCAGTTGGACGAATCCGAGTTCGAGGAGCGCCTCGACCTCGCCATGAAGGCGAAGTTCCCGGCCGACCTCCAGCCGCTGCTGGCCGACGTGGTCCCCCAGCACCGCGCCGCGCGGGGCGGCGCGCCCCGGCCGGGCGCCGCCGGCCCCGCGCCCGAGGTCTCCACCAGCCCCTCCGAGCGCCTGCTGGCCTCGCTCGCGCACTTCTCCGGCTACGCCTCGGTGTTCGGCCCGCTGCTGATGCTGCTGGCGGCCCGCGACACCGCCCCCTACGTGCGCCGGCACATCATCGAGGCGCTCAACTACCAGATCACCGTCATGGTCGGCTCCGTGGTCATGCTGATGCTGAGCTGGCTGATCCTGCCGGTGGCGGTGTTCCTGTTCCTCGTCGTGGGCTGGGTGTTCCTGCCGGCCGTGGGCGCGATCGTCACCCTCACCCAGGGCACCTGGCGCTACCCGGTGACCTGGCGCCCCGTGCGCGACACCTGACCGGCCGGCCCGGCCGGGCCGGCCGGCCCCGCGCCGCACACGGCGGTGGGGGGCGCGCCGCCGGCACGCGGGCCCCCCCCGGGGCGGCCGCCCGCCGCCCCCCCCCGCGCCCCCCCGGGGGGGGCCCCGGGCGCCGCCGCGCGGGCCCCACCGCCGTGTCTGCCCGCCGGAGTCCGCGCCCGGGCGGCCGTGTCCGCTACTTGCTGACCCGGCCGTTGAGGTCGCTGGCCGCCTGCTTGCCGCCGGCGGCCGCGGTGTCCTTGGCCTCCTCGGCGTCGGCCTTGAGGTCGGACGCGGTGCCCGACACCCGGGCCTTGGCGTCGCGGGCCTTGGCCGCCAGTTGGTCGCGGGTCTCGCGGACCTGCTCGCGGGCCTGGTCGAGGTTCTCCTGCCAGGTGACGTCCTGGGCGGCGCGGCGCAGCCGCACCACGCCGTAGACGGCGGCGGCGCCGACCGCCGCGACACCGAGCACGAGCACGGCGCGGGGGACGCGCCGCCCGCCCCGGCGGGGCTTGGGGGGCTCCACGCGCTGCGCGGCCTGGTTGAGGAGGCCGGCCACGCGCGGCGCGACGGTGTCCTCGACCCGCTGGGCGGCGGTCTCCAGCCGGGGGGCGGTCCAGCCGCGGGCCTGGTGCAGGCGCTGCGTGGCGGTGTCCCTGGCCTGCTCGGCGTAGGGGGCGAACCGGTCGGACGACTCGCGTGCGAGTTCCTGCAACCGGGCCAGTGCCGCGTCAGCCTCGAAGCCGCCCTTGTGGCGCTTCAGTGTCATGGGCACGGTGACCTCCTTTACTGTCTTCGTCTGGGTTGCACTTGCCCGATGCGGCGCGACCTATGCGCGCGCGCCGCGCCGGGTGCGGCACAACGCCGTCCCACTCGGCGTTTTCCGACGTTATCAACGTGTTACCGCAACATATCCGGCTCGACGGGTTGGCACCGGTTCGACACGCCCGCGCGGTAGGCACCCCTTCGGGCCGCTCCGGCCCGCCACCCCCCGCGCCCACGAACCCCGTGCGGAAGGCCGGGTAACGTGGACCGCGCAAGCGAACACAACGGAAAGGCACCCAGGTGTCCGAGGTCAACGGTCAGCCCCTCGCGCGGCTGAACACCACCAAGGGGACGATCGTCGTCAGGCTCTTCGCCCGGCAGGCGCCCGAAACGGTCGAGAACTTCGTCGGCCTGGCCGAGGGGACCAAGCAGTGGGTCGACCCCACCACGGGTCGCCCCAGCACCGAGCCCCTCTACAACGGCACGATCTTCCACCGCGTCATCAGCGGGTTCATGATCCAGGGCGGCGACCCCCTGGGCAACGGCCGCGGCGGCCCCGGCTACAAGTTCAAGGACGAGTTCGACAGCTCGCTGAAGTTCGACCGCCCCTACCTGCTGGCCATGGCCAACGCCGGCCCCAACACCAACGGCTCGCAGTTCTTCATCACGGTCGGCGCCCCCGACTGGCTGAACAACAAGCACACCATCTTCGGTGAGGTCGTCTCGGGCACCGAGGTCGTCGACGCCATCGCCGGCGTCAAGACCAACGCCCAGGACCGCCCGGTGGAGGACGTGGTCATCTCCTCCGTCGAGATCGAGCGCTCCTAGGCCGGCCGGCGCCCATGGCCTCCTCCCCGACCGGCGGCACCGGACCCGGTGCCGCGGCCGTGCCGACGTGCTACCGCCACCGCGACCGCGAGACCTACCTGCGGTGCTCGCGGTGCGACCGGCCCATCTGCCCCGACTGCATCCGCGAGGCGCCGGTCGGCCAGCACTGCCCCGAGTGCGTGGCCGAGGGCCGGCGCGGCATGCGCCAGGCCCGGACCGTGTTCGGGGGGCGGGTCGCCGACCGGCCCCTGGTGACCTGGGTGCTCCTGGGGCTGATGGCCCTGGGGTTCGCCGCCCAGTTCGCCGTGCCGCAACTGGTGGGGATGTTCGGGATGTCGGGCTATTTCGCCGTCGTCGACGGCCAGTGGTACCGGCTCCTCACGGCCGCCTTCCTGCACGGCGGCGTCATGCACCTGCTGTTCAACGGGATGGCCCTGTACGTGCTGGGCCAGCAGGTCGAGACCGTGCTCGGCCACACCCGCTACCTGGCGCTGTGGGTGCTCAGCGCGGTCGGGGGCTCGGTCCTGAGCCTGGTCGTGGTGCCCCAGACCATGTCGGTGGGCGCCTCGGGCGCCATCTTCGGCCTGTTCGGGGCGGTGTTCGTCATCGGCCGCCGGCTGCGCCTGGACACGCGGTTCGTGGTCGGCCTGCTCGCGGTGAACCTGCTGATCACCTTCCTGGTGCCCAACATCTCCTGGACCGGGCACATCGGCGGGCTGGTCACCGGGCTGCTGCTGGCGGCCGCCTACGCCTACCTGCCGCCGGGCTCGGGGCGCCCGGGCGCGCAGCGGCGGCGCGGGCAGGCGCTCGCGCACACGCTGGCCACGGCCGGCGTGATGGCGCTGCTGGTCGCGGGTGCCGCGGCCGGGACGGTGCTGATGGGCGCCTGAGCGCCCCTCCTGGACACGCGCGGGGCCGCGGACCCACGGGTCCGCGGCCCCCGCCGCGTCCGGGTGCCGGTGGCCGTGGCGGTTCCGTCCCGCCTCAAGGCATGCCGAGAAGAGCTACCCACAGCCTGTGGATAACTCTGTGGACAAACCGGTGACCGCTGGTGATGTCAGCCGCGGCGGACGGCCGCGACCTGCGCCGACGCGCCTAGTGCCAGCGTGTGGACAAGATGATGCACGCGATGATCCCCGCGAACCCGATGGCGAGGTTCCACTCCGCCCAGTCGCGCATGTAGGGGATCGACGCTCCGGCGATGTAGTACACCGCGATCCACAAGACGCCGAACACACCGCACGCGATCATCAGCGGCGCCAGCCAGCGCGGACTGACCTTGGGCTTGGCCGCCGACGGCGGGGGCGTGTAGACGGCCTTCTTCTTGCGATCGTTGCGGGACTTGGGCACGGTCGCTGCTCCAAAAACGAATCGGCCGGAATGGACGCGTGACGGATGCTCCAGTCTACGCCCAGTCGGGTGGGGATGGGACGTCCGTAACACCCACGAGTGCTACTGAAAGCCTACTGACCTGCGCCGACGGACTCCAAGTCGATCAGGGACCCGGGCCGGGCGGGTCCGCGGCGGCGGACCCGCCCGGCGGCGCGGGCGTGCGGTCACTGGCCCGGCGGCCAGGGGAAGTCGGTCGGCCAGCCCGGCGGCGGCGACTCCTGCCCGGGGGTGGTCGGGGTCTGGCTCGGCGGCGGGGTGGTGGGCTGCTCCTGCTCCTCGGCCACCACCACGTTGACCGTGGTGCCCGGCTCGACCTCGGCGTTGGCGCCGGGGTCCTGGCTGATCACCGTGTTGGGCTCGGCGTCGCTGGGCTCGCTGGAGAAGTTGCCCGACAGCCCGGCGTCGCTGAGCGCGGCTTCGGCGTCCTCGCGGGACATGCCGCTCAGGTCGGGCACCACCACCGGCTCCGGCCCCGACGACAGCACCAGGTTCACCTGGCTGCCGGGGTCGGCGTTGGACCCGCCGCGGGGGTCGGTGCGGATCACCTGGCCCTCGGGCACGGAGTCGGAGGGCTCCTCGGTGGTGTCGCCGACCTCGAATCCGGCGTCGGTCAGGGTCTGGGTGGCGGTGTCGCGGTCCTGCCCGCTGACGTCGGGCACCTCCTGGGAGCCCGGCCCGGTGGAGATCAGCAGGGTGATGGTGCTGGTGGGGCTGCGCTCCTCGCCGGCCGGGGGATCGGTGCCGATGACGTCGCCCTCGGCGACCTCCTCGTCGTTCTGCTCCCGGGTCTCGATGGCGTCGGACTCGAAGCCGGCGCCGGTCAGCTCGGAGCGGGCCTCCTCCTCGCTCATGCCGGCCACGTCGGGGATCGCGATGCTCTCGGCGGTGGGCTGGGTGAACAGCCACACCGCGAACCCGATGGCGGCGACCACGAGCACGGCCAGCAGGATCCACAGGGCGTTGCGCCGCCCCATGCCCTCGTCGCGGTCGTCGTAGTCGTCGTAGCGGTCGTCGTCGTAGCGGTCGCGCCGGTCCTCCACGGGCGGCAGCGCGGTGGTGGCCCCCGCCCCGGCCATGGCCATGGTGCGGGCCTCGGTGGGCAGCCCCTGGAGTCCGCGCTGGATGTCCTGGCGCATCTCCTCGGCCGACTGGTACCGCTCCTCGCGGTCCTTGGTCATGGCGCGCAGGGTGATGTCCTCAAGCCAGGTCGGGATGTCGGGGTCGACCTGGGTGGGCGGCACCGGCTGCTCGCGCACGTGCTGGTAGGCGATGGAGACGGGGGAGTCGCCGGTGAACGGCGGCCGGCCGGTGAGCAGCTCGTAGAGCACGCAGCCGGTGGAGTAGATGTCGCTGCGGGCGTCGACCCGCTCGCCGCGCGCCTGCTCGGGCGAGAGGTACTGCGCCGTGCCGATGACCTGGGAGGTCTGGGTCATCGTGGCCTGGTTGTCGTTCATGGCCCGCGCGATGCCGAAGTCCATCACCTTGACCTCGGCCTGGCGGGTCAGCATGACGTTGGCCGGCTTGATGTCGCGGTGGACGATCCCGTTCTGGTGGCTGTACTCCAGCGCGCGCAGGATGCCGTCGGTGACCTCGGCGCAGCGCTCGGGCAGCAGCCGGCGGTCGTCGTCGAGCAGCTCCTTGAGGGTGCGGCCGTCGACGTACTCCATGATGATGTACGGGATCGACAGGCCGTCGACCACGTCCTCACCGGTGTCGTAGACCGCGATGATCGAGGGGTGGTTCAGCGAGGCCGCCGACTGCGCCTCGCGCCGGAACCTCTCCTGGAAGGTGTGGTCGCGGGCCAGGTCGTGCCGCAGCGTCTTGACGGCCACCAGGCGGTCCAGCCGCAGATCACGGGCGCGGAAGACCTCGGCCATGCCGCCGCGCCCGATGACCTGATCGAGCTCGTAGCGGCCACCGAGTAGCCGTGGCTGAGACATGTCGTGAACAGTTCCTCGTCATCTCCGCGGCGCGCGGGAATCCGGCGCCTGGCGAGTGGTCATCCGCCGCCCCATCGCGGTCAGTCCTCCCCCGTGTCCCCTCCGCCGCCGTTGTCGCCGCCGTTGCCGTTCCCGTTGCCGTTGTCGCCGGGTACGGGCGGATTCACCGGCGGCGTCTCGCCGCCCGGGTCCTGGGTGGGCGTGGTGTCGTCCTCGTCCGGGGGGACGTCGGTGGAGTCGTCGTTCTCGGCGGGCGGGGTGCTCGGCTGCGCGGACGGCGAGGCGGGCTGGGTGCCGTAGTCGGTCGAGCCGTCCTGGCCCCAGTCCGAACCGCCCGTGCCGGGGTCCTCCTCGACGGTCTGGCTCTCCTGCGGCGACGGCTCGCCGTCGTCGCTCGGCGTGGCCGTCGGGCTGGAGTCGGGGTTGCGGACGTTGTTGGCCTCGGGGTCCTGCGCCCCGAAGAGCCGTCCGGCCCAGACCACGCCCAGGACCAGCACCGCGGTGGCCGCCACGGCCGCCAGGACCATGGGCAGGCTCGCCCGCCGGCTGTCCGGGGCGCCCCGGCCAACCTTATCCGACGACTGCCCGCCGGCGGGGTCGGACGCGGACGTGCCGCGGTATCCGCCCACCGGGGTGAACCTGCTCGGCGCGGTCGCGGCGCCGCCGGCCACCATGGTCTGGGCGGGGTCGGGCAGGTCCATGGCGGTGGTGACGCCGCCCTGGTCGGCGCTCATGCCCAGCCGCAGCCGCTGCGCCGCGGCGGCGACCTCGCCGGCCGAGCCGGGGCGCTCGTCGGGGACCTTCTCCAGCAGTTGGGCCACGAACCCGGCCACGGGGTCGGGGACGTGGTCGGGCAGCGGCGGGGGGTCGTCGCGGGTGTGGGCCAAAGCCAGCGCCAGCGGGGTGTCGGCCGTGAACGGCGGCTGGCCCGCCAGGCACTCGTAGGCCACCACGCCCAAGGCGTAGAGGTCGGAGGCGAAGGTGGCGGGCCGGCCCGACGCCTGCTCGGGCGAGATGTACTGGGCCGTGCCCATGACCATGCCGGTCTGGGTGAGGGTGACCGACTCGTTGCCGCGCGCGATCCCGAAGTCGGTCAGCTTGACCGTGCCGTCCTCGGTGACCAGCAGGTTGCCCGGCTTGATGTCGCGGTGCACCACCCCGCGCGCGTGGGCGGCGGCCAGCGCCGCCGCGGCCTGGCCCACGATGTCGAGGGTGACACTGGGCTCCAGGCCGCTGTTGCGGCGCAGGATCGAGGACAGCGGCTCGCCCAGCACGAGTTCCATGATGAGGAACGCGCGGCCGTCCTGCTCGCCGTAGTCGTAGACCTGCGCGATGCCGGGGTGGGACAGCCCGGCGGTGATCCGCCCCTCGGTGCGGAACCGCTCGCGGGCCGTGGGCTCGGCCATCTGCGCCGGATGCAGCAGCTTGACCGCGACCGGGCGGTTGAGCAGGGTGTCCTCGGCCCGCCAGACGGTACCCATACCGCCCGAGCCGATCTGCTCCTCCAGCCGGTAGCGGCCGCTGAGCACCGTGCCCGCGAGGGACTCCGCCCCCGTGGGGTCGGGGACACCCGGGTCGTTGTCGCTCACTCGTTGATCACAGCCTCCATGATCTCCCGCGCGATCGGCGCGGCCAGGGTGCCGCCGCTGCCGCCGCCGTGCTCGACCACGACCGCCACGGCGACCTGGGGGTCGTCGGCCGGTGCGAAGGAGATGAACCAGTTGTGCGTGGGACCGCTCGCGGTCTCGGCGGTTCCGGTCTTGCCGGCGACGTCGATGCCCGGGATCTGGGCTCCCGGCCCCGACGCCTCGTCGCCCGCGGTGACGCCGATCATCATCTCGGTGAGGTCGGCCGCCGTCCCGGAGCTGATGGCGGTGGTGTACACCTCGGGCTGGGCGGTCTCGACCTCCTCAAGGTTGGAGTTCTGCACGGACTCCACCAGGTAGGGCTTCATGACGTCGCCGTCGTTGGCCACGCCCGCCGCGACCATGGCCATTTGCAGCGGGGTCGCCTCGATGTTGGCCTGGCCGATCCCGCTCCGGCCCAGGATATTGGGATCGGTCTCCAGGGGGGACAGGGATTCGGTGACCGTGATCGGGATTTCCATCTCGCCCTGGTTGAAACCGAACGCCTCGGCCTGCTCCTGCATGGTCTGCCCGCCCAGTTGGATCGCCCAGTTGGCCATGGAGGTGTTGCAGGAGATCTCGATGGAGTGCGCCAGGGAGTCGGGCGCCCCGTTGTTGCACGGCCCGCCCCAGGCGTTGGGCAGCGGCGCGCCGAGGTCGAGGGTCTCGGGCGCGTCGATGGTGGACTCCGGGGTGGCGCCGTTCTCCAGGGCCGCCGCGGCGGTGACGATCTTGAACGTCGAGCCCGGGGGGTAGCGCTGGTTGAGGCCGCGGTTGAGCAGCGGCTGCTGCTCGGCCGACTCCAGTTCGGTCCAGTTCTGGGCCGCCTGGTCGGTTTCGGTGACGCTGGCCACGCTGTTGGGGTCGTAGGTGGGGTTGGAGTAGGAGGCCAGCACCGCGCCGGTGGCGGGGTCCAGCGCCACGGCCGCGCCGTTCTTGCCCAGCGCCTCAAGGCCGTCCATGGCCGCCTGCTGGGCGTCGGCGTTGATGGTCAGCGTGACGTCGGCGCCCTTGGGCTCCTCGCCGGTGAGCATGTCGCGGAAGTTGTTCACGGCCAGGGACTCGTGGGAGCCGTCGAGGAAGGAGTTCTCGGCGGCCTCGATCCCGGTGGCCGAGCCGGCGCGGAACGCGCCCACGACCGGGGCGTAGAGCTGGCCGTTCTCGTACACGCGCTGGTACTGGTCGCTGTCGCCGCCCACGGGCTCGGAGTAGGCGACCTCCTGGCTGCCCACGATGATCGAGCCGCGGTGGGTGTTGAGGCTCTCGGCGAACTGGCGGCGGTTGAAGGGGTGCTCGCGCAGGTCCTCGGCGGCGAACGCCTGGATGTAGGACACGTTCAGCAGCAGCACGCCGAACAGTGCCAGCGCGAAGATCGAGAGGCGGCGGATGGGCTTGTTCATCGCTGGATCACCTGGGTCGCGCCCTCGTCCTGGATGGCCTGCGGTGCGGGCTTGCGGGCGTTGTTGCTCATGCGCATCAGCAGGGCGACCATGATCCAGCTCGACAGCAGGGCCGAACCGCCCTTGGCGACGAACGGGATCGTGGCACCGGTCATCGGGATCACCCGGGTCACGCCGCCGATGACGACGAACGTCTGGAAGGCGATGAGGAAGGAGATGCCCGAGGCGAACATCTTGATGAACAGCTCCTTGGACGCCAGCGCGATGCGCATGCCGCGCTCGACCAGCAGCGCCAGGGCCATCAGCATGACCATGATCCCGGCCAGGCCCAGCTCCTCACCGAAGGCGGTGAAGATGAAGTCGTTCTGGACCTCGGGGACGTAGCCGGGCTGGCCGCCGCCCAGGCCGGTGCCGGTCATGCCGCCCTCGGCCAGGGCGAACAGGCCCTGCACCAACTGCTGGCTGTTGCCGGAGGTCACGCAGAAGGACTCGGGGTTGGCCATGGCCTCGTCGGTGCAGAACACGTCGGGGCGGAAGGCGTCGAGCCAGGTGACCATGCGGACCCGGAAGTGCGGCACGAACGGGTAGATGGCCGCGCACGCGCCGAAGAACGCGGTGAGCCCGATGACGATCCAGGAGCCGCGCTGGGTGGCCACGTAGATCATGGCCAGGAAGGTGCCGAACAGCATCAGCGAGGTGCCGAGGTCGTTCATCAGGATGACCAGCACGATGATGCAGAAGCCCCACATGACCGCCATCGGCGCGGTGTCGCGCATGCGCGGCAGGTCCAGCACCTTCACCGGGCCGATCTTGATCTGCCGGCTGGCCAGGGCGAGCACGTCGCGCTTGGTGACCATGTAGCCCGACAGGAAGACCACCAGGGCGATCTTGGCGAACTCCGAGGGCTGGAGCGAGGTGAACCCGAAGTTCACCCACTGCCGGGCGCCGTTGATCTCGCTGCCCAGCGGGGTCAGCGGCAGCAGCAGCAGGAAGACCGCGCCCACCGCCATGATGTAGGGGTAGCGCTGGAGGGTGCGGGGCTCCTTGAGGAAGTAGATGAT
The DNA here is from genome assembly GCF_027604915.1 of Streptomonospora mangrovi. Taxonomy (GTDB): domain Bacteria; phylum Actinomycetota; class Actinomycetes; order Streptosporangiales; family Streptosporangiaceae; genus Streptomonospora; species Streptomonospora mangrovi. Next base: position 35,913 of record NZ_JAJAQC010000013.1, read on the forward strand.
CCCCGCGAACACCACCATGCTGGCGGCGGTCAGGATGAGCTGGTCCATGGCGCTGGCGCGCGAGGTGTCGCCGGTGGCCTCGCCCAGCCGCCACAGCATGGCGATGCCCAGGCCGTTGAGCAGGGTGGCCAGCGGCAGCAGCAGGGGGTCCGACCAGGGCGCGAAGAACCGGATGAAGAAGTGCGCCAGCACCGCCAGGCCGCCGAACAGCCCGCCGTAGAGGAACAGGCTGGGCGGCATCTCGTTGTTGCGGGTGAGGCCGGCCTCGATCATGGCGTAGAGCGTCAGCGCGATCGCGAACAGCGTCATGACGAGTTCGGCGTTGCGCCGCTTGACCGGCGGAAGCGCGGTGGGGGCCTCGGCCGCCGGCGGGCGCTTGGTCGCGGTCGGAAGCGTCACATCAATCCCCTCCCAGCGGGATCTGGACGGCGGTGCCGACCGCGGCGCCGGGGTCCGGGCTGGGCTGGGTGCCCTGCCCGCCCTGGTCCTGGCGATCGCCCGAGGGCTGCCCGCCGGGGGCGCAGTCGGGGTCGGCCGCGCAGGTCTCGGCGGCTTCGCGCAGGCGGGCGATGCGGTCGTCGGCGTCGCCGCGGCTGTCGAGGGGGATGGTGGAGCTGACGGCGTTGCGCTCGTTCTCGGGCAGGCCGTCGATGGGGATCTGGGTGTCCTCGATCTGCTCGGCGAGGTCGTAGCCGGCGACGTCGGTGCTCAGCCCCTGGTAGAGCGCCACGGTGCCGCCGTCCTCGGAGGGGCCGAGGAAGTACTGGCTGCTGAGGTAGCGGGTCCCGAAGTAGTAGCCCGCGCCCGCGATGACCGCGACGATCACGACGAAGACGATGACCATGGGCCACCAGCTCCGGGTGCGGCGCTCGGGTTCGTCGGGCTCCTCGGGCGGCGGCTCGAAGGCGGGGATCCGGGCCATCTCGGCGGTGTCGCCGGCGCCGCGGTTGAGCCCCTGGGCGCGGCCGGCGGGGGTGTCGGGGGTCATGACGGGTTCGCGGCGCTGGTCGGCCGCGCCCACGACCGCGGGCTCCTGGGTGGGGCCGCCGGGGTCGGTGGCGGTGTCGATGACGTCGGCCACCACGGCGGTGATGTTGTCGGGGCCGCCGCCGCGGTTGGCGAGGTCGATCAGCCGGCGGGCGGCGGCGTCGGGGTTGCGCTCGGCGGCCAGGGTCTCGCGGATGGTCTCGGTGCTGACCACGCCGGAGAGGCCGTCGGAGCACAGCAGGTAGCGGTCGCCGACGCGGGCCTCGCTGATGGAGATGTCGGGGTCGACCTGGCTGCGGCCGTCGAGCGCGCGCAGCAGCAGGGACCGCTGGGGGTGGGTGGCGACCTCCTCCTCGGTGATCTTGCCTTCGTCCACCAGGGTCTGCACGAGGGTGTGGTCGTGGGTGATCTGCCCGAACTCGTCGCCCCGCAGCAGGTAGGCGCGGGAGTCGCCGACGTGGATCATGGCGACACGCGCCCCCGACCACAGCATGGCGGTTAGGGTGGTGCCCATGTTCTCCAGCCGGGGCTCCTCCTTGACCCGCTGGGCGAGCAGGTTGTTGGCGTGCTCGACCGCCTGCTGGAGGGAGCCCACCATGGCCTCGGTCGTGGGGACGTCCTCGTCCAGGGTCATCAGCGTGGAGATCGCGATGGCGCTGGCGATCTCACCGCCGGCATGTCCGCCCATCCCGTCGGCGACCGCGAGGAGGTACGGGCCGGCGTAGGCGGAGTCTTCGTTGCCTTCGCGGAGGCATCCTACGTCGGAGTACGCCGCGTATCGGAGAGCGATTGTCATTTGCGCAGTTCCAGGACGGTTTTGCCGATGCGGATGGGTTGTCCGACCGAGATTGGCTGGGGGTGGGTCAGCCGCTGCTGGCCCAGGTAGGTGCCGTTCGTCGAACCGAGGTCCTCAACGATCCAGCGGCCGTTGTCGGAGAAGATCCGGGCGTGCCGACCCGAGGCGTAGTCGTCGTTGATGACGAGCGTGGCGTCGTTGGCCCGGCCGATGGTGATCGGGTGCTGGGGGGACAGGTTGAGCGAGGTGCCGGCGAGCGGACCCTTGGTGACCACGAGGGAGCGCGGTTCGTTGCGGCGGCCCTTGGGGGCGCGCTGGGAGCGTGCGGGGCGCGGGGCACGGGACTCGGCGGGGGCGCGCCGTTCGGAGCGCTTGCGCTTGGACTTGCTCTTGGCGGGGCCGAGGAGGTCGGTGCGGATGACGCCGACCGCCATGATCACGAACAGCCACAGCACGCAGAGGAACGTGATCCTGATCAGCATGAGGGTCAAGTCGGACATTGAACTGCTCTTCAGCCCCTGTCGTGCTCCGGCGAGGTGGCGGTCGTCGTCAGCCGCCACCGCGTCTACTGGCGTCGAACCCTAGGAGATCGTGGCGGAAAAGCCCAACGATCTCAATGGAGGGATGCATCGGGATCGATCGCCCTGTTCGGGCCGCCGGGGCCGCGGGGCCCCGGCCGACGCGTGGACGGGTGGTGGGAGTCGCTGCCATGTGTGACGCCACGGGAGCGGGTTTGGTTGCGGATGATTGGCGGGGCGGTCAGTCCCGACGGAAGGTCATGGTGGTGCGGCCCAGGCTGATCCGGCTGCCGTCGACCAGGCGCGCGCGCTTGACCTGCTGGCCGTTGACGAACGTGCCGTTGGTGGAGCCGAGGTCGACCAGGACGGCTTCGTCGTCCTCGACCCGGATCTCGGCGTGGTGGCGCGAGACGCCGTTGTCGACAAGGCGCAGGTGGCAGTCGGTGCCCCGGCCCAGCAGGGTGACCTGGGTGTTGAGGACGAACGACTGCTGCATGCCCTGGCTGGCGGGCGAGCCCTCGGCGGTGGCGCCGCCGGGCGAGATCAGCAGCCGGGGGTGGCCCTGGGCGTCGGCCGGGTTGCGCGGCTGGTCGGCGACCGAGGTGCGGATCTCGCCGCTCTCGACGGTGGAGCCGCGGATCACGCCGGAGCGGATCCGGAACCGGCCCATCTGGAGATCGGCTTCGGACTTGAAGTGCACGCGCACCGGACCCACGAAGGAGTAGCCCTGCTCCGTGGCGTAGTCGCGCGCGAGTTTGGCGAGTTCCTGGCCGATGGTGTCGGCCAGGGCGTCCATGTGCTCGGCGTCCTCGGCGGAAAGCTCCACCACGAAGTCGTTGGGGACCAGGGTCCGGCCCTGGGCGACGATTGCGGCGCGCTCGTCCATCTCACGCTGGACGGCGCTGGCGATTTCGACGGGTTCGAGCTTGGACTTGAAAGCACGGGCGAAGGTGCCTTCGATCATGCCTCCAAGCCTGCGCTCGAAGCGTTGGAGCACTCCCACGAGGTACCTCCCTTACTCCACTCCGCATGTACTGACGATCGTAACCGGGTTGCCGCGCCCTTGGACTCACGCGCGCCCCTCCCTGTGGATATCGGGACGCAACGGGCCGGACCCGGATCGCGGAGCGAAGCTCCGGGGCGGGCGGAAAACCGTGCACGACCCCTGTCGGGACCGTGCTAGCCTGGTGTCTGTCGCCAGGCGATGAGGCCGGATCCCCGGATCCGACCAGGCCGGCGGCCGGTGCGGACCCGCAGATGTGGTCGACTCACGTTTTGAACACACTGTCGGTATGTGCCAGCATATGCAAGTCACTCGGGCGGGTGGCGGAACGGTAGACGCGCACGGTTCAGGTCCGTGTGTCCGAAAGGATGTGAGGGTTCAAATCCCTCCTCGCCCACGGGAGACCGGGTTCAGCACCCACACTCCGCAGATTCACCGATGAGCCCCGCCGCGGCAAGCGGCGGGGCTCATCTCTTTTTCTCCTCTTCCCCGGGTCTTCTCCCTCTCTTCTCCGGCCGCCGCCGGGGCGTCGCCCGGTGATTCCCCCGCCGCTCCCGCGCGGCGGGCGCCCGTGGAGGTAGGCGGGGCCACGGATATACGGGCGACCGGGTAGGCAGATATAGGGGTATACGGGTATGCGGGTATAGCGACATGCGGCCGTGCCGGTACGCCGCCGCACCGGCCCGGCCGGGCGGCCGGATCAGGGCGCCAGGACGGCGCCCATGGTGTCGTAGCGGTCGATCTCGCAGCCGCCCGAGCGGGTGAACTCGGTCTCGACCGGCGTGCCCTCCACATGCCCCTCGACCCGCGCCACCTGCGGGCCGCCGTAGATGAAAGTGCACGGCTGGTTGTCGGGGACCTCGGCGAAGGCGTCGGCGCCCCCGGCGTCGGCCAGGTCGGCGCAGGCGGCCTCGGGGTCGGGGTGGTCGCCGCCGGCCGGAGCGCAGGTGAGGGTCCAGCGCGCGGGTGCCGACGGTGACGGCGAGGGGGAGCCGCCCGGCGCCGCGGAGGGCCCGGCGGATTCGGTCGCGGTGATGTCGATGGTCAGTTCGGTGTCCGGGGCGGCGCCCGGGGACCCGCCGGAGCCCTCGGCCCCGGGGCCGGGCTCGGTGCGGACCTCGTCGGCGCCGCACCCGGCGGCCAGGAGGGCGGCGGCCGTCAGCGCGGCCGCCGGAATGAGCGTGCGCATACCCTGTTCGACGTGGCGCGGCCCCGACCGGTTCCCTCCGTGTCGCCGCCGCCACGCAAGGTCGCCACGGCCGGCCGCGCGCGGGTTCCCCGCGGCCCCGGCCGGCCCGCCAGGACGAAGGAGATCCCGCGTGTTCGCTGAGAGTGTGCCCGTCGTCGAGGTCAGCACCGTGCCGCCGGACGGGTTCGTGCTCGACGTCCGCGAAGACGACGAGTGGCGGGCCGGGCACGCGCCCGACGCCCTGCACATCCCGCTCCACCAGCTCCCCGAGCGCGCCGCCGAGGTGCCGCGCGACCGCCAGGTCTACGTGGTCTGCCGGATCGGGGGCCGCTCGGCCCAGGCCGTGCAGGCTCTCAACGACGCCGGCTGGCAGGCCGCCAACGTCGCCGGCGGCATGCAGGCGTGGGCGCTGGCCGGGCGCGGCATGGTCAGCGAGACCGGCGCCGACCCCCGGGTCGCCTGAGCCCAATCCAGCCCCCGCCCGCCGCTGAGAAGTCCGCCGCCGCGGCCCGCCGCCCGATTGGCGGGTTTTGGCCAAACCCGGGCCGCGGCCCGGCTCGCGGGTGGCACTATGTCGAGGTGGCCCCCGATCGTCCCCTCCCCAGTGCCGACGCCGTGCTGGCGTGCGCGGCCGACGCGATCGTGGCCGTGGACACCGACCTGCGGGTGGTGCTGTGGAACCCGGCGGCCGAGCGGCTGTTCGGCTGGAGCGCCGCCGAGGTCGTGGGCGCCCCGCTGCCGGTGGTCCCCGAGGAGCTGACCGCCGAGCACCACGCCGTGCTGGAGCGGGTGCGCGCCGGCGGGCCGCTGACCATCGTCAGCCGGCGGCTGCGCCGCGACGGCAGCGTGGTCGACGTCCGGGTCGCCACAAGCTGCCTGTTCGACGGCGCCGGCGCGCTCACCGGGTGGGCCACCGTCTACCACCCCTACGAGGACCTCGGCACGGTGCAGAGCCACATGACCGAGCGGGCGCGGCTGGTGCGCCGGCTCACCGACGTGGTCGCCGACATCAACGCCGACCTCGACCTGGACGCCGTGCTCGACCGGATCGCCCACAGCCTCACCGAGCTGACCGGCGCCGACGCCGGCGGGTTCGCGCTCATCGAGGACGACCAGTTGCGGCTGGTCAGCCTCACCCAGCTTTCGGACCACCTGCGCGGCTACCGCGCGCCGCTGGAATCCAGCCTGTTCGGGGAGCTGCTGCGCAGCGGCAAGACCGTGCTGCTGGCCACCGACGACACCCGCAGCCTCGACGACCTCATCTGGGCCGACCTGGAGGGGCTGCACACCATCGCGCTGGGCGTCTCCAACGTCCAGGGCCGGCCCTACGGCGCGCTCTACGCCCTCTACAGCCGGCGCAAGGTGGGCCACATCGAGCTGGAGCTGCTGGAACTCCTGGCGGCCCACGCGGGGGTGGCCCTGGGCAACGCCATGGCCTACCGCGAAATCGTGCGGCAGCGGGCCCACGAGCACGCGGTGGTCGACTCCAGCGCCGACGGGATCGCGGTGCTGGGCGCCGGCGGCCTGGTGCGCAAGTGGAACCGCTCGGCCGCCGAGCTGACCGGCTACGCCGCCGCCGACGCGGTCGGGCGCCACCCGCCCTTCCCCCTGCCCGCCGCCCAGGGTGAGAACATCCGCCACCGCCTCGACAACGGCCGGTGGCTGGAGATCCTGATCACCGACATCCCCGAGACCGGGGAGCGGGTGGTGGACTTCCGCGACATCAGCCAGGCCAAGGCGCTGGAGGAGGAGAAGGACCTCTTCCTGGCCACGGCCGGGCACGAGCTGCGCACGCCCATCACGGTCGTGCAGGGGTTCGCCAGCACGCTGGTGCGGCGCTGGGACCAGTTGGACGACGGCGCGCGGCGGGCCGCCGTGGACACCATCGCCGACCGCTCGGCCATCCTCGCCCGGCTGGTCGAGAACCTGCTGCTGGGCGCCGACGCCCGCGAGGGCGACCGGCGCGGCGACGGCCCCTTCGACCTCGAGCGCCTGCTGCGCGACACCGCCACCGCGTTCCGGCCGTTCTCCGCGCGCCACACCCTGCTGCTGGAGCTGCCCGAGCGGCTGCCGCCGGCGCTGGGCGACCCCACGGCCACCGACGTGATCGTGGGCCAGTTGCTGGAGAACGCGTTCAAGTACTCGCCCGAGGGCGGGCGGGTGGTGCTGAGCGCGGCGGTCGAGGAGGACCGCGTGGCGGTGTCGGTCGAGGACGAGGGCGTGGGGATCGAGCCCGGTGACGAGGAGCGGATCTTCGGCCGGTTCGTGCAGGGCGAGGCCGGCGACCGCCGCAGGTTCGGCGGGATCGGGCTGGGGCTCTACATCGCCCGGCGGCTGGCCCGCGCCCAGGGCGGCGAGGTGACCGCGCACCGGCGCGCGGTCGGCGGCACCCGGATGAGATTCACATTACAGTCGGCGCCCGCCGACGAAGCCGACAAGCCGGACAAATAGCGGTTAAAGGGCTGTGGGCGCCGCTCACGCCTCCCGCAGCGCGCCCCCGATGGACGCCGCACCTGACATCAGCGGCGATGATGTGTTTCCGGGGGTGGGGAACGGGGCATTTCGGCCCTGGCAGGGTCGCATACCAGGACTTTGCCGCGAACCGACCAGACCAATACCGGCATCAACCGGGTCGGGACGTGGGCGGCAGGCTCGTGCTCCCGCTTTGCGAACGGACGCGCCGACGAACGGGAGAGGGACGTGTCGAGGAACGTACTGCTGCCGCACGCTCCGTCGAGCGTGACCAGCGCACGTCGGCGCATGTGCTCCGACCTGCGCGCCTCGGGCATCGAGACCGCCAAGATCGACGACGCCGCCATCGTCCTCAGCGAACTGCTGAGCAACGCCCTGCGCCACGCCGCGCCGCTGCCCGACCCCTTCCCGCCGGGGTGCGTGCAGGTCTGCTGGGAGGTCGGCGGCACGAACGCCGCGGCCGCCTGGCTGGAGGTCTCCGTCCGCGACGGCGGGGCCGAGACCCTGCCCCGGCTGGCCCGCCCCTCGCTGTCGGCCCTGGGCGGGCGCGGGCTGGGCATCGTGGAGCACCTCGCCGCCAAGTGGGGCACCGAGGTCGACGACACCGTCACCACTGTCTGGGCCGTCCTGGAGGTCGAGGGCGCCGCCCGCGCGGAGCGGGCCGCGCCGGCCGCCGCCGCGCCGGGCCTGCGCGCCGCCCCGGCCGCCGGCCCCGCGCGCGACCGCGCGTGGAGCGCGCGCAGCCACGCCACCTGGGCGTGAGGCCGCGCCCGGGGATCGGGCGCGCCGCCGCGCACCCCGCGCGATCCGCGCGATCCGTGCTTTTCGGGTAGGCCGCGGGTAGCTCGCGAACAGCCCGGATTCTTGGCCGCAGACCGTGACCGATGGAGCGAAACGCCGTCGGCGATGTGGCCACCACTCCTGGTGGGCGCTACAGTCTCGACTGTGGAGTTGAAGATCTCAAGTCAGTCTCAGGGCGATTGCGCAGTGGTCACCGTGCGCGGCGAGATTGACCTCTATACGGCACCGCAACTACAAAGCGGGCTGCTGAACGCGCTGGAGGACGGCGCCCGGCGGCTGGTCGTCGACATGTCGGGCGTGGAGTTCTGCGACTCCACCGGTATGAGCGTGCTGCTGTCGGCGCTGAAGCGCGCCCGCGAGCACAAGGGCACCCTGGAACTCGTCGCCCCCAAGCCGGCGGTGCGCAAGATCCTCGAGGTCACCGGCCTCGCCTCGGTCTTCACCATCCAGGACTCCCTCGACGCCCTCCCCCTGGCGGCCGGTTCCGGTTCCACCGCATAGGCGGCTTTCGATGACCGATTACCCGGGTCCCGGCGGGGTCGCGGTCATCATCCCCGCCAAGGACGAGTCCAGGCGCATCGGCGCCACCGTGCGCGCGGCCGGGCGCCTGCCCGGAGTGGACCTCGTGGTGGTCGTGGACGACGGCTCCCGCGACCGCACCGCCGCCGTCGCGGCGGCGGCCGGGGCCCGCGTCCTGCGCCACTCCCGCAACCGCGGCAAGGGCGCGGCCATGGACACCGGCGCCGAGGGCGTGCGCCTCATCGAGCAGTGCGCCTCCGGCGCCGCCCGCCCCCCGCGCCACCTCCTGTTCCTCGACGCCGACCTCGGCGACACCGCCGCCGAAGCCGCGCCCCTCGTCGACCCCGTGCGCGCCGGCGACGCCGACATGACCATCGCGCTGTTCCCCGCCACGCGCATGCGGCTGGGCGGCCACGGGTTCGTCGTGCGGCTGGCCCGCGAGGGCATCCGCCGCGCCACCGGCTGGGAGCCCGAGCAGCCGCTGAACGGCCAGCGCTGCCTGACGCGGGCGGCGTTCGAGGCCGCCCGCCCGCTCGCCGCCGGGTTCGGGGTGGAGACCGGCCTGACCATCGACGTGCTGCGCCGGGGGCTGCGGGTGGTGGAGGTGGAGGTGCCGCTGGCGCACCGGCCCACCGGCACCGACCTGCGCGCACAGGCCCACCGCGCGCGGCAGTTCGCCGACGTGGGGCGGGCGCTGGCCGAGCGCGAACTGGGGCCGGCCCTGGAGCGCGGCGCCCGCCGGGTGTCGGAGGGGGCGCGCGCCGCGGCGGTGGCCGCCTCGCGAAACTTCGCCCGGCATGGCGCCGGTTTCCCGAAACGCGGAGAGTATCGTTCCCGTGACGCATCGTAGCCGTTAGGCTCGCGGTGTGGTTACTACCTTGACTACGTCTCTGGTCGTTGTCGGCGTGCTGGCCGGACTGGGCGGTCTGGCGGTCGGCACCTTCGCGTACCTGACCGCGCGCTCCTCGATCGAGGACTGCCGCGCCATGATCGAGCGCCTGCTGCCCGACGGCAGCGGGGTCGACTCCCGCGCGCTGCGCGACGTCGCCGTGGTGCGCTACGACGCCCTTGAGGAGATGTCGGGCGCCCGCTCGTTCTCCCTCGCCCTGCTCAACGCGGTGGGCGACGGCGTCGTGGTGACCTCGATCAACGGGCGCACCGAGTCCCGCACCTACGCCAAGGCCGTCGAGAAGGGCCGCGCCCTGGAGGCGCTGTCGCCCGAGGAGTACCGCGCCATGCGCGCGGCCCGCCTGGGCCAGGCGCCCAGCGAGGTCGCCGGCGAGGACGCCCCGGCGGCGGCCACCGCGCCGCGGAAGGTGCCGGGGGCGCGCGTCCCCCAGCCCGCGCCGGCCGAACCCGCCGGACCCGCGGCCGGCCCCGCGGCGCCGCCGGCGCCCGATGCCCCGCCCGAACCCGCTGCTGACCAGCCGGCGGTGCGCACCCTGGGCGCCGCCCCGGGCAAGGCGCCGCTGCGCGGGGCGCAGGGGGCCGCCAACTAGCGGGCGGGCGCGCACCGCCGAGCACCGCCGAGCACCGCGCGCCCGCGCGGGCGGCCCCGCCGCCGGCCCGGTGGTCCTCGGGCGGGCCACCCGGCGCCGGCCCTCGGAGCGCGCCGCGCCCGGCGCGCCACCCGGCGCCGGCGACCCGGTGCGGCCCGGGTCGTCCCATGTCACGGCCGCACCACCGCTCCCGGGTATAACCTGGCGGATATGCGCTATGCCTATCTCGGCCCCGAGGGCACGTTCACCGAGGCCGCCCTGCGCGCGCTCATGCCCGACGCGCCCGAGGCCGACCTCGTGGCCTACCCCGGGGTCGACTCCGTGTTCGCGGCCATCCGCCGCGGCGAGGTCTCCGGCGGTGTCGTGCCGCTGGAGAACTCCCTGGAGGGCGGCGTCAGCGCCACCATGGCCGAGCTGATCAACGGCGACCCGCTGCTGATCGCCGCCGAGACCGCGATCCCGGTGCGGTTCACCCTCTTCGCCCGCGAGGGCACCTCCCTGGCCGACGTCAAGCGGGTGGCCACCCACCCCCACGCCCACGCCCAGTGCCGGGGCTGGCTGGCGCGCCACCTGCCCGACGCCGAGGTCTGCACCGTCTCCTCCACCGCCGCCGCCGCCCAGGCGGTGGCCGAACCCGGCGCGCCCTACGACGCCGCCGTCTGCGCGCGGGTGGCCGGCGAGCGCTACCGGCTGCACGCCCTCGCCGAGGACATCGGCGACCGCTCCGACACCGCCACCCGGTTCATCCAGCTCGTGCGCCCCCGGCCGCTGCCCGAGCCCACCGGCGCCGACCGCACATCGCTCGTGGCGTTCCTGGCCGACGACCACCCCGGCGCGCTGATCGAGCTGCTCCAGCAGTTCGCCGTGCGCGGGGTCAACCTCACCCGCCTGGAGTCCCGCCCCACCGGCGACGGCCTGGGCCGCTACTGCTTCTGCCTCGACGCCGACGGCCACGTCGCCGACCCCGCCGTGGGCGAGGCGCTGATGGGCCTGCGCCGCATCTGCAAGGAGGTCCGCTTCCTCGGCAGCTACCCGCGGGCCGACCTCGGCACCGAGCTGAGCCCGTTCCTGCCCGCGCGCGGCACCACCAGCGCCGACTTCTACGAGGCCGAGCGCTGGCTGGCCCGCGTCCGCGCGGGCGAACCCGGCTGAGCCCGGGCCGCTACCCCGGCGCCGCGCCGCCGGCCGCCCGGCCCCGCTCCAAGGCGTTGGCCAGTTCGCGGCGCAGCGCCCGCTCCAGCGCCACGTCGTCGGGGCACACGTAGACCACCTGCTCCAGCGCGGCCAGGATCTCGGCCGCCGTCATGGCGCCGAGCGCCTTCATCGGCCAGGGCAGCGCCGCGGCGGCCGGCGCCGCCGCGCGGGCGGCGGTGCGCACGGCGTGCCCAGCGGCCGCGGGGGTCACGGTGGGCACAGTGCGTACGGGGGGCACAGTGTTCGCAGTGGTCACGCTCTCCCACTCCCTGCCTTCGTCGTGAGGGCGCCGGGCGCCGCGGACCGCGCCCGCCGCGGCGCCCGCCGGTGGTGACACGGCGCCGCGGCCCGGTCATGACGCGAAACCGCGGAGGTTTTTCCGCGCCGGGTGCGCGGCGCGACGGCTGGGGAAAGCGGATGTCGGTGCGCGCGAACCCCGGTAGCCTGCAACCGTGATCGACCTTCGTGCTCTCCGAGACTCACCCGACCGCCTGCGTGCCTCGCAGCGCGTCCGCGGCGAAGACGACGCCGTCGTGGACCGCCTGCTCGACCTCGACTCCCGGCACCGCGCCGCCCTCACCCGCTTCGAGGGCCTGCGCGCCGAGCAGAAGAGCGTCGGCAAGTCGGTGTCCGCCGCCGCACCCGAGGAGCGCGAGTCCCTGCTGTCCCGCGCCAAGGAGCTGGCCGCCGAGGTCAAGCGGGCCGAGGCCGAGGCCGGCGAGCTGTCGGCCGACCTCGACCGCCTGCTGCGCGAGGTCCCCAACATCGTCGAGGACGACACCCCGGTCGGCGGGGTGGACGACTTCGTCGTGGTCGAGGAGGTCGGCACCCCCCGCGAGTTCGACTTCACCCCGCGCGACCACCTGGAACTCGGCGAACTCCTCGGCGCCATCGACACCGACCGCGGCGCCAAGGTCTCGGGCGCGCGGTTCTACTTCCTCACCGGGGTCGGCGCCCAGCTCGAACTCGGCCTGCTCAACATGGCCATGCAGCAGGCCGCGGCCAACGGCTTCACCCCGATGATCCCGCCGGTGCTGGTCAAGCCCGAGACCATGGAGGGCACCGGGTTCCTCGGCGCCCACGCCGACGAGGTCTACCGCCTGGAGGCCGACGACCTCTACCTGGTGGGCACCTCCGAGGTCCCCCTGGCCGGCTACCACGCCGGCGAGATCCTGGCCGCCGAATCCCTGCCCACCCGCTACATCGGGTGGTCGCCGTGCTTCCGCCGCGAGGCCGGGTCCTACGGCAAGGACACCCGGGGCATCATCCGCGTGCACCAGTTCAACAAGGTCGAGATGTTCGTCTACGCCCATCCCGACCACGCCCACGAGGAGCACCTGCGGCTGCTCGCCTGGGAGCGCGAGATGCTCGACAAGCTCGAACTCCCCTACCGGGTGGTCGACATCGCCGGCGGCGACCTCGGCGCCAGCGCCGCGCGCAAGTACGACTGCGAGGCGTGGGTGCCCACCCAGGGCCGCTACCGCGAGCTGACCTCCACCTCCAACTGCACCGACTTCCAGGCGCGCCGGCTCAACATCCGCTTCCGCGACGACTCCGGCAAGCCCCGCCACGCCGCCACGCTCAACGGCACGCTGGCCACCACCCGGTGGATCGTCGCCCTGCTGGAGAACCACCAGCGCGCCGACGGCTCGGTCGTGCTGCCCGAGGCGCTGCGCCCCTTCGTCGGCCGCGACGTCCTCGAACCCGTCAAGAAGTAGGCCCGGCCGCGTGCGGGCCGCGCGGCGGGGGGGGGGGGGGGGGCCCCCCCCCCCCCCCCCCCCCCACGCAGGGGGCCCCCCCCCCCCGCCCCCCCGTCAAGAAGTAGGCCCGGCCGCGTGCGGGCCGCGCGGCGCGGCGGGGCGTGCGCCCCGCCGCGCCCGGCTCCCTACAGGTAGGGGCCCGACCCGCCGCGGCCCTCCTGCTCCTGGGCGGCCACCATGCCGGCCGGCAGCGCCTTGCGCATGTTCTCCAGTTGAGCGCGGGCGGCCATCTGCTGGGCGAACAGGGTGGTCTGGATCCCGTGGAACAGCCCCTCCAGCCAGCCCACCAACTGCGCCTGGGCGATCCGCAGCTCGGCGTCGCTGGGGGTGCCGTCCTCGGTGAACGGCAGGGTCAGCCGCTCCAGCTCCTCCACCAGCTCCGGCGCCAGGCCGTCCTCCAGTTCCTTGATGGAGTTGGTGTGGATCTCGCGCAGCCGCACCCGGCTGGCCTCGTCCAGCGGCGCGGCCTTCACCTCGTCCAGGAGCTGGCGGATCATGCTGCCGATCCGCATGACCTTGGCCGGCTGCTCGACCATCTCGTTGAGCGGCCGCTGGCCCGGCCCGTCCTCGCCCTGGGAGTCGTCGGCGCCCGGGGCGCCGCCCGCGCCCACGACGAGCACCTGCGGCTGCTGTTCCTCGTTGAAGTCGTTCATGAGTCCTCACCTTGCGGCGTGATGTTCGGGGGACCGTCCCCGCGGGCGGGGGCGCACCGGAGGTCCCGGCGGTCCGGCGGTCAGCGGGTCAGCACGATCTTGCCGACGTGCGCGCTGGACTCCATGATGCGGTGCGCCTCTGCGGCGCGCGGCAGCGGCAGCGTCTGATCCACGATAGGCCGGATCGTGCCCGCCGCGACCAGCGGCCACACGTGCTCGACCACGCCCGCCGCGATCTCCGCCTTCTCCGCGGCCGGGCGCGAGCGCAGCGTGGTGGCGTGCACCGACAGGCGCTTGACCAGCATCCGGCCGAGGTCGAGTTCGGCCGAGCGCCCGCCCATCAGCCCGATGACGGTGAGCCGGCCGTTGACGGCCAGGGAGCGCACGTTCTGCTCCAGGTAGGAGCCGCCCATGATGTCGAGGATGACGTCGGCGCCGGCGCCGCCCGTCTCCTCCTTCACCCGCGCGGCGAAGTCCTCCTCGCGGTAGTTGATCCCGACGTCGGCGCCGAGTTCGCGGCAGCGCGCGAGCTTGTCGGCGCTGCCGGCGGTGGTGATGACGCGGGCGCCGCGCGCGTGGGCGAGCTGGATCGCGAAGGTGCCGATCCCGCTGCCGCCGCCGTGGACCAGCAGGGTCTCGCCCTCGCGCAGGTTGCCGATCATGAACACGTTGGACCACACCGTGCACGCGACCTCGGGCAGCGCCGCCGCCGACACCAGGTCCACGCCCTCGGGCACGGGCAGCAGTTGGCCCACCGGCACGGCGACGCGCTCGGCGTAGCCGCCGCCGGCGAGCAGCGCGCAGACGGGGTCGCCCACCGACCAGCCGGAGCCGGCGGTGTCGGGCCCCAGTTCGGCGATGTGTCCCGAGCACTCCAGCCCCGGGTACTCCGGCGCTCCGGGCGGCGGCGGGTAGTTGCCTTGGCGCTGGTTGACGTCGGCCCTGTTGACGGCGGTCGCGGTGACCTCGACGACGGCCTCGCCGGGGCCGGGCACCGGGTCGGGGACCTCGGACCAGGTGAGGACGTCGGGGGCGCCGGGTTCGCTGATGACGATCGCGTGCATGCCTGCACGCTACCCACCCCGCCCCCGCCCCGACCGTGCCGCCCGGGGCGGGCCGGCGCCGGGCACGCGGCGCTCTCCGGCGGTGAGCCGGTTTTGGCGCCGGTTCATATCTTTGTTGACGGAGGGGAGAATAATCGTGAGTCCGGGTCTGGTCTGCCGGTTCCCCCAGGGAGCAGATCAGGCGGCAGCGATCGGACATCGATCGGACATCGCGCACCTGAGCAAGCGTCTCTTGAGGAGAACCGCGTTGGCACACCGAGAGCACGACGGTTCGGAGCATGCCGGCACGCGTGCGTGGGACAGGGGGCACGACCAGGGCGCCGAGCGCGACCCTCGGCACGTCGCGGAGCCGGATCCCTCTCCGGCCGACCAGTGGTTCGGCGAAGCCGCCCTCCCCCCGCCGCCGCCCTACGCCATCGACGAAGGCGCCGTCCCCCCGCCGCCCTACGCCGTCGAGGGCGCGGGAGCGTTCGACGGCCCGCAGGCTCCGCGGCCGCACGACCCCCACGGCCGGCAGCAGCCCCCGCCGCCCGCGCCCGAGCCCTACGGCTGCGGGCCCTCGGCCGAGCAGCAGGGGACGCCGCCCGGCTACGACCCCCGCACCGGCTACCCCCCGGCCCCGGTGCCCGAGCAGCCCGGGTACGGCCCTCCGGCCGACCCGCCGCCCGCCGAACCCCCCGCCCCCCACGGGCGCGAGGGCTTCGGCTGGCACCAGCCGCCGGCCGCGCACCCCGGCGACCCCCGGCCGCCCGAGCCGCCGGCCCCGCCGCGCCCGATCGCCCCCGAGCGGCAGGCGCCGCCCGTGGCGTTCAACGGCCGCCCCATGCGGCCCGCCTCGCCCGGCCCGGTGCCGGGCACGCCCACCACCGGCCGCCCCTTCACGCCCGCCGCCGGCGCCCCGCCCGAGGCGCCGCAGCACCCGCAGGCCGGCAGCGACCCGGTCGCCGTCCCGCTCCCGCCGCCGCCGGCCGCCGAGCCGCCCTCGGTCGCCGAGCCGGAGCCGCCCGCGCCGGCGCTGGGCGGCGAGTCCGTCCACGGCACCGGCGCGCCGCACGAGGACCCCCGCCCGCCGGCGGACGGCGCCGACGACTCCACCCTGCTGCTCGGCGACGCGGAGGCGGACCGCCCGGCCGCCGACCCCGGCCCGCCCGCCGAGGGGGCGTGGCAGCCGCCCGCCGCCGAATGGGCGACTCCGGCGCCCGAGGACTCCGCCCGCGCGGGCGTGGACCCCGCCCCGGCCGCCGAACCCGCCGACCGCGGCCGGCCCGCCGAACCCGCCGAACCCGCCGATCCGGGCGCGGCCGAGTACACGGTGCCGTGGACCCCGCCCGAGGAGAGCGGCCGGCCCGCCGACACCGCAGCCGACGCGCCGGCCGCCGAGAGCGCGCCCGCGCCCTCCGCCGGCGAGGCCGCCCCGCCGCCCCCCGCCACGGCGTGGGAGCCGCCGGGCGGAGGCGCCGAGCCCTTCAGCGCGCCCGAGCCGCCCGCCGCGCCCAGCGGCCCCCGGCTCAACGGCCTGCACCACACCTCCGGCCCCGGCCGCCCCGGCCCGCTATCGGGGTGGGAGCCGCCCGAGCGGCTCCCGGAGCACGCCGACGCGGCCGGCCCCTCCGGCGACGACGGCCCGGCGTGGACCTCCGCCGAACCCGTCGGCCCCCCGCCCGAGGACGACCCGCCCGCCGCCGGCCCGGCCCCGGCCGTGGGCGACGGCCCCGGCCGACCGCCGCGCGTGCGCTCCACCGAGCCGCCCGCCGCCGAGGCCGCCCCCGCCCGGCCGCCCGAGGAGGTCCCCGAACCCGAGCAACTGCCGCCGCTGCCGCCGAGTGCCGCCCGGCCCGGCGCGGCCGCGCCGCCTCCGCCCGACCCCGGCCCGCCGGCCTGGGCTCCGCCTCCGACCGCGCACACCGGTCCGCAGGCCGCCCCGCCCGCACCCGGCCCCGCGTCCGACGGCGGCACCCCGCCGCCGCCCGAGGCGTGGTCGCCCGACTCCGGGTACGCCGTGCCCGAGCCGCCCGACCCGCGCGGGAGCGCACCGGTGCCGCCCCCGCCGTCGGAGTGGGGCGCCGACCCCGCCGCGCGGCGCCCGGCCACCGGGCCGCAGACCGGCGGCGCGCCGGCCTACGGCCCGCCCACCGGCGCCAACCCCGCCTACGACCCCTACCGGGGTCCGGGCGCGGGCGCCCCGGCCTACGGGCCTCCGGCGGGCCGGCCGCACACCGGTCCCGCCGCGCGCCCCGCCACCGGCCCCCACCCCGCCCCCCAGCAGCCGTTCCAGTACCACGCCCACCTGGCCGGCGACGCCGCGCACGGCGCCGAGCCCGGGCAGGCCGGGCGGCCCGAGACCGCTGACGACCTGCGGGCCGAGACCCTGGTCGGCGACCGGCGGCGCGGGCCCAGTTCGGGCTGGCGCAAGATGCTGCACACGGCGACGTTCGGCCTGGTCGACGTGGGGGAGTCGGCGGCAGAGCAGCGCCGCGCCGAGCTGACCGCGCGCGCCCGCACCCACGTGGCCGGCGGCCACCACCGCGTGGCCGTGCTCAGCCTCAAGGGCGGGGTCGGCAAGACCACCACGACCGTGGGCCTGGGCTCCACGCTGGCCTCGCTGCGCGGCGACCGCGTGCTGGCCGTGGACGCCAACCCCGACCGGGGAACCCTGTCGGACAAGGTCCGGCTGGAGACCGCGGCCACCATCCGCGACCTGCTCAACGAGAAGGACTCCATCACCCGCTACGCCGACATCCGGGGGTTCACCTCCCAGGCGGTCAGCCGGCTGGAGATCCTCGCCTCCGACCGCGACCCGGCGGTCTCCGAGGCGTTCAGCGAGCAGGACTACCGCGAGGTCTCCTGGCTGCTGGAGCACTACTACTCCATCTGCCTCACCGACTGCGGCACCGGGCTGCTGCACTCGGCCATGCGCGGGGTGCTGGGCCTGGCCGACCAGGTGGTGCTGGTCAGCTCCGCCTCGGTCGACGGCGCGCGCAGCGCCAGCGCCACCCTGGACTGGCTGGAGGCCCACCAGTACGGCTCGCTGGTGCGCGGCGCGGTGGTGGTGCTGTCGATGGTGCGCACCGGAAAGAGCGCGGTCGACCTCGACCGGCTGGAGCAGCACTTCGCCAGCCGCTGCCGCGCGGTGGTGCGGGTGCCCTGGGACGCCCACCTGGAGGAGGGCGCCGAGATCGACCTGGACCGGCTGGCCCCGGCCACCCGCGACGCCTACCTCCAGTTGGCGGCGACGGTGGGCGAGGCGTTCGCCTGGCCGCGCTGACGCGGCGCCCAACCCGCCCGCCGGCCCCGCGGCCGGCGGGCGGCCGCGCGCCGGGGACGCCGGCGCGGCGGGGGTGGGGGGAAGTGCGGAGGGTGTGGGATTCGAACCCACGAGACCCCGTTAGGGATCTTGTGCTTTTCAAGAGCACTGCACTCGGCCGCTATGCGAACCCTCCCGTGCGGCCGCCCGCGCGGTAGGGGCGGGCGGCGCAACCGGGGCACAGCATAGCGCAGCGCCCCGCGCCGCCCCGGCCGCGCGGCGGGCCGGCAGCAGGTGGGCCGGGGCGTGGGCGGCGGCCGGGCCGCCCGGGGCGCGCGGTGCAAACGATGCCGCACTTTGCGTGCCCGTCCGACTGCGGTAACGGATACGCGCAGGCCACGGCGGTGCCGCTCGTACCCGGCGGGCCGGGAGCGTTGCCAGTGGATTCGGCGGTGCATACCATCGTCGGCATGGCGCCTGCTGAGCATCCGCGGATGAGCGACGTCGCCGAACGCGCCGGTGTCTCCCTGTCCACCGTGTCGCGGGCGCTGCGCGGCGCGCCCGGGGTGGCGCCGGCGGTGCGCGAGAACGTCCTGCGCGCGGCCGCCGAACTCTCCTACGTGGTCTCGCGCGGCGCCTCCAGCCTGGTCACCGGCCGCACCGGGCGGGTGGCGGTGCTGGTGCCCTTCCTCCAGCCGTGGTTCTTCGGGGTGGCGCTGGCCGGCATGAACACCCGGCTGCGCGCGGCCGAGCTGGACATGCTCGTCTACCAGGTCGGCGACGTCGAGGAGCTGGACGGCTATGTGCGCTCGCTGCCGCTGCGCAGCAACGTCGACTGCGTGGTGGCGGTGTCGCTCGACCTCGACGAGGGCGAGATCAAGCAGTTGGACGAACTCGGCCTGCCCGTGGTCTTTTGCAGCCAGCGCGTCGAGGGCCGCCCCAGCGTCTTCATCGACAACACCGAGGCCGCCTACGGCGCCACCCGCCACCTGCTCAATCTGGGCCACACCCGCGTCGCCTACATCCACACCCGCGACCAGACCGGATTCTCCTGGAGCTCCCAGGAGCGGCGCCGGGGCTATGAGCGGGCCATGGCCGAGGCCGGCGCCGAGCCGTTCGTGGTCAGCGAGCGGCCCGGCCACGACGGCGGCGCGCTGGCCATGGGCCGGCTGCTGTCGGTGTCGCACCCGCCCACCGCCGTGTTCGCCGAGTCCGACGACGTCGCCATGGGCGCGCTGCGGGTGCTGCGGCGCTCGCGGCTGGGGATCCCTGAGGCCATCTCGGTGATCGGCTTCGACGGCAGCGACTTCGCCGAGCTGCTGGACCTCACCACGGTGGCCCAGCCGGTGTTCGAGATGGGCGTGCGCGCCGCCGAGCTGGCCGCCGACATCGTCGCGGCGGGCCGGCCCAGCACCGCCCAGGTCGAGCTGCCCACCACGCTCCTGGTCCGCCAGTCGACCGCCGCGCCGCGCCGCTCCCGCAACCTCACGGTCCGCGCCGCGCCGCAGTCCTGAGGTGCGCCGCCGGCCCTCAGGCGTCCCGCCGGCCGATGAGGGTCTGGTCCAAAAAGCACCAGGCCCAGTCCTCGTCGGGCTCGGCCGAGGCCGCGAGCGGGTGCTCGACGGCGCGGGCGTGCGCCGAGGCGTGCCGGTTGGGCGAGGAGTCGCAGCAGCCGACGTGCCCGCAGGTCAGGCACAGCCGCAGGTGCACCCAGTCGCGCTCGCCCGCCCGCAGGCAGTCCACGCACCCGGCCGCCGCCGGCAGCACCGGCCGGATCTGCGCCAGGTGCGGGCAGGCGGAGTCGGGGTCGGCCGGGAAGTCCACGACCGCGTGCGGGTCGGGGTGGTCGCCGGGCGCCGCGACGTCGCGGCCCAGGTGGCGCAGCACGCTGTCGGTGAGCGCGCCGCCCACCGTGCGGGCGGTGTCGACCACCCGGTGCACCCCGGCCGGCGCCAGGCCGGCGGGGTCGGCGGTGTCCACCGGCCGCGCCAGGATCGGGGTGGCGGGGGCGAGCTGGCGAACGACGGCGGCGATCTGCGCGGTCTCCTCGGCGGTGTTCTCGGCGATGACCACGGCGCCGGCCGCGTGCAGCCCGGCCTCCTCCAGCACGTTCTGCCGGAGCGGGTCGCCGCGCACCACGGCCAGCCCGGCGGCCTCGGCGGAGGCGGCGAGGTCGGGGCTGAGCGTGGTGACCGTGACCGGGATGCCGCGCCCGCGCAGGCCCGCCGCGAGTTCGGCGGCCACCGGGCCGTAGCCCGACAGCAGCACCGGCGCGGCCGAGCCGGTCGACGGGCCGGTGCCGCTCTGAGGCCGGGGGGAGGCGGCGGCCGGGCGGGCGCGGCGGGCGCCGATCGCGCGGCCCAGGCGGTCGCCCAGGGCGGACAGGGCGGGGGTGGCGGTCATCAGCAGCACGGTCACGGCGATGAGGACCTGCTCGCCGTCGGCGCCCAGCCCGGCCGGCTCCAGGCCGACGGCGGCGCCGGAGCGCTGGAGCACGAACGAGAACTCGCCGATCTGGGCGAGCAGCAGGCCGCCGGCCACGGCGGTGGAGGCGCCCACGCCCAGGGCCGTCAGCGCCAGTGCCCCGGTGACGGCCTTGACCACCACCACGGCCACCGCCAGCAGCAGCACCAGCCACCACAGGTCCAGCAGTGTCCGCAGGTCCAGCAGCATGCCGATGGAGACGAAGAACGTGGCGCTGAAGAGGATCTGGAGCGGCAGCACCTCGCCCAGCGCGTGCGCGCTGTGCCTCGACTCGCTGACCACCAGCCCGGCGAGGAACGCGCCGAGGGCCACGCTCACCCCGGCCAGCGAGGTGAGGTAGGCGGTGCCCATGCCGATGGCCACCACCGTGAGCAGGAAGACCTCGGGCGAGCACGCGCGCGCCACGCGTTCCAGCAGCGGCGGCATCACCTTGCGCGCCACCACCAGCACCACCACGAGCACCAGAGCGGCGGTGCCCAGGGCGCGCGCGATCTCCAGCGGCCCCTCGCCCCGGCCGCCCAGCAGGGGCACGAGCAGGACCATCAGCACCACGGCGAGGTCCTGGAAGACCAGCGCGGCCACGCTGCCCTGGCCCAGCGTGGAGGTGGTGCGGCCGGCGGCGGCCAGCACCTTCAGCACGATGGCGGTCGAGGACAGGGCCACCAGGAACCCGGTGAAGACGCCGGTGCGCCAGTCGGCGCCGAAGGCCATGACCAGGCCCGCCGTGACGGCGACGGCCAGCACCACCTGGAGGCCGCCGCCCACGAGCACGAAGCGCTGGATGGCGGCCAGCCGCTCCAGCGAGAACTCGATGCCGATCGTGAAAAGGAGGAGGATCACCCCGATCTCGGCGGCGGCCTCGACGGTCTCGGTGGTGGCGACCAGGCCGAGCTGGTGCGGGCCGATCACCACCCCGGCCAGCAGGAAGCCGACGATCGGGACGATGCGGAGCTGGATGCTGAGGTAGCCGATCAGCGCGGCGGCGCACAGCAGCAGCACCACGGGCGGCAGGAAGGCCGGGGTCTCCTCGGCGGCCAGCAGCATGGGGGCGTCCCTTCTCGCGCGCCCCGCCACGGCCGGGGCGCGGTAAGGATATGCGGCGCCGGTGGGCGCGGCGAGGACCTACGCCGTGGGCGGAACACCCGGTGGCGCCCGTTGTTACCCGCGAGTAGGATCTGCGGGTATGACGACCATGGACGCCGAGACGGCGGAGTTCGTGAAATCAGGGTTCCTCGCGGCGGTGCCCTTCGCCCGCACCCTGGGTGTGGAGTTCGTGGAACTCGACCACGGGCGCGCCGTGCTGCGCCTGCCCGACAACGCCGACCACCACAACCACGTGGGCGGCCCGCACGCCGGCGCCATGTTCACCCTCGCCGAGTCGGCGTCGGGCGCCATCGTGATCGGCACCTTCGGCGACCTGCTCGGCCGCGCGGTGCCGCTGGCCGTCAGCGCCGAGATCCGCTACCGCAAGCTCGCCATGGGCGACGTCGTGGCCGAGGCGCGCCTGGTCCGCCCCCGCGCCGAGGTGGTGGCCGAACTCGACGCCGGCGGGCGCCCGGAGTTCGGCGTGGACGTCGAACTGCGCACCCCTGACGGCACCCCCACCGGCGCCATGACGGTGGTGTGGACCCTCAAGCCGAGCGCGGGCTGAGCCGGGAGGGCCGGTCCGGGCGCTGACCGCATCGGGTTCATCGGGGCGGGTTGACCGGGGCGGGCCGGACCGGCGGCCGTCCTGGCCCGGCGGGTTGATCCCGGGTGTTGGCCACCGGTCGTCCTGAGCCGGGCGGGTGGATCGGGACGGGCCGGCCCGGCGGTCGCCCGGTGCCGGGCGGACCGAGCCGGATGGGCCGCCCCGCGCGGGCTGAGCCGCCGGCGGAGCGGCCGCCGCGCGTGGCGGCGGGGCCGCCGCGGGTCCTCGGCCGCCCGTGGACGGCCCGCGCACCTCCTGTGGCAGACCCCTCCAAGGCCGCCGGAAAATGTCGTACCTCCTGGGTAGCGTGTGGAATGTCGGCAATCCCGCCGGCTGACCACACACCTCAATCGCACTCGGGGGCAGCCATGTCCACCACCGCCCAACCGGCATCCGGCGTGCGGGTGCGCGCCGTCCTCCGCGCCCGCGCCGCGCTGCGGGCGTCGGCCGCCCGGCGGGCCGCCGCTCCGGGCGCCGCCGATCCCGCCCCCGCGTCCGCCGCCGGTGCGGCGGCCCGCGCGGGCACCTGCCCGAAGGCGGGGCGGCCGTGATCTTCGGGGCCGACCGCGACTCCTTCGCCGAGGCCGTGGCCTGGACCGCGCGGGCGCTGCCCGCGCGGCCGGCCATGCCGGTGCTGGCCGGCATGCGGCTGGAGATCGCCGAAGGCTCCTCCACCCTGCGGCTGTCCAGCTTCGACTACGAGGTCTCGGCGCGGGCCGAACTCGACGTCGACGTCGAGACCTCCGGCGCCGTGCTGGTGTCGGGCCGGCTGCTGGCCGAGATCGCCCGCAACCTCCCCGCCGCGCCGCTGCGCCTGCGGGCCGACGGCGCCCGCGTGCTCGTCACCTGCGGCAGCGCCAAGTTCACCCTGCTCACCCTGCCGCTTGAGGACTACCCCACCCTTCCCGACATGCCGCGCACCACGGGCTCGCTGAGCGCGGAGTCCTTCGCCGCCGCCGTGCGCCAGGTCAGCCCGGCAGCCAGCCGCGACGACACCCTGCCCATGCTCACCGGCATCAACATCGCCTTCCGCGGCGACACCCTCACCCTGGCGGCCACCGACCGCTACCGCATCGCGGTGCGCGAGCTGTGGTGGAAGCCCGAGGTCCCCGACCTCGACACCGCCGCGCTGGTGCCCGCGCGCACCCTCCACGACATCGCCCGCTCGCTGGCGCCCGGGTCCAACGTCGACATCGCCCTGTCGTCAGCCGCCCCGGGCGGGGGCGCGGCCGCCGCCGCGCACGGCGAGGGCATGATCGGCTTCGACAACAGCGGGCGGCGCACCACCACCCGGCTCATCGACAGCGACTTCATCCCGTACCAGAACCGCTTCCCCGCCGAATCCGCGGCGCGCGCCACGGTCCCCACCGCCCCGCTGATCGAGGCCGTCAAGCGCGTCGCCCTGGTGGCCGACCGCAACACCCCGCTGCGCCTGTCGTTCACCGAGCGCGAGGTCGTGCTGGAGGCGGGCTCGGGCGACGACGCCCAGGCCGCCGAGGCTCTGGAGGTCCAGTTCAGCGGCGATCCGATGCGGGTGGCGTTCACCCCGGAGTACTTCCTCGACGGCCTGGGCGCCGTGCAGACGGAGTCCGCCCGCATCGACTTCACCCAGCCCACCAAACCGGTCGTGGTCTCCGACGTCCCCGCCGGCGACTCCGCCACCTCGGAGTTCCGCTACCTGGTCATGCCCCTGCGCGTGCCGTAGGAGCACCGGAGGAGCGCTGCCCGCGCGGGTGCGGTGTGCGGGGGCCGGCGAGCGCCCGCGGTTTCCCGCAGTTCCGGCAGGCGGGGGCCGGCCGCCGGCTAGTCCGGGCACCCCTCCATGTTCTCGATCTCGTGGTTGATGTCCAAGGGGGTGAACTCGTAGTGCTGGGTGCGGTAGCGCAGCAGCCGGTGCGACATCGGCACCATCCAGCCCTGGAGCAGGGGGTGGCGCCGCGATAGCAGCAGCGAGGCGCGGCGCTCCTCGGCGCCGTCGAGCAGGCGCACGCGGCCGCGTACGGCCGTGCCCCGGGGCTGACCGCGGAACGTGCAGGGCCGCAGGTCGGCGTCGGCGTTGCGGCTCAACCGCTTGGCCTTGCCCGACTCCTGCCAGGTGCGGAAGATGACCCGGTCGTCGGCCACCACGATGCTGACGGGCGTGCTCTGCCCGCTGATTCCGTCGCTGCGGTAGGTCAGCAGCAGAGCCGTCTTGTACCCGCGGAACGGCTGGAGGAGGGTGGCTGAGTTCATGGCGGTTGCCCCCTGAAGCGGTGCGGCGGTGCGTGCCCTCCCCACTCTCCCTCATGAGAGTGGTCTGCGTCACCCTCTGCGGCCGGATCGCGCCGCGACCGGGTGCAGCCGTGGTGGAGGAAAGCGGCGCGGATGCGAGTGGGGCCGAGGCGTGCGCGCCCCGGCTTTTCGGCTGCGGGTTTCACTCCGGAAGTGCGCGGCGGATACGGCTCTTCCCACCCTCCGCTCCCGCCTTCAGGCAGGTATAGCCGGGGTATGGCGCTGGTATGGGACGCCTCAAGTGAGCAGCCCAGGCGTCCGGAAGTGAACGGCCGGGGGCGGGCGGGAATCCACGGGTGAAGCGGGGAGTGGAGAAAAGAAGTCAGCGAATCGGGGTTTATCCACAGGCGTTTTTGACCGCTCCAACAAACGAGTGGCTTTCCCGCGCGTTGCCCACAGGGTTATCCACAACATGTAGATAATGGCGGAGCCGTGTGCACAGCCTGGCCGCCCTCCGCCGCCCCGCGCTTACTCGCTTTCGGTCAGAGCCGAGCCGCCGCCCTGCCCGACCGAAGTCTCCATGCCCAGTTGGGCGCGGCGTCCCCGCTGGTAGCCCGCCCGATATCCGGCGCGGTGGTGGGTGCGCTCTGGCCGGGTCGGCTTGAGCTGGGGGAAGCGGCGCTGGAAGTCCTCGCGGACCCGGTCGACGTCGGTGCGCAGCACGACCTCGGCACCCACCGACCCGGCCGCGCCTTCAGCCCCGCCGCCCGAGGAACCGCCGGCGCCGCCCGCGGCGGAGTTCTCGCGCAGCCGCGCGCGGAACTCCCGGATGCGCTCGGCCACCGCGTAGCCGTAGGCGCGCACGAACGACCGGTAGAACCGGCTGCGCTCGGTGGCCAGCGCCGAGCGGTCGTAGTTGCGCAGCTCGCGCAGGTTGGCGATGTGCTCGCGCGCGGTGAACCGCGCCGACGCCTCCATCTGCATGCTGATGGAGGGCAGCAGCACCCGCAGCGCGTCCAGCGCCGTGACGGTGCCCACGATGATGAGGGTGCGCTCGGTGTTGGCCGAGGTGTTGCCGCGCACCGCCGACTGGCACCCGTAGGCGGCGGCGATCCCGGCCAGCGCCTTGACGCGGGCCTTGCCGTGGCCGCCGACCCCCGAGACGGGGAAGTCCAGGCGCGAGACCGACTCCGCGGCCTCGCCGCGCTCGGCCCGGGCCTCGGCCTCGGCGATGGCGTGCCGGGTCATCAGCTCGGCGGCCTTGGCGGTGAACGCCTGGCTCTCGGCATCGGTGACCGCGGGGTCCTCCGCCATTCGGAGGAGCCCGCGGACACGCTCGATCATCTTCTGACGAGCACTGGTCATAGAGCGGTTGGTCGTTCCCCGTTGTGTGAGCTTGCCGTCGTGCGGGCCGGAAGGGGGCTTCCGGCCCAGACCCCGTGCAACAACGGGGTCAGGCGGCCTTGTTCCCCGCGACCATACCGATGATGCCCAGGACCACCCAGATCACCGCGGCGGAGGCCACGCCGGCGAACACCGCGCCGAAGAACCCCATGCTGAACAGGGAGGCCAGGGTGATGCCGACACCCGCGAGCACGGCCGGGCCGCCCGCGAAGCGCCAGGGGTACTGCCCGGCCCAGCGGCGGGCCCGGCGGTCGCCCTTGCCACCCAGCAGCGCCACGCCGCCGCCGACCAGGGCGAACCAGAAGATGGCGGTACCGATGGGGCCGGCGATGGTGACCGCCGGCAGCGCGAGAAGGAAGGACAGCGCACCGGCGACCGCACCCGCCCCCGTGGCGATGCCGGTGGGCCACATCAGTGTCGCCGCGTGCACGGGCATAAGCGAGTTTCCGCGCTCCAGCGTCATGTCTGCTCCTTTGAGTCCGGCTGGTCCGAGCCGGGCCGTCCAGCCTGTCTCCGCCAAGGATGCCCGCCCGGTGGCGGACCTACATCAGGGCACATCCCTGACTTACCCCTGACGGAGGGTTCCGGCACCTGCCCCGGCCCCCGGCCGCCGCGCGAGCGGGAGAGGTCAGGGGCCTGCCCCGCGCGCGGCGGAACGGTCCCACCCCGCCCAACGAGCGGCCGGAGCGGGAAGTGCCCGGCCGGGCGCGCCCCCGCCGATCCCGGCCACCCGGTTCACCGGTGCCCGGAGTGGTCGGGCCGGGGCACCGCGGCCGCCGCGGACTCCAGCCATTCGGGGCCGACCACCGCCGTGCGCTCGGCGCCGGCGAAGGCGCCGGGGCGGTCGGTGACGGCCACGGTGAACGCGCCGGGCGCCCCCGCCGCACCCGGGGCGCCCGGCGCGCCCGCCGCGGCGGCTGCCACTTCCACACCGGGCACGGGCGGCGGTGCCGTGCCGGCGCCGTCCGTCACCAGCACGGTCCGCGGATACCACAGGTGCAGCCCGGCGGGCGCCAGCCCGGCCGGCAGCGCGCCCGCCGCGACCCCGGCCGCGCCGAGGGCCGCCAGGTCGTCGCGCAGCCGCAGCAGCGCCGCCCCGCCGTCGGGGTCGGGGCCGCCCGCCGCGCCCCCGGCGGCGTCCCCGCCCGTGCGCGCCAGCACCGCCGCGGCGTCGACCACCAGCGCCAGGCGGTGGGCCAGCGCCTCGCGCAGCAGCGGCCAGGTGCTGCCGAAGGCGGGCAGCAGCCGCAGGCCGTCGATGTCGGCGACGTCCACCCAGCGCAGGTCGTCGCTCTCCCAGTTGGCCGGCTCCAGGTCGGCGGCCGCGGCCGTGCGCGCCAGCACGGTGTCGTAGCGCCACACCGTGTGCTCCTGGCGGTGGAGGCCGATCAACTCGATGTCGCCGACGTCGCCGGCGACCTCCTCGCCGAACTCGCGCAGCGCCGCCGAGACGGAGTCCTCGTCGCTGTTCATGGCGCCGCCGGGAACCCCCCAGGTGCCGCCCTGGTGGCTCCACACCGCGCGGTGCTGCATCAGCACCCGGCCGCCGCCCGCGCCGCCGGAGTCCGCGCACAGCAGCAGTCCCGCGCTGCCGTAACGGCCCCAGCGGCGCGAGCCGTCGGGCAGGTGGACCCAGCCGTCGCCGTCGCCCGAATCCGCGCTCATCCCACCTCCAGGTCGGCCGCGGCGCCCTGCGCCGCGGCGGTCGGCGCCGTGCGCCGCTCGCCGTGTCGTCGTGCCGGCATGCCTCATGCCGCCGTGCCGTCGTGCTGGCACCAGTGTCCAGCCTCGCCCCCCGGCGGGGGAGGCCGTTGCGCCCGTCCCACCCTGCACACCGCGGCCGACTCCGGCCAGTGCCCAAGCCCCCCGGATCGGGGCGGACCGCTAAAATTCCACCGCGATGACCTTCCGGACGGCGCCCCCGGCCCCCGCCCCCGCACCCTCGGCGGCGGTGTCGGTCGTGAGACTGCCCCTCTACACCCTCGACCTCGCGAGGCGGTACTGGGCGCCTTTGCTGTGCGTGTACCTGGCCGGGTCGTTCATCCACGACATGATCATGCGCAGCCTGGTCTTCGTGGCCGACTTCGACCAGAACATCGCGCTGATCGGCGTCGCGCTGGCCACCCTGGTCGAGCTGACGATGTTCATCGTGATGTTCCACATGCTGCGGCCGGCCCTGCCCACGGTCGACACCGAACTGGTGTCCTCGCGCACGGGCACCGTCGGCGAGCGCGAGCGGCGCTGGGTCGACGCGGTGGCCATGGCGATCCTGCCGTTCCTGATCTTCTACAACGCCTGGGGCGTCTTCGAGGACGAGTTCCGCCAGTACACGACCACCCTGTTCAACGAGCGGGGCTTTGGGATGTGGACCGACACCGCGTTCCTCAACGCGCTCGGCCTGCCGCTGGCGATCGCCCTCACCGCCTACCTGCTGCGGGTCATCTGCGACCGCTACTACACCAAGACGGACAACAAGGCGCTCGGGCTGCTGTCGGTGGTCTTCGAGGCCAACTGGATGTTCTTCGCCTGCTTCTCCACGGCGCACATCTTCTCCTCCATCCAGGAGTGGGCGGCCGACCGCCGGGTCTGGGTGGAGTCCACCGGCGCCCTGCTGGACGCCGTGCGCACCCTGGGCGAGGCCACCGGCGTGCCGCTGGAGGCCGGCTACCTCGCGCTGCTCCAGGGCATCGGCGCCGCCGTCGGGGTGTTCTGGGAGGGCGTCACCCAGCCGCTGGTGTGGCTGACCATCGCGGCGGTGATCTTCGGTGCCGAGATCGACCGGCACGAGGCCCTGTTCCGCAAGGGCACCCGGGCCGCCAAGGTCGAGGAGCTGCTGACCGGCGACCGGCGCGGGATCGTGCACCAGATCAGCAGGTTCGCCCGGCAGGACACCGCCGAGCGCTACATGCCCTTCCTCAACGCCTTCCGGTTCATCCTGCGCGCCAGCCCGGTGTTCTTCCTGGGGTTCTGCCTCAACTACGTGCTGATCGAGCTGGGCTGCGACTGGCTCCAGCGTGGCGTTTTCGTCCTGCTGGGCCCGCACGACTTCCTGGGCTGGTGGTGGCCGCTGCTGGAGCCCGTCAGCCTCGCGGTGGACGCCGTCCGCCACGTGCTGCGGGTGTGCCTGCTGGCGGTGACCTTCGAGATCACCCTGCGCAGCGTCACCACGGCCAGCACGGGCAAGCGGGCGCGGCTACCCGGCCGGGCCGGCTGAGGCGCGCGGCGGTGCGGGCGGCCCCCGGCCGCCGCTCGTCCGCTACCGCTCGAACCGCAGGGACCGCGGGGCGGGGTCGGCCTCGGGGTCGGTGGTGACGTCCGTGGCGACCTCGAAGGCCAGGTGCTCCACCGCGTCCTCGGGCACCACGAACGTGGCCGCGATCCGGGCCTCCTCGCCGGGCTTCAGCGGCTTGCCCTCCTCGTTGAAGCAGCCGTAGTCGGGCGCGATCGCGTCGGCCACGCTGGGGCGCATGTCGTAGCCGCTCGCGGTGCCCCACCAGCGCTCGCCGTCGCCCTCGACCGCGCGCAGCGCGCAGGTGCCCAGCAGCTTGGCGGCGCGGCCCTCGCCCGGCACGACGGTGAAGAACGCGTCGACCACCACCGCGCCCTCGGGCGGCGGCGCGGCGTCCTCGACCTCGCCCACCACCACCTCGTCCAGCGACCAGGTGTTGCCGAGCAGCTCGGCCTCGTCCTGGCCCTCGGGCACGGGCTCGGCCACGGGGTGGATCGAGCCCTCCTCCAGGCCCGAGCGCAGCTCCAGCCACCACGGCACGCCGAACGCCAGCGGGGCCACCACCGCGAGCGCGGCGATGGAGGGCAGTTGGGCGCGGCGCCACCACGGCCTGGCGCGGCGCGGCGCCGCCGACCGGGGTTCGGGCGCGGGCACCGGGGGTGTGGTGCCCGGCGGGGGGCCGGGCGGCGGACTGGGCTGGGCCGGGGGCGGGCCGAACGAGGGCGCGCCGGGCGGGGGCGGCGGCCCGAACCGGTGGGCTGAGGGGCGCGGGCCGGTGGGGGGCGCCGCGGGCGGCGGGCCCGGGCGGGGCCCCTGGGGCGGCCCCGGCGGCGGCATCCGGTAGGGGTGGGGCGCGCCCGGTGGCGGCCCGGGCGGTGGTCCCTGCGGAGGACCGTAGGGCGGTCGGTGGCCGGGCGGCGGGCTGGGGGGCGGCCCGTATCCGGGGCCGGGCGGGGGTCCCGGGGGCTGCTGTCGGCGCCCGCGCGGGTCGTCAGGGTGCATGTCAGCGGCTTTCTACGGGATCACGGGATCTGCGCGGCCGCCGGGATGGAGATCGACTCCTCCGGCGACGCGGTCAGCTCGGCGATCTCGTCCTTGTCGAGTCCGAGGTCGATGTCGGCGCGGGCGCTGAGGCGGGCGTCGAGGGACTCCCGCGCGCTCACCTGGAGCACGGGGTCGACCAGGCGGTCCTTGGGCACCTCGAACACGAACGCGCCGCCCACGGCGATTCCGGGGCTGAGCGTGGGGCCGCTGCCCGTGCCCAGGCCGTTGAACAGCCAGGAGGTCACCGAGTAGGTGTAGCCGTCGCCCATGACCAGTTGCGCCTCGACGGTGCCCAGCGGCGCCTCCTGCGCGGTGAGCCGGGCGGGCACGACCACCCACACGCCGTGCGGCTTGAGGGGGGTGCCGCTGCCGAACCCGCCGTCGTCCTGGACGGCGGCGGCCACGCGCGGCTCGCTGGCGGTGACTGTGAACTGCTCGGCGTCGACCTCGGTGCCGACCTCGCCGGCGAACGGGATGGGCTCGGTGTCGTCGGTCTCGCCGGGCAGCAGGGACTGCGCCACGAAGATCAGCGCCAGCAGGACCAGGCAGGTGGCGACGGTGAGCGCGCGGCGCGGCAGCGGGGACGCCATGGCGGCCTAGCCCTCCTCCGAGACGGGCAGCGTGATCTTGGCCGCGACGTCGTCCTCGGCGAACCAGCGCTCGGACTGGTCGGTGAACCCGGGCTGGTAGACGTTCTGGTGGATGGTGAGGGTGATCTCGCGCTCCTCGGCCACGGCGGGGCCGAGGTCCGGGGGGTCCTCCAGGATGGCGTCCCAGTCGATCTCGGCCTGCTCGCGCTCGCACTCCAGCCGGGCCAGGGGGTCGTCGCAGTCCTTGTCCTTCTCGTCGGGCTTGCCCAGCGACCACACCAGCAGCGCCTCCTCGGGCATGTCCGGCTGGATCTGGCTCACCAGGCCCTCGGGGTGGCGGGTGTACTTCACGGTGAGCATGGTGGCCTCCAGCTTGCCCGAGGGGAACTCCACCTCGATGGACTGGTCGATGCTGTCGGCGTAGTAGGGCTTGGTGTCGTTGGAGACGAGGTCGGCGCGGACCTGGAGCACGGTCAGGCCGGTGTCGGGGTCCTCGGTGAAGACGGCCTCGTGGGGGGTGAGGGTGAACTGCCGGGTCTCGACCCGGGTGCCCGGCTGCGCGGCGGGGGCGGCGTCGGCGGGCTCGAATCCGCCGGCGGCCCAGATCGCCACCGCCGAGACGATGAGCAGCACACTGGCCCCCAGGGCGATGAGGGCACGCGCCAGCCGGCCCTCGGGGAGGAAGCCGCCACCTGGGCCTTGCGCGTGGGGAGCGTGGTGTGCCACGGGGAGGAAGTGTAGGGCCAACGCCCTCAATCGTGTCGTTCGCGGCCTGATGCGGACAGAATCCCCCGGGGCGCGGGGCGGGCGCGCGAAAGAGCAGGTCGCGAGGCGGGTGCTGGGCGGCCGGCGGGGGCCGCGCCGGCGGCGGGCGGGGCCGCGCGCGGGCTTTCCGCGGGCCGAAAGCGGACTGTAAGGCGGGCGCAAGACCGGGTTCCTAGGCTGAAGGCACACTCGGCGAAACCGGTACCCGCGGGAGGACGGCCCGCGGGCGCCGGTTGAACCGGGTGCCGGGGCCGAGGATGCGGGTCGGCGGGGAGCCCGACCTGGGCGGCCCCGTGCCGCCGCGGACCGCGTGTCCGCGCGATCTCGGGGGAGGCGGCGCGGCCGGTGGTCCGGTCCGGGCCGCCCGGCAGCCGCCTGTGCGTCGTCATGAGAACTCAAGGGAGTCACCTATGTCCGGGATCCCGGCCGCGGACCCGCGCGTCGAAGACATCGAGTTCGCGCTGATCACGGCGGGCATCGCGATGCCCGCCACGGCGCGGCTGGAGCCCATGGGGGACGACTTCCTACCGCTCGAGGACGAAGACGACGCCGAGTTCACCGACGAGGACGCCCCGGTCGTCGACTGGCCGTAGGCCGTCCCTCGCCCCACTGACAGCAAGGAGCAGCCAATGACGCCGACGCCGGTCGCCGACCCCGCGGTCGACATCGAGTTCGCCCGCATCACCGCCCGCCTGGAGCCGTTCTCCGAGCCCGACCCCGAGCAGGGCGCCGAGCCCGCGCCGGTCACCACCGCTCCGGTTCCGCAGGAGACCGAGCCCAAGCAGGGCGAGCGCCCGGCCGAGCGTCCCGAGCCCGCCGACCGCTGACGGCCCTCGCGGCCGTTTCCCCGCCGCCGTACGCTGGGCATTAGGAGGGGTGCCCAGCGTGCGGCGGCGATTTCTCCCGTCGCCGGGAATGGCCTTGCTAGAGTGCTATTCGTGAATTTTGGCGTGCTGGGTCCCATTTCGGCCTGGTCGGATGGTGTACCGGTCCCGGTCGGCGGACCGCGGCAGCGGTGTGTCCTGGGCGCGCTTCTGGTCGATCTCGGCAAGGAAGTCCCGGTCGAGCGGCTGATCGATTTCCTCTGGAACGACAATCCCCCGCGCACCGCGCGCTCCGTGATCCAAGTGCAGATTTCGCATTTGCGGCGCGCGTTTCCCGATGTCATCCAGACCACCGCCGGCGGCTACCTCGCCGCGGTCGAGCCCGACAACGTCGACCTCCACCGCTTCCGCGGCCTGGTGGCGCGCGCCGAGGCCGCCGACGACCCCGCCGAGGCCGTCGTGCTGTGGGACCGCGCGCTGGGCTGCTGGCGCGGCAACCCCTTCTCCGGCACCGGCTCCGAGCACCTGTGGTACGCGGTCTCCCAGCCGCTGCTGGAGGAGCGCTGGTCGGCGCGCACCGCCTGGGCGCAGTGCGCGTTCTCGCTGCACCGCTACACCGAGATCATCACCCGGCTCACCCCGCTGGTGCGCGAGGACCCCCTGCGCGAGCGGCTCCAGTACTACCTGATCGCCGCGCTCTACCGCAGCGGGCAGCGCGCGGCGGCGCTCACCGCCTTCCAGGAGACCCGCCAGTACCTCGCCGACGAACTGGGCGTGGACCCCAGCCCCGAGGTCATGGAGCTGCACCAGCAGATCCTCAGCGACACCGAGTCGGGGACCGGCCGGCTGGCCGGCGCCATCGACCTGGCGCGGGTGGCCCAGCCTCCGGCCGCGCCGGCCGAGGACACCGCCGAGCGCCCGCGCGACTTCGTGCCGCGCAACGACCTCCCCCGCGACATCCCCGACTTCACCGGCCGCGAGCGCGACCTGGAGCGGCTGATGGCGCTGGGCGAGCGCGACGAGGGACGCGCCGAGATCGCCGTCATCACCGGCCCGGGCGGGGCGGGCAAAACCACGCTGGCGGTGCACGGCGCGCACCGGCTGGCCGAGTGCTTCCCCGACGGCCAGCTGTTCATCGACCTCTACGGCTACACCGTCGAGCAGGACCCCATCACGGCGGTGTCGGCGCTGGGCAGCCTGCTGCGGGCCATCGGCGTGCAGCCCGACACCATCCCCGAGTCGGTCGAGGAGCGCGCGGCGCTGTGGCGGGCCAGCCTGGCGGGGCGGCGGGTGCTCATCGTGCTCGACAACGCCGCCAACTTCGCGCAGATCAGCCCGCTGCTGGCGGCCGCGCCGGGGTCGCTGACCATCGTCACCTCGCGGCAGGACCTGCCCGGGGTCAGCGGCGCGCAGTACATCGCGCTGGGGATGCTGGGGCCGGAGTCGTCGCTGCGGCTGTTCTCGACCGTGCTGGGCGAGGACCGGGTCGCCCACGAGGAGGCCGAGGCGCGCGAGGTGGTGCGGCTGTGCGGCGGGCTGCCGCTGGCGCTGCGGATCGTGGCCGGGCGCATGCTCAGCCGGCCCCGGTGGACCTTCCAGCACGTCAAGCTGCGGCTGGGCGAGCACCAGCGGATGTTCCGCGAGCTGCGGATCGACGGGCAGAGCGTCGAGGCGGTCTTCGAGCTGTCCTACCAGAGCCTCAACGACGAGCAGCGCGAGGCGTTCCTGCACCTGGGCGTGATGATCGGGGGCACGGTCGACCTGCACGGCGCGGCGGCGCTGCTGGACCGCGACCCGCCCGAGGCCGACGACCTGCTCCAGGAGCTGGTCAGCGTGTGCCTGTTCGACGAGCCCAGCGTCGACGTCTACCGGTTCCACGACCTGCTCGGCGCCTACGCCCGCGAGAAGGCGGCCACCGACCTCCCCGAGGGCGAGGCCGCGGCGGCGCGCCGGCGGCTGGCCGACCACTACCTGGACATGGCCAACCGCGCGGCCGACATGCTGGGGCCGCGCGGGCACCACTTCGAGGTCGACTCCCAGAACTCCTCGCGCTACCAGAGCCGCCTGGCCAACCGCACCGAGGCCACCTCCTGGTTCGAGCGGCACCAGGACAACCTCGCCTCGGCGGTCGACTTCTACGCCACCTCGGGGCTGGACGACGCCGCCTGGCAGCTCGCCGACTCCCTGTGGCGCCACTACGCCAACCACGGCCAGACCGAGCTGCTGCTGTCGACCCAGGAGAAGGCGCTGGCGGCCAGCCGCGCCAAGGGCAACGAGCGCGGCAGTGCCGCAACCCTTATCGGCCTGGGGATCGCGCACTGCCTGTCGGGGCGTTTCCAGCACGCGCTGGGGCTGCTCAACGAGGCGCGCGACATCCTGGCGGCGATCGACGACGAGCGCGGCCAGGCGCGGGTGTACTCCAGCCTGAGCGTGGTCTACGACCGGATGGGCCGCTTCCACGACGCCCTGTCGTGCGCGTGGAAGGTGTTCGAGTACGCGGTGTCGGTGGGCGACCGCGCGCTGGAGGGGCTCCAGCGGGCCAACATCGCCGCGATGTACCAGGTGCTCGGCGACTACGACAAGGCCGTGGAGTTCTGCGAGTCGGCGCTGAAGATCAAGCACGAGGAGGGCCAGTACGAGACCTCGGCCCAGGTGCTGCGCATCCTCGGCGAGGTCAACACCCAGCAGGACCACCTGGAGCGCGCGTTCTCCTACCTGACGGAGGCGCTGAAGCTGGCGCAGCTGATCGGCTCCCAGCGCGACGAAATCTACATCCGCAACGCGATGGCGGTGGCGCTGCGCCGCAAGGGCGACATCGACGCCGCGCTGGAGTCGCACCTGCTGGCCCTGGACATGGGCGAGGAGACCGGCCAGCACAGCGCCGACGCCGAGATCCTCACCGAACTGGGTGCCACCTACGCCGCGGCCGGCCGCTTCGAGGAGGCCCGCCAGGCCCAGGAGAGCGCCCTGGACCTCGCCCGCAAGCGCGAGGAGCGCCACGTGGAGGGCCGCGCCCTGATGCGGATGGGCACCCTCCCGCCGGAGGTCGTGGAGCGGGAGCGGGCGATCGAGTTCCTGGCGGCCTCGGCCAAACTCTTCTCGGGCCTGGGCGCCCCGGAGGCCCAACAGGCCCACGACGCCCTCCAGGCCGTGGTGTAACCGGCCGCCCGCCCGCTCACCCCGTGTTCCACCGCCGCACCGGCACGGATTCGCCAGGATCAGCCGCAGGCCCGGCAACGCGGCCGGGGGCGCGGTCGGGGGTGCGCCCGGAGTTGTGGACGGTGGTGCGGGCCGTGGCGGAACCGTCCACCCCGCCACGGCAGGCGAGCCAAACGAGCACCTCCTCCCGGTGCCGCGCGCACAGGGTGTCGGCGCCGTCCCGCGGGTCCACACACCGGTCGACCGCGCACCGCCGCCCCCGCAGCGCGGCGCGCGTCTCGCGGATGTGGACCGGGCAGTGGTCCTCATCCGGCTCGGTCAGCGCGACGCAGTCGCCCACCGAGCACACCCGGTCCCCGTTGAGCCACCGCGAGAACCCGACCCACCACGGAACGGCCACCTCGGGCCCGGTGACTCGCCTCGCACCACCCATACCCCCAACGTGACCCCACCGCCCCGCCGCGACAACCCCGCCGTCCACACCCGGCCGATGTCTCTAGAGAGGTTTCCCCCCGCCCTCACCACGGAACTCCGCCCCGCGCTCCCCACCCACCCCACCCGTTACGCCGGTGCGACCACCCCGCGGAGTCCGTTAGACTTGGGGTCGCAGTCATCGGGGTGTAGCGCAGCTTGGCAGCGCGCTTCGTTCGGGACGAAGAGGTCGTGGGTTCAAATCCCGCCACCCCGACAGAAAAACGGGTGTCCACGCAGGTGGGCACCCGTTTCGTGTTTCCGCTGGAGAAGGGCTGATTCAGCCCGGTACACATGCAGTGCAGACGCTAGGAGGCGTCGGCCCCGGCGTTCTTCGC
The DNA here is from genome assembly GCF_027604915.1 of Streptomonospora mangrovi. Taxonomy (GTDB): domain Bacteria; phylum Actinomycetota; class Actinomycetes; order Streptosporangiales; family Streptosporangiaceae; genus Streptomonospora; species Streptomonospora mangrovi. The sequence goes on from NZ_JAJAQC010000013.1 coordinate 71,821, forward strand.
CTCAGTCGCCTTCCTCCGCTCGACGTCCATGGCGTCGGCCACCTCGTCCAAGCGGTTGGGGAACAGGCGCCCGTAGGTGTCGAGGGTCATGGTCGCGGTGGCATGGCCGAGCATCCGCCGCCGCACCCGGCGGCATCAATCCTCCAAGTCGTCCAAAGACGCGATCTCAGTGGCCGTGGTCTCCGGGCCAAGCTCGTGAACCCAGTCGACGCCGCTGATATCGACACCGAAGCGCTTGTTCTCCTCGCGGAATACGTGCTCACGAAAGACTCGGATGGGCTTCGTCTTCTCTGTGGATTCCTGCCAAATCTTCTTTGCCGGACGGTTCTTAAGATCCGACAAGGCTCGCTCGCGTTGTTGGCCCTCATCTTGGAAGGAGATGTCAATCGCGTCCGCGATGACTTGCTCCATCTCGGAGCGACTGTACTTCCTGTTGCACAGGAGTTTCGCCGCGCGCTTTCGGCCAGGATGGATTGAATCCCAGATCGAACGAGCGTTCTTCCTGCCTCCACCCGGATGGTTGGAACCGAAACCGGTCATCAAAGTGTTCCATAGAACGGGCCTGTAGGTACGCAGTAAGGCCCGTTCTCCCAATATTATCCATATGTCGTCAAGGATGAGATGTCTGACGTCGAAATCGGACGCGTCTAGGTTATCCGCTTCGTTTATGCTTTTGCGGTGATCGCTTATGCGTTTAAATAGCTTTGGATATGACTCGTTCGGGGGCTCTCCGTAACTACTATTCCCGGCTTCGGCTCTTCCGACATAGATGGGGACATTCATATCTCTCAAGCGTTCGTATATGGGTAGGTCGCCGGTGTAGTACAGCGCGTACAGGCCGGCTCCCGGGAACGGCTCGACCGCGTCCAGGGGAACTCGCGGTCGCACGTCCATCTCCGCACGAAGATTACGACTGAGGAGATCGATGTCCAGCGGATTGAAGTGTGTGGGTGTCATTACCTCGAGGCCGTGTCCCATGCGCGAAACTTTACTCACCCGCCGTGGACCCACCAGCCGTACCCCGCGCCGCAAGGTCCTCAGCGGAACGAATTAACACTGGTCTGACCCGATTCAGGCCTGGTCGGCGGGCGCTGCCTCGCCTCGCACTGTCGCGGCTACCCGAGCGGCGGCTTCCGCTGGATCCTCATGCTCCCAGACGCGTACAACTGTCCACCCGGCTTCTCGCAGTAGCCGGTTCGTCTCCGCGTCTCTAGCCCGATTCGCCGCGATCTTCTCGTTCCAGAATCCGGAATTCACTGTGGCGGGCCGCAAATGCTGTGGGCAGCCATGCCAATAACAGCCATCAACGAAAACCGCGACTTTCACCTTGGAGAAGACGATGTCGGCGGTGCGTCGCACCTTGGGAAGGGGACGAGCCGCTACACGGTAGCGGAGTCCCCACTGGTGGAGAAGCGAACGCAGTCGCAACTCTGGTTTGGTGTCCCTGCTGCGATTCCCTCGCATTGAAGCCCGGACGGCGGACGAAGAAGCCCACGATCCCTTCGCGACTGTCTCCTCGGTGAGCAACCCCTTCTCCCAGGCCAATCTCCAGCCCTCAGTGAGATTCTCGGCCCGGGTCTCATGCTCGACCGGCCCGAGGTAGCGGGTGGGGGACTTCCCTCCATCGGACCAGCGCAGATACGCGCGAATTCTTCGCGTCCCCGGAAAAACCTTCAACTCCACCGAGGCGCGAGCGAGGCGACCTTCTCCAAGGTCTACCCATCGCCGGTGGCGGCCGCCGGCGGCTCGGTCTTGTTCACCGGCGATGGCCGACCGACTCCTGCCGGGGCGCCCTTTCCAGGCTCGCTCGGGGGGCGGAGCCTGTTTCCAGCCGCTTTGCGCCCCAGTCACCTCTGACGTTCCTCCGCGTCATCCAGAACAGCGGCGACCGCATTCGCGAACACCTCACCAAGGGCGACAGGTACGGCGTTGCCGAGTTGCCGCATCTTCTCCCCGCGGGGCCCTTTGAGAACCCAAGAGTCGGGGAAGGTCATGACCCGGGCCGTCTCCCGTACAGTCATGTACCTGTGCTTGTACCTGTCTCCTCCTATACCGTCCCCGCCAGGGACCAGATCATCCAGGAGCATCACCGACTCGCCACCTGGAACACCATGCACGCCAGCCTTCACGGTCTTCGCCGGGCGGTCCAGTTCGTTGGGTGTATGGCCATCGTAAATCCGCGCTCCAGGCCAGCCGATATGCTCCGTAAACCCGCCCAGAAGGTGCTCGGTGCGGTCGAGCCACTCATCAGGAATTTCCGGTAGAGGCTTGTTGTCGCCGATGCCCGTGATCGCGTCTCGTAGTGTGTGCCAGGGCCGCAATCCATCACTCATCGGCACGGACCGTGGAAGGCGTCCCATGACCCGCTCTCGCACATGGGCTGGAACATCCGAATGTCGCTCCCAATAACCACCATCGTCCATGGACCGTATTAGGGCGGTCTCGGAGTGCGTCGGCTGAACCAGTCGCCTGAACAGTGCCAGATCGGCGCCTAGGTCCCATCGAAACGCGACAAGGATGACCCGGTGGCGGATCTGGGGGACGCCGTAGTCCGCCGCGTTGACCGGAACCATGACCACGTCGTAACGCTCCGTCGGGTCATCCGGCTCCCGCTTGAGTCGTTCCACCAGGTAAGCATCGTGCTCTCGCCAGGTCGCATCCTCCGCTCGCTCCTCGAAAGGCAGTTTCAGTTCTCGCTGAATGTAGTCGAAGTAAGGTCTAAAGGAGGGTCGAAGTAGGCCACGCACGTTCTCGCAAATGACCGCCTTCGGGCGGATTTCACGCACGGCCCTGAACATCTGCGGGAACATGTTGCGCTTGTCCTCGTCGCCCTTGGCGACGCCACCGAGACTGAAGGGCTGGCAGGGAGGACCCCCGGCGAGCACGTCGACCCGGCCCGCGAGGTAGCCCATATCGAGCTCTTGAACGTCCCCCGCGACAAGAGGCACCCTCTCCCCCGCGCGAGGTACCGTCGGCCTCTCGCCAGAGGGCACCCGTACGGCCACGTTGGCCTCGAGAGTCTCGCACGCCCGCTTGGCGAACTCGTTGAAGAGCAGGGGGCGGAAGCCGGCGCGGTGGACGGCCATGGCCAGACCGCCGGCGCCGGCGAACAGCTCAACGCCCGTGCGATCCCTTTTGGGCGCTCCTTGCAGATCAGCCATTCCGAAAGCATACCGCGGAGCAGGGCTTCATCAAGCCGCTTTCCCCAAGAGGTTTCCCTGCGGACGGCAGACATATAGGGTCTGCGAGATCACGTCGACCAAGGAGAGCGGAACAGATGGCGCCTGTGGTCAATCCTGACGACGGAACTCGGTATCACAAGGAGTTCACCCTCAGTATCACGAAGGCCCTCGGCGACCAGTTGGCGGCAGCCCTCGACGGACTCGACAGCGCGCCCCTGGCGGAGCCGAACATCGCGCACCTCAAGGAGAAGCCAGGCGTCTATCAGCTCTACCTCAACGGCGCGTTCGTGTACGTGGGGAAGGCCGACAAATCGTTGCCCACCCGGCTCCGCCAGCATCTACGCAAAATCTCAGGGCGGCAGAGGATCTCACTCGACTCGATGACGTTCTCCTGCCTGTACGTAGCGGAGGACTTCTCCGCGCTCGCCCCCGAGCAGTTGCTGATCAGTCACCACAAGGGGAAGGGGGACATCCCCTGGAACAACAACGGGTTCGGCAACAAGGACCCCGGCCGCCAACGGGACAGCACCGTCCTGAAGCGAGACCACTTCGACGTTCTCTTCCCGATCGACCTGGACAGACCGATCGAGGGTCTAAGAGCCGGGGAATTGACGCTGCACGGACTTCTGGAGGCGGTCAAGGACGGTCTGCCCTACAACTTCCGCTACGGGAAGGACGACAGCTTCAAGAGTAGACCCGTGACGGTCCCGGCGGATCAGATGACCGCCGACGAGATCTTCCAACTCATCTCCGCCGAGATACCGGACAAGTGGCAGATCACCGCTCTCATGGGTTACGTGATCATGTACGACGACAGTCCTCGGCCGTACAAGAGCGCTTGGCGTTATTACCGCGACGGTCGGCGCATCGAAAGCGTCGCCGAGGCGGACTCAGCGACAATCGTCGAAACCGAGCCGCCGGGTGACGGCGGGGACGCTGAAGCTGATGAAGAATAGTTTACGCACGTCGCGTCCCCTCCGGAGAGGCGCCCTGTGGGAGCCGGGTTGACGTCGGGAGGCATCCGGCCATCAGCGCCTTCCGAGGACCGCGCCGCCGACGGGCCCGGGAGTGGTCAGGAATCGAGAAGCGCGCCCGGGGCGTCCCCCGTAGCTTCATGGGCATGGCAAACATCGAGAACATCACCCTGGCCGTGGGGGACACCGCGGACGCTGAACGGTTTTACGCCGCCTTCTTCGCGGAGGGCGCGCCGGTTCGGGTGCGTGATGGGGGCGCTCCGAGTGAGGGGTTTCGGGGGTTTACCCTGGCGCTGACCGTCGCGCAGCCGGCTGACGTGGACCTGTTCGTCGAGGCCGCGCTTGGGGCGGGGGCCGTCGCGTTGAAGCCCGCCGCGAAGTCGCTGTGGGGCTACGGCGCGGTCGTGCAGGCGCCGGACGGGGCGATCTGGAAGGTCGCGACCTCCGCGAAGAAGAACACCGTGCCCGCCTCCCGGACGGTCCAGGAGACCGTGCTGCTGCTGGGGGTCGAGGACGTGGTCGCGAGCAAGCGGTTCTACGTCGAGCGCGGGCTGGCCGTGGGCAAGAGCTTCGGGCGGACCTACGTCGAGTTCGCGACCGAGGGGAGCGCCGTCAAGCTGGCGCTGTACCGGCGCCGCGCGCTCGCCAAGGACCTCGGGGTGGCTCCCGAGGGGAGCGGGTCGCACCGGGTCGTCATCGGCGGCAGTGGCGGGGACTCAACAGACTTCACGGCCTTCACCGACCCGGACGGGTTCGAGTGGGAGGCCGCGGTGGCCGCGTCCGCTTCCTGACGCGCCGTTGTACTCGGCTGGGTGGCTTTCCGTCGACCTGCCCTCCAGGAGCCCGGCCTTGCGGGGGACCGGCCTTCCGGGGACAGGTTGGCCACGACCGCACGCCCACGACGCCGCGCTCCCACGGCGGCGGACCTCCGGGGCACCGCACCGCCACGACGCCGCACCTCCACGGCATCGGCCGCCTTGGGCGACGGGAGCGCCGGGCGGCTCGGTCGGCCAGGTGGCCCCGCCTGGTCCGCGTGGCTCGGCCGGTCCCGGCGGGGGCGCTCCCGCGCCTCCCGCGTGGGGCGCCCGCCTCCGCGGTCGGTTACGGGAAGGACGTGTCGGTGACCCCGACCGGGGCGCCCATCGCCTCTTGGAGGGACTCCAGGAGGGTTTCCAGTTCGCGGCCCTCGGGCTCGGCGAGGAAGGCGGTCACGGCGGCGTAGACGTCGACCGTGGCCTCGGGGCGGTCCGCGCTGAACCCGCCGATCAGGAAGCGGCCGAAGGTCGGCGACTCCGGGTCCTCGTCGAGGACCCACGTGCCGCCGACGTCGCTGAACATGTACTCGGCGCAGTAGTTGGTCAGCAGCACGTCGAAGGGGTCGTAGCCCATCATCGTGAACGGCGTGAGGTCCTCGAGTTCGCAGATCGTGCTCATGTGCGTCAGCCCGTGGCTCGGGTGGTGCAGCAGCGTCTCGGGCGGGTCCCAGCGGGAGAGGTCTCCCAGGTAGACGACGGAGTCGCGGCTCGCCTCGATCCAGGCGGGCAGCGACTGGCGGCGCTCGGCGAGAACGCGGGCCGCCGCCTCCGGGGTCAGCGGGTCGGGCACCGGCTGCTCCGGGTCGTACGGAAAGGCCATGGGATCCCCCTTGATCACGGTTTGGGTGGCACGTGATCTTACGCCCGCGTGTGGGTGCCCGGCGCGGTCAGCGCCCCTCCGGGGTGCGGAACGGGTCGGGGAAGGCGGTCGGGGCCTCGGGGCGGTGCCGCTCCACCTCGGCTCGGCGGTCGGCCTCCTGAGCGCGGTGGAACCAGAGGCTCAGGCCGCCGCCCCCCAGCACCGCCACCAGCGCCAGCGCGACGACGGCCACGGCCGTCCGCGCTCCCCCGCTCACAGGTCCGCCAGGACGGTCGCCGCCACGGCCCGCGCCGTCCGCTCGGCCAACTCGGGAGTGCTCGGTTCGGCCGTGTAGGAGACCGACAGCACGTCCCGGCCCAGCAGCACCGTCACCTCGGCCCGCGCGCCCGCGCCCCCCTCGGCGTCCACCGGTCCGGACTCCGCGAACGCGCCCTGCCCCAGGTCCGGCACCGCGCGGGGAGCGCCGCCGTCGCCCGCCGCGTACTCCCGCGACCAGTCGAACGCCTCCCGGGCCTCGGCCCAGCCGCTGCCGTATCGGGTGGTGCCGTGCCGTTCCAGTACGACCACCAGGTCGCCGCGGCCCCCGTTCGCGGCGCCGTCTCCGCTGGTGGCGGTGCACTCCGCGCGGTTGAGCACGCCGAGGCGGGGGTCCGTGCGGTGCGCGACCTGGGCCAGTGGGACGGCCGCGCTCATCTCCCGTGGTGCGATGAGGGCGCAGAGGTCGTGCGGCGCCGCGTCGGCGGTGCCGTCCACCGACAGGAACGTGCCCGCCATCATCCACGCGAACCCCCCGGCCATGACGATCCCCATGGCCACCGTGCCGCGTGTCACCCAGACGGCGGTCCGTATGCGACGCGCCAGCGCCTCTTGGGCGGCTTGGTTTTCCCTTTTCCGATCGTTCATCGCACCCCCGGGGCAAGCGTTCCAGAACGGTGTGAAGACAATGTGTGGATGTCCGGAGTGGGGCCGGCGGGGCTGGTGCGTACAGTTGAGGGTTGTCCGCACCGGGCAGAGCAGGGAGGACGTATGGCCGCCGAGGGGCAGCGCGAGGCCGCCGTGGCCGGCGGCGCCGCGCCGGTGTTCCGGGTCGCCGGGGAGGCCGACGTCCCCGCGCTGGTGGCGCTGGTGAACTCCGCCTACCGCGGCGACTCCTCCCGGCAGGGCTGGACCACCGAGGCCGACCTGCTGGACGGCCAGCGCGTGGACCCCGAGGGCGTCGCCGCGCTGCTGGCGCGGCCCGGCACCCGGGTGATCGTCGCCGAGGCGGACGGCCGGATCGCGGCCTGCTGCGAACTCGCGGCCGGCGCCGAGGGCGGCGACGCCTACTTCGGCATGTTCTGCGTGCGGCCCGACGCCCAGGGCGGCGGGCTCGGCGGGCGGGTGCTGGCCGAGGCCGAGCGCGTCGCCGCGCACGAGCTGGGGTGCCGCCGCATGCGCATGACGGTCCTGCGCCAGCGCGACGAGCTCATCGCCTTCTACGAGCGCCGGGGCTACCGGCGCACCGGCAACGTCGAGCCGTTCCCCTACGGCGACCCCCGGTTCGGCCTGCCCAAGCGGCCCGACCTGGAGTTCGCCGAACTCGTCAAGCCGCTGGAGTCCCGGGCGGGCTGAGCCGCCGCCGCGCACCCGTCGTTCCCCGGTCGCGCGCGGGCGCGTATGTATACTGACCGGTATGGTTAATCGAGGCGAAGGGGGACCCGACATGCGGCCGACGACACCGGTGGCCGAACTCAACCGGCGCGGCAGGACCGCCGGCGCCGTGCCCGAACGCATGACCGCCGTGGTCCTCATCCGCCACGGCGGCCCCGAGGCCCTCCAGGTCCGCCACGACGTCCCCACCCCCGGCCTCGCCGCCGACGAGGTGCTGGTGGCCGTGGCCGCCGCCGGCCTGAACAACACCGACGTGTGGAGCCGCGAGGGCAGCTACGGCACCGCCGGGGACCCCTCGGCGGTGGGCGGCTGGCGCGGCGTGCCGCTGGACTTCCCGCGCGTTCAGGGCGGCGACATCGCCGGACGCGTCGTGGCCGTGGGCGACGCCGTGGACCCCGCCCGGCTCGGCGAGCGCGTGCTGGTCGACGGCGCCCTCTACGACTCCGACAGCCCCGACGCCAACGCCGTGGGCCTGCTCGGCAGCGAACGCGGCGGCGGGTTCGCACAGTTCGCGGCGGTCGAGGCGCGCCGCGCCCACGACGTCGGCGCCAGCCCGCTCTCCGACCGCGAACTCGCCGCCCTCCCGATCGCCTACGGCACCGCCGTGGGCATGCTGGAGCGTGCCGATGTCGCCCCGGGCGAGCGCGTGCTGGTCACCGGCGCCTCGGGCGGCGTGGGGCTGGCCCTGGTGCAGTTGGCGCGGGCGCGCGGCTGCACGGTCGTCGCCGTCACCACGGCGGACAAGCGCGACCGGGTCGCGGCGGCCGGCGCCGCCACGGTGCTGGAACGCGGCGCCGTCCCCCGCGAGCACCTGGAGGCCCCCGTGGACGTGGTGGCCGACGTGGTCGGCGGCCCCGGGTTCCCCGACCTGGTCGACGCCCTCGCCGAGGGCGGCCGCCTGGTGACGGCGGGCGCGATCGCCGGCGCGGAGGTCACCCTCGACATCCGCCGCCTCTACCTGCACACCCGGCGGATCGTCGGCTCGGCCATGTGGACCCCCGCCCACTACGACCGCCTGGTGGCCGACGCCCGGCGCGGGGCGTTCGCCCCGGTCATCGCCGCAACCTTCCCCCTGACCGAGATCGGCGCGGCCCAGCGGGCGTTCGCCGACAAGCGGTTCGTGGGCAAGCTGGTGCTGGACGTCCCGCCGGCCGAGCCGGCGGTCTAGCCGCCGGCGCGCTGGTCGCCGGTGCCCGGGTCGGTGCGCGGGGAGCGCTTTTGCAACTCGTCGATCAGCCGCGACGCCTCGGCCTTGGTGAGGTTGTCGGGGACCTGCTCGCCGGCCTCGCGGGCCAGGGTCTCCAGGTAGCTCAACTGCGGACCCGTGGCGGGCTCCTCGCCGGTCGCCCAGGTGTCGGGGTCCTTTCGGGGATCTCGCTCAGTCATGCCCGGCCCCCTACCCCGCCACCCGCGGCCAACCCGCCTCGGCGTGCTAGAGGTGGGACAGCGCGAAGGACACCAGGAAGCCGGCGACCGTGATGACTCCCATGGCCAGGTGGGTGTCCTCGAACGCCTCGGGGATCATGGTGTCGGCGATCATCGCGAGGATGGCGCCGGCGGCCACGGCGGTCACCGCCGCCACCACGGGCGCCGGCAGGCCGCCCACCACCGCGTAGCCCAGCACGGCCGACACCGTGCTCGCGGCGGCGATCCCGCCCCACACGCCGAACACGTAGGCCGGCCCGCGCCCCGACCGGCGCATGCCCGCCGAGCTGGACAGGCCCTCGGGGAGGTTGCTGATGAAGACGGCGGCGACGGTCACCAGGCTCACCGCGCCGCCGTGGGCGATCCCCACCCCGATCACCGCCGACTCCGGCACGCCGTCCAGCAGCGCACCCAGCGCCAGCGCGAGCCCCGAGCCGGACTGCTCGTGTTCGGAGGGCGGGCGGCGGTCCGGCCCGGACCGCTTGCGGTGCCGCGCGCCGCGCCGGGCCAGGGCGATGTTGCCCAGGGTGTAGGCGCCGGCTCCGGCGGCGGTGCCCACCACCGCCGGCAGCAGCCCGCCCTCGCTGTGGGCCTCGGCGAGGAGTTCGAACGACACCGCCGACAGCAGCACGCCCGCGCCGAAGGCCATGACCGAGGCGAGCACCATGCGGGGGACGTGCAGGGTGTAGCCCAGCACGGCCCCCACCAGCAGCGCGGATCCGGCCAGGAGTCCCCAGCCGCCTGATTCCAGCATGGCGGTCATGCTGTGCCGGGTACCCGGGGCGCGGCCCGGCAGTCGCGGCCGCGCCGCGTGGCTTACTCCTGCGGGGACGGGCCGACGCGCTGCTCCAGCCGCTCGACGCGGTCGAGCAGCGGCTGGAGGTGGCGCTGGAGCGCCGCCGCCAGGGCGCGTTCGGGGTCGCTTGGCGCGGGCGCGGATGCGGACGAGGGCGCCGAGGTCTGGGCGCGGAGGTGGACGTAGCCCGCCAGGGCGGCGCTGACCGTGCGGCGGGTGAGGCGGAGTTCGGCCCCGAGGTCGCGCAGCACCCGGCCGGCCGCTCCGTCGGGTTCGGCGACCAGGCCCAGCAGCAGGTGTTCGCACCCCACGTAGTTGTGGCCCAGTCCCACGGCCTCGGACGCGGCGAGTTCGAGCGCGGCGGCGGCCGGCGGGCTGAAGCGGACGGAGCCGTGGGGGTCGGCGGACTCGGCGGCGGGATCGGTGTCCTGGAGCCCGCTCTCGATCCGGCTCGGCGGGATCTCCAGCACCTTGAGGACGTGCAGGGCGAGGTTGGTGCCCTCGGCCAGCACGGCGCCAAGGAGGTGCGCGGTGGTGACCTGGGGCGCGGAGTCGGCGCGGGCGCGGTCGAGGGCGAGCGCGAGCACGGACCTGGTGCGCTCGGTCGCGTGCGGCAGGTGGTCGGCGAGTTCGTCGGCGCTCAGCGCGGCGGCCTCGCGCACGGCGGTGATGCGCTTGACGGCGAGTCCGAGGGCCTGCTGGCACACCGCCGACACCGGTACCCGGGTCTCCTTGACCGCTTCGGCGAGGTCGTCGGGCAGGTAGACGTTGATCTTGGGCATGGCCTCCACCTCGGTTCTCCCGTCTCCCGGAGCTTGCCTCAGTATAACCCCATGGGGTTATGAGAGTCGAGGGATATAACCCCATGGATGGTCGTCCCATGAGTGGAAGGGCGGGAAACGCCGGCGCGCGCGGCCCCGGGGCGGGGCCGC
>NZ_JAJAQC010000014.1 GCF_027604915.1 Streptomonospora mangrovi
TTTGTGCCCGCCCTTGGGGGGGGGGGGGGGGCCCCCGGGCGCGGGGGGGGGGGGGGGGGGCCCCCCCCGCGCCGGGCGCCGGGTACGGCGGTCAGGATCCCTCGAACACGATCTCCACGCGCCGGTTCTGCGCCCGGCCCCACGGCAGGTCGTTGCCCTCGGCGTCGGTCTCCTCGGCCACGGGCTCCTCGGCGCCGCGCCCGCTCGCCTCGATGTCCGGGGCGTCGCCGCCCAGTTCCTCCAGCAGGGCGTCGCGCACCGCCTCGGCGCGGCGCTCGGAAAGCTCCTGGTTGTAGGAGGCGTCGCCCAGGCCGTCGGAGTGGCCCACCACCTCGACGGTGCCCGAGGCCCCGCGCAGCCGCTCGGCGATGTCGGCCAGCTCCCCCTGGGCGTTGTCGGTGAGCGTGGCCTCGTCGAACTCGAACAGCACGTCGGCGGCCACCGTGACCGTGGTGGTGCCGCCCTGGACCTCCTCGGTCTCCAGCGGCGTGATGGAGTTCTCCAGGTCGATCGCCTGGACCGCCGTCTCCAGGTTGATCGGCTGGACGGCGGCCTCGCGGTCGGCGGCGGTGACGTCCTCGGGGCCGGGCTCGGCGGCGGCCGGCGCGCCGGTCGCCAGCACGAGCGCCGCGGCCAGCGCCGCGGCCCCGCCGCGTAGCGGGCTCATCGCAGCACCGGGACGTCGGTCACCGGCGGCAGCCCGGCGACGTGCAGGTCCATGGTCTCCACGCCCTCGGGCGGCGCCGCGTAGGTGTAGCTCACCGGGCGGGGCTCGCCGAAGGGCAGGACGGTGTTGACCACGTCGGGGCCCAGTGACGACGCGTTGCCGGCCCGGACCACCTCGTGCTGGTTGAGGTTGACCGTGTCGACCAGGTAGGGGTAGGCGCCGAAGGAGCTCCACAGGTCGTACATGCTGGCCTCGGTGCCGCCGCTGCCGTCGTCGCCGGCGGTGATGGTGACGGTGAGCCGCATCAGCTCCCCGTCCACCTGGAGGGCGTGGATCTGCACCTCGGCCTCGCCGTCGGCGTGGGAGTAGGGCCAGGTGGTCTCGGCGACGACCTCGGTGGTCTCGGCGGAGGCGGACCCGCCGCCGCTGTTCTCCTGGCCGCCGGCGCCGTCCGCGGGACCCTGGCCGTCGCCGTCACCGCCGCCCAGGCCGCACCCGGACAGCAGGAAGGCGAGGGCGAGCAGCGGTACCGCAGCCCTGATGGGGGATCGCATCGTGGGCACTCCTCGGGTCGGGGGGACGTTGCAGGGGACTCAGGGGTCGCTTCGGGGGTCACCGGTGCTGGACACGGCACCGGCGGATTCCGTTCCGGGACATCATGGCCCAAAACCGGGTCCGGCGCACCGGGTGGTGTCCGCACCCGTCGCGACGTGCACCGATTATTCTCACGCGCTCCGCGCGCCGCCCGCCCGGGGTGCGCCGAACCAGCCGACCAGGTGGCGGGCGCCGATCCGGTAAGCAAAACGCCCATCAGGCAAGAACGCCTGATGGGCGAATCGGGGGTGGGATCAGACCGGCGTCTTCTCCGCCTCCTCCGGCTGCCGCTGGGCACGGCGCCGCCGCAGCAGCGCCGCCAGCGGCGGCACGACGATGACGGCGGCCAGCGCCACCAGCAGCGTCCCCGAGATCGGGCGGGTGAGGAACCCGGTGGGGTCGCCGTCGAACAGCAGCAGCGAGCGGCGCAGCGAGTCCTCCAGCAGCGAGCCCAGCACGAACGCCAGCACCAGCGGCCCCGGCTCGAACCCGAACTTCTTCATCAGGTAGCCGAGCAGCCCGAACACGATCACCAGGGCGATGTCGAAGACGCTGTTGCGCACGGTGTAGACGCCCACCAGCGTGATCAGCACCGTGATGGGCGCCAGGATGGTGGCGCGCACCCGCAGGATCTTCACGAACAGCCCCACCAGCGGGATGCTCATGATCAGCAGCAGGATGTTGCCGATGTACATCGAGTTGACCACGCCCCAGAACAGCTCCGGCTCGGCGGAGACCAGTTCGGGGCCGGGCTGCACGCCGTGGATCAGCAGCGCGCCGAAGATCATCGCCATCGTGGCGTTGGCGGGGATGCCCAGGGTCAGCAGCGGGATGAACGACGACGTGGAGGCCGCGTTGTTGGCGGTCTCGGGCGCGGCCACGCCCTCCACCGCGCCCCGGCCGAACCGCTCGGGCGTGCGGGAGCGCCGCTTCTCCACCGCGTAGGCCGCCAGCGACGACAGCGTCGCGCCGCCGCCGGGCAGGATCCCCAGGAAGAAGCCGAGCACCGAGCCGCGCCCCATGGCGCCGGCCGACTGCCGCAGGTCGGCCCAGGAGGGCCAGGCGTTGGCGACCTTGGCGGGCGCGGCCGCCGCCGTGTGCCGCTGCTCCAGGTTGTGCAGGATCTCGCCGATGCCGAACACGCCCATGGCGATCGGCACGAAGTCGAGCCCGTCGGCCAGCGACAGGGAGTCGAAGGTGAACCGCTCGACGCCGGCGAACGTGTCGCGGCCCACCGTGGCCAGCAGCAGCCCCACGCAGGCCGCGATGACCGCCTTGAGCCGGCCGCCGTTGCCCACCGTGGCCACCAGCAGGATGCCCAGCAGCGCCAGCGCGGTGTACTCGGGCGGCCCGAAGTCCAGGGCGAAGCCCGCCACCAAGGGTGCCAGCAGCGACAGCGCCACGATCGACAGGGTGCCGCCCGCGAACGAGCCGATCGCCGCGACCCCCAGCGCCGTGCCCGCGCGGCCCTGGCGGGCCAGCGCGTGGCCGTCGAAGACCGTGACGACCGAGGACGCCTCACCGGGCAGGCGCAGCAGCACCGAGGTGATGGTGCCGCCGTACTGGGCGCCGTAGAAGATGCCGGCCAGCATGATGATCGCGGTCACCGGCTCGGTGCCGAAGGTGATCGGCAGCAGGATCGCGATGGTCGCGGCGGGGCCGAGTCCGGGCAGGACGCCGACCAGCATGCCGACCACGACGCCGATCAGGCAGTAGAGCAGGTTGACCGGTTCGAGGACGACGCCGAACCCGTCGATCATGGGGGTCAGGGAATCCATCGCCATTCCTAGGAGAGGGGCGGCCGGGGGCGGGCCTAGAAGAGGTGCGGGATCGGCACGGCGAGCAGGCCGACGAAGACCGCGTAGAAGGCGGCCACGATGGCCACCGAGGCAACGGCCGAGAGCCGCCAGGACTCCCCGCCCAAAAAGCGCAGCCAGACGAAGGCCAGCAGCGCGGAGGGGATCTCGAAGCCGATCACGCCGACCACCGCGACGAAGGCGACCATGGTCGCCAGCGCGGCCACGACCTTCCAGCTCGCCGGGGAGAACACCTCGGTGTCGCGGGTGCGGCGGACGCCGGGGAGCAGGGCCGCGCCCAGGAGGGTGATGGCGGCGCTGATGATCAGCGGCCAGGTGCCGGCGGCGGGTTCGGCGGGCGTGCCAACGCCCAGCGACCACGAGCCGGCGATCCCGGCCCCGCCCAGCGCCATCACCACGAGGGCGACGGCGGCGTTGGCCACCGGTCCCATCGGAGCGACGACCGGCTCGGTGGGCTCGGCGGGGTCAACGGGGGCGGCGGCGTCGGCGGGGTCCGCGCCGGCGCCCTCGGGGACGTCGCCGGGCGCGGGGGCCTCGGTTGTGCCGGCGGGCGCCGCCGGGCGCGGCGCGGGCACGGCCGCCTCGGCGGCGGGGGAGGGCGCGGCGGCGTCCTCGCCCTCGCCGGGGCGCTCGACCGGGCGGGCGCTCACCCCTCCTCGCTCAGGTCGATCCCGTACTCCTCGACCATGCCCCGGTACTCCTCCAGGTAGCCGGTCCACTCCTCGGTGACCTCCTCGGGCGCGCTCTCGTGCGCGGTGAGCAGGTTGTCCTCGTTGAACGACTGGTAGGAATCGGTCTCGAAGACCGAGGTGAACGCGGTCCGCAGCTCCTCGACGACCGCGTCGGGGGTGCCGGCGGGCGCCACGACCGCGCGGTACTGGGAGACGCGCACCTCGTAGCCCTCCTCCACCGCGGTGGGGACGTCGGGCAGGTACTGGTTGGTCTCCTCGGAGAAGGTCACCAGCGGCACCAGCTCGCCGGCCTCGATCTGGGCGATGGCCTCGCCAAGCTGCACGGCCGCCACGTCGACCTCCTCGCCCAGCACGGCGGTGAGGGTGGGGGAGCCGCCGGTGAAGGGGACCGCGGTGCCGTCCACGCCGGCCTGCTCGAACAGCAGTTCCTGGGCGAGCTGGCTGCCGGTGCCCACGCCGGTGGTGCCGAACTTCAGCCCGCCGCCGGCGTCGACCACGTCCTGGAGGGAGTCGTAGTCGGAGGCGGCGGCCGTGACGAGCACGTAGTCGTCGCGGGAGACCCCGGTGACCACCTCGTAGTCGTTGATGTCCACGGCCTCCTCGTCGGACACCGCCAGGGGGGTGATCGCGGTGAGCGAGGCGTTGATGACCATCAGGTGCTGGCCGTTGGGCTCCTCCTCCGCGAGCTGGTTGGCGGCCAGGGCGCCGTTGGCGCCGGGGGCGTTCTCCACGGGCATCGCGACGCCCAACTCCTCGGAGGCGCCTTCGGCGAGCGCGCGGGCGATCAGGTCGGTGCTGCCGCCCGCGTCCTGGCCGACCAGCATCGTGATCGGCCCCTGGGGGAACTCCTCGCCCCCGCCGGCCCCGCCGCCCAGGTTGCCCCCGCACGCCGCGGCCGACAGCGTGGCCGTCACGGCCAGGGCCGACACCGCGCCCCGGCGTACGTTCCGCCCGCTGGGAAGCTGGATCATGCGTCCTCCTCGGGTAAGCTCCTCACCCGCCACGCGATGTGAGCGCCGCCACTATGGCGAGTGAGTCGCAGCATAGGAGGAGCGATCATGCATGTCCAAGTCAAATCCGACATAGCCTGATACCTTCTTGGCATCCATGTTCTCCTTCGACCAACTGCGCGGATTCGTCGCCATCGCCGAGGAACTCCACTTCGGCCGCGCCGCCGAGCGCCTCGCCATGACCCAGCCGCCGCTGAGCCGGCAGATCCAGAAGCTGGAGCGCGAGGTCGGGGTCCGGCTCCTCGAACGCGACAGCCGCCGCGTGGTGCTCACCGCCGCCGGCGAGGCGTTTTTGACCGAGGCGCGCCGCCTGCTCGCGCTCGCCGAGAGCGCGCCCGACCTCGCCCGGCGGATCTCGGCCGGCTCGCGCGGCACGCTGCGGATCGGGTTCACGGCCGCGTCGTCCTACGGCGTGCTCGGGCGGCTGCTCAACACGCTGGAGCGGGAGCTGCCCGAGATCGACGTCGACCTGTTCGAGATGGTCACCCGCGAGCAGGTCGACGCCCTGCTCGGCGGCGAACTCGACGTCGGCCTGGCGCGCCCGCCGTTCGACACCGACGTGTTCGGCTCGCGGGTGCTGCACCGCGAGGGGCTGCTGCTGGCCGTGCCCGCCGCCCACCCGCTGGCCCGCCGCGACGGCGCGCTGAGCGTGGAGCACCTGGTCGACGTGCCGCTGATCATGCACTCGCCGACCAAGGCCCGCTACTTCTACGACCTGGTCGTGGGGCTGATGCCGATCGCCCACCAGAACGTGGTGCACACGGTGAGCCAGGTGCTCACCATGGTCTGGCTGGTGGCGGCGGGGCGCGGGGTGGCGTTCGTGCCCGCCTCGGCCACCGGCCTGGGGGTGGCCGGGGTGGTCTACAAGCAGCTCGCCGGGCTGCCCGAGGACCCGGTGGAACTGCACGTCATCTGGCTGCGGGAGACGCGCAACCCGGTCGTGCACCGCGCGCTGGAGGTGTGGGGCTCCCGGCGCGGCGGCGCCGAGGGCGGCATCTGACGATGCCGTGGCGGTATCGGTCAATGCCCAGGTTGTCTTGGACAGCATCGAAGAGCGGTCCGTACGGTAACGCACAACACAGCACCCCCCGCATGGGCGGGCTTGACCTGCCGATCTAAGGACGCACGTGAACACGATGCACCCCGGTGACCTCGCCGACCGGCTGAAGTCCGGCCTCCTGTCGTTCCCCGTCACCCACTTCGACCGCGACCTGGCCTTCGACGAGGCGCGCTACCGCGAACACCTCGCCTGGCAGGCCGGCCACGGCGTCTCCGGCCTGTTCGCCGCCGGCGGGACCGGCGAGGGCTTCTCCCTCACCCCCGCCGAGATCGACGCGGTGGTGCGCACCGCCGTGGACGAGGTCGGCGGCACGGTGCCCGTCATCGCCCCCGCCACCGGCGGCACGGCGGCGGCGGTCGCCCAGGCCCGCGCCGCCCAGGAGGCCGGCGCCGACGGCGTCCTGCTGCTGCCGCCCTACCTCACCGAGGCCGGGCAGGCCGGCCTGATCGAGCACGTCAGCGCGGTCTGCGCGGCCACCGACCTCGGCGTCATCGCCTACAGCCGGGCCAACGCGGTCTACACCGACACCACCGTCGCGGCGCTGGCCGAGCGCAACCCCAACCTCATCGGGCTCAAGGACGGCGTCGGCAACATCGAGGCGATGACCCGCACCTACGCCAGGGTCGGCGACCGGCTCATCTACATCGGCGGGCTGCCCACGGCCGAGACCTTCGCGCTGCCGCTGCTGCAACTGGGCGTGAGCACCTACTCCTCGGCCATGTACAACTTCGCGCCCGAGTTCGCGATGGGGTTCTTCGAGGCGGTCCGCGCCCAGGACCGCGAGGCGGTGTACCGCAAGCTCAACGAGTTCGTGATCCCCTACCTGGACATCCGCGACCGCGCGCGCGGCTACGCGGTGTCGATCGTCAAGGCCGGCCTGGACGCGGTCGGCCGCCACGGCGGCCCGGTCCGCCCGCCGCTGACCGGCCTCACCGAGGCCGAGCGCGGCGAACTGGCCGCCCTGGTCGAGAAGGTGGCGTGAGCGCCACCCCGCCGCGCCCGCGCCCGGCGCGCCGCGTCACCTCCACCACGACGAGGACCCCGGAGAACCGATGACCACACAGCCCCAGTCCCTCGCCGCCCCCGGCGGCGCCGCGACCGCCGCCTCCGCCGACCGGATCGCCTCGGTGACGCTCTCCCGCGTGGACCTGCCCCTGGCCACGCCCATCAGCGACGCCAAGGTGCTCACCGGGCGGCAGAAGCCCCTCACCTCGGTGTCGATGCTGTTCGCCGAGATCCGCACCGAGGAGGGGTGGGAGGGCGTCGGCTACACCTACTCCAAGCGGGCCGGGGGGCCGGGGCAGTACGCCCACGCCCGGGAAATCGCCCCCGAACTGGTCGGGGAGGACCCCAGCGACATCCAGCGGCTGTGGACCAAGCTGGTGTGGGCGGGCGCGTCGGTGGGGCGCAGCGGGCTGGCCACGCAGGCGATCGCGGCCATCGACATCGCCCTGTGGGACCTCAAGGCCAAGCGGGCCGGCCTGCCGCTGGCCAAGCTGCTGGGCGCCCACCGCGACGCGGTGCGCTGCTACAACACCTCGGGCGGCTTCCTGTCGACGCCGCTGGAGCAGGTGGTGGAGAACACCCGGGCGGCCCGGGCGGCGGGCATCGGCGGGATCAAGATCAAGGTCGGCCACCCCGACAACCGCGAGGACCTCAAGCGCGTGGCGGCGGTGCGGGAGGAACTGGGCGACTTCCCGCTGATGGTGGACGCCAACCAGCAGTGGAACCGCAGCACGGCGGTGCGGATGGGCCGCACACTGGAGGAGTTCGGGCTGGTGTGGATCGAGGAGCCACTCGACGCCTACGACGCGGAGGGCCACGCGGCCTTGGCGCGCGAGCTGGCCACGCCGATCGCCACGGGCGAGATGCTGACCAGCGCGCGCGAGCACGAGGACCTGATCCGGATCGGCGCGGTCGACTTCATGCAGCCCGACGCCCCGCGCGTGGGCGGGGTGACGCCGTTCCTCAGCATCATGGAAAGCGGTCGGCGCGCGGGCGTGCGGATGGCCCCGCACTTCGCGATGGAGATCCACGTCCACCTGGCCGCCGCCTACGAGATCGACCCGTGGGTGGAGCACTTCGACTGGCTCCAGCCCCTGTTCAACGAGCGCCTGACGATCGCCGACGGCCACATGCACATCCCGCCGCGCCCGGGGCTGGGCTTCACGATAAGCGAGCAGGCTCGGGAATGGACGGCGCAAAGCGTCCAAGTCGACGCGAACGGCCGCACCGACGTGAAGGGGTAGTCGGGAGTTGATGCCCGGTACCGCCCGAGAGGCGGTACCGGACATCAGTTATGTGCGGGGCGGACCATCCCCGCGCGTGCGGGGAGCACTCGAGGGCGGCGGGCGAGCGGACACCGGTCACGGGACCATCCCCGCGCGTGCGGGGAGCACGAGCCTGTACCTAGGCACACGCGCACCTAGGCGGGACCATCCCCGCCCGTGCGGGGAGCACCCGAGAGCGGCCTGCACCGTGCGCACCGACGCGGGACCATCCCCGCGCGTGCGGGGAGCACTGCTACACCGTCCGCTGCGGCTGCGGTGAGGAGGGACCATCCCCGCGCGTGCGGGGAGCACCCTCGATGACCTGGGACGCTATCCGGCTTTTGCTCCGTTTCCAGTCACTCCTGTGAATCGGCTGGGCTGGAGGGCGAAGGTATGGGCGGCAGGCGTGCCGGGCGGGTTTCCGGGCGGTTGTGGTCCGTTCCCTCAGCCGGTCAGTCCTGCCCCGCCGGGGCAGTGGCCATCGCTCCGGCTGTGCGTCCGTCGCCTCCCGCGTCAGGGCGCTCGGACACGGCTTCCGGCCGCTCTTCCCGCTCTCCATCCCCTACCGTGCCGAACCTCGCCAGTACCGCTCCGGTCTCGCGGTCGGTCACGGCCGCGCGGACCGCCGGACGGCGGCCCTCTACCGGGATCGCGAAGACCACGTCGACGTCGCGGCCGTTGCGGCGGCCCGGGAACGCGGCCATGCTCCAGCAGCCCTGGCGCCAGACGTCGGTCGGCTCCTCCGCCGACACCAGGCTCACGTTCGTCCGCCACACGTCACTCGCGCGCAGCCGGGCCAGCGCCTTGCGGACGGGCATCTCCCGGACCTCGCACGGGGTGCCGTTGACCGCCCGCCGCCGCAGTTCCACCAGTTCCGGCGAGAGCGCGGCCAGCAGCGCGACCTCCACCACCAGCACCGCACCGTGGCCGAGCGTCGGCGCGGCCACCACCCCGGCGCCCGTCGCGGGGAGTCCCACCGTCGCCCCGGCGGCCACCGCGAGCAGGGCGCCGCGCGTGATGCTGCGCCAGTCGACAGGGGTCGTGCTCAGCGACCCGAAGCAGCCGCAGCCCATGTCAGGGGCCGTGCGGCGCAGCACCACCAGGGCCACCGCCGCCCCCGCGAACAGCGCGGCCGCCGCCCCGCGCGCCAGGTCGCCCGGCAGGCCGGGCAGCACCGTGACCGCCACCGCCAGTACGGCCTCGGCGGCGCCGTTGGCCAGGGTCGCCGGCCGGCGCCAGCGCGGCGGCAGCAGGACCGCCGGCCCCTGCCCGCGCCGCGAGCGGTCGGCGAACTTGGCCAGCGCGCCCAGCAGCAGCAACACCGCCAGCAGCGGCAACTGCACCTCGCGGACGGCCTCGAACGTGGCGGCCACCGTCGTCGTCGCGCTCATCGCATCGCTCTCTCGGACCTCGTCGCCGGTACCACTCAGCCCACCACCATGGTCGCGTTGAAGCAGCCGGTCTCCGGGCGGCCGCCCAGCGCCAGGAAGCTCATGAGGGTGAGGTGGGCCAGGCGGCCCTGCGCGTCGGAGTCGCAGGCGGTGCAGCGGTCGCAGAAGTGCGCCGCCGCCGACCCGCAGGCCACCACCGGGAGGGCGGCGACGCCGCCGGTGCAGTCGTTGCGCAGGGTGAACGTCGTGCCGATCGACATCAGCGGCAGGTGCAGGCAGCTCTCGGCGCGGTCGCACCCGCCGTGGCCGCTCGCGGGGTCAAGCGCGGGGTAGGCGGCGCCGCGCAGGTCGCCGCGCGGATCGGGGCCGTTCGGGGGACCGGCGGCCGCCCGGCCCGCGCCGTCCACCGCCGCCGCACCGCGCCCGTCCCCGCCGTCGCCGACTTCGCCCCCGCCGCCGCCGACACCTCCGGCACCGCCCCCGCCAACGGCGGCGCCGTCGTGGGCGGGGTCGTACCAGGCGACCGTGCCCGACAGCCGCACGCCGCCGGCCCGCTCCTCCGCGCGGCGCCGCCGCGCGGGCGGGCGCGGCGGGGCGTCCCACACCGGATAGGGCGGCTGGGTGGTGACCGGCAGGGTGGCGTGGAAGGCGCTGTCCTCCCACACGCCCACCGCGTCGAAGAGGTAGCCGGGTTCGAGCACGGGGTGGCGCACGCCCAGCCGCCCGGAGTAGCGGTAGGGGACCACGACCTCGCGGCGGGGCAGGGCGTGGCCGGCGTCGA
Source organism: Streptomonospora mangrovi (assembly GCF_027604915.1). GTDB lineage: Bacteria > Actinomycetota > Actinomycetes > Streptosporangiales > Streptosporangiaceae > Streptomonospora > Streptomonospora mangrovi. The sequence continues at coordinate 10,283 of NZ_JAJAQC010000014.1, forward strand.
TCTCCAGGGTGTCGCCGGAACGGGCGGCGATGACGCCGGTGGCGCGGGCGATCCGGACCCACACCCGCTCGGCGACCCATCCGCCGGGGCGGCAGCGGACCACCACGTCGTCGCCCGCCCGCACGGCCGAGGCCCCGGTCTCGCGGCCGCACCAGAAGGTGGTGGCGGCCTCGAAGAGCAGGCGGACCTCGCCCGTGGCGGTGGCCAGGACCAGCAGGTGCGGGGTGGCGTCGAGGACGGTGCCGCGCACGATCGCGGCGGCCGGTTCGGCGGGGGCGGGGGCGGCGCGCTCGCCCAGGACGGCGGCGGCCAGCCGCCGCCGCTCGGCCGTCTGCTCCCGCATCCGCCCTCCCGGTGGGTGGTCCGGTACGTCCGGTGGTCTCGGTGCCGCCGTGCGGCGCCGTGTCCTCCATTGTCGCCGCCGTGACCTGCCGGGCGGCACCCCACGCCGCGCGGCGGGCGCGCGTTACGCGGGTGTTTCGCGGCGGTGTCCTGGAGCAGTGCCATCCCACCGCAAATGATGACATTCTGTTATCGGTAAAAAACATTCCGTGAACGGCATTGATCGGCGCGCGAACCCGACGCACTCTCGTCACTACGTTGGGTGATTACAAAACGGACCGAAACGGCCCCGCTCCGCGAAGGGAACGGTCATGGACACCACCACCGCGAACACCACCACTTCCGCCGCCGCCGCCACCGTCGTCACGGCCACCACCGCCATCGCCGTCCCCGCGCGCCGCCGCGCTCGCGCTCGCCGTCCCGGCCATCGTGCTGAGCCTGTCCGCACCGGCGAGCGCCGCCGAGCTGGCGCCCATCGCCCAGGCGCTCGACGGTGTCGTGGCCGCCACGACCGAGCAGGCGGCGCTGAGCGCGACCCTGGCGAGCCTGGGGCTGTGACCCCGACGCGGGCCGCTGGGCGCTGGGCGCGCCGGGCGGGCGCCCCGGCATCGCGGGGCGCCCGCCGCGCGCGTTCGGGCGGCGGGCCACCCGGCGGGGGGTGTCGGAACGGTCCGGCGAAACGCCCGGCCGGGGGTACGGCATCGGGTTCCGGATACCCGCTTCCCGGGGGTGTTGGACGTCCGGTTTGTGTAGAGATGATCGTGTCCAGAAGTCGCGATTACCCCCTGCGTGCCAGAGTGAAAGGCATGAGGGCGATGTGATCGGGGGTGCCCTCCGGGGCCGCGCCCGCCCGGGGGCGCCCACGAGCCGGGTCGGTGATCGCGTGACGGGAACAGTACGCAAGTCCAGGTACGACGAGTTCTCCGCCTATGTCAGCAACCGGGGGCCGGCACTCCTGCGGATGGCGCGCTCGCTGGCCAACAACACCTCCGACGCCGAAGACCTCCTCCAGGCCGCCCTGATCAAGACCTTTTTCGCGTGGGACCGGATCGCCAGCCCCAGTGCCCGCGACGGCTACGTGCGCCGCGCCATGGTCAACACCCAGATCTCGGAGTGGCGCCGCCAGCGCCTCGCGGTCTACCCCACCGACCAGATCCCCGACCAGCGCATCGACGACCCGTCGTGGAAGACCGACCTCGCCGACACCGTGCACCGCGCGATCGTCCGGCTGCCCGAGCGCCAGCGCACGGTCGTGGTGCTGCGCTACTACGAGGACCTGACCGAGGCCCAGATCGCCCGCCGCCTGGGGGTCACGGTCGGCACGGTCAAGAGCACGATCTCCCGCGCCGCCGCCAAACTTCGCGAAGACGCCGACCTCGCCATCAACCGGGCGACGACCTGAGCGCCTTCCGGGGACATTCGTTTTGCGCCGGACACCTCGGCATCGGTACCCTTAACGCAGCCAGGAGGATTCGCCTAGTCCGGTCTATGGCGCCGCACTGCTAATGCGGTTAGGGAGCAATCCCTTCCGGGGTTCAAATCCCCGATCCTCCGCAGGTCAGAAGGGGTCCGTCGCACAGCGGCGGACCCCTTCGCCGTGTCCGGCGCCCGCCCCTCGGGGGTCAGGTGGCGGCGGGCACGCGGGCGCCTATGGCGTGGGCGGCGCGGCGGGTGTCGGCGGGCAGGGGGGTGGCGGTGACGTCCCGCAGGGACGAGGTGGCTCCGCTGAGGCCCAGCGAGCCCAGCGGGCGGCCGGCGGTGTCGGTGATCAGGGCGGCCACGGCGGTGGTGCCGATCTGGCGTTCGTCGACCGACACCGCGTAGCCGTTCTCCCGTACGCGCCGCAGGTCGGCGCGGACGGCCTCGGTGTCGAGGAGGGTGCCGTCGGCCAGCGCGACCGGTGCCAGGCGGGCCGCGACCGCGTCCGGGTCCTCGTCGGCCACGAAGACCTTGCCCGCGGCACCGGGGTAAAGCGGCAGCCGCTCGCCGATGGGCAGCGAGTAGTGGGGGCGCCGCCCGCCCTCCACGCGGTCGATCAGCACCCGGGTGTCCTGCACCCGCACGTACAGCGAGGCGGTCAGTCCGGTGGTGGTGGCGACCTCCTCCAGGACGGGGCGGGCCACCAGGCGCAGCGGGCTGGTGGTGGCGAACGCGTGGGCGGTGGACAGGGCCGCGGGGCCCGCGGTGTAGCCGTTGGCGTGGCGGCTGGCGTAGCCGTGCTCGGTGAGGACGCCGACCAGGCGCTGGGTGGTGGCCACGTGCAGGCCGGCGCGCTGGGCGAGGTCGGTCAGCCGCAGCGGCTGCTGGGCGAGTTCGAGGACCTTGAGCACGTCGAGGGCGCGGTGGACGGAGCGCATCGGGCTGTTGCCGGTCGTGGTCACGCGGCCTCCAAGGTGGGCATACCCCGAAATCTATCACTGTATGAGAAGTTTCCTCATTTCTTCCCACTCCTCTTGACCGATATTCACACTGTGATGAACACTCTCATTAAATGCATGTTTCTATCATAGAGTGATAATCGGGGGGCTGATGAGGATCGCAGTACTGGGACTGGGCGAAGCCGGCACGATCTACGCGGCGGGATTCGCCGCGGCCGGTGCCGCCGTCGCCGGGTTCGACCCGGCGCAGGCGCCCACGCCTGAGGGCGTCGACCGGGTCGCGAGCGCCGCCGAGGCCGTGCGGGGCGCGGACCTGGTGATCAGCCTGGTCACCGCCGCCCACGCGGTCAACGCGGCGGCCGAGGCCGCCCCCCACCTGGGGCCCGCAACCCTCTACGCCGACCTCAACGCGGCGTCGCCGCGCCTCAAGCAGGAGGTCGCCGCGGCCCTGGGCGAGGCCGCCGCCCGCTACGCCGACGTCGCCGTCATCGGCTCGGTGCCCAAGTTCGGCCCCCGCACCGCGCTCGTGGTCTCCGGCGCCGCCGCCGACGAGGTGGCCGAGCGGTTCCGCGCGCTGGGCGCGCCCGTGGACGCGATCGGCGGCGCCCCCGGCGACGCCTCGCGCCGCAAGATCCTGCGGACCGTGTTCATGAAGGGACTCGGCGCGGTGATCACCGAGGCCGTGGACGCGGGCGCCGCGGCCGGCGAGACGGAGTGGGTGCGCGCGCAGATCGCCGCCGAACTCGCCGGTGGCGAGCAGGCGCTGGACCGCCTCGACCGGGGGACGCGCAAGCACGCGCTGCGCCGCGCCCACGAGTCCGAGGCCGCCGCCGACCTCCTCGCCTCGCTCGGTGTCGCGCCCCTGGTCACCACGGGAACCGCCGACCGGCACCGCGCCTTCACCCGCGCCGCCCCCCGCGACCTGACCGCGCTGCTCGACTCCTACGCCCAGGTGCCCACGGCCGCCATCGGCGACGCCCGCGAACGCCTCGGCGTCGTCCACCCCCGCGTGCGCGCGATGTGGCCCGGGGCCCGCGTCGCCGGCCGCGCCCTGACCGTCCTGTGCCGCCCCGGCGACAACAAGGGCATCCACCAGGCCCTCGCCGCCGCCGGACCCGGCGACGTGATCGTGGTCGACGGCGGCGGCGACGCCTCACGCGCCCTCATCGGCGAGTTGATCGCGCACCGCGCCCTCAACCGGGGCGTGCGCGGCATGGTGATCGACGGCGCCGTGCGCGACGTGGGCGCTCTGCGGGAGGCGGGCTTCCCGGTGTGGGCCGTGGGATCGTCACCGGCGGGCCCCTACAAGTCCGGCCCCTGCCGCGTCGGCGCCGACGTCTCGGTCGGCGGCGTGGTGGTGCACCGCGGCGACATCGTGGTCGCCGACTCCGACGGCGTCGTCGTCGTGCCCGCAGCCGAGGCCGAACGCTCCCTCGCCGGCGCGCGGGCCGTCCTCGACGACGAGGCCGCCCGCTACCAGGCCATCCTCGCCGAACGCGCCGACCGGCCCTGACACCGCCGCGCGCGGGCCGTCCGCGCCCCCACCCCCCGCTCACCCCGCCCACCCGCTGAACAGGGGAATCCCCATGCCGACCGGGCTTGTCGCACTCGGCGCCTTCATCGCCGTCATCATCGTCTGGAACGTCGCCTTCAAGAGGAACATGGGCGAGGCCATGCTCCTCGGCCTCCTCGCCACCGCGGCGTTCGCCGGCGCCGACGCCCCCGGGGCGCTGCTCGCCGGGCTGCGCGGCGCGCTGGACGAGGAGGTGCTCTACGCCGCCCTGGCGTTCGTGTTCATGGCCTACGTGGTCGACCGCACGGGCCTCATCCACCGCCTCCTGGCGATCCTGAACTCGCTGGTGGGCCGGGTGCGGGGCGGTCCCGCGCTCGTCGACACCGCGGGCTCGGCCGTGATGGGCGCGCTCTCGGGCTCCAACTCCGGCAACACCGCCGCGACCGGCGCCTTCACCGGCCCCTGGATGGTGCGCACCGGCTGGAGCCCCGAGCGCAGCGCGACCGTCCTGGCCGGCAACGGCGGCCTGGGTGCGGCGCTGCCGCCCAGCGCCTCCATGGTGATCATGATCGGGTTCGCCGGCTCCATGGTCACCACAGGCGAGGTCTACCTGGCCCTCCTGTGCGCGGGGCTCTACCAGGTGACCTGGCGGGTGCTCCTCGTCTGCTACTTCGTCCGCCGCGACCGGATCCCCCGCGTGGCCGACGAGGAGCTGCGGCCCCTGGGCCAGGTGCTGCGCGAGGGCCGGTTCGCCCTGCTCATCGTGCTGGGCGCGCTCGTCCCCATCGCCGTCACCGTCGGCCCCCTCGCGGAGTTCCTGGCCGCGGCGGACCGGCTGGGCGGCTCGGTCGAGGACATCTCCATCCTGACCTGGATCCCGGTGCTGGTCACAGCCCTGGCCCTCCTGGTGGGCCGCCGTGAACTCCCTCGGGGCGCCCGTGCGTGGGGCACCTGGATCACCGCCGCCATGCCCCGCTTCACCAGCATCGGAGCGCTGCTGTTCTTCGCGGTGGCCGCCAGCGAGGTCCTCAGCGGACTGGGGCTCGCCGAGGACATCGACGCCCTGCTCGCCGGCTTCCACCTCAACCAGTACGTGGTGGCGGTGCTCGTCGGCGTCCTGATCGCCGTGGTCGCCGGGCCGCTGTCCTCGACCGCCACGCTCACCGCTGTGGGCCAGGTGTCCCTGCTCACCCTGGTGTCGGTGGGTGTGGACCCTGTCCTGGCCGTCACCGCGATCCTCGTCTTCGCCTCGACCGAGGGCGCCTCACCGCCGGCGTCGGGGTCGATCTTCGTCGCGGCCGGCCTCACCGGCGCCCGCCCGGAGAGGACGTTCCTGCCGCTGATCGTCTACTACATGCTCCCGATCATGCTCATCGGCTGCCTGGTGGCGTGGGGCGTCCTGCCCGTCCTCACCTGACAGCCGCGAAAGGACTCCGCCATGACCGCTCCGCTCCGCGACCGCGCCCAGACCGCCTGCCGAGCCGCGTTCACCGCCACCCTGCTGGTGTTCCTGGCCCTGGCCACCGCCCTGGTGGCCACCCAGGCCGCCGGTGTGCTCCTCCTGCGCCCCGACTGGGTGACGGCCGCATCCGACGCCCTCCTCGTCCCCAGCATCACCGCCGCCGTCGCCTTCGGCCTGGTCGGCTTCGTCAGCGGCTACGTCATGCCCAAATCCGACGGCCCCGCCGACTGAGGCGCCCGGGCGGCGCCCGTCCGGGGCCGTCCGGTTGTGGGGAGTACGCCTCTTCTCAGACGAGCGGGGGAGACGGAATCCACCTTGGGGGCCATGGGCGGGCGCGGGGATCGCGAATACGCTGTGGGCGACGACGACTAGGGGAGCGAGCGTATGCGGCACAGGATGGCGGTGTCCGTGATGGTCCTGGCGGTGGGTGCGGCCCTGGTCGGGTGTACTCCCGAAGGGCGGGAGCAGGTGTTCGGCGAGGTCGCCGCCGAGGGGCTGCGGGTGGCGGCCGAGGACGCGTTCGCCTCGGCCGGGTTCCCCATCGAGGGGCAGTTGGACTGCGAGGTCGGCGAGGAGACCGCCGGCGAGATCACGGCGAACTGCTCCGGCACCACCGAGCAGGGGGCCGATGTCGCGTTCGACGGCTCCTTCAACACCGGCGACCGCGACTTCACCGACGGGGTCGAGGGCTCCTTCCGCGGAGAGGTCAACGGCGCCGAGGTGTTCTCGACCGACTGCCTCGGCTGCTGACCCGCTGACGCGCAGCCCCGCGCTCCGCCGCGCCCGGCGTGCGGCGGGGCGGGGCGGGACACGAGCCGCCGTGTCCGGGCGGGCTCGTCTCCCGCGGATCGGCGCCAGGACGCCCCCCGGCCTGGCGCGGTGGTGCCCGCCGTGCCTACGCGGCGGTCTTCTGGACGTAGGCGGTCATGATCTGGGCGGCGGCCCAGCCGGTGATGCGGTCGCCGAAGTCCTGCTCGGACCCCTGGCTCTTGCGGGCGGCGATAACGGCCTTCTCGGTCTCGTCGCCGTAGTGGCCGTCGGCGCCGTACTCGGGCAGGTCGAAGCCCGCCTTCATCAGGATCACCTGGAGGTACTTGACCCGCTCCCCGGTGTCGCCCTTGCGCAGTCCGACCATGTCGTCCTCCCCGTCTGCTGACTCTCCCCCGCCCCCGGCGGGCATTCCGTTGTGCACCCAGCGGTGCAGGTCGTCGCCGGGGCAGTCGGTCGAGCCGACGTCGCGGTGCCCCTTGGCGGACAGGCCGCCGCCCTTCCTGCCGACCGCCTCGTCGTAGAGCGCGCGGATGGTGTTCTTCGCGGCGGAGGTGGCGTCGCCGTCGCGGCCGATGAAGCACACCCCGATCCCCGAGGTGTTGTGTCCGGTGGCGTGCGCGCCGATGACCAGCCAGCCCCGGCCCTCATAGGCGGTGCCCTCGACGTCGACCAGGAAGTTGTAGCCGATGTCGGACCATCCGTTGGAGTCCATGTGGAAGTCCTGGATGGACTGGACGGACTGGCTGGTGGGTCCCTCGGAGTAGTGGACGATGAACTCGGTGCGCGCCGACCAGGTGGTGGTGTCGGTTCCGCGGGGGGAACGCGCTCCCCACGCGGAACGCGAAACGATACTGACCATGCGGTGTCCTCCCGACATAGGAAAACCCTGGACACCAGGTCAGGGCAAAGATCGCGTATCTGTCCATCCGCGCAGGTCATCGGGGGTGGACCCGCATACAACCAGGTCACCAGGTGGCTTTTCGGATGAAATGCGAAATCCGAGGTCAGCGGCCGGTCGCTCGGCCCGCGCGGGCGGCCACCCGGTGGACGGCGGGGTGGACGCCTGGCGGCGGTGGGCGCGGTCGAGCTTCGTATAGCGGTTTCTAGAATGTCGGCTAGACGGCGGTAGACGTCGGCATGGTGCGGGGAGAGTTGGAGAATCTAGGGGTGTATTGGGGGAACCCTAGATTGCGCTAGAAGGGTGAAGAGGCGGGCTCAGTCGGGCTGGCGGCGGAGGAAGCGGCCGAAGTGCGGGACGGTGAACGCGATCGTGCCGCGTTCGGCGCTGTAGATCAGGCCCTTCTTGATCAGGCTGTCGCGGGCCGGCGAGAGGCTGGAGGGCTTGCGGCCCAGGGAGGTGGCGACCTCGGTGGTCTGCACGGGGTCGTCGCCCAGGGCGGCCATGGCGCGCATGTAGTCGCGTTCGGCCGGGGTGGCGCGGTCGTAGCGGCTGCCGAAGAAGCCGACCGCCAGCTCCTCCTCGGCCTCGGGGGCGGCGATCGCGACGTCCTCGGCGGTGATCGGGCTGTGCAGCGCGTGGTCCCAGGTGACCTTGCCGTACGCCTGCACGAAGAACGGGTAGCCGTCGGAGATCTCGTACAGCGCGGCCAGCGCCTCGGGGCCGAACTCCACGCCCTCGAGTTCGGCCGGCGCGGTGAGCGCGTGGTCGGCCGCGCCGCGGCTGAGGCGGTCGATGCGGGCATAGCGGAACAGCCGCTCGGAGTAGCTCTTGCTGGCCGACAGCACCGCCGGTAGGTGCGGCAGGCCGGCGCCCACCACGATCAGCGGGCCGCCGTTCTGCGCGAGTTCGTGGCAGGCGGTGCACAGCGCCGAGATGTCGTCGGCCGGGATGTCCTGCATCTCGTCGATGAACAGGGCGATCCCCACGCCGAGGTCGGTGGCGGTCGACGCGGCGTCGACGAACAGCTCCACGAGGTCGATCTCAAGATCGCCGGAGTCGGCCCGGCCGCGCACCGCCGGGGCTTCGATGCCCGGCTGCCAGCGGGCGCCGCCGCGCGCGGCCCGGCCCGAGCGGCCGGCCGGGGGGTCGGAGTCGGCCTGGGCGAACGCCTTGAGGACCCCGAGCACGTGCTCGATGCGGTCGGGCGCCAGGTGGCGCGGGGCGAGTTCGCGCAGCGCCATGTGCAGCGCGGCGGCGACCGGGCGGCGGATGGACTGGTCGGGGCGGGCCTCGATCTTGCCGGTGCCCCACAGCCGCTGGATGGCCATGGACCGGAAGGTGTTGAGCAGGACGGTCTTGCCCACCCCGCGCAGGCCGGTGAGCACCATGCTGCGCTCGGGCCGCCCGCGCGCCACGCGTTCGAGCACGACCTCGAACTGGCGGAGTTCGCGGTCGCGCCCGGCGAGTTCGGGGGGACGCTGGCCGGCCCCGGGTGCGTAGGGATTGCGCACGGGATCCATGGGATCGGACTCTATACGCGGCTCTAGAGCGGCTTCTAGAGACCGGTAGAAAGCCGCAGAGGAGCGGGCGCCCCAGTCGACCCGCCGCAGCGCGCGGCGGTCGTCGAAGGGGGAGTGGGGGGCGCGCCCGACCCCGGCGGGCCGAGGCGCGGTCCGACCTGGGACGTGCGCTGCCGTGGTCATGCCCCCCACTCCCCTTTCTCGAACTGGTGTTCGATCACTGGGAACTGTAGTGGATCCGCGACCGCCGCGCCACCCGGACACGCCACCCGGCGCGCCGCCCCCGCGGCCGCGGCGCCGCCCCTACGCCGTGATCTCGTCCTCGCGCTCCACGGCCTTGCGGGTGAACCCGACCAGCAGGTCGCGGTAGTCGTCCTCGGCGTTGGGCCCCAGCACCGAGGTGGCGCCCAGGTGGTCGCCGTTGCGGTACAGCAGGCCGTACATCCACACGGTCTCGCCGTCGACGTCGGTCTCGACGGCGAAGGCGCGCGAGCCGTCCGCGATCTCCTCGACGTCCAGCTCGGTCAGGCGGTAGGACGCCGTGGTGCCGTCGTCCAGGGTGGCCTCGTAGGTGCCGCAGTCGGCGGGCACCTGGGCCGACAGCGCCTCCTCGGCCGCGGAGGCGGGCACCCGCAGCAGGGTGTGGGAGATGGTGTCGCGGCCGCGCGCGAAGGTGGCCAGCGACGCCGGGGCGTCGCGCACCTCCGGCAGCCGCCCCCACTCGTTCACCACGTCCATGCACTCGGGCTTGTCGAAGGTGGCGGACTCCCGCAGTCGCTCGGTCTGGCGGGTGCTCACCAGCCGGGAGTAGGTGCCCATCTCGCTGTGCTCGGGCACGACCGCGGCGTCGCCGTACTGCACCAGTTGCGCCTGGTTGAGCCGGGCGGCGGCCTCGGCGTTGGGGTCGGCCTCGGCCGCCGACCCGCTCCCCTCGGCTCCGCCGCAGGCGCTCAGGGCCAGGACGGCGGACACGGCCAGTGCCGCGCCCGCCGCCCTCCGTGGTGTCCGGGGGTGCTCCATGGTGCTGTTTCCTCTTCTGTGCGATATTGCGGCTGGGGTCCGCGGGCCCGCCTTCGAGCGGTGATCGCCCAACGTAGCCTGGACATCGCACAGCGTATCGAGGAAGGACGACGGTGTCGGAGCCGAATCCGCCATATCTCCGGGAGGTCCTCGCCTCCATCCCCGCCTACAAGCCCGGGCGGAAGGTCGCCGGCCCCCACGGCCGCGCCGTGAAGCTCTCCTCCAACGAGAGCCCCTACGGCCCGCTGCCCTCCGTCCTGGCGGCCGTGTCCGCCGCGGCGGCCGACCTCAACCGCTACCCCGACTCCGGCGCCGCCGACCTCACCGCCGCGCTGGCCGCCCGGTTCGGCGTGGCCGAGGACCGGGTCGCCGTGGGCGCGGGCTCGGTTGGCCTGATCCAGCAGTTGCTGGAGGCCGTGGCCGAGCCGGGCGCCGAGGTGCTCTACGCCTGGCGGTCCTTCGAGGCCTACCCGCTGCTGGTGGAGCTGTCCGGCGCCACCCCGGTGACCGTGCCCCTGCGGGACGAGACCCACGACCTCGACGCGCTCGCCGCGGCCGTCACCGACCGCACCCGCCTGGTCTTCGTGTGCAACCCCAACAACCCCACCGGCACCGCCGTGCGCGAGCCCGCCCTCACCTCGTTCCTCGACCGGATGCCCGACCACGTGCTGGTGGTCCTGGACGAGGCGTACCGGGAGTACGTGCGCGACCCCGAGGTCCCCGACGGGATCGCGCTCTACGGCGACCGCCCCAACGTCGCCGTGCTGCGCACGTTCTCCAAGGCCTACGGCCTGGCGGCGCTGCGCGTGGGGTTCTGCGTGGCCCACCCCACCATCGCCGCCGCGCTGCGCAAGACCATGGTCCCCTTCGCGGTGAACCACGTCGCCCAGGCCGCCGCCGTGGCGTCGCTGGCCGCCGAGGGCGAACTGCTGGAGCGGGTGGCCGCCACCGTCAAGGAGCGCGAGCGGGTGCGCGACGCCCTGCTCGCCGACGGCTGGGAGGTCCCGCCCACCGAGGCCAACTTCGTGTGGCTGCGGCTGCACGGCGACACCCTCGCCTTCGCCGAGGCATGCGAGGCGGCCGGGGTGGCCGTGCGCGCGTTCGCCGGCGAGGGGCTGCGGGTCAGCATCGGCACCCCCGAGGAGAACGACGCGTTCCTGGCCTGCGCCGGGGAGTTCCCCCGGCGCAACCGGGGCTGAGCGCGGCCGCGCGGCGGGAGGCGGCCGGCCCCCTCCCGCCGTCGGCTACTTGCCGGCCTTGTCCTTGTCGAGCTTCTCGATGATCAGCCGGTAGAGCTGGCGCGGCCGGCCCGGCTGGAGGGTGCGGTTGGGCGGCAGCGGCCAGGCCAGGCCCTCCTCGACCAGTGTGCGCAGCAGCCGCCGCGCCGTGCGGGGGGTGACCCCCAGCATGCGGCCGGCGTTCTCGGCGTCGACGACCAGCGGGCCGTCCTCCTCGGCGATCTTCTCCGACAGCCGCAGCAGGGTCTCGCGGCCCTTGGTGCGCAGCGGCTCGGCCGACTGGCGCTGGGGCGCCCGCTGCGCCGGCACCAGGGACCGGCCCTCGCGGTCGACGGCGAAGCTCTGGCGGGTGGCCTGGGCCCGGCTGAGTGCGGCGCGGGCGTGGGTCTCGGCGTCCTGGGTGGTGCGGCCCATGCCGATGCCGACCTCGATGGCGATGCCGAGTTCGGCCTTGATGCGGTCCACGAACGGCGGCTGGCGGAATCCCTCGGTGGCCGCCACCAGCGAGCCCCGCGTGGCGGTGACCATGAAGGTGTGGTCGTCCACGGGGTGGGCGGTGGCGTTGATGCGGTGGGCCTCCTGGAGCAGCAGCCGGTGCAGGGCCAGGCGGAGTTCGTCGCGCCAGTAGCGGGGGGTCGAGCGGCGCGTGGAGTCGCGCAGGGTGGGCACGTCGACCACGACCACGCCCAACTGCGCCTCTTCGAGGCGGTGGTGGGCGCCCAGCAGGCCGGCGGTCTGCAACGCGCTGCGCACCCCGGCGTTGGTGGGCCGCAGCCGGGTCACGGGCACCCCCATGGCCTCAAGGCGCTCGGCGACCCCGCGCACGCAGGTGATGGCCATGCGGGTGGCCTTGCGCCGCCACAGGGCCTCGTGGAACGAGGTGAGCTGGGCCGTGGTGGTCAGCTCCTCGTGGACGTGGATGCCGTCGACGGGGAGGTCGACCTCGGAGTACGCCTCGACCACGTCGGAGCGGCTCAGGACGTCCAGGCTGGCTTTGGTGGGGTCGAGTCTGTCGTCGAGCGTGGCCCGCAGCAGCGCCTCGTGCAGGCTGGCCCCGCCCAGCGGCACGTAGGTGGCGGGCATGGTGAGCACGCCGGCCTTCCGTGCGAACTCGTAGGGGACGGGGCTGGCGAACAGATACGCGTCGATCGCCGAACCCAGGCGCAGCACCTTGTCGGTGGCCTCTTGCTCATCTCGATACGCGGCGGCGATGAGTCTGGCGTTGAGCGGCCCCGTGGAACCCGGGCCCATCAGCATGACCCGTTCGACCACCTCGTGCGGCCCGATGACACCAATCGTCAGATCGCCAGTTCGCTGCGCACTCACCTCGGGCTGCTCCCCGCTACCATTCCACGCTCTTCACTATGTGCGCCCACTGGTTTCCCGACCCTGCTCCCTGTCACGGCATGATTGCCGAGATCGTACCCATTGTGCGGGGCCAATGAAGATCGTTTCCCACAGAACGCCGAAAGCCCGGGCGGGAGGTTGCCCTCCCGCCCCGGCCTCCGCTGGGATTTCGGTGTCTATTCGGCGCTTTCGCGTACCACGTCCGCGCCGAGGGCGGCAAGTCGGGTGGCGAACTGAGCGTGACCGCGGTCGACCAGGTAACCAGGTGCGACCACAGTCTCGCCTTCGGCGACGAGACCGGCAAGCACCAGCGCGGCGCCGGTGCGCAGGTCGTGGGCCACCACGGGCGCGCCGCGCAGCGCGGAGGGGCCGTGGACGATGGCGCGGGTGCCGTCGACCTCGATCTTGGCGCCCATCTTGGTCAGCTCGTCGGCCAGCGCGAAGCGGCCGTCGTAGATGGCCTCGTGCAGGTAGCTCTCACCGTCGGCCAGGGTGGCCAGCGCCATCAGCGGCGACTGGAGGTCGGTGGCGAAGCCCGGGTAGGGCGAGGTGACGGCGTTGATGGGGCGCAGCGGGGCGCCGGGCTCGCGGCGCACGTGCAGCACGGCGCCCTGCTGGGCGAACTCCACGCCCATCTGCTCCAGCTTCCAGCGCGCCACGCCCAGGTGCTCCAGGTTGGCGCCCACCAGGCTGACGTCGCCGCCGGCCGCGGCGGTGGCCATGGCGAAGACGCCGGCGTCGATGCGGTCGGACATGATGGTGTGCTCGACCGCGGTCAGCTCCTCGACGCCCCGCACCGTGATGAAGCCGGTGCCGCCGCCGCTGATCTTGGCGCCCATGCGGCTGAGGAACTCGATGACGTCGAGGACCTCGGGCTCCAGCGCGGCGTGCTCGATGACGGTGGTGCCCCGGGCCAGGACCGCCGCCATGATCAGGTTCTCGGTGCCGGTGTGGGAGGGGGTGTCGAGGTAGAGGTGCCCGCCGGTGAGGTGGGGCGACTCGATGTTGATGTGGTTACGCTCGTCGTCCTCGGTGACCTGCGCGCCGAGGCGGGCGAAGCCGCGGTAGTGGAAGTCGAGCTTGCGGCTGCCGAGGTTGCAGCCGCCGACGCCCTCGATCCGGGCGCGGCCCATGCGGTGCATGAGCGCCGGGACGAACAGCACCGAGCCGCGGAAGCGGGCCGCGATGTCGGCCGGCAGGACCGCGCGCTCGGGGTCGTTGAGCTGGGAGGCGTCGATCACGACCGTGCGCTCGGCCTCGTGGAACTCCACTTTGGCGCCGATGTGCTCGGCCAGCTCCAGCGCGCGCTTGACGTCCTCGATGATGGGGACGTTGCGCAGCACCGTGCGGCCCTTGGCCGCGAGCAGGGCGGCGCCGATCATCGGCAGCACGGCGTTCTTCGCGCCCTGGATGAATGCCGTCCCGTTGAGGGGACGACCGCCTCGGACGCGGTAACGAACCTCCTGGCCCATGCTCATGTGCTCCTTCGTGAGGCGATTCAGGTTTAGGGGTCGTACTCGTCGGGATCGTGTCTATGCGGTGGGACGCGGACAGCGGGCGAAGCGTTCCGGATGGAGGTGCCCTGCCCGCGCGCCACCGCGTGTCCGGAGTCGGTCGACGGGGTCAAACGGCACTACGGGTCGTGTGCCCGATCCGAACGGTGTCATACCGCTGGCGGGGATGAGGTATTTGACCGCGTCGCCGTCCCGGTCCCGGGAGATGGCAGGTGTTGTGTAGACCTTTGCGGCTTCTCGACCGTCGCGGCCGCCCGGCAAAGGACCGGTACCACTGTATGTCCTGCGCGTACGGTTCGCTCCCAAGGTGGCCGGGATCACCGATACCGCAACCGCTGCGGGGCGGGCGCCGGCGGCGCGCGGCGGGCGCGCGGCGCGGTCCCGCCGGCCCCCGCCGGGGCGGGCCGGGCCGCGCCGCGCGGTGCGGCTAGTCGCCGGTGAGGCGGGTGACGGCCTCCTCGTACTTGGCGCGGGTGGAGGCGACCACCTCGGGCGGCAGCGGCGGGGGCGGGGTGTCGGCCGCGCGGTCCCAGCCGGACTCCGGTGAGGTCAACCAGTCGCGGATGAACTGTTTGTCGAACGATGGCTGGGGCCGGCCGGGCCGCCAGGAGTCGGCCGGCCAGAACCGCGAGGAGTCGGGGGTGAAGACCTCGTCGGCCAGCACCAGCGCGCCGTCGGGGCCGCGCCCGAACTCGAACTTGGTGTCGGCCAGCAGGATCCCGCGCTCCTCGGCGAGGGCGCGGCCCCGGGAGTAGACGGCCAGGGTGAGGTCGCGGAGTTCGGCGGCGGGGGCCTCGCCCAGCAGCGCGGCGACGTGGTCGAAGGTGACGTTCTCGTCGTGCTCGCCGACCTCGGCCTTGGTGGCCGGGGTGAAGATCGGGGTCTCCAGCCGGGAGCCGTCGACCAGGCCCTCGGGCAGCGGCACCCCGCACACCGCGCCCGAGGCGCGGTACTCGGCCAGGCCGGAACCGGCCAGGTACCCGCGCGCCACGCACTCCACCGGGATCATGTCGAGGTTGCGGCAGATCAGGGTGCGCCCGGCCCAGTCGGCGGGCGCGCCCGGCGGCGGGGTGTCGGACAGCACGTGGTTGGGTACGAGGTCGGCCAGCCGCTCGAACCACCACAGCGACAGCCGGGTCAGCAGCCGCCCCTTGCCGGGGATGTCGGTGGGCAGCACCCAGTCGAAGGCCGACACGCGGTCGCTGGCGACCATGACGAGGTCGCCGGAGGCGGTGGCGTAGAGGTCGCGGACCTTGCCGGTGTGCAGGTGGGTCAGCCCCGGCACCGCGACGGGCTCGGGCTTGACGACGAAGCCGCTCATGGGGTTCCTCCTCGGGGCCGGGGCGGCGGGGTCAGCTCAGGTCCTTCAGGCGGTCGAAGACGGCGTCCAGGCGCCGCACGAACCGCTCGGGGCGGCAGACCTCGTCGAGGCGGGCCTCGTCGAGCGTGACGCCGCGCGCGGCGGCCTCGGCCCGCAGGGTGTCGCGGAAGGGGCTCTGGGTGTCCCAGGTGCGCATGGCGGCGGTCTGCACCAGGGCGTAGACGTCCTCGCGCGAGGCGCCGGTCTCGATCAGCTCGGAGACGACGGTGGAGGAGTAGATGAGCCCGTGGGTGGAGTCGAGGTTGGCGCGCATGCGGTCGGTGTCGACCACCAGGCCGGTGACCAGCCGGGTGGTGAGGTTGAGCAGGTAGTCGGTGGCGATCGCGGCGTCGGGCAG
Organism: Streptomonospora mangrovi; assembly: GCF_027604915.1. Taxonomy (GTDB): domain Bacteria; phylum Actinomycetota; class Actinomycetes; order Streptosporangiales; family Streptosporangiaceae; genus Streptomonospora; species Streptomonospora mangrovi. The sequence goes on from NZ_JAJAQC010000014.1 coordinate 26,007, forward strand.
CGAGATGCGCTCGGTGGAGGAGTGGGAGATGTCGCGCTCGTGCCAGAGCGGGATGCCCTCCATGACCGGGACGATCTGGGCGCGGACGTTGCGCGCCATGCCGCAGATGCGCTCGGACATGATGGGGTTCTTCTTGTGGGGCATGGCGCTGGAGCCCTTCTGGCCCTTGCCGAACGGCTCCCACAGCTCGCGGACCTCGGTGCGCTGGCCGTGGCGGACCTCAAGGGCCACCGCCTCGCACACCGTGGCCATGATCGCCAGGCACGACACCCACTCGGAGATGCCGTCGCGCAGCACCACCTGGGTGGAGACGTCGGCCGGGCGCAGGCCGAGGCGCTCGGCGACGTAGGACTCCACGGCGGGGTCGATGTTGGAGTAGGTGCCCACCGGGCCCGAGATCGCCATGACGCCCACCGCCTCGCGCGCCCGGCGCAGGCGGTCGCGCGAGCGGGCCATGCCGAACGCGAAGTCGGCCACGCGGTGGCCCCAGACGTCGGGTTCGCCGTGGATGCCGTGGGTGCGGCCGACCCGCAGGGTGTGGCGGTGCTCCAGGGCGTGGTCGCGCAGGGCCGCCACCAGGGTGTCGGCCTTGGCCAGGAGGATGTCGGTGGCCTCGACCAGTTGGGCCGCCAGCGCGGTGTCGAGGAGGTCGGAGGAGGTCATGCCGAAGTGCACCCAGGCCGCGGCATCGCGGGGTTCGGTGTTGTCGGCCCAGGCGGTGAGGAACGCGATGACGTCGTGCTGGGTGACGGCCTCGATCTCGGCCACGCGCTCGGGCGTGGGCGGCGGCGCGGCGCGCACGGGTTCGACGGTGTCGGCGGGCACGGTGCCGGCCGCGGCGTGGGCCTCCAGCACCAGGGTCTCGACCCGGCACCACAGCTCGTACTTATGGGCGTCGGAGAAGACGCGCCCCATCTCGGGAAGGGTATAGCGCTCGATCACCCGCCCATTTTCGCAGGTACCCGAGCGGAGCCGGGCATCCGGAGGAGGACCTGTGGAAAACCGGTCCTCCCCCGGGTCGCTCAGGCCGACTGAGCGGCGGCGCGTTCGGCGATGTCGCGGCGGTAGAAGGAGCCGCGCAGCTCGATGCGGGAGGCGGCGGCGTAGGCGCGCTCGCGCGCCTGGGCCAGGGTGGCGCCGGTGCCCACCACGTCGAGCACCCGGCCGCCGGCGGCCTTGAGGTCGCGGGCGCCGCTCCAGGCGGTGCCCGCGTGCAGCACGTAGGCGCCCTCGACGGCCGCGGCGGCCTCAAGCCCGGTGATCAGGTCGCCCTTGGCGGGGTCGCCGGGGTAGTTCTCGGCGGCGACCACCACGGTGACGGCGGCGCCCGAGCGCCACTCCAGGCGGGTGTCGGGGGACAGGCCGCCGGTGTCGGTGGCCTGGAGCAGCGCGCCGATGGGGGTGGCCAGGCGGTCCAGCACCACCTGGCACTCGGGGTCGCCGAAGCGGGCGTTGAACTCCACCACGCGCGGCCCCTGGGCGGTCAGCGCCAGGCCGACGTAGAGCAGTCCCTGGTAGCGGGTGCCGCGCCGCGCCATCTCGGCCAGGGTGGGCCGCACGACGGTCTCCATGACCTCGGGGACCAGCCCGGGCGGCGCCCAGGGCAGCGGGGTGTAGGCGCCCATGCCGCCGGTGTTGGGGCCCTGGTCGCCGTCGTAGGCGCGCTTGAAGTCCTGGGCGGGCAGCAGCGGGACGGCGTGCACGCCGTCGCTGATGACGAACAGCGAGACCTCGGGGCCGTCGAGGTACTCCTCGACCACCACGCGGCCGCACTCGCGGGCGTGGCGCTCGGCGGCGGCGCGGTCCTCGGTCACCACGACGCCCTTGCCGGCGGCCAGGCCGTCGTCCTTGACCACGTAGGGCGGCCCGAACTCCTCCAGCGCCTCGGCGACCTGGTGCGGCGAGCGGCACAGCCGGGCGCGCGCGGTGGGCACGCCCGCCGCCTGCATGACCTCCTTGGCGAACCCCTTGGAGCCCTCCAGCCGGGCGGCCTCCTTGTCGGGGCCGAAGACGGGGATGCCGCGTTCGCGCAGGGCGTCGGCGACCCCGGCCACCAGCGGGGCCTCGGGGCCGATCACGACGAGTTCGGCGCCGATGCGGGCCGCGAGCTGGGTGACGGCCAGGCCGTCGACCACGTTGATGACGTGGTTCTCGGCGAGTTCGGAGGTGCCGGGGTTGCCGGGGGCGCAGTGCAGGTCGGTCACGCCGGGGTCGAGGGACAGCGCGCGGACGAGGGCGTGTTCGCGGCCACCGCCGCCGAGGACCAGGGCTTTCACTTCATGGACCCTTTTGTGTGTTGTGGGGAGGGCAGGGACGGGCGGCGGCGCTCAGACCAGGGAGCGCAGCTCCAGGGTCTGGTCGCGGCCCGGGCCGACACCGATGGCCGAGACCGGGGCGCCGACCATCTCCTCCAGGGTACGCACGTAGGTCTGGGCGGTCTTGGGAAGCTCCTCGAAGGTCCGGGCGTGGGAGATGTCCTCGTTCCAGCCGTCGAGGTACTCGTAGACCGGCACCGCGTGGTGGAAGTCGGTCTGGGTCATGGGGATCTCGTCGTGGCGGGTGCCGTTGACGTCGTAGCCCACGCAGACCGGGACGCGCTCCAGCCCGGAGAGCACGTCGAGCTTGGTGAGGAAGAAGTCGGTGATGCCGTTGACGCGGGTGGCGTAGCGGGCGATGGGGGCGTCGAACCAGCCGCAGCGGCGGTTGCGCCCGGTGGTGACCCCGTACTCGCCGCCCTTCTGGCGCAGCCACTCGCCCCACTCGTCGTGCAGCTCGGTGGGGAAGGGGCCCGAGCCCACGCGGGTGGTGTAGGCCTTGAGGATGCCCACGACCTTGGTGATGCGGGTGGGGCCGATGCCGGCGCCCGCGCACGCCCCGCCCGCCGTGGGCGAGGAGGAGGTCACGAACGGGTAGGTGCCGTGGTCGATGTCGAGCAGGGTGCCCTGGGAGCCCTCCAGGTAGACCGTGCGGCCCTCGTCCAGCGCCCGGTTGAGGATCAGGGAGGTGTCGGCGACGTAGGGCCGCAGCTCCTCGGCGTAGCCGGTGTACTCCTCGAAGACCTGGTCGACCTCCAGCCCGCGGCGGTTGAACACCTTGGTCAGGATCTGGTTCTTGTCGTGCAGCGCGAGTTCGAGCTTCTGCCGCAGGATCTTGGGGTCGAACATGTCCTGCACGCGGATGCCGGTGCGCGAGATCTTGTCGGCGTAGGTGGGGCCGATGCCGCGCCCGGTGGTGCCGATCTGGCGCTTGCCCAGGAAGCGCTCGGTGACCTTGTCCAGCGCCCGGTGGTAGGGCATGATCAGGTGGGCGTTGGCCGAGACCAGCAGCCGCTCGGTGTTCACACCGCGCTCGCGCAGGCCGCGCAGCTCCTCGAACAGCACCCCGGGGTCGATCACCACCCCGTTGGCGATCACCGGCACCACGTCGGGCGAGAGGATCCCGGAGGGCAGCAGGTGCAGGGCGTACTTCTGGTCGCCGATGACCACGGTGTGCCCGGCGTTGTTGCCCCCCTGGTAGCGCACCACGTAGTCGACGCGGTTGCCGACCAGGTCGGTGGCCTTCCCCTTGCCCTCGTCCCCCCACTGGGCCCCAACGAGCGTGATCGCCGGCATCCGGGTCTACCTCTGCATTCTTCCGATCGGACCGTGGATGTTCGCGCGGTGCGCCGCACGTGAAAAGCCCCTGGCGCAAGAAAGCGACAGGGGCCCTTGCGCATTGAGCGTACACGACCGCTGCTCGGGCGTTAAGCGAGGTTTGTCGGCGCCGCCGCGCTGAGCTGCGGCGACGACCTGGCCCGCCGCGGCGCGCCGGGCGCGGGGGCGGCCCGGGCGCGGGCGGCCCGCTAGGAGGCCAGGGTCCGCGCCGCGGTGGCGCTGCTGTCGCGCAGGAAGGCGGCGCAGCGGTCGGCCTCGTCGGACTCCCCGATCGCGCCGGCGGCCATGCCCAGCATGTGCAGCGCGCGCAGGAAGCCCTGGTTGGGCTCGTGCTCCCAGGGGACGGGGCCGTGGCCCTTCCACCCGGCGCGGCGCAACTGGTCCAGGCCGCGGTGGTAGCCGGTGCGGGCGTAGGCGTAGGCGGCCACGGGCTCGCCGGCGGCGAACGCGCGCTCGGCCAGGGCGGCCCAGGCGGCGGACGAGGCAGGGAACCGGGCGGCGACCTCGGCGGGGTCGGTGCCGGCGGCCAGGAGTTCGCGGGCCTCGGGGAGGTCGGGCAGGTGCGTGGCGGGAGGTTCGCCGAGCAGGTTGCTGTGCGGGTCCATGCCCCCATCCTGCCAGCGCCCGGCGGCCGCCGGTGGGCGGCGTGCGGGGAAAGGGGCGTGCCCGGCCACCACGTCCGCCCAAGGAAGGAAGCGGCCGGGCACGCGCGGCCCCTGATCCGTGGGGAACCAGGGACCGGTCTGGGGCGGGCCGCTACTTCATCTTGTTGCCCGCGGACTTGAGGTGCTGCGCGGCCTCGACGACGCGCGCGGCCATGCCGGCCTCGGCGGCCTTGCCGTAGGCGCGGGGGTCGTAGGCCTTCTTGTTGCCGACCTCGCCGTCGACCTTGAGGACGCCGTCGTAGTTCTTCAGCATGTGGTCGGCGATGGGCCGGGTGAAGGCGTACTGGGTGTCGGTGTCGATGTTCATCTTCACGACGCCGTAGTCGATGGCGGCGTGGATCTCCTCCATGGTGGAGCCGGAGCCGCCGTGGAAGACGAAGTCGAAGGGCTTGGCCTTGCCGTACTCGGCGCTGACCGCCTCCTGGGCCTCCTTGAGGACCTCGGGGCGCAGCTTGACGTGGCCGGGCTTGTAGACGCCGTGGACGTTGCCGAAGGTCAGGGCGGTCATGTAGTAGCCCTTGTCGCCCAGGCCCAGGACCTCGGCGGTGCGCAGGGCGTCGCCGGGGGTGGTGTAGAGCTTCTCGTTGATCTCGCCGACGATGCCGTCCTCCTCGCCGCCGACGACACCGACCTCGATCTCCAGGATGGTGCGGGCGTCGTTGGAGGCGGCCAGCAGCTCCTCGGCGATCTGGAGGTTCTCCTCCAGCTCCACGGCCGAGCCGTCCCACATGTGCGACTGGAACAGCGGCTGCTCGCCGCGCGCCACGCGCTCGGCCGAGGCGCGCAGCAGCGGGCGGACGAAGCCGTCGAGCTTGTCCTTGGGGCAGTGGTCGGTGTGCAGCGCGACGTTGACCGGGTACTTGTCGGCGACGATGCGCGCGAACTCGGCGAACGCGGTGGCGCCGGTGACCATGTCCTTGACGGTCGCGCCGGACAGGAACTCCGCGCCGCCGGTGGACACCTGGATGATGCCGTCGCTCTCGGCCTCAGCGAAGCCCCGCAGCGCGGCGTGCAGGGTCTGGCTGGAGGTCACGTTGATGGCGGGGTAGGCGAAGCCCTGGGACTTCGCGCGGCCCAGCATCTCCGTGTAGACCTCTGGGGTGGCGATAGGCATGGTGTTGACTCCCTGGTTGGCCTGGAGTGTCGGACGAGGCGGTCCCGCCGGCGTGCGCGGTCCCGCATGAGTTTCCGGCAGTGCCCCGGTGCGTGAGCAAGTATCGCGAAGTCGGCAGCCGAGCGAAAGGTCTAGACCAGGACGGCCGCGCGGCGCCGCCCGGCCCGGTGGTCACGGTGCGTGCACGGCCACTACTTTACGCGGTTTACGCGCTGGTTTCCGCCCGCCCGGCCGGGTTCGGACAGGTCTGTGTGTTCCCACCGTCGATTGTCCCCGGTGATACACGCTACATTCAGCACCGTGGGACGACATCGCAATGATCCGCGCGGGATCGGCCAGATGCTGGCCATCGTCGGCGCGATCGTGCTCTTCATCACCCTGGTCATCCTGGGCGGCTACTTCCTCTACCGGTCGCTCCCCGCGGGCAACCCCGACTCCGCCGTGCCCGAGAGCGCCGACACCGCCGCCGCGCAGGCCGGCGGGGTGGCCACCGGCACCCTCTACATCGAGGTGGTGGGGGAGTCCAGCGACGTGGTCGTGCGGGTGCCCGGCGGCGACGTGCTCACCGACGCCACCATGGGCCGGGGGGAGTACGTCACCTTCGACGAGTCCCGCCCGCTCGACGTGACGATCGGCGACCCCTCGGCGGTGGAGCTGTACGTGCACGGCCAGCCGCGCGACATCTCGGGCGAGGAGCCCGGCTACAGCCTCACCGTCGAGCCCTGACCGCCCGCCGCACCCGCGACCGCACCCCGCACCCGCGTCCCGCTCTTTTCCGCCCGGTGCGGTCCTTCGGCGTCGCCCCCGGCTCCGCCGACCGGGCCGCCGCCCTCACACGTCGAGGTCGCCGGCCTCGAAGACCGCGCGGTAGTCCAGCCCGGCCTCGGCCACACGGGCCCGCGCGCCCCGGTCCACGATGACCGCCACGCCCACGACCTCGGCCCCGGCCTCGCGCAGGGCGTCGACCGCCGTGAGGACCGAACCGCCGGTGGTGGAGGTGTCCTCGACCGCCAGCACGCGGCGCCCGGCGACGTCGGGGCCCTCGATGCGCCGCTGGAGGCCGTGGGCCTTGCCCTCCTTGCGCACCACGAAGGCGTCGAGCGCGCGGCCCCGGGCGGCGGCGGCGTGCAGCATGGCGGCGGCGACGGGATCGGCGCCCAGGGTCAGCCCGCCCACGGCGTCGAAGGAGAGGTCGGCGGTGGCCTCCAGCAGCACCCGGCCCACCAGCGGCGCGCTCGCGCCGTCGAGCGTGACGCGGCGGAGGTCGACGTAGTAGTCGGCCTCGCGGCCCGAGGACAGGGTGACGCGGCCGCGCACGACGGCCTTATCGTTGATGTGCTTCAGCAGAACTTCGCGGTCGCTCATGGTCAACGAGCCTAGAACGTGCCGGTGAGTCGCCGCGCGCGCCGTCCACAGGCGACCGCGCCGGCCCCGTAGGAAGGCGGCAGGAGGCGGCCATGACCCACACCCCCGGCGCACCCGCCCACGTCCGCGTCGAGACCACCACCGGCACCGCCGAGTCGGCGGCCGACCTCGCCCGCTCCGCCGTGGAGCGCGGCCTGGCCGCCTGCGCCCAGGTCGAGGCGCCCATCACCAGCCACTACCGGTGGGAGGGCGAGGTCCGCGCCGACCCCGAGTGGCGCGTCGCCTTCAAGACCGCCCGCGACCGCCTGGGCGATCTGGTGGACCACCTCACCGCCGCGCACCCCTACGACGTGCCCGAGGTGATCGCCGTGCCCATCGAGGGCGGCAGCCCCGAATACCTGGCCTGGCTCGTGTCCGAGACCCGGCGCTGACCGTGGCGCTCCCCCCGCCCGCGCCGCCCGGCGCGCCCGCCCTGGTGCTGCTGGCCGACCCGCTGGGCGCCCCGCAGTGGTGGCCGGCGCTGCCCGGCGGACTGCGCGGGCGCGGCGCCTGGGCCGCCGCCGCCGAGGTCCCCGGCGACCCCGCACCGCCCTACGCCGCCCGCCACATCGCCGGCGCGGCCCTGGCCATCGCGCGCCTGGACCCACCGGGGCCGCTGCTGCTGGCCGCGCACGGCGGCGCCGGGCCGCTGCTGCCCCGCGTGGGCGCCGCCCAGCGCGCGGCGCACCGCCCGCTCGCCGGGTACCTGCTGGTGGACTCCCTGCTCCCCCAGCCCGGCACGCCCTCCCGCGCCGACCTGCGCCGGGCCCAGTTCGGCGCCGACGCGGCCGCGCCCGGGGCCGCGCCGGTCCCCGACGGCTACGACACCGAGCCGCTGCCCATGGCCGCCGACTGGCCCGACGCGCCCGTCGGCTACCTGCTGAGCGACCCCGCGCTCGCGCCGTGCGCCCGGCTGGCCGCGCTGCGCGGCTGGCCGGTCCTGGACCGCGCCGGCGCGCCCGCCCCCACGGCGGCCGACCTGCTCGACCTGGCCGCCCTGCTGTAGCCCCGCCGGGTGCCGAAGGCGCCCGACCGCACCGGCCCGCCGCCGCGCCCGCCCCCGGCCGCCGCCCCCGCGCACGGGTGAGGGCGCGCCCGCCTCCCCTTGCGGACGCGCCCCCGGGAGCACCGCATCGCGGCGCTCCCGCCACCGGCCGGCGCTTCGCGGCCGCCCCTCGGGGCCAGAAGGCCGCCGCCGGGCCGGTGGCGGCCGGCCGGTCGCGTTCGCCCCCTCTGCGAACAGCGCCGGCCGGCGGCCGTCGGCACCGGGCCCACGCCCCCTCTGCGGGGCCGCGCGGCGCCGACGGCGTTCCATCCGTCTTCGGTCAGTACCTCCCGTCCTCGGCCGCGCCGATGGCGTCGAGCAGGTCGAGCGCCTCGGCGTGGGTGGGCGGCAGCGGCACCGACCACACCTCGGCGCCGTGGCCGCGCCCCGCCCCGATGCGGGCGCGCAGCCGCCGCAGCGACTCGGCCGTGCGCCCCGGCGCCGCCGCCAGCACCGCCACGCGGCTGCGGCTCAGCAGCGACACCGACTCCCCGGCCGCGAAGAACCGGCCCAACTCGTGGCCGAGCACGATGAGCCGCGCCGTGCGCCGCCACGGGTCCAGCCAGGCCGGCAGCGCGACCACGATCAGCCCGTGGCCCCGGGCGCCCGACCACGGCGGCGCGCCCCGGTACAGCTCGCCCAGGCGGGTGCGCAGGTAGGCCGCCGTGGTCAGCCCGGTCAGCGGGTCCTGGCAGTCGTCGCGGCGGCGGCCCTCGCTCCAGCCCTCGGCCACCGCCCGCACCAGGGCGAACGGCGGGCCGCCGGGGTAGGCGCCGCCCCACTCCGGGGCCTCGGCGACCTCGGCGAACAGCGCCGCGAGGTCGTCCAGCGCCGCGCCGATCGGCAGGCCGTCGCGCGCCCGGCCCCGGCCCAGCCGCGCGCACGCCGCCACCAGGGCGGGGGTGTCGCCGGCCGCGCGGCCGCGCAGGTCCTCGGCCACCGCCGCGCACACCGCCTCCACCGCCGGGCTCCACCAGTCGTCGTGGGGCTCGCCCCGGTCCAGCCGGCTGCGCCGGCACCACCGCTCCCGCAGCCGGCGGGCGGGGTCGACCCGCCCGGCGGCCACGGCGCCGGTCTGCTCACTCGTCCCCATGCCACTCCCCTCTGCCGGCGGTGCGCGGTGTGAGTCGAAGCGGGCGCGCCCCGATGCGTTCACCCCTAATCACGCAGTTCGGTGGCGGGCATGACGCGAGTGCGGGATATTTTTTCCGCGGCCTGTGCACACGGCCGCCCACGCCGCACGACACCGGCGGCCGCACCGTCGACGGCGACCCGGTGCGGCGCCTCGCACACGTGCCGCACCACCGGGGGAAGGGCAGGGCATGACCGAGCCTTACGGCGATCACGGAGAGCTACTCATCGGCGACGACGAGCTTCTGTCGCAGGTCCGCGAGGGCGACACCGACGCGTTCGAGTCGCTCTACACCCGCCACGCCGGGGCGGCGCGCGGCCTGGCCCGCCAGCTCGTGCGCGGGGACTCCGAGGTGGACGACGTGGTCGCCGAGACCTTCACCCGCGTGCTGTCGGTGGTGCGGCGCGGCGGCGGCCCCCGCGACGGCTTCCGCCCCTACCTGCTCACCGCGCTGCGCCACGTCGTCTACGACCGCGCCCGGGGCGAGAAGCGCCAGGTCGTCACCGACGAGATGGAGCACTTCGACTCCGGCGAGCCGTTCGTGGACCCCGCCGTGGAGGGGCTGGAGCGCTCGCTGATCGCCCGCGCCTACCTCTCCCTGCCCGAACGCTGGCAGGCCGTGCTCTGGTACACCGAGATCGAGGGCGTCAAGCCCGCCGAGGCCGCCCCCAGCCTGGGCATGAAGCCCAACAGCGTCGCCGCGCTGGCCTACCGGGCGCGCGAGGGCCTGCGCCAGGCCTACCTCCAGATGCACCTGGCGGGGTCGGCGGCCGAGACCTGCCGGCCCGCGCTGGACCGCCTGGGCGCCTACGTGCGCGGCGCGCTGGCCAAGCGCGACACCGCGCTGGTCGACCGCCACCTGGACGAGTGCGCCGACTGCCGCGAGGTCTACGCCGAGCTGATGGACGTCAACGTCGGGCTGCGCGGGATCATCCTGCCGCTGTTCGCCGGCCCCGCCGCCGCCGGCTACCTCGCGGCGCTGCCCGCCGGGCCGCTGGCCGGCGGCTGGTGGGCGCGCCTGCCCAAGGGCCAGCAGCAGGCCGTGGCGGGCGGCGCCGCCACCGCCGCCGTCGCCGCCGCGGTGGCGGTCGCCCTGGTGGCCAACGAGCAGACCGTGCCGGAGGACGACCCGCCCGCCGCCGCGCCGCCCGCACCCTCCGGCGAGCAGCCCGCGCCTCCCGGCCCGCGCCCGGAACCGCCCGCGCCCCCCGGGCCGCCGGACGCCCGGCCGCCCCAGCAGCAGCCCCCGGGCGAGCGCCCGCGCCCGGCCGAGCCCGCGCCGCCCGGCGCGCCCGACGCCGCGCCCCCCGACCGCCCCCAGCCCCCTGAGGCGCGGCCGGCCGCCGCGCCGGCGTTCACCGCCGCCATCGACCCCGTCGGCGCGCTCGTGCCGGGGCGGGCCGGCATCGTGGTGCTGTCGGTGCGCAACACCGGCGGCGCGGCCGACGACGACGTCACCGCCGACATCACCCTCCCGGCGGGGGTCACCGTCAGCGAGTCCGCCCGCGCGGGCAACGCCGTGCCCTTCGCCGAGGGCACCGGCGACTGGAGCTGCGGCGCCACCGCCGAGGGCGGGAACTGCGTCACCCCGGGGATCGCCGCCGGCGACACCAGCACCCAGTACATCGACGTCGACGTCGCCTCCGACGCCGACTCCGGGGGCGCGCTGCGGGTGTCGGTGCGCTCGGGCGGGGTGCGCGCCACCGCCACCGGCAGCCGCGGCGTGGACCCCGAGGGCACCGCCGCCCGCTACGCCACCGCCGGCCGGGTGCGCGCCGAGACCGTGGGCGGCGCGCTCCAGACCTGCGTCCCGCCCGAACCGCACACCCACTGGTGGCCCTGGACCCCCGAGCCGGGGTGGCCGTTCGGCCCCGAGTACGCCCCGCCCGAGGAGTCCCCGGCGCCCTCCCCGCCCGCCCCCTCGGCGCCCGAGGCGCCGGCCGCGCCCCCGGCGGAGCCCCCGGCCGAGGCCGACGACCACCGTCCGCCGCGCCCCGCCCCTCCCGCCCCGCCGACCTCCCCGCGGCCCAGCCGGCCCCCCGCCCCCCTGCCGCCGCAGGCCTCGCCGACCGCCCCGACCCCGCAGGAGCCGGCCCCGCCCCGGCCCTCGGCCCCGGCGCCGCCCGCCGCCTCGACCGGTCCGTCGGCGCCGCCCTCGGCCGCGCCCCCGGCCGGGGACGGCCGCCGCGGCCACCGCCCGCCGCCCTGCGCCGAGGCGCTCGATCCCTCCGGCGTGCGCCTGGACAACGACCACTGGCGGATGCGCCGCCTGGACCTCGACGACGACCCCGACACCCGGTCCTCCAGTTCCGCCGCCTGGGAGCTGCCGCGCGGCGGCGCGGTCCGCTGGGCCGGGCTGTACTTCTCCGCCGTCGGCGCCGCCCCCGAGCGCGCCACGGCCGCGCTGCGCGGCCCCGGCGCCGCCACCTACACCACCGTCACCGCGGAGTCGGTGCGCCCGGCCGACCTGCCCGGCTACCCCGCCTACCAGGCGTTCGCCGAGGTCACCGACCTCGTGCGGGCGCACGGCGGCGGCCGCTGGTGGGCCGCCGACATCCCCCAGCGCACCGGTGTGGGCACCTACGCCGGCTGGAGCCTGGTGGTGGTGGTCGAAGACCCGGCGGCCCCCGTCAACCAGGCGATGGTGCTCGACTCCGGGCGGCCGGTCTTCCACGACCCCCGGGGCGCCCGCCTGCCGCTGGCCGGGCTGCTGCCCTCGGCGGTGCCGGCCACGGTCGACGTCATCGCCTGGGAGGGCGACACCGGCCTCGGCGGCGACCGGGTGCTGCTCAACGACCGCCCGCTGACCCCCGCCGGCGGCGACCCCGACAACGCCTTCACCGGCACCGCCCGGGGCGCCCGCGGCAACCCCCACGGGTTCGGCACCGACGTCCGGCGCTTCTCCGCGGTGCTGCCGCGCGAACCCGAACTCCGGCTGGTCTCGGCCCAGGACGCCTACCTGGCCGGCGCGGTGGCGGTCACCGCGCCGCTGCGCACATGAGCGCGAGCGGGGCGGTTGTCCCGGTCCGGCCTGATCCGGCCGCCGTCCCCGCACGTCGCGGCGCTGAAGGCGCCAGGGGCCGGGTACACGGCGGCACAGACTTGGTTAGGCTGTGGCGCGGCCCGTCTGCGGGCCGAGTGCCGAACGCCGGCAGGACCCGGTGCGTATCCGTCGCCCCGGGGAACGAACCAACGGGAAGGGGCGGTGTCGCGTGGATCGCTGCGCGCTGTTCGTAGACGCCGGCTACCTCCTCGCCGATGGCGCGATGGCAGTGCACGGAACCCGCAACCGCGACTCCGTGTCATGGGACTACGCCGGGCTCGTGCAGCTCCTCAACGAGGTGGCGCGCGACCGTACGCAACTCCCGCTGTTGCGCTGCTACTGGTACGAGGCGACCGCCGACGGCCGCCGCACCCAGGAGCAGGACGGGATCGCGGACATCCCCGGAATCAAGTTCAGAGCCGCGCGAATCCGTCCCGGCAGACGGGAGGGCGTCGAGAGCTACGTCCAACGGGACCTGACCACACTCGCCCGCACCGGCGTGCTCTGCGAGGCCGTGCTCGTCAGCGGCGACGAGGACATGGCCCAGGTCGTGTCCGACGTCCAGGATCTCGGCGTCCGCGTCACGGTGGTGCACATCTCCGTCGAGGGCAACTGGACCATCTCCCGCGCGCTGCGCCGGGAGTGCGACGACCTCATCGAGATCGGCGCGGGGCACCTGCGCCCCTACGTCACGCTGCTGTCGGGCCTGGGCGAGGAGGACGCCTCCGAGACCACCACCCCGCTCAGCAACGGGCGCTCCCGCAGCGCCCCCGAGGTCACCCGCCGCCCCGTGACGGCGCACCCCGGCTCCAGCCGGGTCGAGCCCGCCCCGCCGGCGTCGGCGGGGCTGGAGGCCGTGTTCGCCAACACCGGCGCCCAGCCCGCCATGACCGGCAGCGCCATGGACCAGTTGCGGGCCATGCGCCAGAGCCTGGCCCAGCGCGGCGGCGACCACCTCGCGCCACAGGGCGCGGGCGGGGTCGACGGCCCGCGCCCCAACCCGTCCGGGCCCATCGACGTCAACGGGTTCCCCTCGGGCGGCCACACCCCGCCCCCGGTCGGCGGCACCGGGGCGCACGCGAGCATGGCCGGCACCCAGCCGCCGGCCGACCCCGGGTTCCCCGCGCCCACCACCGGCGCCCACCCGGGCATGCGCCAGGCCCCCAACCCCTACGGCGGGCCGCCGCAGCAGGGCCGCCCGCCCGCCCAGCACCCCACCGGCGCCCACCAGGCGGGCGCCCACCAGGGCGGAGCCCACCAGGCCGGCATGCCGCCCACGGGCGGCCACCCCTCCATGGCGGGGCACCAGTACGACCGGGACAACCCGCCGACCAGGAACACCCCGCCGCCTCAGCCCGACCCCAGGTACGGCGGTAATACCGGCGAGAATCCGGGGTACGGAGGTAACACCGGCCCAAACCCTACTTTTGGGGTCAGTACGGACGGTGACTCCCGCTACGGGAGCGTCGGCGGACCCAGACCGGGTTCCGCACCGGGTACTGGCCCCCAGCCCGACCACCGGGTCCAGCACGGGCCCTACACCGACCCCACACCGCGCGTCGGGCCGCTGTCGGCGGGAACGCCGGCGGCGCGCAGCGTCGACGACGCGGTGACCGTCGCACGGCAGGAGGGCAGCGACTTCGCCGAGTCGATCGCGCGGGACGCGCCGGCCCTGTGGATGGAGGCGGTGCTGGCGCGGCGCCCGCGCATGCCCTCCGACCTGGAGGCGCGGCTGCTCCAGGGATCGGCGCTGCCGATCGACTTCCTGCTGCGCGACGAGGTCCGCGACGCCCTGCGGCAGGGGTTCTGGAGCGCGCTGGAACGCGCGGCGCGCGGGTGAGGGCCGGGCGGCGGGCGGCCCGCGCCGCGCACCGCCGGGGGGCGACCACGGGCAGGACGACGGGCAGCGAGGGAGGGTGGCAGTGACCCGCGTGACGACCGCCGATCTGGACCGCCTGGAGTTCCGGGCCGTCCAGTCCGGCGACCACGTCGACGTCGCCCGGGAACTCCTGGGCCTGGCCAACAGCGTCGACGCCGACAGCGAGATCTCGCGCGCCGAGATCTTCGTGCGCGCCGGCGAGCAGTGGGAGATGGCCCAGGAGTTCGAGCGCGCCTCGGCCGCCTACCAGCGCGCCATCGACGACGGCGGGGTCACCATCATCGACGCCCGCGCGCTCCAGGCCGGGGCGCTGCTGGAGTTGGACCTCATCGACTCCGCCTACGCCCAACTGGAGCGGCTGCGCGCCGAGGGTCCGCGCAACCTGCCCACCTACATCCACATCGCCGAGACCCTCCAGGCCCACGACGACCTCAAGGGCGCGCACACCTGGGCCACGCTGGGCATCGAGCGGTTCCGCCACCAGGACGTCTCGCCCTACGTCCACGACCTGCTGATGGAGTTGGTGCGCACCCGGTTCCGCATCCGCATGGACCTCGGGCTGCCTGAGGACGCCTTCGACCGGATGCTGGACTAGCCGCCGGCCGCCTCCCGCGCGGCGGCGCCGCCAGTGGAGTCCCGCGCGAGCAGCGCGCGGCCCCGGGTGTAGGCGCCCATCAGGCTGGTGCCCCGGTACTCCGCGCGGGCCAGCAGCGCCACGTGGTGGTCGGCGTTGACCGCGACGCTGTGCGGCACGTGCCGGAACAGGGGGGCGTCCGACAGCGAGTCGCCGTAGGCCACGCACCGCTCCAGGGGGATGCCGGCGCGGCTCCGGGCGTCCTCGGTCGCGCGGACCTTGTCCTCGGGGGTGAGGACCCCGGCGGGGTCGAGGGGTTCGCGGAAGGGCGGCGGGGGGAAGCGGGAGGCCACGACCTCGTCGAAGCCGAAGTCGAGCAGCCGGTTGGCGAAGAAGTCGGTCGACATCGTGACGACCAGGGACCGCTCGCCGCGCGCGCGGATGTCGGCGCATACCTCGGCGATCTCGGCGAGGAAGGGCGCGGCCCCGAACGCGCGGTCGACGTGGTCCTCGGTCAGCTCCGCCCACAGGGCGTGCAGGTTGGCCGAGAACGCGCGGGTGTCGATCTCCCCGGCGCTGAAGCGGCGCTCCAGGTCCAGCAGTTCGGCCTCGGTGCCGCAGGTGCGGGCGATCTGCACCGCCGCGCTCGTGCCGTGGATGAGGGTGCCGTCCATGTCGAACACGTGCAGATGGCTCATGGCGCCGTCCTACCATCCCGCTGTGGGATGCGTCGCCCCGTTTTGTCCCCCCGGGAGCGGACGGGCGCCGGGCCGCCGCACCCCGCGCGGGCCGCAGGCCCGGCGGGGGCGGGGGATCGCGCGCGGGCGGCGCGGGGGTGGCACAGGAGTGGGGGAGTGGCGGCGCGGGGGCGGTCGCGGTGCCGGTGGCCTGGTGTTACCCGGAGGCTCTTCCGTGTAACGGGACGTACCGGTAGAACGGTGCCATGCCAGCCTCCAGCGCAGAACCCGTCGCGTGGTCCCGGGTCGACGTCGCGTCCGGGCTGGGGCTCGGCACCCTCCTGCCGCAGCCCCACGGCTTCCGGCTGGAGGCCAGCGAGACCGTCGCCGACACCGAGGAGCGCTACGCCAGCCGCTTCACCGTGCAGGCCGACCTGGCGTGGGTCAGCCGGTCGGCACGGGTGGAGGTGCTGTCGGGTGCGGGACCGGCGGCCGTGGAGCTGCGGCGCGAGGCCGCCGGATGGTCGGTGAACGGCCGCCGCCGCGCCGAGCTGGACGGCTGCCTGGACGTGGACGTGGCGGCGACCCCGCTCACCAACACCCTGCCGATCCGCCGGCTGGGGCTGCGCCCCGGGGAGTACCGCGACATCTCGACGGTGTGGATCGACGTCCCCAGCCTGGGGATACGGCGGCTGTCCCAGCGCTACACCCGGCTGTACGCGGCCGAGGGCCAGGAGCGCTACGAGTACAGCGACCCCGTCCACGGTTCCTTCGTGCTGACCGTTGACCGCGACGGCCTGGTGATCGACTACGAGGGCCTGGCCCGCCGGGTGCGCTTCGACCGCAGCCTGGACGGCTGACGGCTGACGGCTGACGGCTGACGGACCTGGGCCGTGGGGGCGTGGCGGCAGCGGGCCGCCGTTCCCTCGCCCCGGCGCGTCCCGGTGCCGTCGCCTGCGGATCGCCAAAGGGTTTGTTTCAGGACAAAGGTCCATAAGGGGGGTTTGCTCTTTTCCCTCCCGTTCGGGAGTGCTCACGCGTACTCTGGGGGTTAGCCCCATCGGTTGTCCGGCGCCCGTGGCGATGGTGCGATTCGCCGGCCAATTCTGTATACAATCAGTGAAGATGGTTGTCGGAGGGCCGTGGTTACGGCAGAATTCGGCGATGGATGGCGGTTCCTCTGGGGCGGGTGCGACCAGGTCGCCGCCCAAGGACCGGATACGGCACCGCGGCGGTTTCGGCGGCCGGGCCGCTTTTCCGCTCTGCGGCGCGCCCACTTCGGAGGATCGACAAGCACCGTAAGGCGGTGGCCCGAAATGGCCCAGTGCGACGGAGTGGACGACGACGTCGGCATCTACACGCTGCGGGCGTGCCGCACGTTCCCCGGCGCCGCGCGCGAGTGCCGCGAGGCCCGCCTGTGGGTGCGCCGCCACATGCGGCCCTTCCCCGACGTCGCCGACGCCGTCGAACTCGTGGTCAGCGAGTTCTTCGGCAACGCCGTCCGCCACACCGCCTCCGGCCAGCCCGGCGGCACCGTGTTCGTGAGCCTGGTCGGCCTGGTCTCGGGCGCCCTCCACCTGGAGGTCCACGACGAAGGCCCGCGCCGGGGCGCGCCCCGCACCACCGCGCGGGTGCTCGCCCCCGACCTCCAACGCCCCGACGGCCGGGGGCTCTTCCTGGCGGCGGCGCTGACCAAGGAGTGGGGGCGGCTGCCCCTGCACGGCGGGCCCGGCTACGCCGAACGCGGCTACACCAGCATCTTCGACCCCGACCTCGACCACGAGACCAGCGACTACAGCGGTCCCATGATCACCTGGGCGGAGTTCAGCACCACCAGCCGCGCGCTCCCTGCGTCGGCCTCCGCCTACCCCGCGGGCTGAGCCCGGCGGGCACGCCCCGCCGGCCCGGCCGCCCTCGGCCGCCCTCCGCGCCGGTTGACCTGCGCCTTGGCGGCCCTCGGCCCCGGCCGGCCCCGCCATCCGCCACCCGGCCGGCCCCGCCCCCGCCCCGCTTCTCCCGCCTTCGCCGCGTCGGCCGTGCCGTGGCCGTGTACGGCGGCCGTGCGGGATTTCCGCGCGGGCGAAAACGGGACCCCATTGCCGGGAAGGCGCGGGAAGGCGGGTGGTCCGGGAATCCGGGAAATTCCTCCGCTGCTATTCGGCTCCCGTGCAATTGCATAATCGCCGAAAGGTTTCGACAACGACGGCGACAGCAACGGCGACGCCGCGACTTCGGTGCGTGGTGAGCGCCGCGCGGCGGAGTTTTCCTACGCCGCCATTGCGCGGCGCGCAGTGGAATTCCGCCGCGCGGGCGCGCGGGCGCCCGGCTACGCGCGGCTGGCCGCCCGCTTGGCGGCGGCCTCGGCCAGCCAGCGGAACAGCGCGGGATCCTCGCCCATCTCCGGGTGCCACTGCACGGCCAGCAGTCCGGGCTCGCCGGGCGCCTCCAGGGCCTCGACGGTGCCGTCGTCGGCCCAGGCGGCGGCCACCAGGCCGCGCCCCAGTTCCGCGACCGCCTGGTGGTGGTAGGTGGCCACGGTGACGCGGGTGCCGCCGTGCAGCGCCGCCAGCCGGCTCGCCGGGGCCAGGCGCACCGGGTGCTCGCCGAAGACACCCGGCCGCCGGAGGTGCGCGGCCGCGTTCGCCTCGCCGACGACGTCGGGCAGGTGCTGGTGCAGCGTACCGCCTCGGGCGACGTTGAGCAGTTGCATGCCCCGGCAGATCCCCAGCACCGGCACGTCCGCCGCCAGGGCCGCCTCCAGCAGCGCGAGTTCGGCGTCGTCGCGCTCGGCCAGCACGCCGCCGGTGCGCTCGTGTGCGGCGGCGCCGTAGCGCGCGGGGTCGACGTCGCCGCCGCCCGCCAGGACGAGCCCGTCCAGGCGCTCCAGCGCCGCGTGCACGCCGGCCACCGGCGGCAGGACCACCGGGACCGCGCCGCCGGCGGCCACGGCCCGCGCGTAGGCGTGCGGCAGCAGGGTGGCCGGCATGGCCCACGCCTCTCCCCAGCGCGCGGGCTCGGCGTAGGCGGACACGCCGATCACCGGTACCGCCGCCGCGTCCCCCGCGCTGCCCTGCGAGCTGTCCCGCACCCGGTCCCGCGCGCCGCCCCCCGCGCCGTCCCCCACGCCGTCCCGCGCTCTGTCCCCCGCCGTGTCCGACGCCATGTCCACCTCCCCGCGCTCGCGCCGCCCTTCGGCGCACCGCGTCCACGGTGCCACGGGCCGGCGGCGCTCAACGCCGCCGGGGGCGGGTGAGCGGGCGCGCGGGCGCGGCCGGCGGGGGCCACTCCACCTGCGGCGACGCGGCGCCGCCGCATGCGCCGCCCGAGGACCGGAGCGCCGCTCACAGCGGCGGCGGACGGCCCCGCCGAGAACGGCCCGGCACCGCGCTCAACAATGAATGCCAAAAGTCCCAAACCGGGAGGTTTTACCCCGCTTTTCAGTAGGGACGCCTGTTCAGCGCGTGCCCGCCGCCGCCGGAACATGCCCTGCTATCTGCGGAAATGCGGGGTTTCAGACAGATTCCGGCTGACTTTTGACGTTTTGGTAACGGCGTCTGTAGGGTTCGACCCCGAGTTCCCTCGCGCATCTCCCTTCCCTCCTTCCATTCCATGCTGAGGTGCCCCTCGTGACGAACGAAACCGCAACCATCTACGAGCGCATCGGCGGCCACGACGCCCTCACCACCGTGGTGGACGACCTCTACGTGCGCATCATGGCCGACCCCGAACTGGCCGTCTTCTTCACCGGCACCAGCCTGCCCAAGCTCAAGGGCCGCCAGGTGGAGTTCTTCAGCGCCGCCCTGGGCGGCCCCGACCACTACAGCGGCGGCGCGATGGACGAGGTCCACCGGGGCCGCGGCATCGAGCAGCGCCACTTCGACCTGGTCGCCGCCCACCTGGTCGACTCCCTCAAGGCCGCCGGCGTGCCCGGCGACACCATCGACGAGATCATCGGCGCCGTCGCCCCCCTCTCCGGCGCCATCGTCAGCAAGACCGAGGGCTGATCCCCCCGTCCCCGCCCGCCCCCACACGCCGCGCCCGCACCGGGCGCGCCGGCACCGGCGCCGGACACGGCCGCGCGCCGCGAGCGGGAGACGACCGGGCGCCCTTGGCATGCCGCCCGACGCGCGGCCCGGCCCCGGCCGCTTCCGCCCCCATGCCCCGCCCCCTCGGCCGCCGCGCGCGCCGCGGCCGCCCGGGCGCGGGATCCCTGCTAAGGAATCTGATCACGTGGATGTCACGCGGCTGAAGGACAGTTGGAAGAAGGTCGCGGCCTACGGAGACGAAGTCCCGCTGTTCTTCTACTCCTCACTGTTCATCACCCACCCTGAGACCCGGTCGCTCTTCCCGGTCAGCATGGCCGGCCAGCGCGACCGGCTCGTCGGCGCGCTCGGCCGGATCGTCTCCGACGTCGACCGCGTGGACGAACTGGTGCCCTTCCTCCAGGGACTGGGCCGCGACCACCGCAAGTTCGCGGTGGTCGCCGAGCACTACCCCGCCGTGGGCCAGGCCCTGCTGCACACCCTGGCCCACTTCCTCGGCCCGGAGTGGAAGCCCGAACTGGCCGAGGACTGGAGCGAGGCCTACGGCCTGGTCGCCAAGGTCATGACCGAGGCCGCCGACGAGGCCGCCCGCACCACCCCGCCGTGGTGGGAGGCGCGCGTCATCAGCCACGAGCGGCGCAGCGCCGACGTCGCGGTCATCACCGTCCAGCCCGAGTACGAACTGGAGTACCGGCCCGGCCAGTCCGTCGCCGTGGAGACCCGGCTGCGGCCCAACGTGTGGCGGTTCTACACCCCCGCCAACGCGCCGCGCCGCAACGGCACCATCGAGTTCCACGTCCGGCTGGTCGGCGGCGGACCCGTCAGCACCACCCTCGTGCAGAGCGTGCAGCCCGGCGACTCCCTGCGCCTGGGCGCGCCGGTGGGCGACCGGCTGCTGCTCACCGGCAAGCGGGACCTGCTGCTGGTGGCGGGCGGCACCGGACTCGCCCCCTTCAAGGCGATGATCGAGCAGCTCCGCGCCGAGCAGGCCGCCGGCGACGTGCGCCGGGTCAGCCTGTTCGTCGGCGCGCCCTACGCGCGCGACCACTACGACTACCCGGCGCTGCACGAGCTGGCCGGGGCCTGCCCGTGGCTGCGCGTCGTGCCGTGCGTCTCGCGCGAGGCGCCCCGGCCCGGGGTCGAGTCCGGCGACGCCGTGGACGTCGCGCTGCGCTACAGCACCTGGCCCGACGAGGACGTCTACGTCTGCGGCTCACCGGAGATGGTCACCGGCACGCTGCGCCGCCTCGCCCAGGCGGGCGTCACCGAGGACCGCGTCCGATACGAGGACTTCGACACCACCAGCACGAGCGGAGGGAATCCGTGACCGCACGCGAGGACATGGGTGCCAGGAGCCGGTCTTCACAGCGGCTGAGTCCCGAGCGCGTCCGTGCCCAGGAGTTCTCCCGGGCCTCGCTGGGCCGGCGCGGGTACAACGAGGAGGAGGTGCGGCTGTTCATCGGCCGCGTCGCCGAGGACCTCGCCGCCAGCGACGCCGAGAAGGCCAGCCTGCGCGCCGAGATCGACCGGCTGCGGCGCCGCTACCGCGAGCAGAACCACTCGGCCGCCTCCGTGGAGGGGCCGCCCGCCGAGGCGGTCAACCTGCTCTCGGCCGCCCAGCAGCAGGCCGACGCCTACGTCGCCCAGGCCCAGGAGTACTGCCGCCAGCTCACCGTGCAGGCGCGCCGCCAGGCCGACGACATCCTGGTGGAGGCGCGCGACCAGGCCGGCGCCGCCGCCGAGGAGGCCGCGCGCGGCTACCGCGCGGGCGCCGGGTCCTCCTACACCCGCGAGGTGGAGGAGATGGAGCGCCGGGTGGCCTGGATCCAGACGTTCTGCCGGGCGGTGCAGATCCAGATGCAGGCGGCCAGCGACGCGTTCTCCCAGGAGATCGCCCGGCTCAGCGACTTCAGCACGCTGTCGGCCGAGCGGGACCGCCGCCAGCCCGACTCCCCCGACGGGGTCGGCGGCGCGCAGCGGGCGGCGCCCTCCGCGGCGACGCCGGCGGCCGCGGGTCCCTCCGCCGCCGGCCCCCTGGGTCCGGGCGTCCCGCCGGGCGCGGGTCCGGTCGGCCCGGCGGCCGGCCCGCCCACCGCCGGTCCCGCCGGCCCCGGTCCCGGACACGGCATCGGGCCCGACCTGGACGCCGTGCCGCAGCACCGCTACGCCGGCGGCCACGAGCCCGACCACCGCGCCCCCGACGAGAGCGGCACCGCCTGGCTGCCCCGCGGCTGACCCCGCCGCACCGCCCGCCGTGCCCGCCGCACCGACGGCCCGGCGGGCGCGGCGGGCACACGCCAAGGCCGCGCCCCGGCTGGCACCGGCCGGGGCGCGGCCCGCTGTGTGCGAACAGCGATGGTTCAGGTGTTCAGCGCATCATCCTCTCCGCACCGGCTCCCGCCGGCTCTTACCTGGTGTCCGCACCGGCTCGTTACACCGGCGGGTGGGCGTTGGCCAGCAGCTCCTGGAACTGCGCCGGGAACCAGTGGCCCGACAGCGGGGCGTTGCCCAGCGCGCCGGACATGTTGAAGTTGTTGCGCGCGTTGCCCTCGTAGGTGGGGTCGCACATCCGGTCGAAGCCCTTGCCCTCGTCGTTCTCGATGAACTCGCTGGAGCCGTCGGACTCGCCCGGGGGCTTCACCCACACGTAGGCGTCGATGCCGGGTTCGGGGTTGGCCTGCGGGCGCTCGCCCAGGCCCGCGCCGGACTGGTTGCACCAGTTGCCGACGTGGATGCGCCGGTCGACGCGGCTCTCGTCCACGAACGTGTTGAGGTTGGTGGAGGAGCTGGGGCCGCTGGGCCGCTCCGAGCCGCCCCACCCGTTGCGGGAGGTGTCGATCAGCATGCCGATGTCGCTGTTGAACCCGGCGGACACGGCGCGGGTGCGCAGCGCCTGGGCGAACGACAGCTCGTCGACGTACCGGTTCCAGTCGACCCAGCTCGACTGGCGGATCTGCTGGCCGTTCACGGTGCCGTTGACGTCGATGTAGGGCTCCTCCAGCGCCGAGTAGTTGGCGGTGTTGACGATGAACCCGTGCACGTCGTCGACCGAGGCGCCGCCGGTGGTGGCCGCGTCGTGGAACAGCTCGACCGACGGGCCGAGGTTGTCGTCCCAGCCCAGCCAGCCGTGGTGGCCGGCGTCGATGTAGTTGTAGACGTTGGGGATGGCGCCGAGCTGGTCCAGGGCGTAGGCCACGCCCTCGACGTAGTTGCCGTTGGCCAGCATCTCGTTGCAGTTCTCGGTCGCCGTGGGCCGGCTGCCGACGTTGGTCACGAGGTTGGGCAGCGAGTCCGGCTCGATCGTGGTCACGATGCGCAGGTCGGCGAACGCCGGGTCGCTCATGATGTCCGCGATCGGGTCGATGTAGTCGTTCTTGTAGACGTCGATCTCGTCGGGGCCGAGTTCGCCGTTGGAGGCCAGCGCCGCGCAGTCGCGGCCCGGCAGGTTGTAGATGACGACCTGGATCACCATGGGGTCGCCGTCGGCCTGGGCGACCGCCTCTTCGAGGTGGTCGCGCAGCCCCATGCTGCCGGTGGTGGGGCTGTCGTTGCCCTCGATCGCGCCGCGCCGGTCCATCCACACGGCGGTGGACTCGTCGGCGATGGCGTCACCGCCGGGCTCGCCGGCCGCGTTCTCCGACCAGATGGGGTTGACGTACATGTCGGCGCCCGCGAACGGGTTGTCGACCTTCTCGCCCGGCTCCGGCGGGTCCGTGGGGTCGGGGTCCGGCGGGTCGGTCGGGTCGGGGTCGGGCTCGTTGGTGCCGCCGTCGCAGACCACGCCGTTCAGCGTGAACGACTCCGGCACCTCGTTCTCACCGCTGAAGGTGCCGTTGAAGCCGATCTGCGCGCTGCCGTTAGTCGCCAGCGTGCCGTTGTAGTTGGCGTTGGTGACGGTCACGGCCCGGCCGGACTGGCTGAAGGAGCCGTTCCACCCGTTGCCGATCCGCTGGTCGCCGGAGAACTCCCACTCCAGCTCCCAGGAGTTGAGCGCGTCGCCGAGGTTGGTGATGGACACACTGGCCGTGAAGCCGGTGGACCACTCGTTCACCACCGTGTACTCGACCTCGCACCCCTCGGCCGCCTGCGCGGGCGAGGCCACGGCGAGCGTGGCCGCGCCGAGCGCGAGCGCCGAGGCGCCCGCCACGGCCCGGCCCGGCCACCACCGGGCTCGCCCGCGATGGGGCTGTGATCTCATGAATCCTCCTTGTACGGGTGGCCCGCCGGCCCGGGGGCCGGGTGCGGCGAGCCGTTCAGGGGATGGGGAGGGCGGCCGCCGGCCGATGTCCGGCGGCCGGTTCTTCCGGACCGGCGTTCAGCGCCCCGCCGCCGTGCGGCGGCGGCGGAACGCGAGGCCCGCCGGTCCGGAAGGTCGTGGTGCCCGGCCGGGTCCGGCGGCGGGCACCGCTCGCGCGGCGCCCGCCGGCCGGCTAGCCGAACAGGTTGTCGTGCGTCGCGAAGGCCGTGGCGATCTCCGCCTGCGACCAGAACCGGTGGTAGGTGAAGGTGGGGGCCGGCCCGTCGGGGTTGGCGAGGTAGTCCTCGACCTTGGACCACTGCGGGTCGTCCTCGTAGAAGGAGCGGATGGACAGGAACGTCGAGCCGGGCTCGACCGGGTCGCCGTTGGCCATCTGGCCCGACCAGCCGTTGGGGACGTACACCTCGTCCTCGAAGCGCGCGTAGTCGGCGCGGGACTCCTCGACGGCGATGCCGAGGTCGTCCTCGTTGGCGATCAGGGCGTCCAGCAGGCCCTCGCCGGTGGTGCGCGCCTCGGCGTCGCCGGAGGCCGCGGCGTAGTAGAGCAGCGTCTTGGCCAGGGAGGCCGCGACACCGACGTCCTGGCCGTGGGACACGACCTCGACGTGCAGGTCGGGGTTGCCGGTGGACTGGCCGTCCCAGGTGTCGGGCTCACCCGTCCACTCCATGTCGGCCGGGACCGCGAAGTCGCCGCCCGTTCCGACCTCGGTGTTGGCGATGGCCCACGGCACCCAGTCCTCCAGGATGCCGCCGGCGCGCTCGTCGCCGGTCTCGTAGTAGAGCTGGGCGACGCGCTCCATGCCCCACACCTGGAAGCCGAACCAGCGGTTGGACGGCGGGTCGTGCCACACCGGCTGCCAGTCGTAGTAGAGGCCGTAGAAGGTGGGCGAGCCGGCCGGGGGCTCGGCGTACCTGCCGGCCCAACTGTTGGTCGCGCCGCCCGCGATGCCGCCCTCGGCGGACTGGAGCCACTCCATGAACTCCAGTTGGCGGTCCATGCTGGTGGCCCAGTCCTCGGCCGCCGTCGGCGACTCGGGGATCAGCTCGGGCACCTCCGACAGCGCGTAGGCCGCCATCGGGTTCTGGTAGCCCTGGTGGGAGGAGCTGCCGCCGATGCGCCACGCCCACGGGTACTGCGCCGACTCCATGGCGCCGCCCCAGGCGTAGTACCAGGACATCAGGTAGTGGGCGCTGTTCTTGCCCTGGCCGGCCGCGCACTGCTGCGGGCCGACGCAGTCGCCGATCTCCTTGAAGTACTTGTCGAACATGGCGTAGCGCAGGTAGTCGCCCATCTTGGCGGCGTCGCTGACCACGTCGGCGACCTCGCCGGCGTTGCCCTGCTCCTCGGCCCACTGGTGCGCCCAGTACGCCACCTGCACCGCGCGGGCGTCGGCGTCGGGGGCGTTGGTGTAGCGCCACTGCTGGGAGTAGGCGGAGTCGTCGGTGAACAGGTCGAGGAACCCGTTCTCGCCGCCGTGGGCGAACGTCTCGCACGAGGGGTGCGGGACGGTCTCCCACACCGACTCCTGCGAGCCGCGCTGGAAGGTGTTGATGAAGGCCGGGGCGTCGTCGGTGCCGTCGCCGCAGAAGCCGTAGCCGTAGGTGTTGTCGACGTCCAGCAGCCAGTGCATGCCGTAGACCTCGTCGGTCCCGTAGGTGCTGCTCAGCTCCTGGGCCAGCGGGTCCTCGCCGACCGGGACATCCTGGTCGAGCGCCGCCGGGTAGCCCTGCGGGGTGTCGTGCTCGGGGATGTAGGTGGCCGGGGCCGAGGGGTCGTAGGAGCCGTTGGTCGGCTGGTCCTCGGTCTCGGGGATGATGAACTCCTCCAGCGACGCCCACGCGTCGTTGAAGGGGCCCCAGTCACCGGTGATGCGGCCGTAGTCGGCCTCCAGCCACAGGTAGTAGCTGAACGCCTCGGAGGTGGTGGCGTGGCCGTGGTCGGGCGCCTCCACGATCAGGGTCTCGACCGAGTGGTAGGGCACGAGCAGGCCGTCGAACTCGCGGAAGTAGCCGCTGGCGGGGTCCTTGATCTTCTCGTACTGCTCAAGGAACGCCGCCTCGTAGTCCGAGGTGCTCGCGTCGATCTCGGTGACCTCGACGGTGTCGGAGCCGTAGCCCTGGCCGGAGGCGGTGATGACCGCCGAGCCGAGCGCGCCGCCGTTGTCGGCGGAGGAGACCGTGACCTCCTGCTCGGTGTCCCAGTTGTCGGGCGTGAAGGTCAGCTCGGCGCCGTCGGAGACGGTGATGTCGGAGCTGCCCTCGGTGCGCTCGACGGTGACGTCCACGGGGGCGTCGGGGGAGTTGGACAGCGAGACGTCGAAGGTGGCGGTGCCGCCCTGGCGCACGCTGAGGTTGGCCGGGGTGGCCTGGAGCTGCGGCTCGTCGATGACCTCCACCGCGGCGGCGCCGGAGGTGGTGCTGGCGCCCTGGTCGTCGACCGCGGTGGCGGTGACCGAGTAGGGGCCGACCTCCGCGTCGGACCAGGTGGCGGTGTAGGGGGCGGTGTCGTCGGTGGCGATCTCGGTGCCGTCGGCCTCGAAGACCACGTGGTCGATCTCGCCGTCGCTGTCGCTGGCCTCGGCGGCCAGCTCGATGTCCTCGCCCGCGAGGAAGGTCGCGCCGTCGGCCGGGGAAGTCAGCTCGACCTCGGGGGCCGCGTTCTCCTCGGCGCCGTTGCAGGCGGTGCCGTTGAGCGTGAAGGACTCGGGCACGCCGTTGGATCCGCTGATGCTGCCCTGGAACCCCACGGTGGCGGACTCCCCGCTGCCGAGGTCGGGGTTCCAGCCGGGGTGGCGCACGGTCACGTTGGCGCCGGACTGGCTGAACTCGCCGGACCAGCCGTTGGTGACGCGCTGGCCGTCGGGGAACGCCCAGCCCAGCGACCAGTTGCTGACCGGGTCGCCCTCGTTGGTCACCGTGACGTTGGCGGTGAAGCCGCTGCCCCACTCGTTGGTGATCTGGTAGTCGACGGAACACGCCGTGGCGGCGAACGCGGGCGTGGTCGGCGTCAGTGCGGCCACAAGGGCCGCGGCCACGCCGCCCGCTAACAGCCGCCCGCGCGGCCATCGGGTTAACAGCCGGGAACCCATGGTGAGGAGTACCTCCAGTTTCCGTGAGGTCCCGCCACGGCGGCGGGATGTGGGGGATACGCCCGGGGGCGCGTGAAGCCGGCGGTGGGCACGGAGGAGGGGACAGGGGAGGACACGGAGGTCACGCGCGGCCACCCAGGGTGACCGCGCCGGCCGTCGGTGCGGGGTCCGCGAGGGGCGGACGCGGATGGAGCGGATGGAGCGGAAGCGAAAGGAGCGGGGGCGGAGCCCGCGGCGTCGCACCGGTGAGGGGGATGTGGGGGATGCGGTGTGGGGGATGTCAGCGGGGACGCGGTGGGGGATGCGCCAGGGGGATGTGGGGGACGAGGGGGCGCCCAGGGGGATGGATGCCGGTGTCGTTGCGGGGATCGTGGGGGATCGAGGGGGATGGACGTTCGGCAGCGGTCTGGGAGCGCTCCCAGATCCGGTTGGGCTCCACCGCGATGCGCCGGAGCCTTGGCGGTTGACGCGCTCCGGGATGATCTGCGTCACTCCTGGGAGCGCTCCCAATCACAGTAACGAGATCATTTCGGCGTGTAAACCGTCTATGACGTTTTTCCCCCACCAATCCCCGCGCTCCCGCGGTCTGGCCGGGATGCGGGAGCGCCGGCGGGCGCGGGGAAAGGGGCCGTGCGGGGTCGGCGGCGGCCGCCGTCCGTCGGGGAGGCGGGGGACGTAGGGGGCAGCCGAATCGGTGGGGAAAGGAGCCGTGCGGGGTCGGCCGTCCGGCCAGGGAGGCGGGAGCGGAGGGCCGAAACCGGTGGGGTTGGGGAAGGAAGCCGCTGTGCGGGGCCGGCCGGCCCCGCACCACCAGGGCGGGCGGCGACCGGGGACGGATTAGCCGGCGGACTCCGTCTTCGCGGGCCGCAGGTGGGAGATCAGGCTCTTCAGGTGCCGGCGGTCGGCGGGGTCGGTGCCGTCGCCGAGGGAGTACCACAGCGCCGGGGCGGGGCGCGGTCCCATCCGCACCGGCGCGACGGGGGCCGCCGTCGCGCGTTCCAGCCCGCCGACCTGCTGGACCCCGGCGCTGCCCAGCGCCACACCGATCGGGATCAGCGGCCCGGTGTGGTGCGCCGCGCGGGTGAGGTCGGGACGGCCGCGCCGGCGGTGGACGTTGAAGGACAGCAGGCTGCCGTTCCCGGCCAGCTCCTCGACCACGCCCTCCACCGCCGCCAGGTCCGGCCGGGTCCCGGCGGGGTAGGCCACGGCCAGCGTGGCGCTCTCCCGCACGCCCTCCGGGGTCGGCTCCACGCGCAGGCTGCCGCTGAATGGCCGCGCGCCCGAGTGCGGACCCAGGAACACCACCCGCGAGCCCTGCGGCGCGCGCCCCCGCACGAGTTCGGTCAGCCGGTCGCGGTCCCACACCAGCGGGGCCGGCTCGCCGATGCCCCACAGCGCCGGCGCGGAGCCCGCCAGGGCCGTGGTCAGCAGCTCCACCTCGGCCCCGACCCGCACGTCGGTGTGGTCCGCGTGCCGCAGCTTCAGGTCGAGGACCAGGTGGTCCACCAGGGAGTCGGGGTTGCGGCGGAACTGCGGATGCACGGCGGAACCCGTCCTCGGGGCGGGGTCGCGCACGAAGCCGGACCCGTCCTGCCACACCAGCGGCGCGCCGTAGAGGCCGTCGAAGTAGGAGCCGTCGGAGGTGCGCACCACCCACCGCGACCCGCGGTTCTGGAACAGCGCGGTCATCTCCTGGGTCAGCCGGGCGCCGGGCGGGGTGACCAGGTGGAACGCGCGCTGTTCCCGCCCTGACGAGGTGACGGCGTCGATGATCCAGGGCGAGAGCGGCACCACGGGGCGGTCCTGGACCGCCACCGCGACGCGGTCGGTGGCCAGGGTCAGGGCGGGGTGGTCGGTCGTGCCGAGCAGCAGGGTGTCGTCGCGGCGCAGGCGCGGCTTGGGCTCCCACATGTAGCCGCCGAACTGGGCGATGAGCGCGGCGGCGAAGCGCCGCACCAGGCTGGCGGTGTCGGCGTCGGTGTCGTTGCCCGTGCCGGTGCCGTCGGCGCCGAGTTCGGCGCCGCGCGCCTCGACCCACCACGGCCGCTCGGGCATCGGGGACTGCGCGGCCACGCGGCCGCCCCCGCCGCCGCCGCCGCCCCGCCACACCACCCGGTCGCCGCCGCCCAGCAGCCGGCGCACCTCGTCCAGCCCGGCCAACCGCTGCCCGCCCCGCGCGGCGGCGAGCAGCCGCCCGGATCCGTCGCGCAGCTCGACCCCGGTGCCGTCGGCCGACGTGCGGACGTGCGCGTTGGGGTCGGCGCTGACCAGCGCCGCGGTCATGCCGCGCATGGTGGGGCGGTTCTCCAGCAGCGCGACGACGTCGTGGGTCATGCGGGGGGTCCCCTCTGTGCCGTGTCCGGAGCCTACAGGCGGTCGCTGACGTCGATACCCGCACCGTCGTCGGCGACATGGGCGCTTACGCCGTAGTTATAGGGGGTGCCGAAGAACGTCGGGCCGCCGGGGGTGCCGGGGAAGCCGAGGACCTGCTCAACGGCCTCCAGCCCGGCGGCCAGGCGGGGGGCGTTCAGTTCGTGGACCTCCGGCTGCGGGGTGCCGAAGAAGTCGCGCTCCGCCCAGATGTCATGGTAAACGCGGACCTCGAACTGAAGGTGTTCTTCGTGGAGCAGCGCCCTTACCTCGATGAGGCCGTCGTGTGTGCGCCCGCTCCCTTTTCCTTCGGGAAGGAGGACGCTGCCTTCGCCGAGGAACGAGAGCCGTGCGGGCCGGAGATCCGGTGTCACGGCGGGTCGGCTGCCGAGGATCCGCTCGGCGAACGCCTCCGCTGGAGTCGCGCGTGGCCGCATCACGAGGGTCTCCCACGGGACGGTGGCGCCGTCCTCGGCCCGCCAACCAACGACGGGTTCGTAGCGACCGATGAGGCCACTCGGCCCGAAGCAGTCGATCAGCTCTCGGGAAAGCGCGATGGCGCCGACGAGATCCCGACTCGGTTCCGCCGGCGTCCACCGCCAGGCGGAGACGGGTTCTGGGGAAGTCGGTAGAAACCTCATGGATGTGCCTCCTCGGGCGGGCTCGGCGCAGGGGTGGGATCCCGGTGGACTCGCCAGGACGTCATTCCTCGGGGTCGGTGAGCAGTTCCACCCCGTAGCCGACCGGTTCGGCGTAGGCCGTCGCCTCATCGGGGTCGTTGAAGTCGAGGCGGGAACCCAGCGCGCTCTCCAGGCCGCGCAGGGCCTGCTCGAGCCTCGGCGCGTTCCGCTGGCGGACTTCGGGGTGGGGCCGCCCGGTGAAGTCCAGGTCCGACCAGACGTCGTGATGGACGCCCACGGTCAGACCGACCGACGGGCTGGAGACGTCGACGCTCACGGAGACGATGTCCGGTTCTTCCCTCTCTGTTCCGGACGCCGATACCCAGAACCCCGTGCCGCGCATGTCCAGACGCGCCGGACGCGCGCCCGGATACCCGGAGGGCCGCATGTCCGCCACGTCGGCCGCCAGTTCCCCGGCATCGGTCAACCGGGGGCCATGGATCCTGGTCTGGAACCAGAGAAGGCCGCCTCCGTCGCGATGCCACGAGACGTCGATGTACTCGACCCGCAGCAGCCGGTGCTCCCGCAGCACCTCCACCGCGGTGAGCCCGACAGGCGCCCCCACCTCAAGGCCGTCCGCGTCCAGGTCGTGGTTCAGCAGCCAGGTCCATGTCGCGATCGGTGACCGTGTGCTCATCAGGAGGGCATGACCGGACTTCCTGTCGCGTTTCGCGCCCGCGCGGGATCGGCTCACGGGATCTCGGCGGGGCCGTGGAAGGCGGTGCGGTAGGACTGCGGGGTGGTGCCCACCACGCGTTTGAAGCGGTCGCGGAAGGCGGTGGGGGAGCCGAATCCGACCTCGCCGGCGATGCGGTCGACGGGGTGGTCGGTGGCCTCCAGCAGGTACTGGGCGCGGCGGACGCGGGCGCGCAGCAGCCACTGCAACGGGGTGGTTCCGGTCTGCTCGCGGAACCGCCGGTTGAGCGTCCGCAAACTCACCCCGGCGGCGCGGGCGATGTCGTCCAGGGTGAGGTCGGCGGCCAGATTGTCCTCCAGCCACCGCAGTACCGGCTCCAGCACCGAGCCGCGCGGCACCGGCGGGTGGTCGTGGACGATGAACTGGGCCTGGCCGCCCTCCCGCTCCAGGGGCATGACCGAAAGCCGGGCCGCGTCGGCGGCGACCGCCGAGCCGTGGTCGCGCCGGATCAGGTGCAGGCACAGGTCGAGCCCGGCGGCGGCTCCGGCCGAGGTGAGGAACTGGCCATTGTCCACATAGAGGACGTCCGGATCCACGTCCACGCGCGGGTACCGCGCGGCGAGCTGGGCGGCCGCGGCCCAGTGGGTGGTGGCGCGCAGGCCGTCGAGCAGGCCGGTGGCCGCCAGGACGAACGCGCCCGAGCAGATGGAGGCGATGCGGGCGCCGCGCGCGGCGGCGGCCCGCAGCGCCTCGACGGCCTCGCCGGGGACCGGACCCATGTCCGAGCGCCCCGGCAGGATGATCGTGTCGGCGTCGGCGAGCGCCTCCAGCCCCCACGGCGGCCGCAGCGAGAAGGCACCGGCCTCCACGGTCGCGGCGGTCCCGCAGATCCGCACCTCGTAGGCGGCTTGCCCGTCGGGCAGCCGGGTCCGGCTGAACACCTCGATCGGGGTGGACAGGTCGAAGGGCACGACCTTGTCCAGGGCGAGGACCGCGACGGTGTGCATGGCGGGAATGCTACGCGGGACCGGGTTCCGGCCAGGTCGGCCCCCGCCGGCCTGCCCCGCCGGCCTCGCCGGGCGGGCTACGCCCCGGCCGCCGTACCGCAGGCGCGGGCCACCGCGAGGCTGTCCTCGTAGACGTTGTGGCGCACGATGCGGCCGTCCTCGACGGTCATGTGCAGCGCGAACCGCGCGCGGTAGGCGCCGCCGGTCGCGCGGACGGTGTTGGCCACGACGCCCGTGACCACGGCGTGCGGACCGTCCACCAGGATGTGCTCGATCTCCATGGACGCCTTCTCCGGGACGTGCGCGCCGGGGAGCCGGATGAAGTGGTCCACCACGTCGGCGCGGGTGGAGCGGTGCCGGATCCACGAAACGGCGCCGCCGTGGTCCTCCTCGGGCCAGGACAGCAGCCACTCGACGTTGTCGGCGTACAGTTCGGCGGTGCGCTCGGGGTCGCCCTCGCCGATCCGGCGCAGCAGTTCCTCGACCGCGGCTCGCGTGTCCATGTCCGGCCCCTTCTCCGTTGGCAACGCCCCTCAGCCTGGCAAGGGAGCCGCCGCGCGTCGATTACCCGGGAGGTAATCGCGGCGGCGCGGCTGGCGCGGCCGGTGCGGCGGAGGCGGGGCGGGAACGGGGGAACGGGGGCGTGGCCGGGGTGGGCGGACCGCCTCAGCCGCCGACGCCGCCGGCGACCCGCGCGAAGGCGTCGTCCACGGCCCGGGCCAGGCGGTCGGGATCGTCCTCGACCGCCGCGCGGCCCGCGTAGAAGCAGGCCAGCGCCACCTCGGCGGCCAGCGACGCCGTTGCGGCGTCGGCGCCGCGCTCGTGCAGGAGTTCGGTCATGGTCTCGACATAGCGGCGCTGCTTGGCCAGGGCGCGGGCGCGCAGGTCGGGGTGGGCGGCGACGAGGCGCTCGTGCAGCCGGTACTCCTCGGGGCTCTCCGTCAACCGCTCGATCAGCAGGGCGACGGCCCTGCGCAGGTAGGCCAGGGCGGCGGGCAGCGAGTCGCCGATCGGTTCGTCGGCGGGGATGCCCCGGGCGGCCGCGACGACCTCGGCGTCGACCTGGGAGTCGCCGTCGAAGACCACCTCCTGCTTGTCCCCGAAGTAGCGGAAGAACGTGGCCCGGCCGACCTCGGCCCGTTCGGCGATGTCGGCGACGGTGACGTGGTCGAAACCGCGCTCGGCGAAGAGCGCGTAGGCCGCGCCCACGATCGCGTCCCGCGCGCGCCGCTGCTTGCGCTCCCGCAGGGTCTCCGCGGAAGGGCTGTTCTGGCGTGCCATACGCACCATGTTAGACAACCGAGACCGACTCTCCTATGATACTGGCAATCATATGAGACCAAGTCTCAGTAAGAGTCCGATCAGCCACGCCCACCCCTCAAGCGAGGTATCCGATGACCGAGAACACCTCCGTAGTCGACTCCGCCCTGCCCAAGCCCCCGGTCCGCGCGACCGAGGAGCGCACCCGCGCATTCCTCGCGGCCCTGGAGGGCAAAGACCTCGCGGAACTGGACGCCACCCTGCACACCGAGGCCACCCTCACCATCCCGCTGTCCCTCACGGGGGACCCCGAGCCGTTCGGCCGGTTCGAAGGGAAGGAGCAGGTCCTCGGCTACCTGCGCGGGGTCACCGAGATGATGGCCACGATCGCGTTCACCGAGCTCAGAATCAGCGTCACCGCCGACGCCGCCACAGCTTTCGTGCAGGCCAGAGGCAACTTCACCACCCCCGACGACCGTCTGTACCCCAACATCTACGTCCTGCGCGCCGACTGGTCGGAGGGCAAGCTCATCGCGGTCGAGGAGTACGCCAACCCGGTGACGTTCGCCAAGCACTTCGGCCTCCCGATCGGCTGACACGGGTCGAGCCCGGCGGCCGCCCATTCGCGAGCACGGGAACGTGGGTTCCCGAGCCCATCCGCATGGGGAGAAGTGAAGAAAACCGCGCCAGGGAGCACGTATGATCCCAGCTCAACAAGGGTGCTCCCCGCGTACGCGGGGATGGTCCCGCGGCCACGCACTACTGGGCCGACCGGCGCGCGTGCTCCCCGCGTACGCGGGGATGGTCCCCGGGAGACCCCCGGTCCCCGGGGACCACCGTCGCCGCGCTCCTCCTACAAATCCGCCTCGCCGTACGGGCGGAGCCAGACAGGACCCATCAAGCCGTACTCCTGTCGCCGAACGCTGCCGTACACCTCCGGGCGGAAGACGCGCATGCGGTTGATCAGCGTCGTGGAGACCTCCACCTCGATGGTGTTCTTACCGCGCCGCAGGCGGTCGCCGAGGTCGACCACCGTGTCCAACTGGTCGCACGGCGGCAGTTCCCTGCCGTTGACCGTCACCCGGAACACGTCCGTCACCGCGCCCAGGTCCAGGTAGGCGCCGTAGCCGCCCGTCCATCCCTTCCCCAGGTCGAACTCCGCCGTGTAGCGCCCGATCCCGGACACATCCGCCAAACCGTCCAGTTCCGTCCACGGTGCCAGGCCGTCCAAGTCCAGGCTGTGGGTGCGGACCTCCGTCTCCGTCGCCGACGAACCCGGCCGCCAGTCCTCCACCTCCAGACGCCAGCGGGTCAGCTCCCTCGGCTCGCCCACACTCCGGACCTCGGTCGTCACCGCGCGCCCGCCGGCGTACACCGTCCGGTACGTCCCGGCCGCGCTCGCCCGCACCCGGGCGCCGCGCCTGCCCACGACCACGGCGTCGGCGTCCGTCTCCGCGAACCGCAGCTTGCGCAGCTCCCCCGGCGGCGGGGTCGCGTCCCGCCCGGCCACCTCACGCGCCCACTGCGGCCGGGCGATCGCGACGGCCGTGGACGCCCCCGGCGCGAGCCGGACCCGCACCCGCACGCCGCCGTCCACAACCGTGTGCACGGGCAGCGGGGCCACCTCGCCCGTCCACAGGTCCACGGCGAAGGGGTACGCCTGCTCCGTGTCCGATGCGAAGGTGACGTCGTGGTCGACGGCCGCGTCGTTCGACCCGTTGGTCAGGTAGTACAGGTCCAGGTGGCGTGCGCGCCGCCGGGCGTGCAGCAGGGGCGATGCCTCCGCGTAGGCCACGGCCGGGGCCGCGCCCAGCGCGGCGATCCCCTCGGCGATCTCCTCCCGGGTGCCCACCCGGTGCACGGTCGGCTCGTCCAGCAGTTCCCGCACCGCCTCCGCCAGCTCGCCCGCGTCGCCCTGGTCCACCCCGGGCTGCTCCGGCGCGCTCCAGTCGCCCACGACGAGGACCTTCAGGCCGTTCCGGGCGTACCGGAGGAGCCGGCGCGCGGTCTCCAGCGGCAGGGTGGCCACCCGCCCGTTGAAGGCGTCGCCCTCGAACACCAGCAGCCGGTAGGCCGGGCCGTCGGGCGCCAGCACACCCCGCTTGACCTCGGGGTCGGTGACCTCCAGCAGCCGGGGGCTGACGAACTGGTGGGTCCAGCCCTGGCGCACGCCCGTCGCGCTGAAATAGGCGGCCCCGAACCCCGACCCGGCGTAGCCCTTCTGGCGCAGGAACGCCACGTCGACCGTTGACGTCCCCCACTGGAGCGCGTGCTGGCAGCGCGCGAAGAACCCGGCGACGTCGGCGGCGTGCTGCCAGGTCGGGTGGCGCGGCCCCCACGACTCGCTGTAGCCGACACCGCCGCTGTAGGGGGTGAACGCGGCGAAGCCGGGCCACTGGGCACCGGGCGCGTCGGCGTAGGAGAAGCCGTGCAGCACGGCCTGGTTGACCCCCGCCGCGTACTCCCGCGAGATCGTGCGGACCGTCTGGCGCCAGGTGGTGCTGTAGGAGCCGCCGTAGACGGCGCCGGCCTCGCTGGAGAGGACCGTGTTGCCGCCCAGGTCGCGCCCGCCCGCCAGCGACCGGAAGTCGTCCAGGTTCTTGAACCCCAGCGACTCCCCCTCGGGGATGTCCACCAGGGCGGCCTTGGTGACGGCGTCGGTCTGCAAGCCGTAGGGCTGGATCCGGTAGCGCAGCCCCAGCCGGTGCGCCCACTCCTTGATCGGGGTGATGTGGTGGTCGATGTAGAGCCCGGTGAGGACGTCGTTGAAGTCGTCCAGCGCCCGCCGGTCGGTGGCGGAGCCGAAGCTGAACACCGTGTCCTCGTGGGCGCGCACCAGGACGGGCAGGTAGGGCAGCAGGTCGTAGCCGGTGCGGGCCGCGAACTCGGCGGGGAGGTCGGGGGTCCACAGGGTGGCCTCGGTCTCCATCTCGATGGAGTCCTCGAAGATGGCTCCGCCGGCGGGTCCCTTCAGCAGCCGCCGGATCCGGTCGGTGAGGATGTGCTCGTCCCAGAAGTCGGTCACCGCGCGGGTTCCGGCCGCACTGAAATGGTCCACGACGTAGGACACCGGCTCGGTGTGCGGGCCGCGCTCGGGGCGCTGGCCGGTGCCGCGCAGCCAGTAGGAGATGAGCGCCCAGGTGCCGCCGCCCTCGGCGGGCGCGGTCCAGGTCAGCTCCTCGCCCTCCACCGAGTCGGTCAGGTCGGTGAGGCTGTCGGACCGCAGGGCGCACGGCGTGTCCTCGGGCGCGGCGCCGTCGGCGAGCCGGACGGCCTGCACCGCGAAGAGCGCACGTTCGGTGACGCCTTCGGCGGCCTCCACCGCGGGCTCGGGCAGCGCGCCGCTGAACTCCTCGCCCGCCTGGAGGAACCGCACGCCGTGCGCGAGTTCGTGCATGGCGGCGGGGTCCTGCGGCGTGATGGAGGGGACCGCCGCCGGCCAGGCGGGGCCGATGGTGAGGTCGACCGTGACGCCGCGCCGCTCGGCCCGCGCGAGGGCGGCCTCGACCGCGTCGCGCCACGCCTTGGTGCCCCACCCGGTGTTCTCGGGGTCGAGCGGTTCGCTGACGCTGTGGTGCACGTCGGCGATCTCCACGCCGCCGAACCCGGCGTCGGCGATCTGGTCGATCTCGCGGCGGATCTCGGCGGTGTCGACCATGCCGTGCGGCCACCACCAGCGGAACTTCGCGCGCACGCCCATGGCCGGGTCGGGCAGCCCGGCGGCGAGCCGCCCTTCGGCGGACGCGGCGGCGGCGGGCGGCGCCCCGACGGCGGGCTGGAGGGCGGCGGTGGCCCCGACCGCGGCCCCGGCCGCGATGAAGGCCCGCCGGGAGAAGGGGAACCGGGGTTGCCGGTGCTCCGCGCCGGGTTCGGCGGGACCGGAGTCGGCGGTGCTGTCGCTGGGGGGCATGGATCTCCTTCCCACGCCGCCACGGCGGCGCGGTGATCACAAGGGGGAGGTGCGAAGGGGAGGAGAGGGGATCGGGGGAGGGGCCGGAGGTGCGCACGCAACGTCGCACCGCGATGCACATCACGTGACCCGTGTCACTTAAAACGTTTCAGTGAAGTTACTGATCGTCTCGCCCAAAGATCAACAACGTGGCCGGATCCGGCCACGTTGCGGGACGATCTGGCGTCTTCACGCTGGTGGCGTGTACGTGGCGCGGGGAGTGCAGAATCAGAACGTTTTACAGCCGCGCATCCTGGTGCGGGCGGCCGCTCGTCCCCGGCGGCGGCCCGGAAGCGACGGAATGGAGGCCGGGCGGGATTACCGCCGTATGCGGTTACCCGCGATCGCCCGCCACCAACAGGATTCCGGCGGTGATCGGCGCTAAGCCGCTCGCGGCCAAGGGGAGGTCGGAGCCGTCGGCGCCGGAACCGAGAAGGGAAACCGCCGCCGGCGTCCAGCAGAGCAGTCCGAGAAGGGCGAAGAATACGGCCGCAGCATTCATGACTTTCGTGTCCAAGCTGCTCTGGCCTGGGGGTTCGGTGGAGGGTGCCCTGTCTGGCGGTGGAACCATTTCTGACGTTCCTCGCCTTTCGCTTCGCGAATGCACGGCCGGCACCGATCATCCCGTTGAGGCCGTTCGCGGACGAATCGGGGCCGAGGCCGTTCAGGCAAAGGCCGGCCTGGAAATCCGAGATCCGGGCACAAGACGATCGGCGGGGGGCGCACTTTTCTGAGGTGGACACGGTCGAATACGGCGCGGCGGCGACTTGACCCTGACGCCACCGGAGGGTTCAGCATCGCGGTATGACCGACGACCTGCGTCCCGCTCCCGTGCCCGGTGCCGAAGCCGCCGAGGCGCACCGGCGGTATGCCCACGGGCCGGCGCGCGTCGCCGTCGCCACGTGGGAACCGGGGGCTCCCCGGAGCCCCGCACCGGCGGGCGCCCGGCGCGACCCCGGGCGCCGCACGCGTGAGGCGGTCCCCGCGCCGTCCACGCGGCGGCCGAGGTCGGGGCGGGTGGGCGACAATGGTGCGGTGACGCGCGACGCCGACGAACCCGCGACCGGCGGCGGACGGTCCGGCACCGGCTCGGCCGGCGAGGGCCTGACCGTCGGGCGCGCGGCCGCGCTGGTCGGCGTCAGCGTGCGGACCCTGCACCACTGGGACGACGTCGGCCTGGTCCGCCCCAGCGGGCGCACCTTCGCCGGGTACCGGGTGTACTCCGCCGACGACATCGCCCGGATCCACCGCGTCCTCGTCTACCGCGAACTCGGGATGCCGCTCGCCGAGATCGCCCGCATTCTGGACGACCCGGCCGCCGACGCCCGCGCGCACCTGCGGCGCCAGCGCGATCAGCTCCTGGAGCGCATCGAGCGCCTGGAGCGGATGGTCACGGCGGTCGACCGCATGCTGGAGGCGTCGCGTTCGGGCATGCGCCTCACCCCCGAGGAGCAGGTCGCCATCTTCGGCGACGACTGGCAGCCCGCCTGGCTGGAGGGCGCCGAGCAGCGGTGGGGCGGCAACGAGCAGTGGGCGCAGTACACCGAGCGCGCCGCCGCGATGACCGCCGAGGACTGGCGGCGGGTGACCGCCCGCACGGAGGAGCTGAACGCCGACCTCGCCGAGGCCCGGCGCGCCGGAACCGCCCCCGGCTCGGCCGAGGCCAACGCCCTCGCCGAGCGGCACCGCGCGCTGCTCTCCACGTACTTCGACTGCACGCACGCCATGCACGCCTGCATCGGGACGATGTTCGCCACCGACCCCGGATTCGCCGAGCACTACGACGGCGTGGCGCCGGGGATGGCGGCCTGGCTGCGCGACACCATCCACGCCAACGCCGAGGCGCACGGGGTCGACCCCGCGACCGCCACCTGGGAGTGACCCGGGCCGCCGGACCCGCATTCCGGGCTCGGCGCGTCGCCGTGACCCGACCGTCCGGAGCGCCCCGCACCGTTTTTCGGTCGGTGCGCCGGCGCGAGCGCTACGCCGACCGAAACCCCTACGCCGACGCGCGGCCTCCCCTCCCGGCGCGCCCCTCCGCTCGGGCCCGCGCCCGCGCGGGGATTGCGGCTCGTCCGGAACGAGAGTGGCGGACCGTCGCTTGTCCCCTGCCGGAAACGGGGTGACCGGCGGGCGCGGGCCGCGTTCCCCGTCCGCGCCCCCGCCCGCCTGCGCGACCGCTGCGCGGTCGAACGCCTCCGGTAAGCGCGTTGACCTGGGCGTTCGGCCAAAGGGTGCCGCCCGGCGCCGCCACCGCGCGAACACCTCGGCTACAGCGGACCGGGGGCCGCTCCCGGGGCCGCCCGGCTGGCATTCCAGGTCGGCGGCCACGGGTTTCCCGCGATCCGCACCGGGACAGAAGTCACGCGGAGCAACTGAACACTCCGGAGGGTCGCCATGCGCCGCCTGCTCACCACGCTCACGCTGACCGTGGCCGGTCTGGCGGCCGGCACGGCCGTGGCCGCACCCGCCCACGCCGAAAGCGGCTACCGCTGCTACGAGTCCCGGTACGACTCCGCCGCCCGCAGCCTGGAGGGGCTCGGGTGCCGCGGCGATGGCGCGGGACCGGGATGGGTCGAGGTCCCCCGGCTCGACGCGCAGTTCGTGTGCGTGGAGGTCCGGCCCGGCTCCGGGGAGGGACGCCTCGTCGGCCTCACCGCCACCGGCTGCGACCCCTCCGGCTTCCAGTTCCCCCTGCCCGCCCCCGGCACCTGACCCTTGGGAGCCGTGCACCCACACGCCGCCGGGGCGGCCCCGGCGCCCCGGCCCGCCCGCCGGGCGTCAGCGCGCGGGCGCCGGCCCGCACCCGGTCACCGCGCAGGCCCGTCCGCGCGCCGCGGCCAGTTGTCCAGCAGCACGTGGAGCGCGTCGAGCGAGCGCGCCCAGGACTCCTCGACCGCGCGGGGGTGGGCGAACCCGCCGGTGGCCTCCAAATGGACATAGCCGTGCAAGGCCGCGCGCAGCAGGCGGCCGGCGTCGGTCAGGTCCGGCTCGGCCAGGCCGTAGGCGCGCAGCATGCCGTGGGTCAGTTCCACACTGCGCCGCAGGCCGGCGGTGTCGGCGGCCTCCTCGGGGGCGACGCGCATCTGGGTCGCGGCATAGCGGCCGGGGTGGTCGAGCGCGTAGCGCCGGTAGGCGTCGGCGAAGGCCACGAGCGCGTCCCTGCCCGCCCGGCCGGCCACGGCGGCGGCGATGCGCTCGGTCATCTCCGCGCCGCCCAGCAGCGCGACCCGCACCCTGAGTTCCCGCAGGCTCCTGACGTGGGAGTAGATGCTGGCGTCCTTCACGCCGAAGCGCCGCGCGAGCGCGGAGACCGTGACCTGCTCCAGCCCGACCTCGTCGGCCAGTTCGGCCGCCGCGGCGGTGAGTCGGGCGGCGTTGAGGCCGGCGCGGGCCATCGGGCCTCCTCCACAGCGGCTAGGGGGTTGAGCGAGGAACCTAGCACCCCTAGGTACGCGGCGGAAGCCCGCTGCCCGGCGGCCCGACCGAGCCAGAAGATAACAGTGCAATGCTATGTATTCTGGGGTCCATGGCGAGGACGAAGGACCCGGCCGTGCGCACCCTCCTCCTGGAGCGGGCCGCGCACATGCTCCGCACCCGCGAGCCGATCACCCTGCGCTCGCTCGTGGCCGGCACCTCCGTCTCGACCATGGCCGTCTACACCTACTTCGGCGGCATGGACGGTGTCTGGACGGTGCTGCGGCAGGAGGGGTTCACCCGCCTGGCCGCCAGGATCGCGACGGTCGCCGCCTCCACCGACCCCGTGCGCGACCTCGCCGCCCTGGGTGCCGCCTACCTCGGCAACGCCCTGGACCACCCCGACCTGTACCGGGTCATGTTCGACGCGGACTTCGCGCTGGAGGACCTCCAGGCCGCCGACGACGCCCTGGACCACCTGGTGCGCGCCGCGCGGCGGGCCGTGGACGCCGGGCGCTTCCGCGCCGACGTCGACCCGCGGGACCTGGCCACCCAGGGCTGGGCGATCGGCCACGGGCTGGTCTCCCTGGTCGCCAACGGCCCCCTGCCGCGTGCCGCGCTCGACCACGGCGTGCCGATGCTGACCGCCCTGTTCGTCAGCGCGGGCGACGACCCCGACCGGTGCCGCCGGTCGGTCGAGCGGGGCTGGCGGGAGGAGTTCCCGGCCGAAGGCAGGGCGCGCCCCGCGTAGCGGCGCCGGCCACTCCCGACCCCGCACCGCGCGTCAGCGGCGCCCTACCGCTGCGCGGCACTCCCCTACCCGGCCGCCCCCGGACCGCCGGGGTGTGCCGGGGCGGGCCGGGCGGCGGCGGTCGGGTCAGCGCCGGTCAGCGCCAGCCCAGCTCCGGGGCGACGTAGCGCAGCAGGCTGTCGAGGATGTGCGCGTTGTAGTCCACGCCCAGTTGGTTGGGCACGGTGAGCAGCAGGGTGTCGGCGGCCGCGACCGCCTCGTCCCGCGCCAGCTCCTCGACCAGTTTGTCGGGCTCGCCGGCGTAGGTCTTGCCGAACCGGGCGAGGCCGTTGTCGAGGTGGCCCACCTGGTCGGTGCTGGCGGCCTCGCGGCCGAACAGCCGGCGGTCGAAATCGGTTACCAGCGGGAAGATGCTCCGACTGACCGAAACACGCGGCTCATGCGCGTGCCCGGCGGCCTGCCACGCCTTGCGGAAGACCTCGATCTGCTCGGCCTGGAGCTGGTGGAACGGCACCCCGGTGTCCTCGGTCAGCAGGGTCGAACTCATGAGGTTCATCCCCTGCTGCGCGGCCCACTCCGCGGTGGCCCGCGTGCCGGCGCCCCACCAGATCCGCTCGCGCAGGCCGGGGGAGTGCGGCTCGATCCGCAGCAGGCCGGGCGGGTTGGGGAACATCGGCCGCGGGTTGGGCTCGGCGAAGCCCTCGCCCGTGAGGACGTCGAGCAGCCGCGCGGTGTGCTTCCGGGCCATGTCGGCGTCGGTGGAGCCCTCCTCGGGGCGGTGCCCGAAGTACTCGTAGCCCTTGATCACCTGCTCGGGTGACCCGCGGCTGATGCCGAGCTGGAGCCGACCGCCGGCGATCAGGTCGGCGGCGCCGGCGTCCTCGGCCATGTAGAGCGGGTTCTCGTAGCGCATGTCGATGACACCGGTGCCGACCTCGATCCGGCTGGTCCGCGCCCCGATGGCCGCGAGCAGCGGAAACGGCGACGCCAGTTGCCGCGCGAAGTGGTGCACCCGGAAGTACGCGCCGTCGGCGCCCACCTCCTCGGCGGCGACCGCCAGTTCGATCGACTGCAACAGCGCGTCGGAGGCCGACCGCACCTGCGAGTGCGGCGAGGGCGTCCAGTGCCCGAAGGACAGGAATCCAATCTTCTTCACAGCCTCGTCAACACCGCCGTCGGCCTCGTATTCCGGTGCCCCGCCGGGCGGGCCGGGGCGCGCGCCGGCCCCGCCGGCGGGGTCACAGCAGCGGGCGGGCGACCGCCCGGGCCAGGGCCTCGGCGCGGGAGCGGGGTGCGGGCTCGGCGTCGGGGCCGTGGGCGTAGTAGCGCAGGAACGCCTCCTGGAAGCAGGCGCCGACCAGCAGTGCCGCCGAGGCGTCGGGGTCGGCGTCGGCTGAGACGCGGCCGAGGTCCCGCTCGGCCCGCAGGTAGCCGGCGAACCCGGCGACCGCCTTCTCGGGGCCGCCGCCGTGGCGGCCCATGGCCGCGCGGTGCGCCGCCATGCGCCGGGGGTCGGCCAGCAGCGCGCCCAGCATCGGTATGGAGCGCTGATAGAAGTCCAGCGCCGCGTGGGCGAGTTCGGCGAGGTTCTCCTCGACGCCGCCCTCACCGGGGCGGACGGCCACCCGGGACAGGCCGGGGACGCGCTCCTGGAGCACGGCGAGCAGCAGCCGCTCCTTGTCCCCGAAGTACTTGTACAGCGTGGGCTCCGACACCCCGGCGGCCTGGGCGAGTTCCTTGGTGGTGGCGTGGAGGACGCCGCGGGTCCGCAGCACCTCGGCGGCGGCGTCGAGGATCCGCTCACGTGTGCTCATCCCTGTCCTCCCGCAGTCGGCTTGACACGTTAGTGAACACTAACCCACTATGGGGGCTAGTGTTCACTAACCCCGCCCGGCGTGGGCATCACCGTGCTGATCACCGTGCGCACCCGCGTTCGCCGGGCTCCCCACCGACCCCTGGAGTACCGACCATGAGCAGGTCATCCACCACCAAGCGGATCGCCGCCGCCGTAAGCGCGCTGGTCCTCGCCGGACTGGTCGCGGCGGGCGCCGTCGGCTACCTGACGTTCGTGCGCTCCCCCGTCAACCCCTCGGCCGCCGACTGCGCCGACGGGCGCCCCCGGAGCGAGGGGCCGGTGGTCGTCGCGGCCGGCGCCAGCATGACCCAGGGCACGCTCGGCCGGGACTGGGTGGCCGACCTGCGCGCCCGGCCGGAGTTCGCCGACCACACCCTGGTCAACGCCGGGGACAACGGCAACACCAGCGCGGACCTGCGCGAACGCCTCGACACCGACGTCCTGGCGTGCGAACCGGACGCCGTCGTCCTGCTCATCGGCACCAACGACGTGCGCGACGGCGTGCCGCTGGCGGAGTACCGCGCCAACATCGCCGCGATCGTCCAGCGGGTGGAGGAGCGCACGTCGGCACAGGTGGCGCTGCTCTCCCTGCCGCCGCTGGGCGAGGAACTCGACTCCCGCCTCAACCGCCGGCTGCGCGACTACAACGCGGCGCTGCGCACGATCGCCGAGGAGACCACCGCCGCCTACGTCCCGGTCAACGAGCACTTCACCGAGGCCCTGCGCGACCAGAGCCACCGCCCGGCCTTCGCGTTCAGCTTCCCCACGGCCTACGCGGCGGCGGCCCGGCACTACCTGCTCGGCCGCACCTGGGACGAGGTCGCCCGCGCCAACGGCCTGGAACTGTACGTCGACCACATCCACCTCAGCGACAAGGGCGGCGCGATCGTCACCGGTCTGGTCGCGGACTGGCTGGCCACCGCCGCCGGCCCGGACCCCCGTTAGCCGCCGGCCGCCCGGCCGCCCCCGGACGCGGCCCGCTCAGTCGAGGCCGTCGGCCTTGCTGAGCAGGTAGCGCTGCTCCACCTTGTTCCCGGTCAGGTCGGCCGCCCGGCGGTAGAGCGCGGCGGCCCCCGTGGTGTCGCCGGTCAACTGGAGCAGGTGGGCGCGGACCGCGTGCTCCCGCTGCCGGGTGAGCGGGTGCCGGTCCAGGTGGTGGCGCTGGTTGAGGTCGTCCAGGAGTGCCAGGCCGCGGGCGGGCCCGTGGGCGTGGGCCACCGCCACCACGCGGCTGAGCTGGACCGGCGCGGTGGGGGTGAGCCGTTCGAGCCACAGGTACAGCACGGCGATCTGCGCCCAGTCGGTCCGCTCGGGCGAGGCGGCCGCGGCGTGCACGGCGGCGATCGCGGCTTGGAGCTGGTAGGGGCCCGCCGGGTGGCGGTTCCAGACGCCGTCGATGAGGGCGGTGCCCTCCTCGATCAGGCCGCGGTCCCACCGGGTGCGGTCCTGCTCCTCCAGGGGCACCAGGTCACCGCCGTCGGTGCGCGCGGCGCGCCGGGACTCGGTGAGCAGCATCAGCGCCAGCAGGCCGGTCACCTCGGCGTCGCCGCGCAGCGCGGCGTGCAGCATGCGGGTCAGCCGGATGGCCTCGCGGGTCAGGTCGACGCGGGCGAGCCGGTCGCCGGCGGTGGCGGTGTAGCCCTCGTTGAAGACGAGGTAGAGCACCCGCATCACGGCGGCCACGCGGCTGTCGCGGTCGGCGTCGGTGGGGGGCGTGAAGCGGGCTCCGGCACGGGCCAACCGCTGCTTGGCGCGGCTTATCCGGGCGCCCATGGTGGACTCGGTGGTGCCGTGGGCGTGGGCGATCTCGGCGGTGGTCAGGCCGCCGACCGCGCGCAGCGTGAGCGCCACCTGGGAGGTGGGGTCCAGCGCGGGATGGCAGCACAGCAGCAGCAGGGTCAGGCTGTCGTCGGCCTCGGGCACGGGGTCGGCCCGGCGCTCGGGCTCCCGCATTACCAGGTCGGCCACCCCGGCCTCCTGCTCGCGGCG
This sequence comes from Streptomonospora mangrovi, assembly GCF_027604915.1. Taxonomy (GTDB): domain Bacteria; phylum Actinomycetota; class Actinomycetes; order Streptosporangiales; family Streptosporangiaceae; genus Streptomonospora; species Streptomonospora mangrovi. The sequence continues at coordinate 70,497 of NZ_JAJAQC010000014.1, forward strand.
GTGGCGGGCCTGGTCGGAGCGGATCAGGTCGACCATGCGCCGGTACCCGACGCGGATGAGCCAACCGCGCGGGTTCTCCGGGACGCCCTCGGCCGGCCAGGTCTGGCTGGCGGTCAGCAGCGCCTCCTGCACCGCGTCCTCGGCGATGTCGAACCGGCCGAACCGGCGGACCAGCGCGCCGAGCACCTGCGGCGCTTCGGTGCGCAGCAGGTGCTCAAGCTCGTGGTTCACGCCGCGAAGTCCTCGCCCATGATCGGGCGGATCTCGATCGGCTCGCCGAGCGCCTCGACGATGCGGGCGGCGATCTCGACGGCGCGCTCCTTGCCGGCGACGTCGATCACGGCGAAGCTGGCCAGGACCTCCTTCAGTTCGGCGAAGGGGCCGTCGGTGGCGACCACCTTGCCGCCGTCGCGGCGGACGGTCGTGCTGACCGCAGGGTGCCCCAGGCCCTCGGTGGTGACCAACTCGCCGGATGCCAGCAACTCCTGCTCCAGCTTCTGGTAGGCCGCGAAGGCGGCCAGCGCCTCCTCGGAGGGGACGTCGGCGGTCGCGGCGTCCCACGCGGCGGCCGGGGTGTAGGCGAGCAGCAGGTATTTCACGGTGGATCCCCTTGTCGATGTCGCGGGCAACGTTACGGGCGCCTCAACCGGCGCGGCGCAGGGACACCGCGAGGGCGGTCGTCCAGGTGAAGGCGACGACGCCGTTCACGGCGATCTGGATGCTCATGTACTCGGACGACATCGGCACCAGCAGCACCAGCGCGGTGACGGCGCTCAGCACGGCGGGCAGGACCGCGCGGCGGCGGGCGCACCGGACGGTCATCACGACGGCCGCGACGGCGAGCGCGGTGAAGGCCACGGCGGCGGAGGCGGAGTGGGCGACGCTGTGCCAGGACATCTGCGCGACCGGGCCTTCGGGGGTGCCGACCGGGAAGCCGTACTCGGCGTCCATGGTGAAGATTCCGGCCGCGACCAGCCCGGCGCCGAAGACGCCCACCAGGGCCGGCAGCGCCCGCCGCCCGACCCCTTCGGTGATGGTGCGCCGGGTGCCGAGGGCCAGTGCCAGCGACCCCAGTCCGGCGAGGACGAAGGTGAGGATCTGGATCCACCCGAGGTCGCCGGTGGAGAGTTGGCTGATGGGGTGCCGGGTGATGTCGAAGCCTTCGCGGGTGAGCATCTGCGTGACGGCGGAGGCGAAGAAGAGCGGGCCGGCGAGCGCTCCGGCCAGCAGCAGGCGCCCGGTCGCCGGGGCGGTCGCGCGGGCGGGAACGGCGGGGGTGGTGGAGGTGGTCGCGGTCATGTCGTTCTCCCGTGTTCGTGGGTTCTCAACCGCTACCTCGGACCCGAACCGGCGTTTTGGACACCCATCGAATGTGATCCAGAACACAAAAGGCGCGTGTCAGAACCCGGCGGCGGTCTCCGAGGTACCGGCGAGCAACCCCGCAGAAAGGCGACATGGAGGACACCATGGAGAACAACATGATCGAGACCCCGCAGCCCAGCCCCGAACTCATGGCTTTGGACCGCCTGGTCGGCACCTGGAAGGTCACCGGCGGCGCGGAGGGGACCGTGCGCTACGAGTGGATGCCCGGCCGGTTCTTCCTGATCCAGCACGTCGAGCTGACCCAGTTCGGCGAGCCGGTCACCGGCATGGAGATCATCGGCAACCTGCGCCCGTTCGGTGAGCCGACGGGGACGGACGTGGTGTCGCGGTACTACGACTCGGCGGGCAACACCTTCGACTACGTCTACGAACTGGAGGGCGACAAGCTGACCATCTGGGCCGGGGCCAAGGGCAGCCCCGCCTACTTCGAGGGCACCCTCGACGCCGCCGACACCACCCTCACGGGCGAGTGGACCTACCCCGGCGGCGGCGGATACGCCTCCACCGCGACCCGCATCTGACCGAGGTCTGCTTTCCGCCGCCCCGGAGAGCGAGCGAGGCGGCGAGCCGTACGGAACGGCTCGCCGCCGCCGGTCCGGCGCGGGACTTCAGCGTGTGCGCTTGTCCAGGGAGCCGCCGCCGGACAAGTGCCCGTGTTGCCCCCAGTCGTTACACAAGGGCGGGCGGGAACGCCTACGCGAGTCTCCTGGTGCGGCCACCGCGAACAGTCGCCGCCACACGGCGTGCGGACCGCTCAACGGTGTAGAAATGTGTCGCGAACGGCAGCGCCGGCGCTAGGCCGGCCGGCATCCACATGGTGTTGGGAACAGGAACCGGGCACCGTGGTCGGAAAACAGGGCGCCAGGACCTCACCAAACAAACCCATTGCGTGCCGGCCGGCAAATCCGCCATTAATACGGCGTGCCGCGGTTCGTGGGCGAATCGCCGTGGGACTGCCGGCTCTTGCCCTTGCGCATACCGAGCAGACCAAGGAGGCCGAGCAGACCGAGCAGGCCCCACAGGCCCCAGTCACCCCCATCGTCGTTCTCGGTGGTGGTGGTGTCGGCGCTCATGACCGGCTCCGCGCCCGAGGCTTGGCTGACTGACGCGGCGACCGTGTGCGTCGCCACCGTATCCGCTGATGCGGGCGCGGTGGCTAATGGGGTCGCTACGAGTGAAGAAATGAGGCCGAATGTAAGCAAAATTTTCTTCATGACTCCCCCTGAAGTCTTGACGATTCTCCATTGGGTATTTCGGCGGCTCAACACGTAGGCGTTCCCTTCCCGGTTGCCCTAGAAAGGGAACAGTAAACGCGATTCCCTGCCGATCGCACGGAGAACCGCCCAAGCCGCGGTGAACAATCGCCAATAAGCCTTTCCCGATCTATCGCGAAAGCGAAGGGGACTGCGGATCGGCTGGCCTCCGCGGCTGTCCTCGGCCGGTGCGGGGGCATGCGACCGCGCCCCCGGCGCACAGCCCTGGCCATTTGGGAGACGGTCGGCGATCTCGGCGGGCGAGTCCAGCGATGGCCACTCCGGCACGCGGGCGGCCATGGTCTACCTCCACGCCCGGGACGACCGGGCGCGGGAACTCGCCGACCGCCTTGGGGGGCGGGCCGCTGAGGAGTTGAGCAAGGCGCGCGGGCAGAGCGCGGGACCGGCGGCGGGCGGGAGCGATCGAGCGTCGGGCACGTAGCGGGCACGCGAGCCGCCCGGACGTGCTGGAAAAGCGAGAGCCAGGTCACCGGAAACCCGGTGTGACCTGGCTCTTCGCTGTCTGGAGCGGATGACGGGAATCGAACCCGCGTTATCAGCTTGGGAAGTTGAGGCGCGTGAAGGGGCCAGACCAGCCGAAGCCCCTACCTGCACAGACAGCGAGGGTTTGACCGCACATCACCGTGTCTCCCCGTTGATCACCGCCTTGTGTGGCACGTGTGTGGCACAGAGCGGGGCCACGTTCGCCCACCTCAACCGCCGCGCCAGCAACCCAAGTAGGCGCCCGCCACGGTTCCGGTCCGAGGTGCTTGGTCGCGCCGGTGTCGGCCACCCCAGACAGTCAGGGTCGCGCGACCAAGTGCCTCGGGACCGAGGACGTCAGCGACCATAGCCGGTTCGCTCGCCGACGTGGGAGCGCTTCGCTTCGCCCTGTTGCGGCGACGGCGCGACCCACGGTCGGCGGATGTCGGTCAGGCGGCGGATGCTCCCGCGTGCCCCGGCGGCCGGCCGCGCGCTCGGGACCGGGCGGCAGCCCGCAGCCCGAGCGGCGGGCGGCCCGCCGGAGCGACGGCGCGAAGCGCCGTTGCCTTGATCCCATACAGCCCAATTCGGCAGTGCGTTCCTAGAACTTGACGCCGACGGCTCCGTTCCAGGTGTGCTCGAAGCTGTTGAGGTACGTGGCGAACAGCTCCGGCTCGGTGTCGCCGTCGATGACGAGTACGGGGGTCGTGGATGCTGGTGCGCCGTATATGTGCTGGTTGACCAGCATCCGGTTGTCGGCTCGGAAGACGGAGTTGTACAGCACGGTTCCGTGCTGGCGGATCTCGATGCCTTCGATGCTCATTAGGGGCTTGTAGAGCACCAGGGCGTTACGGACCTTCGCGGCCATGGCCGTGCCGATGCCCTCTTCGTCTCCTCGGTCCTGGACGTGGGGGCTTTCCGGGTCGCCCAAGAGGATGCGAACTCGAACGTCGGAGTGCGCCTTCTCCTCGAACACGTGCAGGATGCCCGTGTCCTCGGCGAGGAACAGGCCGCTGTAGACGAGTACGCCGATCTCGTGGTGCGCCGACTCGAACAGTTGCCGCCATACAGCGTGCGGGACCGCCCAGCGGTGTGGATAGACCTTCGGGAGATCGGCCGGGAACGGCTGCGATTCCGCGCGCTTGGCGGCTGCGGTCGGCCACAGTTCGTGCTCGGGGATGCCCACCAGGTCGGCCATGGCCCAGCGGTGGCGGGCATAGGGCGTCTGACCGGACAACCAGCGGCGGACCGTCTTCGGGTCCACGCCCAAGCGTTCGGCCGCGTCGGTGTCGGTGAGGCGAGCGTTGGCCAAGGCTCGGCGGAGGGCTTCGTTCACTGCGTCGTCCTCCCGGATCAGGAGTCTCGACGGTATCAGAAGACGTCCCTAGACGTCCCTTGGGAAGTCCGATACGTGGTACACATGTCCACCCGCTCCAGACAGCATTTCCGCAGGTGACAAGACCCCCGCGAGTGGGCCAACACTCCGGGGGCGTGGTCCCGACCTGACGGAAGCAGGTGGAACATGCGGAACCCTATCGCGCGCCCATTCCCACGAGTGTCGTCACGATTCCGGCCCTATGCGCCGCTGCCGTTCACCCCGGCCCCTGAGCCCTACGACGTTCCTCCGCGAGCGGCCATGGTCCGACCGTACGTACTTCACCTTGAGAGGCAGCGGCGCCAGTGGCGCGACGACCGAAGCCGCCTCGGGGTGGCTGTGCTCCTGGACCTGTCTCGGTCGGCGGCGGTGCTGGTATGAGCCAGCCCGACAGTCCGCTGTTGCAGCTCCTTCAACGCCACTACGGAGACCGGTGGAACATCCGCCGAACCGAACACCTGTGGATCGCCACGCTGCGGAAACCGGATGCCGAGCACGCTCCGACTCTGGTCGAACCCGACCTTGAGGAGTTCGTGCGCCAACTCGAAGACCCGCCCGCGAGCATCGGGCGCTCCCTGCTGTCGGGGGGCTGGTTCCAGTCCCGGTTGCACGCGCTCGCGGACGGCATCTATCGCTCAGAGGAACCGCCCTCAGCGTGACCAGGCCGCCGCGCGGCCGGTGGTCCGTCCGCGACTTCCCACACCGGCCGCGCGGCCTCGTCCGACGTAGCCTCCAGGTGTCTGAGATCCTTTTGATCGGCGCGAATCAAATTTTGGAGCTCAATCCCGCAGCGAAGGAACAGCACATGAGTTCTCGCCGGACTCGGTGGGGCACTTACACCCAGATAGCGGAGACGCTGAGACAGCGGATCGTCTCCGGTGCTCTGGAGCCGGGGACGGTGCTCCCCTCTGAGGCGGCCCTTCGTGAGGAGTTCGGCGTCGCGCGGAGCACGATCCGGCGTGCTCTCGCCTCGTTGGAGGCGGACAAGCTGATCAAGGCTCGTCCGGGGACGGGGCGGGTCGTCTGCGGTCCGGGGGGCTCCGCGGAAGGCGCTTCCGGCGACCTACCCCAGTACCGGCGCATCGCTGACGCGCTGCGGGACCAGATCACCCGAGGGGACTTCGCGGCCGGGGACGCCTTGCCAAGCGAGTCCGCCCTCGTCCGTCAGTACGACGTTTCCCGGGGTACCGCGCGGCGGGCGCTGGTCGAACTGGAAGCCTCGGGCCTCGTCGTCTCGCTTCAGGGCAAGGGCCGCTTCGTCCGAGGGGCCGATACGCCGCGAAGCTAGTCTGATACATGTGAGACATGTTCCCTGGGCGCGGGATCTCGCGCGGAACCTCCTCGAAGAGCCGTTGCCCCGGCGGTGGGCGCACACCCAAGGCGTGGCCGAACAGGCCGCCACGCTGACCGATGTCCTCGGCGATGACGCCGACCTCGTGACCGCCTCGGCCTGGCTGCACGACATCGGGTACTCACCGGCCCTCGCCGAGACCGGCTTCCACCCCCTCGACGGTGCCCGCTATCTGCGCCGGGTCGAGCGCGCCGACGAACGCCTGTGCTCCCTGGTGGCCCACCACTCCGGCGCTATGGTCGAGGCCGAAGAGCGCGGGATGCTCGATGAACTCACCGGGGAGTTCCCCCTCCCCGATCCCGAGCTGTTGTCCGCGCTCACCTACTCCGACATGACCACCGGCCCGGACGGCACCCATCTGCCCGTTGAGCGGCGCCTCTCCGAGATCCTTGAGCGCTATGCGCCGGGGGACCTGGTGCACCGAGCCGTGACCCGCTCCCGCCCCGACCTGGTGAAGGCGGTCCGCTCCGTTGAGGCGCGCGAGAGCGCCTTTCGCCGCCCGGCGGGCCGGGCCACTCGCTCAGCCGATGTGGGGCGCGGACGTTCCCTGTAGGAAGTGGTCGATGCGCAGACGCATGGAGCGGTCCATCCGGTAGCCGGGCAGCTCGGTCCTGGGCACCCAGTGGACTTCGCGGGACTCGCTGCTCGGGGTGGGCTCGCCGGAGAGCGGCCGGCCGGTGAGGACGATGGAGAACTCCTGGCGCGCCTCGCCGTCGCTGGTGTAGAGGATGATGTGCCGGGGGTCGGAGTAGATCCCCGATATTCCGGTGATCTCGCAGGTGATGCCGGTTTCCTCGCGCGTCTCGCGCACCGCCGCCTCGGGCACGGACTCGCCGAGGTCAATGGCGCCGCCGGGCACCGCCCAGTTGCCGTTGTCGGTGCGCCGGATCATCAGGACCTCGTCGCGGTCGTTGACGACGATGACGTTCACCGAGGGGACGAGGCTGTTGGCGGGCGGGGCCTCGGGGTCGTTGAAGTAGTCGATCCGCCGTGCCATCGGCCTTCCTCCCTCACTCAAGCGGCGCCGCCTCGTCCCAGACGCGCTCGAAGCTCTCCAGGTACGTGTTCACCATTCCGCCACCGGCGATTTTGCGCAGGTGGAAGACCGGCGCGTTGGACGCCGGTGCCCCGTACACGTGGGTGTTGACGAGGAGCTGCCCGTCGGCGCGGTAGATCGAGTTGTACAGCGGGGTGCCGTGCAACCGGAACTCGATGCCGTCCACACCGCGTAGCGGCTTGTAGAGGACGATGACGTTGCGGATCTTCGCGGCCATCGCGTCGTCAATGCCCTCGTCGGCACCGCGCTGGGCCACGGCGGCGCTGTCGGGGTCGCCGAGCAGGATGCGCACCCGGACTCCGGCCTCGGCCTTCTGCCGCAGCAGCCGCAGAACGCTCGCGTCCTCGGCGAGAAAGAACCCGCTGTAGACGAGAATGCCGATCTCTTCCCGGGCGGACTCGAACAGGCGCTTCCAGGCGTCCCGGGGCACGGTCCACCGGTGCGGGTGGACGGTCAGGATCTCGCTCTCGGACGCCTCGGCGCTCTGCGCCGGGCTCAGCGCCTTCGGCCACAGGAACGCCTCGTCCACTCCCAGACGTGCCGCGACGGCGTAGCGGTGCCGCCGGTAGGGGGTGCGGTCGCGACTGATCCAGCGTTCCACGCTCTTGGTGTCAACGCCGACGTCGGCGGCCAGATCAGCGGGGGTCAACCCGTGTTCCAGCAGCGCCGCGCGCAACCTCTCGTTTGGCATCTGCCCCGTGTTCGCAGGACGTCTAAGGACGCGCTCACATTATCGAGACGTCCCGAACACGTCCAGCCATGTAGTGATCGCGTCCCGGCCCCATACCGGATGCTCGTACATGTCCGAAGGTATCGGCCTCGCGAGGGGCGGTCGGCCGGGGCGAGGGTTCGCGGAGAGGAACAGGGATGCCTGAAGCTTGACGCGCCATCTTCGATACATGCTATACATGCATCGATTCTCGTCCGGGTGAGCACATGCGCCGGATCGGACGGGCTGTCTGTCTGCAACTAGAGCAACGAACAGGAGTGACCTCATGGCGATTCAGGGTGCGCTGCCGATCGACTTCGGGACGGTGTTCCCCTACGGCGCGTTCGCGCTGGGGGTGGAGCCGGTGACCGACTTCGAGACCAAGCGCCCGCAGCTGGACAAGGCGACAGGGCTGCCGCTGTGGGCGGTGAACGTGATCGACGCCGACCCCGAAGCGCGGGGCAAGGCCAAGAGCGTGAAGGTCAAGGTGGCCGCCGAGCACTGCCCGGTGCTGCCTGAGGAGGTGCCGGGCCTGCCGTTCCGGCCGGTGGAGTTCGAGGCCATGTCGGTCATGCCCTACGTGGATGAGTCGGGCCGCCGTCCTCGGGTGGCGTACTCGCTGCGGGCGCGGGGCGTGAAGACCCCCAGTAGCGCGGGCGCCCGCAAGACCCCGGCGGCTGCCGCCGCCAAGGACGCGAGATAGCCGCTGAACCCAAGCGGGGCGGCCTGGTGCTGCAACACCTCGGCCGCCCCTTTCAACCCCTCCTGGCCTGCGTAACCATGGAAGAGGTGTGACCAGCTTATGTTGGGCGACAACAAGGCGGGCGCGACCCAGGTCCGCCCCACCGCGCCGGTTCCCGCGCGCACCATCCGCTTCACCACCCCGGTGGTCCAGACGCCGGGGATCTTCATCCTCACCGGGTGGCTCTGGCGCTTCCTGCGCGCCCTGGTGCTGCTGCCCGCCCAGTTCCCGGTCGCGGTGAGCGCCCTCGGGGCCTCGATCGCGGCCTACCAGTTCGGCGGCTGGATCAGCCTGGCCGTGCTCTGGTCGGTGGTTGACCTGGTGCTGCTGGTGTGGTGGCGCCGCTGGCCGCGCTCGTTCCGTGACCGGGTGGCGCTGCGGGTGCTGGCCGCCTGGCGCCGCCTGTGGGTCTACCGCCGCCACTGGCAACCCGTCCTGGTGGTCGCCGGACTGGCCGAGTCCTACCTCGAACGCCAGTACCTGCCCCAGATTCGCGGGGTGACCTGCTCGGCGTGGGCCGATCGGGTGCGGGTGCGGATCGTGGCCGGCACGTCCCCGGCCGACTTCCAGAAGCGCGTGACCGAGCTGGCGCACGGCTTCGGCGCCCCCTCCTGCCGGGTCGAAGTGCGCGGCCCGCGAGACGTGGTGCTGGAGTTCCCGCGCTATGACACCCTCGCCGACCCCATCGACGCCCTGCCGATCCCCGAGGAGCCGGACCTGTCCGCCCTGCCGGTGGGGGTGTGTGAAGACGGCGAACTGTGGACCCTCCGCCTCCACGGCACCCACGTCCTGACAGTCGGGGTGACGGGTGCGGGCAAGGGCTCGGTGCTGTGGTCGGCCATCCGAGCGATGTCCTCGGCCATCACCGCCGGAATCGCCGAGGTCTGGGCGATCGACCCCAAGCGGATGGAGCTGTCTTACGGGCTCGCTCTGTTCGCGCACTACGCGGCCGACGCCGAGACCGCGGTGGCCCTCCTGGAAGCGGCGGTGGCCGCGATGCAGGAACGGGCCGAGCGCTACGCCGGACGCCAACGCGTGCACGTGCCGACCGTCCGCGACCCGTTCACGGTGGTCGTCCTGGACGAGGTGGCGTTCCTGACGGCCTACCACCCCGACCGCGACATCCGCCGCCGCGCCGAGAACGCGATTGCCACGTTGACCAGCCAGGGCCGGTCGGTGGGGTTCTGCGTCCTGGCCGCACTCCAAGACCCCCGCAAAGAAGTCCTCAACCTGCGCAACCTCTTCCCTGACAAGATCGCCCTCCGACTGGACGAAGCCTCCCAAGTCGACATGGTCCTCGGTGAGGGAGCCCGCGACCGGGGCGCCAACGCCCACCTCATCGACCCCGAGCTTCCCGGGGTGGCATTTGTGAAACTGGAGGGCTCCCCGGTCCCCGTCCGGGTACGTGCCGCGTTCGTCTCCGATGCCGATATCGACCACATGACCGCTGAGGCGGCACCGACCGGGGTGGAGGGCTGATGCCCACCCCGACCGGCAAGAGCACGCGGGCTGAACGCCTCGCACAGCCGCTCGCGCGGGAGGTGGCCGAGACCATCGCGGCGGAGAAGGGGGTGTGCATCCGGCCGGTGGCGCTGCGCCGCACCGACATCACCACCGGCCGGACCGAGATCATCGACGTGCCGTGCAACTCCACGCTGGAATCCCGCTGTCCGGCGTGTGCCCGCCGGAAGCGCTCGATCCGCCGCACCCAGTGCGAAGAGGGCTGGCACCTCGACCACGATCCCGTCGTCATCCCGGACGCCCCCTCTGAGGTTCAGCGGGCCTGGGTCGAACGCCGCGCGATGGTCACCGCTGAGCGCGACCGCCTGGTCCACGCGGGCCGCGCGACTTCGGATGAGGTGGCGGCGCTGGATGCGGCCATCGCCGACCTGGACGCCGAGATCACCGCCTCGGGCCTGCGCGGGTCGGTCTCGCGGAACACCTCGGCGTCGGGGCGGTCGCGGCGGGTGCGCTCCAC
>NZ_JAJAQC010000015.1 GCF_027604915.1 Streptomonospora mangrovi
GTCCGGCGCGCGCGGGCCGGACGGGGGCGGCAGGGTGGCGCACACCGCGTCGAGCACGGGCGCGTAGGCGCTGCGGTCCTGGTGCAGCCGCGCCCGCAGCAACTCCATCCCCGGCTGGAAGCGGACCAGCAGGGCCTCGCCGGCCGCCGCGTCGCCGCGCGCGGCGAACTCCAGCAGCACGGCCAGGTGGTCGTGCGGCTCGGGCCCGGCGGCGCTCCAGCCGTGGTCGGCCAGGACGCGCTGGATGCGGGTCAGGGCGTGGCCCCGGCGGCGGACGTCGCCGTGGCCGCCGAAGGTGTGCACGGTCAACTGGAGGGCGCGGCGGCCGCGGGGGTCGAACACGCGCGCGTAGTGGGCGGCCAGGTCGGCCTCGGGTTCGGCGGCGGCGTGGTCGCAGAACCCGGCGAGCCCGCGCCGGGCGGGGCTGGGCGGCAACTCCAGCAGGGCCCGGTAGACCAGCGGGAGCCGCCGGTAGAAGGCGGTGTCGGGCTGGCCCAGCAGGATCGCCGCGGCCTGGCGCAGCACGGCGTGGCAGCGCGCCTCGTCCAGGGTGTCGGCGCTGGGGCGGCCCCGGACGCGGTCGGGCCGCCCGGGCGGCGCCGCCGTCCGGGTCAGGTGCGCCCCCGCGCACAGCAGGAGTTCACCGGCGCGGCCGTGTCCCCCGGCCACCTTGGCGCCGTTGTGCATTGGTATCACTCGCCCCTTGCGTCGTGGCAGCACGCGAACGAACGAGTCCCGTCGAGCCCCCGCAGCCAGTGGCGGGTCCCATACCCAGGCGGGCGGGGTCAACGCATGCGGGGTGGGCGCGGGTCGGGCGGGACGGGCGAGGGTTCAGGGGCGGGCGTCGGCGGCGCGCACCAGGACGGCCGCGCGGTTGCCCACCCGCACGCGTTCCAGGGCGGCGACGCCCTCGGGCAGGGCGACCTTGCGGGTGCGGGCGGTGACGGTGATCACGGCCTCGGGCGGCAGGACGGCGGCGAGCGCGCGCAGCAGCGCGGCGACGGGGTCGGCCGTGCCGGCGGGCGTGTGCCGCCAGTGGCTGAGGCCGCCGTAGGGGATGTCGGTCAGCACGACGTCGACGGGCCGCTCGGGCGGCGTGGGGCTGAACACGTCGCCGGTACGGGCGGCGGCGGGCAGGTCGCCGCCGGCGGCGCGCAGCCGGGCGGCCAGGCGGGCGGCGGCCTCGGCCCGCTCGGTGAAGGCGGGTCTGCCGAAGGCGGCGGCGTCGGCGCGCAGGCCGCGTTCGCGCTCGGCCAGGCCCTCAGCGGTGAGCAGGGCGAGGTTGCGTTCGGCGATGCCGAGGGCGGCGGGGTCGGCGTCGGTGGCCAGAACCCACGACAGGCGGTCGCGGTGGAGGAGGCCGACCGAGGTGGCCAGGTGCCCGCTGCCGCAGCAGGGGTCCCACAGGGCGACGGGGCGGCCGGCGGGGGCGGCGCGGGCGGCGGCGCGCTGGAACAGCTCGCTGGCCAGGCGGACGGGGAACCCGGGGTGGCCGGGCGCGGAGCGCAGCACGGCGCCACTGGCCAGGTCGGAGTGGTCGGCACGCTCGGTGGCGTAGCGGTAGGCCACGGCTGGTTCCTCGCGAACGGGCGGCGCGGGCCGGGAGGGAGAAAAGGGCGGTCCTGACGGGATTTGAACCCGCGGCCTCCACCTTGACAGGGTGGCGAGCACTCCTAACTGCTCCACAGGACCTGGGTGGGTGGCCGCCCGGGGGCGACCGCGCACGAGCACCAACTTTACCGGCAGTTGGGAGTGCGCCGAACCACGGTGCGCCCCGGTCGGGCGGCGGGCGCGGGCGGCGCGTCGGCCGGGGTCAGGCGCGCTGGCGGCGCACCCGGCCCTCGTCCCACACGGGGGTGTCGGAGGTGTGCACGCGGCCGTCGGCGCCGAACACCAGGAACCGGTCGAAGGAGCGGGCGAACCAGCGGTCGTGGGTGACGGCCAGCACGGTGCCCTCGTAGGACTCCAGGGCGGCCTCCAGCGCCTCGGCCGACTCCACGTCGAGGTTGTCGGTGGGCTCGTCCAGCAGCAGCATGGTGGCGCCCGACAGCTCCAGCAGCAGGATCTGGAACCGGGCCTGCTGGCCGCCGGACAGGGTCTCGAACCGCTGCTCGCGCTGGTGGACCAGCTCGTAGCGGTGCAGCAGCGGCGCGGACTCCCCCAGCGGCAGCGCGTGGTCCTCGGCCAGGACGGCGGTGAGGGTGCGGCCGTTCCACTCGGGATGGTGATGGGTCTGGGCGAAGTGGCCGGGGACCACGCGGGCGCCCAGGCGGGCCTCGCCGGTGTGGCGCACCGAGGCGGGGTCGGCGAGCAGCCGCAGGAAGTGGGACTTCCCCGAGCCGTTGGAACCGAGCACGCCGATGCGCTCGCCGTAGAAGACCTCCGTGCTGAAGGGCCGCATCAGGCCGGTGAGTTCGAGGTCGCGGCAGGTCAGGGCGCGCACGCCGGTGCGCCCGCCGCGCAGCCGCATGGTGATGTTCTGCGGGCGCGGGGGCTCGGGCGGCGGGCCGGCGTCCTCGAACTTGCGCAGGCGGGTGAGGGCGGCCTGGTAGCGGCTGGACATGGAGTCGTTGGTGTGGGCCTTCTGGCGCAGGGCGCGCACGAGTTCGCGGAGCTGCTCGTGGCGCTCGTCCCAGCGGCGGCGCATCTCGGCGAACCGGAGATGGCGGTCGGCGCGGGCGCGGTGGTAGCCGTCGAAGCCGCCGCCGTGCACCCAGGCGGTGTTGCCGGCGCCGCCGCCCTCGACGGTGATGACATGGGTGGCGGTGCGGGCGAGGAGTTCGCGGTCGTGGCTGATGAACAGCACGGTCTTGGGCGTGGTGCGCAGCCGCTCCTCCAGCCACTGCTTGCCGGGGACGTCGAGGTAGTTGTCGGGCTCGTCGAGGAGGAGCACGTCGTCGGGGCCGCGCAGCAGCGCCTCCAGGGCCAGGCGCTTCTGCTCGCCGCCGGAGAGGGTGCGCAGGGCGCGGTGGCGGGCGGTGTCGTAGGGCAGGCCGAGGGCGGCGACGGTGCAGACGTCCCACAGCACCTCGGTGTCGTAGCCGCCGGCGTCGGCCCAGTCGGCGAGGGCCTGGGCGTAGCGGAGCTGGGCGGGTTCGTCGTCGCGGGCGGCGAGGGCGGTCTCGGCGGCGGCGAGTTCGCGGGCGGCGGCGCGCACGCGCGGCGGGGAGACGGACACCAGCAGGTCGTGGACGCGGGAGTCGGGCCGCAGCGGCGCGGTGACGCCGTCGGGGTCCTCGTCGCTCCCGGCGGCCGAGCCGGAGTGCGACCCGATGAACTGCCGCATCACCCCGAGCCGCCCGCTGCGGGTGACGGCCCCCTCGGAGGGGTCGATGTCTCCGGCGACGATCCGCAGCAGAGTCGTCTTCCCGCTGCCGTTGGCCCCGACGAGGACCGCCTTCATGCCGTCCCCGACGCGGAAGGAGACGTCATCGAGGAGAACCCGGCCATCGGGCAGGTGGTAACCGATACCGGCGACGTCAATGTGGCCCATGTGCGGCCACTATGCCGAGGGCTCCGGCGGCCTGTCGACCGGTTTTTCGGGGAGGGGCGCGCGGTCATCGGTTGCCGGGGCGGGCGGCCGGGTGGCGCCGAGGCACCGGGACCGAGCGCGGACCCGGCCCGCGGTCACCGGCCGAGTGGGCGGACGGTTCAGGCGGCGCACGCCGCCGTCGCCGCCCCCGCATCGACCACGGGTGTGCGGCCCGGTATCCGCTCACCCGGGCCACCGCCGCCCTCAGCGGGCGCGGGGGCTCCGGGTGGTTTCCCGGAGCACCCCGTCCCGCGAGAAGCCCTCCCACCTGCGGCTCCCTCATGCTTCCGGACGTGGCGAGCGGGCCGTGGCCGCCACCAGCAGGGCGGCGAGCGCCAGTCCTCCGCCCGTGAACATCGCCGCCGCCGGGCTCACCGCGTTCACCACGGCGCCGCCCAGCAGCGCGCCGGCGCCGATCGCGGCGTTGAAGACACCGACGAACAGGCCCGACGCCGCCTCCCGCTCGCTCCCGGCCGCCGCCGTGGTCCAGGCCGTGGTGCTGACCGACACGCCGCCGTACGCCAGCCCCCACACCACCAGCGCCGCCGCCGCGCCGGCCCCCGTCGCGCCCAGCCACGGGACCAGCGGCATCACCACGGCCAGCACGGCGGCGATGGCCGCCAGCACCCGGCGCGGGCCGCTCCCGACGACGGCGCCCGCCCCGAAGTTGCCGGTCACGCCCGCCAGCCCGTACACCAGCAGCAGCGTGCCGATCAGGGCGGCGCCCGCGCCCAGCGCCTCCTCCAGCACCGGGCGGACGTAGGTGTAGGCGGCGAAGTGCCCGCCGACCAGCAGCGCCGTCAGCGCCAGCCCGGCCCGCACCGCCGGGATCCGCACGGTGCGGACGACTCCCCCGACCCGCACCGGCCCCTCGGCCGGGAGCGGGGGCAGCAGCACCGCCATCACCACCGCCGCCACCAGCGCCAGCACCGCCACGGCGGCGAACGCCGCGCGCCAGCCCGCGAGGCCGCTGAGGAGCGTCCCCAGCGGCACCCCCAGCACCGACGCCACCGCGACCCCGCTGAACACGATCGACGTCGCCTTCGCCGCCGCGTGCCCCGGCACCAGGCGCGGCGCCACGCCCACGGCGAACGTCCAGAGGAACCCCATGCCGATCCCCACCAGCACGCGCGCGGCCACCATCACCGCGAAGTTCGGCGCCGCCGCCGCGACCAGGTTGGCCACCGCCAGCAGCACGCCCGTCAGGACCAGGACCGTCCGCCGGTCCATCCGCCCGGCGAGCGGCGTTGCGGGCGGAGCCGCGACCGCCGCGACCAGGCCGGTGATCGTCAGCGTGAGCCCGGCCGTGCCCGGGGAGACACCAAGGGCCGCGCCCATCGGGGTGAGCAGGCCGACCGGCATCATCTCGGCCGTGACGACGGTGAAGGTGCCCAGGGCCACCGCGACCGCCGCGAGCCAGCCCCGCGCGGGCACCGGCTCCGGCGCGGGCCGCGCGGTCGGCGGCGCGGTGTTGGGCGGCACGCGATCCCGGGACGCCGGATCGGCGGAGGCCAGATCAGGGCACGTGGGATCAGGGGATGCGGCGGTGGGCATGGAGTTCGACATGCCCGCCAGCCAACCGGCGCCGCCGCCCCCGAACAACGGCGAAGTCCTCGCCGTTCCATAAGCTGGGCTCATCGTTCCAGCTCGGCGAGTGCGGAGGCGGCAATGGCGCAGCACGTGGAGAGTCGGGAACTGGAGTGCTTCCTGGTCCTGGCCGAGGAACTCCACTTCGGCCGTACCGCCGAGCGCCTGCTGGTCTCCCAGAGCCGGGTCAGCCAGCTCCTGCGCGCCCTGGAGCGGCGCGTCGGCGCCCGCCTGGTGGAGCGCACCAGCCGCCGCGTCCGCCTCACCCCCCTCGGCGCCGACCTCTACGCCGACCTCGCGCCCGCCTACGCGGCGGTGCGCGCGGCCGTCGAGCGCACCCGGTCGGCCGCGCGCGAGGTGGCGGGCGTGCTGCGGGTGGGCTTCCAGGGCACGGTCTACCGGCACATGGCCGCCGCCATCGCGCTGTTCCACCGGCGCCACCCGGAGTGCCGCGTCTCCGTGGTCGAGCTGCCGCTGTCGGACCCCTTCGGCGCCGTGCACCGGGGCGAGGTCGACGCCGTCACCGTGCTGACACCCGTGGCCGAGGACGGCCTAACCCTCGGGGCGACCTTCTCCCAGTACGGGCGGATGCTGGCGGTGGCCGCCGACCACCCGTTCGCGCGGCGGAGCGGGGTGGACGTGGAGGACCTGGCGCGGGTGGCGCTGGTGCCGTTCGCCGACCCCGCCCCGGCCTACTGGCGGGCCGACCACGCGCCCGACCGCACACCCCAGGGGCGGCCGATCGGGCACACCGAGCCGGTGAAGACCCTCCAGGAGGGGCTGACCGCCGTGGCGTCGGGCGCCGGGGCCATGCTGGTGTGCCGCCCCACGGCGGACTACTACCGGCGCGACGACGTGGTGTACGTGCCGGTCAGCGGCATGGCGGCCTCGGCGCTGGCCCTGGTGTGGCGCACGGCGGCCGAGACGGCGGCGATCCGGGCGTTCCAGGCGGTGGTCGCGGAGGCGCTGGGTTCGGCGCGGGCGCGGGCAGGCGGGGGCGCACTACAGTGCGGTGAGGAGGAGCCGTCGGCGGTGCCGGCGGGTTCGGTCCCGAGCCTGGAGGGGATGCGCACGTGAACGATCCGGAGCACACGGTGCCGGCGGCCACGGGCGGCGGACCGGAGTCCGCGCGGGGCGGGATCGGTGAGGGGCCGGACGCGCGGCGGGCGGGCGCACCCGCCGAGGGCGTCACCGCGCGCGGGACCGACGGCGCGGACACCGCTGAGGGCGGCACGGCACGGCGCGCCGAGAGCGCGGAGCCCGCCACGACCGCCGAGGGCGCCGAGGGCGCCGAGGGCGTCAAGTCCACTGAAGGCGCCGACGCCGCGCGCCCGGCGGCGCCCCTGCCGCCGGGGCGGTCCAGCGGCCGCGTGGACCGGTGGATCTGGGCGGTGCGCCTGGTCAAGACCCGGTCCGACGCCGCCCGCGCGTGCCGGGGCGGCCACGTGAAGGTCAACGACCGCGCGGCCAAGCCCGCCACCACCGTGCGCGTGGGCGACGAGGTGCAGGTCCGGCTGCACGGGATCACCCGGATCGTGGACGTCACCCACATCATCGACAAGCGCGTCGGCGCGCCGGTCGCTGTGCGCTGCTACACCGACCGCAGCCCGGAGCCGCCGCCGCAGGCCCGCGCCCCGGTCCCCCGCCGCGACCCCGGCGCGGGCCGCCCGACCAAGCGCGACCGCCGCCAGATCGAACGCCTGCGCGGAGAACGCTGACCTCGCGGCGGCTTGTCCCGGCGCTCCGCTGGGACAAGCCGCCCGCATGCGCGACAGGTTCCGGCCGCGCTTACCCCCGCCCGGATCCGCCGCCGCCGGGTGAGAGTGTGCTCCTTCCCCTCCCTCCGCCGGACGCGGCACCGCCGCCGGTCCTCGGCCACGCGTGCCGTCCAGGGCGCGCGCGAGCCCGCACGGGGGTTCCATGCCGCCGGTGCCGCGCCCTCGGCGACAATCGAGCATGCCTTCCCGCCTCCGCACCCTGGCCGTGCTGGAACTGGTCAACATCCCGCTGTTCGCCGTGGTGCTGTTCGGGGTCCTCCGGTTGCCCCCGGCGCCCGCGAACCTGGCCGGGTTCGCCCTGTTCGCGCTCCTGCTGGTCGAGGGCTCGGCCTACTGGTGGGCGAAGGCCGCGCAGGTGCGTTCGCGGTCCTTTCGCCCTGCGGGGCTGCCGCTGTTCCGCATCCTGCGGATGGCCAACCCGGTGCTGCTGGCGGCCGGGGGCGCGGTCGTCGCGTGGGGGTTCGCCGGTCAGGTGCCGTGGACGCACGTCTGGCCGGGGGCGGGGTTGGCGGTGTTCGCGCTGGCAGAGCACGTCAACTACTTCCACGTGCAGCTCTCCCACCAGAACCGCGCCGATCTGGCGCGCCTGCGGCGCACCCGGCGGCCGCACCGATCCCACCTGGCGCGCGACCTCGCCCGGTCGGCGAAGAACAGCCCGCCTCCTCCGTAGATGATGTTGGCTCGACCAACAAAACAGGCTATTGTTGGTCAAGCCAACATTGGTGCGACCATCAAGGAGTCATGGTGTCCATCGCCACGGAGACGGCCGACCGCCTGGAGATCACCGAACTGTTCGCCCGACTGGCCGCCCTGCTGGACGGCCACCGCCCGGAGGACGCCGCGAGCGTCTACCACGAGGACGTCGTGGTGCACTCGCCGCGCGGCGGTGAACTGCGCGGCATCGACGAGGTGACCGCGTTCATCCGGAGCAGCAAGGTGGAAGGGGAGCACGCCCAGCACGTCAACGGCAACGTGCTGGTGCACCTCGACGGCGACCGCGCGCGGGCCACGGCCGACGAACTGGTGTACTTCTACCGCGACGGCCAACCGCCCCACCAGACCAGCGGCCTGCGCACCGCCTGCACCGCCGTGCGGACCCCCAAGGGCTGGCGGTTCAGCGAGTACGAGATCACGCTGGCCTGGACGGACAAGAAGTGACGCGGCCGGGCGGGCGGGACGCCCGCCCGGCGCGGGCGTTCGCCCCCGGCCCTCGGGGGCGACGGGCGGCCCCCAACATCTAGCGGGGACCGTCCTCGGGAGGCCCGGCCAGGCCGTCCTGCGACGGGTCCTCGACTCCGCTCGCCGCCGCTGCCGCGCGGCGGCGGTTGCGCGAGAGGCGGTGGAACACCCAGGCGCCGTCGAGCATCGCCACGGCGAGCAGGGCGAACACGATCGCCTCCAGGCTCCAGCCGTCGGCGCGGTAGGCCGTGAACCAGAAGTAGCCCATGACCAGGGCACAGGCCACGGCCACCGCTATCGTCCACCGTCCGATCACGCTGCCTCCTCCTCACCGATTCCGCCGCATTCCGCCGCACGCGGGTGCACGTGGGTGCACGTGGGTGCGCGGCCGCCGCGAACGGAAACCGACGTCGGCCGATGCCGCGCCGCCCAACCCCCTCCCGTCCATGATCCCCTGCTCCCCCGCGACCTGCCGCACGCGGTCCGGCCCGGACCGCCGGGGTCAGGAGGAAGGGCGGGCGTCGAACCGGTCCAGCGCGGCGGAGACGTCCCGGGCGCCGACGGTGTCGGGGAAGCGCATCACCCACCAGGTGGCGCCGGCGTCGCGGTAGGGGGCGGGGTCGGCGCCGGGCGGGCCGCCGACGGCGACGTCGAAACCGTCGAGGCCGCCGCGCCGGCGCTCGATCTCGGCGAGCATCCCCCGCAGCCCCTCGGGTGAGGTCTCGGGGCACAGGCCGTCGAACCGCGCGGCGCGGCGCAGCGGCGCGGTATCGCCGGGGCGCGCGGCGACCCAGATGGGAATGCGGGGCCGCTGCACCGGACGCGGCAGGGACCGCACGTCCTCGATGCGGAAGTGCGGCCCGGCGTGCGTGGTCCGCTCACCCGACCACAGCCGGCAGATGACGTCGAGGCTTTCGTCCAGCACCGCGTCGCGGGGGCGGGGGACGTCCGGGAGGTCGGCGGTGGACCCGGCGGGCGGTTGGGCAGGGCCATCACCCCTCGCACCTGCGGCATAGGGGCGCCCGTCCCCGCCGCTCCCGTCACCGCCATGGGCGTCGCCGGTCCCATCGGCGCCGTCGAGGCCGCCGGCCCTGTCGCGGCTGTCGGCGCCACCGGTCCCATCGCGGCCGTCGCCCTCGCCGGACTCACCGCCGCCGTCGGCGTCGCCGGCCCCCAGGACGAACCGGCCGCCGCTCAGCCGGTCCAGCGCGACGGCCTGCCGCGCCACCTCCTGCGGCCGCCGCCGGGCCAGCGGCGTGGTCCAGGTGCCGATGGTGATGCGCGTCGTGCACAGGGCGATGGCCGAGAGCG
This sequence comes from Streptomonospora mangrovi, assembly GCF_027604915.1. Classification (GTDB taxonomy): domain Bacteria; phylum Actinomycetota; class Actinomycetes; order Streptosporangiales; family Streptosporangiaceae; genus Streptomonospora; species Streptomonospora mangrovi. The sequence goes on from NZ_JAJAQC010000015.1 coordinate 9,388, forward strand.
CGATCCACGGATCGCACACGGCGAGGCCGGCCGAGGGCCGCACGACGTGGTCCCGCAGGAACACCCCGTCGAACCCGGCCGCCTCGGCCTTCTCCGCAAGTTCGCCCAATACCCCGGGATCCGCAAGCTCCCCAAGGGGCGGAAGGTACAACGCATACCGCATCGGCCTCTCCCCTCCCCGAACGGCGCGTCATGTAACCCACAGCCTTCACCAGACCCGTGGATCCCCTGCTCGCGGGGCGGAGAGAGCGGCATTACCCCTGGTGGCGGGGCCGCCAAGGCCGCCGCACCAGCGGCCGGAACGCCTGCGGCGAGGACAGACCGAACGGCGGACCGAGAGCACATTCCACACGCACACCGGAACACCCCTGGGTGACGGCACGGACGGTCACCAGCTTGATCCAACAGAGCTTAACTCGACAGCTAGGCACACATACGCTTTAACTTATGCAATCTAGGCATTAAGGTGCATTTCTGGCAAGGTGCTGGATTATTCAAACCTGCCGCGTACCCTAAATGCATGGCAGGCACCCTCGCATACAACCTAGGCGTTCGGCATATATTCCAGCGGAAGTTCGATTCTCCAGAACTAGCCAAGGCACTAAAAGACTGCCACTGGTACTTGATATCTAGGCGACCATCCGTCCGAATAGTCAACAACTCAGCGCAGATATACGACAACATATTGACTGCGGTTTTTGAAATCCGGACAGAGGAAGAGAGAACGGAACATCGGGAGCTAGGAATGGATCTAAATACGATAGGGGAGGCGCGCGACTTAAAGATACACACCGACGGATCATATTTTTCACTACGCACCAAAGAAGCAATCTATCACGGCGACGCGTGGGCTCTTGCTTCTTTCCTTTCTGGGGCAGACGCGGGGTTGGCTACCCAGGAGGTCATGTACGTAGGACAAGCTTTCAAAGGAGGCACGAGCAACGCTTGGGACCGAACGTCGAAGCACAAGAAACTTCAGCGTATATATGAGGATCACAGTGGGTTAAGTTGGGATATTTTTGTTTCCCCCCTGGTTCTCAATAAAAGAACATGGAGCAGTGATGATCACCTGGATGACACAGACGACGGACCGAGCATGCGACTGTACTACGAGAAGTTCGCCCATGAAAACGGCGATATTAGGCAAGCATCTGTTGATCTGATCGAACACTCGATGATCAACTACTTCAAACCGCCGTACAATGAGAAGCTTATTGGATGGAGTCCGGAAACGCCGACAGCCTCTATGAGGGACATGCGAGCGGCTGGGTTTCGCCTTCTCTATGTGCACCTCGACGGATGGTTTGGGCTATCCAGGTTTGTCTCTGAGGCGCGACCTGATGCCGTTCGAAGTCATTTTATAACTCATGAGTTGATCAGCCAATCAGACGCAAGCAAGACATTGAAACAATGGACACTGGAGGGCGTTGCTTACCGGGAAGGACATAAGATTTTTGCAACGGAAGTTGAGGACGCCGATGTGCACTTGCGTGTCTTTGGAGAAGAGGCCCCGGAGGTCAGGCGACCGCCGTCGTTTCATTTTCCGCGTGGGTCTTCTCTCAACACAGGCACGAAAAGTACTCCTGCACTCGCTGGGTTGAGCGATATACGCCGCAAAATTCAGGAACAGCGCGAATCTGAAAAAATCGAGTCGCAAGTCCCGGTTCAACCGACCTATGAGCCTCATTCGGGGACAGTGAAGGTGGGATGGTACACGGATACGAAGGAGCCTTCTTTTTGGCGCCTGAATTTTCCCACCGGAGGGGTGTGTTCCGGCCTTATACTCGGCGGAGACGGCTCCGGCAAAACGAATACTCTTCGCGTTATAATGACAGAGACTCTTAAATCTGGGGTTTTCGTCATCGCACCCGCTTTCCCGAGATCGCCGACAAGCGAAATTGATGGTCTTCGAAGCTTCACTCCTGATCCATCATGGGTCTCTCACAATAAGAAGCAAACGATTTTCAACCTTGAAAGAATGGCAAGAGTAATCGACGCAAGGAACGCGCACAAGGGGTACTCAGTGCCCTCGAAAACTGCACCGGGCATCATGATTTTTATCGACGATTCCGATGAAATCCTGAGTGACCCTCTGGGTGCAGAAATCGCTGAAAAGATCCTAGTCTCGGGTAGCCTAGCAGGGGTTGGCTTGGTCCCGGTGGTGCGCGATATCGATTCGTTGCCCTGCCATAAATCCTTGATACGCCTTCTCATAAATACGGAGAATGTCCTCAATTTTTTCTGGGATGACCCCTTCCTCGTCCACAGCCTCCGCGCCATACATGGAAAACCTCGAAGGCGAACCTACACGCCGTCTTCGAATTTGACATTTATGCTTGACAATCATCCAGATTGCATTTCAGTCGGAATCCTATGCGGCGTGGCCAATTCCCCATCCATGCCGAAAAAAGAAGCTCTTCGATGGGCCGAAACGGAACTCTCGCAAAGTGGTGCGAGGTTGGTTGGATGGACAAAACAACATGGAGCGTGGGTCACATTCGACGCCCTATCAGCGACCATCTGGCAACTCAGGCGCCATCCGGATGACTGGGTTATCTCCCATGTCTTATCGCAGCATGGCCTCCGTGAGCCGGTTCGTCTGAGCCATGCCATCGCGTGGGCCAGTAATATCATCCACTCTAAGTTTGACGTTCAAATCGGACAATGGAATTGTGGCCCCGGGACACTTCCTCAATTCTCCTCAACTCTATATACGAATACAACCGGAGAAATTATATTAAAGAAACAAACCGGTAAATTGAGTGCACTAATGAGGCATCTCTATTGAGGAGTGGTTGCGTTTTGAAGGAGCCAAAAAGTGTTTGATGACATTTCATTCCGTCGATCGGAGCGCCGGAGTTCCGTGGGCGTGCGTTGTGCCGCGCCCGACAAGGACTGCTGCCACACCACCCTTTCGACGCCCATGGTGAAGTCAATGCACGCCGTCCTGCGCAACGCCCTCGAATCGGCAACGCGAGAGGCAATCATCCCGTGCAACGTCGCCAAGCTCGTCAAGGTTTCGCCGCCCCGCTACGTCGTGAATCGCGGGCTGAACCTAGTGCCGCCGAAAACCGACGACTCTTCTCGCATCGTCCCGCTGCCCGACCTCTGCGTGAAAGCGCTTCGGGAGCACCGCAACCGCCAGTTCGCCGAACGGTCGGACGCCGCGCCGGACTGGGCGGAGAACGGGCTCGTCTTCCCCTCCCGACGCCGGACGCCGCTGGAGCCGGACGACCTGCGCCGGAACTGGGAGCCGCTGCGCCGCAAGGCCGGTCTCGACGGCGTGCGCTTCCACGACCCCCGGCACACGTGCGTGACCCTGCTGCTCAACCTCGACGTCCCGCCGGAGGTGGTCCGGGAGATCCTCGGGCACAGCGACATCGGCGTGACGATGGCGTTCTACGTCCACGGGTGGCTGAACGACAGGCGGCGGACGCTCGGCAGGCCGCCTGGGCGCGCCTTGGAGTGAGTGCGCGCGGCCGTCGCCGTTGCTGTCACGGTTGCTGTCAAAAAAGCCCGGCGCCTACTGGCTTCCGGGCTTCTTCGCACTGCTGCTGTGTGGCCAGGGGCGGGGTCGAACCGCCGACCTTCCGCTTTTCAGGCGGACGCTCGTACCAACTGAGCTACCTGGCCCCAGGCACACCGGTCGGTGTGTGAGCGGTCCTGACGGGATTTGAACCCGCGGCCTCCACCTTGACAGGGTGGCGAGCACTCCTAACTGCTCCACAGGACCTTGTTCTGTTGTACGCGGTGGTCGGCACCTGGTCCGGCTGGTGACTCGCTCCGCGCTCCGGGTCTTATTCTGCCAGACCTTCGGCAGTGGTTCGACCGGAGCCGTACCCCCAACCGGATTCGAACCGGCGTTACCGCCTTGAAAGGGCGGCGTCCTAGGCCACTAGACGATGGGGGCCTCGACGACGAAGGTCGTCACTTCCCACTTCGTCAGTCGTCGGGAACGGGTCAAGCATAGGGGAGATTTCACCCCAGTGGCAAAGCGGTTTGGCGGGCCTGTCGGGCGGTGGTGGTCCGCCCGGCCCGTGTCGGGGCTGGTCATCCGGCCCCGAGGGGCGGGCTGCGGCCGCCGGGCCGGCCCCACCCCGCTGCCCCGGCGCCGGTGCCGGCGCCGCACCGGCCTCCTCCTGCCCTCGCCCCGCCCTAGGACGGCTCCTCCTCCGGGGAGGGGGACCGCGACACCGACGGGGTGGGCGGGGTGGGGGTGGCCGTGGGCGGCGGCGGGGTGAGGGGGCGGTCGGGGTCCTCCTCGATGTGGCGTTCGATCTGGGCCGAGGTCAGACCCAGGCCGCCGAGGGTGACGTCGTCCCACGCCTGGAGGCGGTCGGTGCGCGGGTCGATGTACAGGACCGACGCCTCGTACGGCGTGGGCTCGTCGGCGGCCCGGTCCAGGCCGCGCAGTCCCGCGCCGCCCGTCGACCCCTGGGCGAAGAACCGGGTGCCCGTAGGCTCCACCTCCGTCCACCGGTCGTGCCCGTGGCCGGCCAGCACCAGCGGCACCCGCCCGCTGAACGCCTGCGCCTGCGCCGGGTCGTGCAGGACCGCGATGTCGACCGCCTCCTCGGCCCCGGCCGTCTCCTCCGCCTGCTCGGCGCCGATCGCGGCCAGTTCCTCGTCGTCGGGGTTGTCGCGGGTCTGGTCGGGGGAGAACCGGGGGTCGCCGGCGCCGTAGAAGGTGATCCCGCGGACCTCGGCCGTGCCGCCGTCCAGCACGACCGCGTTCTCCTGGGCCTCCACCGCCCGCTGCGTCCCCATGGAGTCGTGGGCGCCGCGCACCCACACGTACGGCACGTCCAGCGACCCGATGTCGTCGACGAAGACGTCCTCGGCGGCGCTGCCCCGGTCGGTGATGTCGCCGGTGTCCACGACGACGTCGATCTGGAACTGCTCGGTCAGCGACCGGATGACGTTCCACGACGCCGGGTTGAGGTGGATGTCGGACACGTGCAGCACGCGGATGGTATCGTCGTCGTTCTCGTAGACCGGCAGCGCCGAGGTCGCCTCGTAGAGCTGCGACACGTTGCCCACCAGTCCCGCCAACTGCTCGCGGTACTGGGAGAACCGGTTGACGACGTTCTCGGCGCTGCCCACCACCTGCGGCGCGCCCGCCAGCAGGCCGGTATAGCGGGGTTCGGCGATGGCGGCGGGGTTGAAGGTGGCATAGGTCAGCCCGCCCGCGCCGGCGAGCACCCCCAGCGCCGTGAGCGCGCTGAACCCGGCCCGCCGCCAGTCGCGGAACACCGCCAGGGCCGTCAGCGCCGCGCCCAGCACCGCCGCCACCACGGCCTGGACGAACAGCCGGATCACGCCGGTGCGCAGCTCGGAGCCGATGCTGGCCGCCATCCGGTCGATCGCCTCGGGGTCCTGGAACATCTCCTCGGCCGCCGAGAACCGGATCTCGGAGATGCCGGCCTCGAAGCGCAGCGGGGCGGCGTGGGTGTCGAACTCCAGCTTGCCCAGCGGCGACACGTCCAGGACGGTCTCGCCGTTCCAGTCGGGGCTGACGCTCAGCTCGATGTCGGCGGGGCCGATCGGCGTGACGACCTGCCCGCCCAGTGCCAGGCCCAGCCAGCCGCCCAGCAGCCCGGCGGCCACCACGGCGGCGACGCGCCAGGCCCGGCCCCGGCGGAGCCGGGCGAACCGGCCGGCCAGGGCACGCCCGGCCGCGGCCAGGCGGGGGCGGAGGCGCGACAACACCCCTCCATCATGCCCATGAGCCCGCCCGGCCAACGTGTCCCTCGCCATGGCCGCGCGCCGACGCGCCGGATCCGCGCCGGGGCCGCGCCCCGGGCGGGCAGGGACGCGGCCCCGGGCGGGCAGGGACGCGGCCCCGCCGGGCGGCCGTCCCGGCGGCCCAACGGCGGCCCACCGGCAGTCCTCCGGCGGCCTTCCCGGTCGGCGGGCGCGGCGGCCTCCCCGGCGTCCTGCCCGGACGGAACTGTGGCCCACCCCACTCGTGCGGCGCGGCGGTGTGCGGGAGACTGCATGGCGTGGTCGAACTCACGCGTGGCCGGTTCGAGGAGCTGGTGGCCGAAGCCTTGGACACCATTCCCGGCGAACTCACCCAATTGATGGACAACGTGGTAATCACCGTCAGCGAGTCCCCGCCCGAACCCGGTCTGCTCGGACTCTACGAGGGCGTTCCGTTAACCGAACGGGGTGACGGCTATTACGGGTTCCTGCCGGACCGCATCTCGATCTACTGGCGGGAGATCTGCGCGGTCTGCGCCACTCCCGACGAGGTCGTGGAGCAGGTCCGGATTACCGTCGTCCACGAGATCGCCCATCATTTCGGCATCGACGACGACCGCCTCCACGAACTGGGGTGGGGCTGAGGACGGCCGCGCCGGTCCGTCCTCCCTCGTGGGGGCCGCGGCCCCGCCGGGGCGCCCGGGGGCCGCGCCGTCGATTCGGCTACGGGTGTGCCACCCTCCATTGATACAACACCCAATGCAGAGGAATCGTGACATAGCGACCTGTTTAGTGATTGGCACGCATGGCGACACACGACGGCATATGCAAAACGCCTACAACAAAACAGACACGAATTCCGGCAAACCGCTTGCGAACGCACCGCCCAATCAGGAACGGTAGGTGATCAGACAACAACTATGCGTTATCCCATTGAGCAAGGGAGTCCGGGTGGGTAATCCGCGCACGGGCAGCCACAAGGCCAATGTCCCCCCGCAGCCGGGCGGCGACACCCCTTCGCCGCGCCCGCAACCGGACACCGATCCCACCGTCGAGGCGCCGGCTCCCCCGGGCGGCCCCGAAGCGCCCGGCGGGTCCGAGGCTCCCGACTCCCCTGGGACTCCCGGCTCCCCCGGCGCTCCTGGCTCCCCTGACTCCCCCGGCGCCGCCGCCACGGCTTCCGGCGCACCCGCCTCGCCCGGAGGCGCCCCCACGGCCTCCACCGCCCCTGAGACTTCCGGCGCACCCGCACCTCACGGAGCCCAGGCCGCCCCCGCCTCTCCTGACGAATCCCCCGGCTCCCCCGCCCCCGACTCCTCCGGCGCCTCCGGCGGGCCTCCCGAGGCCCCCGGCGCCGGCGCGGTCAGCGACCCCGCCGCCTCGCCCCCGCCCCAGCAGGAGCCCGCGCCCGCCCCCGACTGGCGGCGCAGCTACCGCGAGGTCATGGGCATGCGCGAGTTCCAGGCGCTGTGGGTGGCCCAGGCGCTGTCCATGACCGGCAACTTCCTGCTCAGCGTCGCCGTCACGATCCTCGTCTACCAGCAGACCGCCTCCGCGCTGGCCGCCGGGGTCACCCTGGCGCTGACCTTCGCGCCGCAGATCATCGCCGGCCCCCTGCTGTCGGGCCTGGCCGACCTCTTCCCGCGCCGCCGGGTCATCGTCTGCTGCGACATCATCAGAGCCGCGCTGGTCATCTGCATCGGCATCCCCGGCATGCCCATCTGGGGCATCTGGGTGCTGCTGTTCTGCTCGATCCTGCCGATGGTGCCGTTCGCCGCCGCGCGCGCCGCGCTCATGGCCGAGATCGTCCACGGCGACCGCTACGTAGCGGCCTCCGCCATCATCCAGCTCACCACCCAGGCGGGCACCCTGGTGGGGCTGGCCGCCGGCGGGTGGGTGGTCGCACTCATCGGCCCCAACTCCGCGGTCATGTACAACGGCCTGACCTTCCTGGCCTCGGCCGCCATCATCCAGTTCGGGGTGCGGTTCCGCCCGGCCGCGCGCCAGGACGCCGAGGAGCGCCCGTCGCTGTGGCAGGTCACCCGCGACGGCACGCGCCTGGTCTTCGGCGACTCCCGGCTGCGCACGCTGGGCCTGTTCGCCTGGCTCGCGGGGATCTACATGATGCCCTACGGCCTGGCCAACCCCATCGCCGACGAGGTCGGCGCCGGCCCCACTGCCGCCGGGTTCATCATGGCCGGGCACTCCATGGGCGCGGTGGTCGGCGGGTTCGTGCTGACCCGGCTCATCAACCCGGCCACGCGCATGCGGCTGATGGGCCCCATGGCGGTGGCGGCCTCGGCCCCGCTGCTGGTGTGGTTCGCCCATCCGCCGCTGTGGGTGATGGTGGTGCTGCTGGCGCTGTCGGGCATGGCCGCCTCCTACCAGTTCGTGGCCAACGCCGCGTTCGTGCTGTGCGTGCCGCCCGAGGGCCGCGGCCTGGCGTTCGGGCTGGTGGCGGCGGGCCTCCAGGCGGTGCAGGGCATCGGGATCGCCCTGGCCAGCCTGCTGGTCGAGGTCGCCAGCACGCACGCGGTCATCACCGGCGCGGGGATCGCCGGGGTGCTGGCCGCCGCCGCGCTGGCCGTGCCGTGGGCGCGGATCTCCCAGAGCGCCATCGACCGCATGAACACCGAGACGGCCTGAGCGCCGGGCCGCGCCGCTAGCGCCAGGCGGGCGCCGTGCGGGTCGGGTGCTGGGCGGCGTGGGCGGGGCGCGCCTCGCCGCCGGATTCGGCGTCAGCCGCGTGCGGGGCCAGCGGCCCGCGCCCGGGCCGCGTGTCCCCGGTGTCGCCCCGCCGGGCGTCGAAGGCGTGGGGCAGCCGGGAGACAAACCCCGACCTGGCGCGGAGCGACCACATCACAGCTCCGACTTCTTGCCCTGGAAGTTGCGGACGATGTGCTCCAGGACGGAGGACTGTCCGCCTTCCTCGGGCATCACCAGCCAGGCGATGATGTAGAGCACGATCCCGCCGCCCATCAGCGTGAGCACGGCGAAGATCAGGCGGATGATGTTGGGGTCGACGCCGACGAACTCGCCGATTCCCCCGCACACGCCGGTGAGGAGCCGCTGGCCGCGGCTGCGCCGAAGGGTCTTCTTGCCGAAGTTCTCGTTCATGTCTCCAGCCTGCCCGCCGCGCGCCGGTTTGCCCATGGGGAAGCCCCCTGGGGATCCCCTGATGCAACCCTGACCGCCCCGGGGACGCCCCGGGGACGGCCGGGGGACGGCACGGGTGGGCCGGGGCCGGTCCGGGAACGGTGGCAGTGGGGGCGGCGCGTCACTCCGCCGAGGGGTCCAGGGCGATGACCGCCTTGATGTCGTCGGGCTCGGGGGTGAACGCCCGCAGCGCGTCGGCCACCGGCACGCGGCGGGTGATCATGCGCTCCAGCCATGAGGTGTCGGCCTTGGCCAGGACGTCGGCGGCCAGCTCGTAGTGCCGCAGGTTGGCGTTGACCGAGCCGACCACGGCGTCGTTCTCCAGCACGATCTCGCGGTTGATGGTGCCCGCGTCCACGGTGAGGCTGCGCCCGCGCGGCGAGACGCCGGTCAGGACCACGATCCCGTAGGCGGCGGTGCCCGACATCGCGTCGAACACCACCTTCCCGGCGCCGGTGGCCTCCACGACGACGTCGGGCCGCAGCGCGCTGACCACCCGCGCGCTGTCGCCGGTGTGGTAGTTGGCGCCCAGGTGGCGGACCAGCTCGGGCTTGGGGCCGTCGGCGACCCGGTCGAGGACGTGCACCTCTAGACCGCGCTGCACCCCGATCAGCGCGGCGAGCAGCCCGATGGGCCCGGCGCCGGTCACCAGCACCCGGCGCGGCTCGAACCAGGCCCGCGCGCCCACCCGGTCGACCTGCTCCCACGCCTTGGCCACGACCGTGGTGGGCTCCATGAGCATGCCTACGCGCTCCAGGCCGGGGTCGAGGCGGACCGCGTAGTCGGGCTCCACGCACCACGCCTGGGCGCCGTAGCCGTCGAGCCCCTTGATGCCGCGCTCGGTGTAGCGGCCGTTGCGGCACATGTCGAACTCGCCGTGCGCGCAGGCGGGGCAGGGGATGGGGTCGGGGCGGCGGACCACGCCGACGACGAGGTCGCCCTCGGCGAACCCGCTGCCAGGGGGCGCGCTGCGGACGCGGCCCAGCGACTCGTGGCCAAGCACCATCCAGTCGCGCCCGGCCGGGGGGTCGCCGTACTGGGCGTCGGCGATCTCGCGGTCGGTGCCGCACACGCCCAGGGCCAGGCCCTGGACCAGCATCTCGCCGTCGGCGGGTTCGGGGTCGGGAAGTTCCCGGACCTCGACCGATCCCCGCTGGGACGGGCGGACTGTCACTGCGCGCATGGCGGGTGCCTCCCTGAGCGGCCTCTTCGCGTTCTCTGGGGGGTGGCCTTGCCGCCAGCGGCGCGGTGAAACCTGCGGGTGGGGGCGAAGGGGCAGGGGGGACCGGGAGTGGGGGGCAGGCGGGGGTCAGGAGTCCTCGCGGGCCGCGCGCCACTCCGGGGCCAGCACCGACCAGACCTCCATGTCCAGGCGTCTGCCCCGGTAGGGGAAGCTCTCGCGCAGCACGCCGTCGCGGACCATGCCCAGGCGCCGCGCCACGGCGATGCTCGGTGCGTTCTCGGCGGCCACCAGCCACTCCACGCGGTGGATGCCGCGCTCCTCGACCGCCCAGTCGATGAGCACCCGTGCGGCGCGGGTCACCAGGCCCCGGCCCACCGCCGTCGGCTCCAGCCAGCACCCGGCCTCGGCGGTGCCCATGCGGAGGTCCATGGTGCGGAACAGCACGCCGCCCACGAGCGTGCCGCCGAACCAGATGCCGTGGATGCGGGCGGTGTCGGCGGCGGCCCGCTCGGCGTAGGACTGAAGGAAGGACCGGGCCGAGGGGAGGTCGGTGACGGCGTCGGCGAGCGCGATGTGGCGGCCGATGAACTCGCGGCCCCGGTCCATGTGGTCCAGGAACTCCTGCGCCCGCCACGGCTCCAGCGGCCGCAGCTCGGCGCCGTCGTCGCCCAGCGAAACCGTGTACATCCGCCCCTCCGCTCCCCCGCAGGCCCGCCCGCGCGGCCGACCGCCAGCCACCTTAGCCACTCGGGCCGCACCTCCGCCGCTCGGCTCCCCCGGGCTGTGGACAACCCGACAGGCCGGTAATCCAGGGGCATCCGGGATGCCGACACCGCTATACTGCAAGGTGGGCCGTTAGCTCAATTGGCAGAGCTGCTGACTTTTAATCAGTAGGTTCCGGGTTCGAGCCCCGGGCGGCCTACCGCCACCAGCACGTCACGCGGCCCCGGAGCCAGGCTCCGGGGCCGCGTTCGTTTCGGCTGTTCAGCAGGGGTTCAGAGGGTGTCGGCCTCGGCCAGGAAGGCGGCCATCGGGCCGGGGGTGCGCTCATGGGGCCGGCCGCAGCAGGCGTTGGGCGACCGTGACCAGGAACGCTCGGTGCTCCGCGCGGTTGTGCGGGGTGTCGGGGTCGGTGCCCAGGATCATGTCGCCCAACTGGGGGGCGTACAGGGTCCACTCGGCCATGCCGATGAGCAGGAGCAGCACCCGGCGGGGGTCCAGGGCCGGGTCGAGGTGGCCGTCGCGCTGGGCCTGGGCCAGTGCCGCGATCTTGGCCTGGTAGCTGGCGGAGCGCTCCGCGTGCCGGGGCGCCTCGCGGGGCTTGAGGGACAGCGCCTCCCACTGCACCAGGCGGACGAGTTCGGGGTGGTCCGCGCAGTAGTCGAACAGCTCGCCGACGAACGCGTCGATCGCCTCGGGCCGCAGTTCCACCGCCGCCGCCAGCCGGTCGAGCTGGTCGGCGAGGACGATCCCGAACAGCGCCGCCTTGTCGCCGAAGTACTCGTAGATGGCCCGCTTGTTGGCCTGGGCGGTGTCGGCGATGCGGTCGATGCGGGCGCCGTCGATCCCGTGCCGGGAGAACTCGGCGACGGCGGCGGCGAGGATGCGCTTCTTGGTTTCGGCGGCACTTCGTGGCATGGCCTCCCCAGTCTGCCAGCCCCCTACCGAACGAACTGGTTCGTTTGTTACTGTTCGGTGCACTCCGCGGCCGGGGTACGCGCCCCTCGGCCGCACCGGGCGCGCGCGGCCCGCTCCCCGCTCCGCCCGTCTCCCCGCGGCCCCCGGCGCCGTTTGGCAGCCGAGGGACGCCGCCCACTCGACACGGTAAGGACGTATCCCCATGTGCCACGCGTGCGCGACACCACCGGACGACGACGAGGGCACCGGCGCGGCCCCCCGCCCGCGCCTCAGCCGACGAGGCCTGCTTCGCGGGACCTTCGCGGCGGGCGCGGCGGGCCTGGCCGCCCACGCCCTGGGCACCGCCGCCGTCCCCGCCCCCGCCCTGGCCGACACCTCCGGCGGCGGCCACGGCGTGCGCCTGCGGTGGCTGGGCATCGCCGGGTGGGAAATGGCGTTCGACGGCCACCGCGTGCTGGTGGACCCCTACCTGTCGCGCCAGGAGTACCGCACCGGCGGGTCGCGGATGGACCCCGCCAAGCCCATCGCCACCGACGCGCGGATCATCGACTGGGTGCTGGAGCACCACCTGCCCCAGGCGCCGGAGTTCATCCTGGTGACGCACGGGCACTGGGACCACCTCGGCGACGTCGCCGCGCTGCTGTCCCACCCCCGGTGGCGGGACAGCCGGATCCGGGTGTTCGGCAACGAGACCCACCTCAACCTGATCCGGGCGATGGGCGTGCCCGCCGACCGCGAGGCCGACCTGGTGCTGGTGACCGGCGGCGAGCACCTGCGCTACCCCCTCAAGGACGCCGACCACCCGCGCCCCGCCTACACCGTGGAGGTCTTCCGCAGCCTGCACAGCCAGCTCGGCGGCTACGGGTTCTCCCCGGCGGGCACCCTGACCTCGGTCCCGCCCAAGCCGACCACCCTCGGCGAGCTGGTGGAGGGCGGCTCGCTGGCCTACCAGGTCACCGTGACCGGGCGGCTGAGCGTCATGTTCCTCAGCGGCACCGCCAACTTCGACGCGCGCGAGGTCGCCCACACCTCACCCGACGTGCTGGTGCTCGGCGCCAGCGGCAACGCCGCCGTCCACGACTACTTCCGGCGGGCGCTGACGACGCTGGACTGGCCCGCGACCGTGATCCCCACCCACAACGACGACCTGGTGACGCCGCTGGACGACCCCGGCGTCCACGACACCGCCAACCGCGCGGTCGTGGCCGAACTGCGCGAACTGGTGGGCGACCGGGGGCGGGTGCTCGACCCCCGCCACCTGGAACCGTTCACGGTCTGACGGCCGCGGACCCCCAGCCATGCGAGACAGGGAAGAGGAACCCATGCCCACCACCCCCCACTCTGCCCGCCAGGGCCGGGCGCGGCGCGCCGCGGCGGCGGGCGCGGCGCTGGCCCTGGCCGCCGCGCTGGCGGGCTGCGCCGCCGACGACGGCGCGCCCGAGCGGCCCTCGGCGTCCGCATCGGCGTCGGCCTCGGCGTCGAGCGCGCCCGAGCCGCGCGTGCGCGCGGACCTCGAAGCGGTGTTCGCCGACGCCGGGGTCAACGGCACGTTCGTCGCCTACGACAGTGCCACCGGCGAGACCACCGTGGTCAACCCCGAGGAGATGGACGAGCGGGTCCAGCCCGCCTCCACCTTCAAGATCCCCAACTCCCTCATCAGCCTCCAGGCCGGGGCGGTGGAGAGCGCCGACGAGGTCGTGCCCTACGGCGGCGAGCCGCAGCGCGTGGACAAGTGGGAGCACGACATGAGCATGCGCGAGGCGATCCGCATCTCGGCTCTGCCGATCTTCCAGGAACTCGCCCGCCGGGTCGGGCACGAGGAGATGGGCTCCTGGGTGGAGCGGTTCGACTACGGCAACCGCGACATCGGCGGACCCGACCGGATCGATCAGTTCTGGCTGCACGGCCCGCTTTCGATCTCCGCCGCCGAGCAGGCGCTGTTCATGGAGCGGGTGGCGACCGGCGACCTGCCGGTGGACGCCGAGCACGTCGCCACGCTGCACGACATGGTGCGCCAGGACATCGACGACCCCGAGGGCCGCGACCTGTACTGGAAGTCGGGGTGGGCCGACGGGCCGGAGCTGATGCCGGGGTGGATGGTCGGCTGGGTCGAGGACGGCGATGACGTCACCGCGTTCGCGCTGCGCCTGGAAATGGAGAGCGACGCCCACGCCGACCTGCGCGAACCCATGACACGCGAACTGCTGGACGAGCTGGGCGTGCTGCCGGCCGGGACGGACTGAGCCCGCCGGGGGCGCGGGCTTCGCGCGGTCCCGCCGACGCCGGCGGGGCCGGGGCGGCAGCCCCGGCGGAGTCGACAGGACCGAGCGGGACCGAGCGGGACCGGCAGAAAACCGGTGGGACCGATCCCTGCGGCCCGTCCGCCCGCGCGGCGGGCGGGCCGCAGCGGATGCGGGCGGGCCTCAGCGGATGACGGACACGATCCGGCAGGCGGCCTCGGCCAGGCGGCGGTCACCGGCCGTCCGCGCCCGCGAAAGCGCCGCGCCGGTGTCGATGGCGCGCACGCACAGCCGCCACGCGGTGGCCGCGTCGAACTCCACCTCGGCCGCCGGGTCGCCGCCGGGGTCGTCGGCCAGGGTCCAGGAGCCGTCGGCGGTCGCCGTCGCCGTCCACTCCCCGCCGGCCGGGCCGCCCACGGCCACGCGCACCCGGGTGCCGGCGGCGGCGGGGGCGGTGCGCAGGGTGTGCGGCAGCGCCCGCATGAAGGTGTCGACGACCTCGCCGAGCGGGTGCGGCCCGTGCTCGGGGCCGTCCTCGGCGGGGCGGCCGGTGGCCAGCCGGATCTGCTGGCGGTGGGTCCAGTACTCGGTGAAGTCGCGGGCGCAGTCGAGCCACAGCGGCGCGGGGTCGGCGCCCGCCCACGACACCGGCAGCGCGGGGGCGTCGGGGCCGGCGGACGCCCACGCCTCGGCGACGCGGCGGCCGGTCAGTTCGAGGGCCTCGATGAGCAGGGGCGGGCTGATGCGGCGCGTCGCCTCGACCCACTCGCGGTTGGCGCGGTGGATGAACGCCTCGAACGCCTCGCCGGGGCGGGGGCGCGGGCCGCCGGGGTGGGCGTCGCGCAGGTGGGCCAGGCGGTTGTAGTCGTCGCCGAGGAGGTGCAGGGCGAGGTCGTGCACGCTCCAGCCGGGCACCGCCTCGGCCCGCCATTCGGCGGGGGTGAGGACGCGCAGCAGGTCCAGCAGCCGGGCGCGCTCGGGGCCGAACAGGGCGCGGGTGTCGAGCGGGGGTCCGAGCCAGGAGAAGTCCGACATGGCCACACCGTAGTGGAGGGGCGGGGCGTCGGGCAGGGGTTTTCCGGGGGCGGGCGGGCGCGCGGTCAGCGGCGGCGGGCGGCCGTGGTCTCGATGCCGGCGAGGAGCAGGTCGAGGCCGAAGGCGTAGTGGGCGTCGGGGTCCTCGCACGCGCTGAGGGGGCCGGCCGCCTCGATGACGTGGGGGAAGCGGTCGGGCGGCAGCGCCGCCAGGTGGGCGCGGGCGCGGCGGCGGGCGGCGGCGGCCTCGTCGGTCTCCTCGGCGGGCGCGGTGGCGCGCCCGGCTTGGCCGACGAGGTCGGTGACGGTGCTGAGCGCGTGCCGGGCGACCTGCGTGGCTTCGTCCGGGGAGAACCCGGCGCGCCGCAGGACGCCGAGCACGGCCTCGGTGGCGCGCAGGCCGCTTTCGGACATGGTGCCGCGCGTGGCCAGGAGCGGGGCGGTGGCGGGGTGGGCGCGCAGGACCTCGACCATGGCCTCCAGCACGCCCCGCAGTTGGCGCTGCCAGGGGGCGGAGGGGTCGAGGGTGGCGGCGATCCGGTCGTGGACGCGGTCGTAGACGCGGTCGACCATGCCGTCGAGCAGGTCGTCCTTGCTGCGGAAGTGCCAGTAGAGCGCCATGGGGGTGACGCCGAGTTCGGTGGCCAGGCGACGGATGGTCACCGTCTCCAGCCCGTGGGCGTCGGCGAGCGCGAGCGCGCCGTCGACCACCGCGCGGGGGGTGAGGGTCGTCCTGTCGGCGGAGGACCTGCGGGTCTGCTGAGGCATCGCTTGACGATCGTACAGCGTACAGGTTAACGTGCGCCTTGTACGTCGTACATGTACGCCGTACATGACGGATGAGGTGGGGAGCGGCCATGCTGGGGAAGAGACGGCACGATCGGAAGAAGTGGCCCCCGGGGGCGGCGGCGGGAGCGCCGGGGACAGCGGGGACGGTGGGGCCGCTGAGGACGGCAGGGCCGAGGCGGGCCACCGGCCGGCGGACGCCCGAGCCGTACGCGCCGGGCACGGAGCCGCGCCCCTCGACCGCCCTGGGGCCGCCACCGGAGCCGCCAGGCCCGCAGCCGGGACGCGTCGTCGCCGTGCCCGTGCCCGTGGAGGGGGAATCCGGCAGGCACCGCCCCACCACCGCAGCGGGCACAGCCGCCGCCCGGAGACCCGCCACCCGCCCGGCGACCGGAACAGCCGGAGCCGTCCACCCCGATTGGGGGCACCCGGCCAAGCCCTCGGGGGCGGACTCGGGGGGCACGCGCGGGACCGACACGGCGGATCCGGTCAGCACGGACGCCGCCGACCGCACGGGCATCGGCGCAGCCGGTTCGGCCGGCGCGGTCGGCGGGGCGCGGCCGTGAGCGGGCGGGGCGGGGGCGCGGGGCAGCGGCTCGCCGCGCGCATGGTGCCCGACGGCTGGGAGCCGCCGCAGTACGCCCGGGTCAAGCCGCGACTGCTGGCGCCCCTGGCGGGCGAGGTGGTCGAGATCGGGCCGGGCGCCGGCATCAACCTCGGGTACTACGGCCCCGGCGTGCGCTGGACCGGCGTCGAGCCCAACCCCCACCTGCACGAGCGCATCCGGCGCGGCGCCGCCCGCGCCGGGCTGTCCGCCCGGCTGATCCCCGGCCGCGCCGAGCGCATCGACGCGGCCGACTCCAGTGTCGACGCGGTGGTGGGCACCCTCGTTCTGTGCTCGGTGGCCGACGCCGACCGGGTGCTGGCCGAGGTGCTGCGCGTCCTGCGGCCGGGCGGGCGCTACGTGTTCCTTGAGCACGTCGCCGCGCCGCCGGCCACGCGGACGCGGCGCGCCCAGGACGTCCTCTCCCCGGTGCTGCGCCGGCTGCCGGGCGGCTGCCGCTACAACCGGGAGACGGGGGCGGCGATCGCGCGGGCGGGGTTCGGGGCCGTCGAGCACGACGGGTTCGACCTGCCGGTCTCCTTCGGCCTGGAGCTGCCGCACATCGCGGGGACGGCCGTCAAGTGATCCGCGTCGCATCCGGTGGGGGGCGGGGCACCCCCTCCCGCGCGGTCGGCGGGCGACGCGGCCCCGGCCCGGCGGTGAATGCGGGGCGGCGACGCGGTGACACCCGGCCCCCGCCCCGTCCTCCCGGCCCCCGCCCGCGCGGACGTGCGGTGCCGCGCCGGGTGAGGTGGGCGGGCGGTGCCCGATGGCACAGGTGGGGGCGGGCGTACCATGGGTGTCGCACCTACACCACATGGAGGTTGTCGTGGGATTTGGCGGTCGCGAACTCCTGATTCTGCTTCTGATCGCGCTGCTGCTCTTCGGGGCCAGCCGGCTGCCGCAGCTCGCGCGGTCGCTGGGCCGCAGCGCGCGGATCCTCAAGGCCGAGACCCAGGGCCTCACCGACGACTCGACCGGCGACGATGACGACGACCGCGGCCGCCAGGCGCCGCGCGCCGACAACGCCGCGCAGGCCCCGCACGAGCCCGGCGACCACCAGCCGCGGCGCGCGGAGCTGCCGCCCGGGCGCCCGGTCGAGGGCCACACCCACCCGGGGGACAGCAGCCAGGTCTACCGCAACCAGTGAGGCTTCGCCGGCGTGCCCGGCCCGCCCCGACGCCGTGACCCACGGCGGCGTCGCGGTCGGGGGACCGCGCCGGCCGGCCGCCCCGCGGCCCATCCCCGTTGCGGCGCCGGGGGCGACCCCCGCCGACCGGCCCGTCGGCCGTCGGCCGAGGAGCCGCCGCCCGGCCTGACCGGCGGCCGTGGCCGGTCGACTCATCGCCCCATCCCGGCGCATACCCGCGACCGCACCTTCCTCCGACCGCCCCGCCAGGCCGCTCATGCGGCTACGGCGGGGCGTATCCGCGTCCAGGGGCCGCGCCCGCTACCGCCAAGGCCCCGCCCCCGGGAACGGCCTCCTCCGGTAACCGCGCGCGCTCGCGGGCCGCCCGCCAGGTGGCCGTGCCGTCGACGCGCTTCGTCGTCCTCGCCGTCCTCCATCGTCCTCCGCCCGCACCCCCATGCCCTCCTTGACAGGGTTTCGACCGACTGCCGTATTCTTCTGTATGCAGTTGTGTACGTGATTATGCGGATGTGTGCCGCCAACCGTGCGCGTCCGGCGGGGCACGCCTCGTCGGCGGCTCCGGGACGGTCCGGCGCGCCAAGGAGGAGAGCGATGAGCAGCGAGCAGGCGGACGGCGCGGCCGAACGGGACGGCTCCGAGTACGTCGACGTGGTCGTGGTCGGCGGCGGCAACGCCGGGTTCTGCGCCGCCCACGCGGCGGCCGAGCAGGGCGCGCGCGTCCTCGTCCTGGAGAAGGGGCCGCGCGGGCAGGACGGCGGCAACTCCTTCTACACGGCCGGCGCCTTCCGCGTCGTCCACCCCGGCGCCGAGGGCCTGGCGCCGATCGTGGACGAGGCCACCCGCGAGAAGCTGCCCGACACCTCGCTGGCCCCCTACACCGCCCAGGACTTCACCGACGACATGGTGCGCCTGACCGAGGGCCGGTGCGACCCCGAGATGACCCGCACCCTGGTCGAGCGCAGTTGGGACACCGTCCAGTGGCTGCACGCCAAGGGCGTGCGCTGGCGGCTCATGTACGAGCGCCAGTCCTACCTGTCCCAGGGGCGGTGGACGTTCTTCGGCGGCCTGGCGCTGGGCGTGGTCGACGGCGGCAAGGGCCTGGTCGCCCAGCACACCGAGGCGGCGCTGGCCGAGGGCGTCGAGATCCGCTACGGCGCGGCAGTGGCCGACCTGCTGCGGGGCGCCTCCGGCGGCTTCGAGGGCGCCGTCTACACCGACGAGCGGGGCGAGCGCCGGACCGTGCGCAGCGCAGCGGTGGTGCTGGCGGCGGGCGGCTTCGAGTCCAGCCCCACCCTGCGCCGCCGCCACCTCGGCGACGGCTGGGAGCGCGCGGTGGTGCGGGGCAACCCGCTAAACACCGGCGAGGTGCTGGAACTGGCGATCGAGCGCGGCGCCGGCGCGCACGGCGACTGGTCCTCGTGCCACAGCGTCGCCTGGGACGCGGGCGCGCCGCCCCAGGGCGGCGACCGCGAGCTGACCAACCAGCGCACCCGGCAGAGCTACCCCATCGGGGTCGTGGTCGACCGCGACGGCCTGCGCTTCCTGGACGAGGGCGCCGACTACCGCAACTACACCTACGCCAAGTACGGCCGGGAGTTCCTGAAGCGGCCGGGCGGAGTGGCGTTCCAGCTCTTCGACGCCAAGACGCGGCCGCTGCTGCGCACGGAGGAGTACGACTCCACGCCGATCACCGGCGCCCAGGCCGACTCCCTGGAGGAGCTCGCCGCCGAACTGGGCATCGACGCCACGGGGCTGGCGGCCACGGTCGAGGAGTTCAACGCGAGCATCGTGGACGTGCCGTTCGACCCGGCGGTCAAGGACGGCCGCGCCGCGCGGGTGGACCCGCCCAAGTCCAACTGGGCGCAGCCGCTGGACACCCCGCCCTACTACGGGTTCGCGGTGACCTGCGGTATCACGTTCACCTTCGGCGGCCTGCACGTCGACGGCCGCGCGCAGGTGCTGGCCGAGGACGGCACCCCGCTGGAGGGGCTGTACGCGGCGGGCGAGATCGTCGGCGGCCTGTTCTCGGGCAACTACCCGGGCGGCTCGGGCCTGACGGCGGGCGCGGTCTACGGCCGCCTCGCCGGAACAGCGGCGGCCCAGGCCGCCGCCCAGCGGCACCCGAGCTAGCCTTCACCACCCGCGCCCCCGCCGCCGCCCGGGTCCCCGGCGGCGGGGGCGCGCTCGTGCGCCGCCAGGCCGCCGCAGGGGCGCCCGCCCCCACCATGCCGCGGCCGCCGACCTCGCTGCCTAGTGCAGTTCCCGGGAGTACATCTCCAGGCGGATGTCGCGGGCGGCGGTCATGTGGTGTTCGGCGCGGGTGGCGGCGGCTTCGGCATCGCGGGACTCGATGGCCTCCACGATCGCGGCGTGCTCGGCCAGGGCGCTCTCCCAGCGGCCGGGGGTGGTGAGGGTGGTGGCGGGGTAGCGGGCGAGGTGGTCGTTGAGGCGCATGAGGAGGTCGGTCAGCGTCTGGTTGTGGCCGGCGGCCCAGACGGTCTCGTGGAAGGCGCGGTTGGCGGCGGCCATCGCCATGCCGTCGGCGGCGTCGGTGGCGGCCATGGCCTCGGCGGCGCCGTGCAGGCGGGCCAGGTCGATGCGGGTGCGGCGCTCGGCCGCCGCGCGCGCCGCCGCGCCTTCCAGGACGATGCGGACCTCGTAGATCTCCAGGATCTCCTCGGGGCTGCGCACCCGCACGCGCATGCCCCGGTCGCCGCGCTCGACCAGGCCGTCCTGCTGGAGGCGGCGCAGCGCCTCGCGGACGGGGGTGCGGCTGACGCCGTAGCGCTCCGCCAGCGCGACCTCGCCGAGCTGGGCCCCGGCGTCGAACTCGCCCGAGACGATCGCCGCCCTCAGCTCCTTGTACACATCCGCCACGGACGCCCCGCCTCCCAGGTCGCGCCGCCGCCGGGCGCTCCGCCATCAGGTGTTCGACAGTAGGTATACGAGTGTATGCACGTTGGTGCGCACGGCGCACACGCCGCACACGCTGCGCCCGGGGCGCGCACCCGGGCGGCGCCGGGCTCCCGCACTACTGTGGGGCCATGCTGGAGCAGAGCCGATGATTCCGGTCACCCGCGCGCAGGTCCTCGCCTACCGCTTCGCCGCTCACGGCCTGGCCCCCGGGGGCGGTGCCGCCCCCGGCACCGTCCTGGCCACCGGCCTCCAGGACTACCCGCCGGGCCGCAGCGCCGCCCTGGCGCTGCGGCTGCGCACCGGCGCGCCGCCCGGCCCCGACACCGTGCTGGTGCACGGCGCCCGGGGCGCCCTGCACCTGCACCGCGCCGCCGACCTCCCGCACCTGGCGGCGGCGCTGCGCGTGGCGGACGGCCGCGACCTGCTCAAGCAGTCCATCGGCGAGTTCGCGGCCGAACTCGCCGACGACGGCCTGTCCTTCGGCGCCGCGCTGGACGCGGTCGCCGCCGCGATGCGCGCCGAGACCGCCGAGCAGCCCGCGCCCACCAAGGGCGAACTGAGCGCGGCGGTGAGCCCCCGGGTGGACCCGCGCACCACCCCGTGGTGCCAGGGGTGCGGCGCCGCGCACGTTCAAGACCAGTTGTTCCGCATGGCCACCCTCCAGGCCGGCCTGGTGGCGGTGCTCGACCCGGACTCCCCCGGCCGGTTCCGCTACCGCGCCGCCGACGTCGCGCCCCGCCCCGCCACCGCCTCCGCCCGCGCCGGCCTTGTGCGTGCGTTCCTCGCCGCCTTCGGCCCGGCCAAGCCCGCGCACCTCGCGTCCTGGCTGGGCCTGGCGCCCGCCGCCGGGCGCCGCTGGTGGGACGCCGCCGCCGACGGCCTTGAACCCGTGGCGGTCGAGGGCGCGCGGCACTGGATGCCTGCCGACCTGCTGCCGGCGCTCCAGGACTCCCCCGCGCCGGCGGGCGTGCGGCTGCTCCCGCCCTACGACCCCCTCACCGAACTCGCCGACCGCCCGCTGGTCGTCCCCGACCCCGCCCGGCGCCGGGCCGTGTGGCGGCCCGCCGCCAACCCGGGCGCGGTGCTGGTCGACGGCGAGGTCGCCGGAGTGTGGCGGCAGCGCCGCGAGCGCGGCGGCCTCGTGGTCCAGGTCGAGACGTTTGCCCCGCTGCCAGTGCCCCGGCGCGAGGAGGCCGCCGCCGACGCCGCCGTGATCGCCGAGGAGTCGGGGGCGGCCGACGCCCGGCTCGTGGTCGACTGAGGAGGGGGAGGCGCCGGGCCGGGTGTGGGCTGCGGCGAAACAAGGCCGGGCACCGGCCGGGCACGGAAGGCGAATGCGCGCGCGGTGCCGGGGCAGTGGTCGCCCACTATGGACGTGACCACTGGAAGCGGGGAACTGCACCGCATCACCGACTTCGCCGCCCTGGTGGACCTGGTCGGCGCGCGTGATGGCCTCTACCTGCGCTACTCCCACGGCCCCGAGGCCGACGCCAACACCCAGAGCCGCGACTACGAGAGCGGCCTGGACCTGCCCGGCCTGTCGTGCACCGTGCTGGACCCCGAGCCGTGGTGGACCCGGCCGCTGGAGGACTGGCTGGCGCGGCAGGTCCGCAAGTACGCCGACCTCGGCGAGGCCGAGGAGGACCGCTACGCCTGGATCCTCACCGGCCGCGTCACCGCGCGCGGCCCCGACCACGAGCCGCTGCTGGCCGACGTCGAGCCGGTCGCCCGCCTGGACGACGCCGTGGTCTCCCGCGCCCGCGACCTCTACCGCGAGCGCTTCGACCCCGGCCGGGACTCCACGAGCGGCTGACCGCGCGGGCGTGGGGACATCCGGGCGTGCGGGCGCTCGGGCGTGCGGAACCTGGTCGGCGGCCATGGCGTGGCCTGGCCTGGTCCCTCGCCGTGGCGCGCGGAGCGCGGCGGTGGCGGGCGAGTACTGTTCTGCGCAAAAGGCAGGATTTCCGGCATGGGGAGCGCCGCATGAGCGAGGGAGCGTTTTGGCACCCGCCGGCCGTCCGCGAGACACGCGGCCAGGGGTACTCCAACACGGTCGAGGTGGTACCGCGCGAGACCGCCCACCGCCATCCCGACCACTACAAGGTCGTCCGCGTCCAGCGCGTCCAGGACCCCTACGACCTGCGCGTACTCGACGAGGTGGAGACCCTGCGCCTGCTCGACCACGTGCCGTTCGTGCCCCGCGTGTTCTCGGTCGAGTACCGGGGATGGGGCGAGCGGATGCTCACCCACGACTACCTGGGGCTGGTCTTCAACGATCCGCCGCCGACCCCGGAGTTCCGCGCGAACCTGAGCCACTACGCGTTCGAGAACATGGACGCGATCGCGCGCACGGACTGGTCCGCCCCGCACCTGCGCGGCGCCTACGAGACCGCGCTGGCGCACCAGCGGGAGAACATCGCCTACCTGTGCGATCCCGTGCCGGGGAGTGACCACATCCCGCTGCCGGTGTGGTCGGACAGTCCCACGCTGGAGGAGGCGCTGACCGCCAACGTCATCCGCTGCGCCATGTTCGCCGAGCGCCGCTTCGGCGCCGACGGTCTGCACCGGATCGGCCTGCTGACGGCCGCCGAACTGGAGGCGCGGCGGACGGAGTTCCACACCGAGCCCGACCCCGGCGGCCGTTTCACCCGCCTGATCCACGGTGACCTCCACACGGGCAACCTGACGGCGCGCTCGCCGCAGGTCGTGGACCCGACCGATCCGCCGTCCTTCGCGTTGGGGATGGTGGACTGGGAACTCGCCGGTTTCATGGCCCAAAGCAGCGGCCTCAGACACGAGCGGGCCGTGGTCGCACTGCGGTGGACAAGCGCGAACTCCTCGCCGGCAAGGGTCTGCCAGCGCATGCCCGACCTCCGCCCCGAACTTCTGCGCCTGATCGCCCAGTCGGCTTACATCGACCTCCTGCGGTGCACCGAGAGGGTCGCCGCGGACTCGACGGACCGGCGGCTGCAGATGGAGACCGCCATGACGTCCGTCATCGCCTTCCGGGCCTGCTTCCTGGGCGCCGACGACGCCTCTCACACCCGCAGCATGGTCCGCGACATGCTCTACCCCGACGAGGTTCACGGTCCCCGCTACTCGCCCTTCCCGCCGCAGCGCCTCAAATGGCTGGCTCCGGCGACCGTGCCGGAATCCCGCGCCCCCCTGGCGGTCGACGTCCCCCCGAGGGTCACGGTGGTCACCGGCGTCGCCGGCGCCGCCGCGAAGGGCGGCGAACCCGGGTTCAAGGCCGCTCTGGGCGCCCCCCGGGGCGGCACCAACCGGGCCGGCGCCCCGCTGCGGCCGGCCGTCGTGGCGCACCGGGGCGACGGAAGCCAGTACCTTCCCCGAAAGGGGAGATGACACGCCGGGCGGCCGCCACCGCCCGGGAGGGAGGAAAGGGACCGCGCGATGGTGCGCAGGGCGCAGGACCGTACCGGCACCGGGGGCGCCGGAGCGTGGCAGTGGAGCCGGACCGCCCAGACGCGGCGCACGTTCCTGGCGGCCGCGCGGGAGGTGTTCGCCGAGAAGGGGTTCGCCGAGGCGTCGGTGGCCGAGGTGGTGAAGCGGTCCGGGCAGAGCGTGGGCAGCCTCTACCACCACTTCGGCGGCAAGACCGAGCTGTACCTGGCGCTGTGGGAGCAGCACCAGGCCGAGCACGAGGAGAGCGCGGCGGCGGCGGTGGCCCGGGTGCGGGCGCGGGCCGGGGCCGACCGGTTGGAGCAGTTCATCGCGGGGACGCGGGCCTACCTGCGGGGGTCGTGGGAGCGGCGCGACCTCGCGCGGCTGTTCGTCAGCGGCGACGGCCCGCCCGGGTTCGAGGCGGTGCGCCGGGCGCGCGGGGGCGAGTGGGTGCGGCAGAACGCGGTGCTGCTGGACGCCCGGCAGGAGCCCCTGGACCGGTTCATGGTGTCGGTGCTGACCGTGGTGATCGGTGAGGCGGCCCGCGAGGTCGCCGAGTGCGCCAGCGAGGAGGAGGCCGAGGCGGTCGCCGATGCCACGGCGGCGCTGATCCGGCGGATGGACCCGTTGTCGCCGCTGGGGTAGATGCACCGACTGCCCTGCCCACCCGCCGCCCTCGCCGCCCACCTCCCCCGAAAGCACGGGTTGCGGGTCTGGTCAGAAAATGTGACCCATGGCACTCTTGGGCGCATTACTAGAACACTCTTCTAGGAATGGAGTGTCATGGCAGCCGTCTCCCCGAGGACTCGTTGGAAACTGGGCGCGCCGCGGGCGGGCGGCATCAGTGTCTCGGACCCCGCGCCCTACGGCTGGGCTCCCCTGGTGGTGCTCTTCCTCGTCGGGCTGGTCGACCGGATCGAGGCGTCCCTGCTGACCGGAACCCTGCCGCTGATCCAGGCGGAGTGGGGCTTCAGCGACACCGCCGCCGGCAGCATCCCCACCGCCGCCGCGATCGCCTCCGCGCTCATCGCCATCCCGGCCGGCTACCTCAGCGACCGCCGCAACCGAACCCGCATCATCGCGATCGTCGTGTTCTGCTGGGCGCTGGCCACGGTGGGCTCGGGGCTGGCGATCGGGTTCGCGATGTTCTACGCCATGCGGGTGCTGCTGGCCACCGCCGAGCAGGTCGACAACCCCGCCTCCAGCAGCCTGCTGGCCGACTACTACCCGCCGGTCAACCGGCCCAAGGCCTACGGCTGGGTGCGGATGACCACCTACCTCGGGGGCATCGGCACGATCCTCGCCGGGATCCTGGGGGAGTTCCTGGGCTGGCGGGCGGCGTTCGTGATCATGGCCGTGCCCGGCGTGCTCGTGGCCCTCGTCTGCTGGCGGCTGGCCGAGCCCCGGCGCGGCCTCCTCGACGCCCTGATGGCCCGCGCGGGCACGGCGGTCGGGGCCGACACCGCCTCCCCGACCGCCTCCCCGACCGCCTCCCCGGCCGGCGCCGGCCTGCCGGGCACCGGGTCCGCACCCACGTCCCCGCCCGCGCCCGCGCCCGACACCACCGGTGTCCCCGGCGGTCCCGACGCGCCCGCCCCCGGCCCGGGAACCGGCCCCGCCCCCGGCGCCACCCACGCCTCCGCCACGGCCGCCCCCACCGCCACCGCTCCGCCCTTCCCCCGCCAGGTGCGCGAGGTCGCGGCCATCCCCACCCTGGGCCTGCTGTCGGTGGGCCTGATGTTCCTCACCGCCGGGCTGCTGGGGATCGCCTACTGGATGCCCAGCTACCTCACCCGCGCCCACGACGTCGGCACGGCGCTGGCCGGGTCGCTGTCGGGCGGGATGTCGGTGCTCGGCGTGGTCACCGGCACCCTCGCCGGGGCGTGGCTGGGCCGCCGCGCGCACGGCGCCCTGCGCGGTGGGCGGGTCACCCTGGCCGGTGCGGGCACCCTGCTGGGCGCCGCCGCGCTGGTCGCCGGGCTGCTGGCCGACTCGCTGCCGCTGTTCACGGCGATGCTGTTCCTGTCGTCGTTCTTCGGTGCCCTGGCGATCCCGTGCGTGATGGCGTCGGTGGCCGACGTGGTCGGCGCCCACTCGCGCGGCCTGGGGTTCGCGGCGCTGAACCTGCTGGTCACCGTGGGCGGCGCGGTGGGGCCGCTGGCGGTGGGCGTGGCCTCCGACGCCACAGGGTCGCTGGCCACCGCGTTCATCATCCTGTCGGTGCCCAAGGTGGTGGGCGGCCTGTGCATGCTCGCCGCCCGCTGGACCTTCGAGCGCGACGCCGAAAAAGTCCTCGCCGCCGCGTTCGCGGTTCCCCTCGTGGCCGCGCCCCCGCACCGGCGGGGTCGCGGCGCGGCGGGTCAGGCCGCCGTGTCCGCCGTCGGCGCCGCCACTCCCGGCCGCTGCCAGATGCGCAGCACCCGGGCCAGCGCGATGAGCAGCAGCGCCGCGACCACCGCGCCGGCACCCAGCGCCCACGGCCCGTAGTTGAAGGCGATGGCCGGCAGCACGGCGGTGACCAGGCCGCCGCCCACGAACGGGCTGAAGAAGGGCGCCCGCAGGGCGTAGGCGCGCGCCGCGTCGGTCTTGAGCCCGGGGTCGGCGGTGCGCAGCAGCATCAGGCCGACCGAGGCCACCGCCGTCAGCGAGCCGAAGTTGACGATGGAGTGCTCGAACCAGGAGTCGCGGAACATGCGCGGTCCGGCCCAGTAGAAGAACCCCACCGCCACCGCGGCCGCCACGACCATGAGCAGGCTCAGCGGCACGATGTTGGCCAGCACGACCGGCACCGAGATCGAGGCCACCGCCGAGACGACCAGCAGGTCCAGGGCGGCGCCCTGGATGGCGCGCAGGCTGCCGGTGTCCACGGCGTCGCCCAGCCGGGTGCGCCCGATGACCGCCTGCACCACCGCGCCGCCGATCATGGCCAGCGGGAACAGCGGCACGCCCGGCACGACCAGGCCCAGCAGGTACTGGAGCACCCAGCCGATGAACACCGCGACCGCGATCAGCGCGCCGTGGAAGGCCAGGCCGTCGACCAGGTCGCGGTTGAGGGTGACGCTGCCCAGGCCGGAGCGCTCCTCGCGGGGCAGGATCTCCGGTGCGGTCTCGGCGCCGGTGCCGGCGGCGTGGCGCAGGTGGCCGCGCCGGGCGCCGATGTTGATCATCACCATGCCCATGACGATGCCGAAGATGAGGCCGCCGGTGGCCGAGGCGAGGCCGAGGGGGCCGCCGTCGGCCCAGCCGAGGTCGGCGTAGACGGGGGCCATGCCGCCGGCGGTGCCGTGGCCGCCGGGCCAGCCGACCTCGATGAGGGTGCCGAACATGGGTCCGACGTCCCACACCGGCATCAGCAGCGCCCCGCACACCAGCATGGGAATGCCGATCATCAGGAAGTCGCCGATGTAGCCGAACAGCAACTGCGGTGCGATGAGGTGGTAGCTCTGCCGCACGTTGGGGATGCGCATCCCGATCAGCATGGGTGCGAACACCACGGTGATGAGGATCCCCGGCAGCCCCGCCCAGGTGGTGATCATGCTCTCGGGGAACAGGCCGGCGCCGTAGGGGCCGAGCGCGGCGCCCAGCACGCCGCCGATGAGCGCGGCCGGGATGAACAGCCGGCGCAGCGGCACCAGGAGCAGGCGCAGGACCACGCCCGCGAGGATGAGCAGCCCGAGGGCGGTGAGGGCGAAGAACAGGGTGTTGGCGGTGTCGCCGCTGACTTCGGCTGTGGGGAACATGGCGCTCCTTGCGGGCAGATGGCCGATGGGGGGATTCAGGGAGGGGCTCCCGCGCCGGCCGCGGCGCCGGGCGGTGCGGCGGGCGCGGTGGGCTCGGCGGACGCGGCGGGTGCGCGGGGGTCAGGGGCGGTGGCCGAACCGCGCCGCCGTGAACGGCGCCAGGCTGTCGGGGCGGGCGCCCGTGCGCGCCCAGAAGGCCAGGGCCTCGGCCACGGCGGGGGCGATGGCGAACCCGTGGCCGGTCCAGCCGGTGCCCACGAAGGCGTTGGCGGTGCCGGGGACGCGGTCCACGACGGGGATCTCGTCGGCGGAGCAGGACTCCGGGCGCGCGGCGTCGGCGAGGTCGAGTTCGGCGTCGGCGAGGGCGGCGTAGACCTCGGCGGCGGTGGCCAGGTTGCCGCGCACGTTGGCCTCCACGGGCTCGCCCCGGCCGAGGTCGGCGTTCCACCGGCCGCGCCAGCCGCCGCTGACCATGACGGCGCCGTCGGGCAGCGGCTTGAGGGAGAGCGATCGGTGGTCGTGGCCGATGAGGTGGGTCATGGGCGGGTCGGCCTTGGGTCGCACGCGCAGCGCCTGGGGCAGGATGCGCCACACGGGCAGGTCGACGCCGAAGGCGTCGCGCAGCAGGTCGGGGGCGCCGGTGTTGTTGAGCACCAGCAGGGCGCGGCCGACCTCGATCCGCTCGCCGCCGGCGGTGGTCACGGCGGTGACGCGGCCGCCCGCGTGCTCCACACCGGTGACCGGGGTGTGCTCGCGGACCACGGCGCCGCGCTCCTGGGCGGCGGCGGCGAAGGCGGTGGTGGTGGCGGTGTGGTCGGCGGTGCCGTCGAGGGGGCAGTACAGGGCGCCGCGCACGGCCGGGCCGAGGTGGGGTTCGAGGTCGAGCACGCGGTCGCGGCCGAGCACCTCGGTGGGCACGCCCTGGGCGGTCTGCACGGCGGCGTGGGCGCGGGCGGCGACCAGGCCGCCGCGGGTGCCGGTGGTCTCCTGCTCGATGAGGTTGAGACCGCCGGTGCGCTGGTAGCCGGTGTCGTGGCCGAGGCGGTCGGACAGGGTGGGCCACAGCCGGTAGGCGGCCCGCATGAGCGGGAGTTCGCGCAGGTCGCGGCGGTTGCCCCGGACACCGCGCCGCCCGAACCCGCCCGAGGCGCCGGAGGCGAGCCCGGCGGCTTCGAGGAGGAGGACGTCCTCTCCGGCGTCGGCGAGGGTCCAGGCGGCGGCGCAGCCGTGGACGCCGCCGCCGATAATCACGAACTGGTGCTTCATCGGGTTCGGGTTCCTTGCGACGAGATCTGCTTCACAGTGAGCGTAGTATTCACTTCATGTTCGATTCAAGGATGAAATGAAAACTTCACAGACTCCCGGCGACGGGGACGCCCCAGGTGACGGGGCACCGGGCGCCGACAAACGCGGCGAGGACGGCGGTTTCCGCGCGCGCGTGACCGCGCGGCTGGGCGCGCTCTCCCCGCGCGAGCGCGCGGTCACCGACTTCCTGCTCAACCGCCCGGCCGAGGCGGTGACGGCCTCGGCGGCCCGGCTCGCGGCGCTGACCGGCACCAGCGACGCCACGGTGGTGCGCACGGCCCGCTCCCTGGGCTACAGCGGCCTGCGCGAGCTGAAGCGGGCGGTGCTGGACATGCTGACGGCGCGCCGCGACCCCGCTCTGGTGCTCGACCAGCGGCTGGAGGGCCTGGGCGGCGCGCCGGTGCTGGAGCGCGTGATCGCCGACAGCGCCGACCTGCTGCGGCGGCTGCCCGACGTGTTGGACGCGGCGGCGTTCGCGGCGGCGGTGGAGGCGATGGCCGGCGCCGAGCGGGTGGTGGCCTACGGGATCGGCCCGGCGTCGGCGACCGCCCGCTACCTGGCGATCGAGGTCGGCCGCCTGGGGCGGCGCAGCCGCGCGGTGGAGGCCTCAGGCTTCCGCCTGGCCGACGACCTGCTGGACATCGGCGCGGGGGACGTGGTGGTCGTGGTCGCGCCGCTACGGCTGTTCCGGGAGATCGAGGCGCTGCTGGACCACTGCGCGGAGGCGGGCGCCCCGGTGGTGGTGATCACCGAGGCGCTGGGCCCCGCGCTGCGCGGGCGCGCGCACACGGTGCTGGCCACCCCGCCGTCCACGGCGGGCGCGGCCGACGAGAACTTCGCCCCGTGGCTGGTGGCCCACGCCCTCACCATGGACCTGGCCTCCCGCGACCGCTCCGGCTCGGTCGCCGCCCGCCAGCGCCTCAACCGCCTGCGCGCGGCCATCGCCGGCACCGAGATCGACGCCGACGTGGTGTCCCCCCGCCCCGAGGAGCCGCCCGCTCGCGACGACCGCTGATCAGCCCCCGGCGCGGCCGGGACGCGGAGAGGCGGCGCGGGTGCGGACGGTGGATGCGGTGGCGCGGTCCGGTCGAGCCGCCTGGGCACGGCGGCGAACGGCGGCCCCCGGTGGGGCACCGGGGGCCGCCTGCGGGTAAAGGGGGTCAGCCCATGACCCGGTCCATCCAGGCGTCGTGGGCGGCGACGCTGGTGTAGATGTCGGGGGTGGTGCCGCAGACACTGCCGACTCCGCGGGAGTCCACGCCCGCGACGCGCCACTCCCCCCGCACCCGCGTCAACAGGGGCGAGCCGGAGTCGCCGCCGCAGGGGCCGCGCACGCCGTCGGGGTTGTCGGTGCAGATGTCGCCGGGGCGGATGCCCCAAGCGGCGTCGCCCTCCTCGTCCACGCGGCACTCCCGCGCCGAGCCGGGCAGGGTCACGGTGTCCAGTTGCCGCAGCGACTCGGGGAGCTGGCTGGGGTCGCTCGCGTCGGTACTGGTGTAGCCCCAACCGATCTGGCGGACCTCGGTGCCGGGCCGGGGCATGCGGCGGTCCAGGCGGATGGGCTCGACGGGTGCCTCCTCTGCCAGGCGCAGCAGGGCGATGTCGGAGCCCGAGCCCTCGTCGGCCAGATAACGGTAGTCGGGGTGCACCGCGATGTCGGCGACCGCGACCACGTGGCCGCCCTCAGTGCGGTCGTTGGAGCCCAGCCGCAGGTGGAACATGCCGGGGTCCAGCACCTCGAAGGGCTCGCCGCTGTCGCTCAGGGCGGTGACGCAGTGGGCGGCGGTGACCACCCACTCCTCCTCCACCAGGGCGCCCGTGCAGCGGTGGGAGTCGGGCACGCCGTTGCGCTCGTACTGGAGGGACGCCGCGAAGGGGTAGGGCTGGTCGGCGGGCGTGCCCCCGATGATCATGGGAGTGGGGCCGGCGGACGGCTCGGGCTCGTCGGCGTGGGCGGAGCCCGCGCCCGCCAGCGCCCCCAGCGCGAGCGCCGCCAGCACGGCGCCACCCAGGGCGCGCACACCGCGCCGCTGCCGCGTGGGGGCGCCGCCGGCGGGGTGTGCGTTCTCGTCTCCCGGACCGTGGTTGGGCGACCGCACGTCGTTGACCGTTGACACTGGCAGCTCCGATCCATGTGATGCCGGGCTCGCGCCGACCGGGCACCGGTACGGCTCAGGGGTGCCGCTCCGCGCGGCGGCGGGCGCGATCCGGGGCGGACGCGCGGTCAACGTATGCATTTCGCATACACAGGCGCGGCCGCCGCCGTCCGCAGGGCGCCGTCGGCGAATGCCGGGAACGCGGGTCCAGCGGGCGCTCGCGGCGCCCGCGTGTCGCTTTGCCGCGCGGAACAGTACAGCTTTCGCCGAGTTTGGTAAATGTTGCTTACGTTTGCGGTGGTAGCGGCGCTTGGACCGGAAAGGCCGGTGCCGCAGGTGTTGCGGCCACACCTGGGCCGCGACGCGCGGGCGGTGGGCGGGGCGGTCGTTGGACCGCTCCGCCCACCGCTGGGCGCCGCCGGGTGCGGCGCCCGACCGGGGGCCTCCCACGCGCCGAGGAGGGCCCCGGTGTCCGGGGGGCCGCCTACGGGGCGGCCAGGGCCTCGGTGGGGGACAGGCGCGAGGCGCGGATCGCCGGGTACAGGCCGGCCAGGCCGCCGATCAGCAGGGTGGCGGCCACGCCGCCCAGCAGCGCCCAGGGCGGCACGACCACCGGCCACTCCTGGTAGAGGGCGTACCCGGCGGTGACCGCCGAGCCCAGCACCGCGCCGCCGATCCCGCCCATGGCCGACAGCAGCAGCGACTCCGCCAGGAACTGCGTGCGGATCTGGCCGCGCGTGGCGCCCAGCGACCGGCGCAGGCCGATCTCCGAGCGGCGCTCCAGCACCGAGATGACCATCGTGTTGGCCACCCCGACCCCGCCCACCAGCAGCGCCACCGCGCCCAGGCCCAGCAGCAGCCCGGTGAACGTCTCGTCGGCGGCCTGCTGGGCGGCCAGCGCCTCGGAGGGCAGGGTGACGTCGACCTCGTCGGGCGCCTCGGGGTTGGCGGTGGGCCGCAGCAGTTCGCGGACCTCCGTGACGTCCTCGTTGGCCGAGCGGGTGTAGATGCTGGTGGCGTGGCCGTCGAAGCCCAGCTCCTCCTCGGCCGCCGCCCAGCCCACCAGGGCGGCGGTGTCCAGCTCCGGCGCCAGCGGCGCCGGCTCCAGGATCCCCACCACGGTGAACCAGGTGTCACCGATGAGGACCTGGGTCTGCGGGCTCGCCCGCCCGATCCCCAGCCGCTCGGCCGCCGTGGCGCCCAGCACCGTCGCCGGGTAGCGGCTGGTGCCCTCGTTGAGCCACGTGCCGCTGGCCAGCTCCGCGCCGACCGTGCCGCGCAGGTCGGGGCGGGCCGCGTAGACGTTCAGGCCGTTGGTCTCGCCCTCGGGGATCAGGTCGGTCCGGTAGACGTTGGCGTCGTCCACGGTGCCGATCGCCGAGGAGTCGGTGACCTGCTCGATGCGGTCCACCATCGGCTCCGCGGTCAGCGGCAGCTCGGCGTCCTCGCCGAACATGGTGGAGCCCGGCTTGACGGTGAGCATGTTGGTGCCCAGCGCGTCGAGCATGCGGTTCAGCTCGGCGCTGGAGGAGGCGGAGATGCCCACCACGCCCACCATCGCCGCGATGCCGATCGCGATGCCCAGCGCCGACAGGAACGCCCGCAGCGGGCGGGTGCGCAGACCCACCGCGCCGACCTTGACGACGTCGCCGGCGCGCAGCCGGGCCGGGCGCAGGGGTGTGCCGGTGGCCATCAGCCCACCACCGCCCCGGGCCGCCCCGCACCGGCTTCGGCGTCGGCGTCGGCGACGTCCTCGACCACGCGGCCGTCGCGCATGCGCACCCGCCGGGGCAGCGACGCGGCGATCTCCACGTCGTGGGTGATGATCACGACCGTGGTCCCGGCGGCGTGCAGGTCCCGCAGCAGCCCCATGACCCCGGCCCCCGAGGCGGAGTCCAGCGCGCCCGTGGGCTCGTCGGCCAGCAGCAGCGGCGGCTCGCCGGCCACGGCGCGGGCGATGGCCACGCGCTGGCGCTCCCCGCCTGACAGCTCGTGCGGCCGGTGGTCGGTGCGGTGGCCCAGCCCGACGCGCTCCAGCGCGGCGGCGGCGCGGCGGCGCCGCTCGGCCGGCCGCAGCCCCGTGTACAGCAGGCCGTCGGCGACGTTGTCGATCGCCGGGGTGCCCGCCGCCAGGTGGAACTGCTGGAAGACGAACCCGATGCGGGTGGCCCGCAGCGCCGACAGCTCGGCGTCGGAGAGGCGGTCCACGGGGTGGCCGTCCACCACCACCCGCCCGGTGGAGGGCCGGTCCAGGGTGCCCAGCATGTTGAGCATGGTGGACTTGCCCGATCCGGAGGGGCCGACGATGGCGAGCAGCTCGCCGCGCGCGATCTCGACCGAGACGCCGTCCAGCGCCGCCACCCCGCCGGGGTAGACCTTGGTGACGTCGGTGAGGGAGATCATCGCGGCATCCCCACGACGGTGCCCTCGGTGATGCCCTCGCCGGAGACCTCGACCTTGCCGTCGGCGAACAGGCCGGTCTCCACCGGCACGTAGGAGGTGGTCGAGCCGTCCACGACCTCCAGGCCGAACCCGCCCTCGCTGAGCGCCATCAGGGCGGCGATGGGCACGGTGAGCACGTCCTCGCGGGTCTCGGAGACGAACTCCACGTCCACGGCGGCCAGCGGGTAGTCGGCCGCGGCCTCCTGGGCGTCCTCGCCCTCCAGCGCGACGACCACCTCGATGAGGGTTTGGGCCTCCTGCTGCTCGGTGGCGGGCTCGATGACGGTGGTGGCCTCCTCGACCTCGCCCGCGACGGTCTGCCCGTCGGGCAGGGTGACCTCGACCTCGCCGCCGTCCTCGATCAGCCGCTGGTCGGCGGGCTCCAGTTCGGTGGTGACCAGCTTCTCGGTGCCGGTGTAGTCGAGCACGGGCGCGCCGGGCTGCACCTTGTCGCCCTCCTCGGCGGCGAGGCTGTCGACGCGCACGGCGCCGGGGGCGAACAGCACGCTGCCCGGCTCCACGGTGCCCGTGACCTCCAGGCCGCGGTCGTCCTGCCACTCCATGACGGCGGCGGCCGTGCCCTCGGTGAAGGAGGAGTCGACGGTGAACCCGTCGTAGCCCAGCTTGCCGAGGTTCTTCTCCAACTGCTCGACGTCCGCGCCCTCGGCGCCCACCGACATCGCCCGGTAGGCGGGCTCGTCGCCGTACATGACGGTGACCGGGACGGTGTCGACCTCGAACAGGGTCTCGCCGCGCCCCACCTCGTCGCCGGTGCCGGGCACGTGGGTCAGCGTGCCGCCGGCGCCGGAGGAGGCGGTGGAGGCCGGGCCGAACCCGAGTTCGCCCGAGGTGGTCTCGACGTCGCTGATGGTCTCGCGGGCGACCTCGGTGGTGGCGGGGGGCAGCCCGCTGGACGCCTCGCTCTCGGGGGTGCCCCCGCCCAGGCCGTAGGAGAGCGCGCCGCCGGCGGCTGCCAGCAGCACCGCGCCCGCGGCGACCGCGACGGCGCGGCGCCGGTCCCAGCGGCGCCGGGGGCGCCGCCCGCCCGGCGGGGGCGCGCCGCCGGAGTCGGCGCCGGAGGCGGTGTCGGGGGTGGAGTCGGAGGCGGAGTCGGAGCCGGGACCAGGGGCGGTGTCGGCGCCGCCGCCCGTGGCGGGGGCGTCACCGGGGCCGGTGCCGACCACCGGTGCGGCCGCCTCCGCGCCGGTGCCGGCACCGGCCGCGCCGGGTGCGTCCCGCGCACCCCGTCCGCCCCTCGCGTCCGGCTCGCCCCCGGCGGGGCCGCCCGCCGGCGCGTCCCGGTCCGCCCGGTCCGCCGGGTCCGCGCGCGCCTCGTGCCGCCCCGGCCGGGCGCCGGGGTCGTTGGCGCCGTCCCGTCCCTCGACCAGCGGCTCGCCCATCACTGGCCTCCCCCGCCGGGGCCGCCGTTGGGCAGGTGCTCGCGGCACGTCTCCATGGCCGCTTCGAGCTCGGGGTCGGCCTTCAGCTCGGGCGTGATCTTGATGCCCGGCATGTCAGGATCGGGGTCGGGATAGTCCTCCACGCCCTCCTCGCGCATGCACTCGGCGAACGCCTGCGCGGCCTCCTGCATCTCCGGGTCGGGGCCGCCCATGGCGTCGCCGCCCATGCGGTACTCCTCGCACTCGCGCATGGCGGCGTCCATGGTCTCCTGGTCGACGCCGCTGTCGGGACCCATCTGGATCCGCACGCCCTCGCCGGGCTCGGGGTCCTCCATGGGCACCCCGTGCTCGCGCATGCACTCGGCGAACGCGACGGCCATCTCGTCGGGGTCCATGCTGGGCGAGGCGGCGGCGTCGGCCGCGCCCCCGTCGGACCCGCACCCGGACAGGCCGAGCGCGAGCGCCAGCGGCACCGCCGCCAGCGCGGTGCGGATCAGCGGCGTCCGCGTCGATCGCCTCGATAGCGTCGATCGCATCGCTGTCTCCTCGTCTTCGTGGGAGGTACCGGCCGGGGCGGCTCCCCGGCCGTCGAGACGCGATCCAACGCGGCGGGCCGTTTCCTCCGCGTTTCCGCCGCCAAAGCCCTGACCAGGGGCGACTTATCGCCAGGAAACACCGCGATCGGCGATGATGGGCGCGGTCGGGTCCGCGCGCCGGTCGCCGCGGCCCACGGGCGGAAGGGGCTCGGTCGATGCGGGTGCTGGTGGTCGAGGACGAGCCGCTGCTGGCCGACGCGGTGGCGGAGTGGCTGCGCGAGGACGCGCACGCGGTCGACGTCGCCTACGACGGCGCGCAGGCGCTGGAGCGGGTGGACGTCAACGACTACGACGTGGTGCTGCTGGACCGCGACCTTCCGGGCGTGCACGGCGACGCGGTCTGCCACAGGCTGGTGGCCTCCGGGTCCGACGCGCGGGTGCTGATGCTGACCGCCGCGGCCGACGTCGCCGACCGGGTGGACGGGCTGTCCCTGGGCGCCGACGACTACCTCACCAAGCCGTTCGCGTTCCCCGAGCTGGCCGCGCGCGTGCAGGCGCTGGGGCGGCGCTCGCGCCCGCTCGTCCCGCCGGTGCTGCGCCGCGCCGGGATCAGCCTGGACCCGGCCCGGCGCGAGGTGTTCCGCGACGGCCGCTACGTGCCCCTGGCCAAGAAGGAGTTCGGCGTGCTGGCGGAGCTGCTGCGCGCCGAGGGCGCGGCGGTGTCGGCGGAGCGGCTGCTGGAGAAGGTGTGGGACGAGCACGCCGACCCGTTCACCGGGGCGGTGCGGCTGGCGGTGATGAAGCTGCGGCGCAAGCTCGGGGACCCACCGGTCATCGAGACCGTCACGGGCGTGGGGTACCGGATCCCATGAGGCGCGCCGCCCGCGGCCCGCGCCGCGTCTCCCTGCGCGCCCGGCTGACCTTCGTCTACACCGGTGTCTTCCTGCTGGCGGGGCTGGTGCTGCTGGCGGCCACCTACGCGCTGTTCACCCAGCAGCTCAACCGGGCGCTGCCGCGCACCTACAGCACGGGGATCTCCGACGAGATGCCGCTGCCGCCCGGGGCGGTGGAGGGTCCGGGTCCGGTGGGCGAGCCGGACGGCGAGTCCGGATCCGAGGACGGGGCAGGGGCCGGTTCAGGGCCGGGGACCGAGTCCCACTCCCTTGAACGCGAGCAGCGGCTCTACATCATCGCCCCCGACGGCACGCGGCTGACCGGGCCTGACGCCCGGGACTGGCTGATCGGGCAGCAGGACCGCATCAACGACGCCGCCGTGACCTCCCTGCTGGTGCAGGGGTCGGTGGCGCTGCTGATCGTGTGCACCGCCGCGACCGGGCTGGGCTGGCTGGTGGCGGGGCGGATGCTCGCGCCGCTGCGCACGGTCACCGACACCGCCCGCCGCATCGCCGCCGCGCCCGCCGCCGACCGGGGACTGCACGAGCGCATCGCGCTGCGCGGGCCGGTGGACGAGGTGAAGGACCTCGCCGACAACTTCGACACGATGGTGGAGCGGCTGGACCGGTCCTTCGACGGGCAGCGCCGGTTCGTCGCCAACGCCTCCCACGAGCTGCGCACCCCGCTGACGCTGGGGCGGGCGCTGGTCGAGATGGCGATGCACCGCAAGTCGGCGTCGCCCGACGTCAAGCGGCTGGGCGAGGACCTGCTGGAGATCAACTCGCGGCACGAGCGGCTGATCAGCGGCCTGCTGCTGCTGGCGAGTTCGGAGAACGAGGTCGGCGAGCGCCACCCCGTGGACCTGGCCGACGTGGTGGGCCACGTCATCGCCCAGACGGCACCGGAGGCGCGGCGGGCGGGCATCGCGGTGGAGGACTCCGGGGTGGGCGAGGCGCCGACGCTGGGCAACGCGCTGCTGCTGGAGCGGCTCGTCCACAACCTTGTGGAGAACGGGATCCGGCACAACGTGGAACCCGACGCGGCCGGGGGCGGTGCGGCGGGCGCGGGCGGCGCCGACGCGGCGGGCGGTTCGGGCAGAGGCGGCGGCACGGGCGGCAGCGCGCGCGGCTGGGTCCGGGTGGCCACGCGGGTGGGCGCCGACGGCCTGGTGGAACTGGAGGTCGCCAACACCGGTCCGCTCGTGCCGCCCTACGAGATCCCGGTGCTGTTCGAGCCGTTCCGCCGCCTGGGCACCGACCGCCTGGTCACCGCCAAGGGCGCGGGCCTGGGGCTGTCGATCGTGCGGTCGGTGGCGCGGGCGCACGGGGGCGAGGTGGCGGCGCGGCCCCGCGAGGGCGGCGGGCTGACGGTGACCGTCACGCTGCCGCTGTCGCGCGAGGACGCGCCGCCGGAGGCGGCCGGGGAACGGTAGGAGGCGGGACGCCGCCGCCCCCCGGCCGGTGGGGCGGGCGGGATCAGTGGTCGATCATCGCCCGCACCGGCACCCGGGGGTCGGCCAGCGGGCGCAGCGCCATCCGCAGCAGCGCCAGGGCGTTGTCGTCGCCCGCCGCGCGGTTGGCGCTGAGCGCGCCGCAGGTCCGGCACTGGTGGATGACCAGCCACTCGCCGTCGGGGCGCGCGGTGAGGCTGAGCGCCTCCATGCGGCCCTTGCACGCCGAGCGGCGGTCACCGGGGATCCGCAGGTCCACGTGCCGACTGGTCAGGCAGTGCGGGCAGTGGTTGCGGTGGGCGGTGCCGGGGGCGGCGAGCGGGACGTCGAGCCCGCAGCCCAGGCACCGGAACGCACCACTGGCGGCGTGCGGGGCGCCGTCGGCGCCGGTGGAGGTGCGGTAGGCGGGTTTGCGCCGCTGGGGGCGCGGCCCGCGCGGGTTGCGCTTTCGCGGCACGGCGGTCTCCTCCCCTCTCACAGGTCGCCGAAGGCTTCGAGCGGGAAGGGCGGCTGCGCGATCGGCCGTACCGCCAGGCGCACCAGCACCAACTGGTTGTCGTCGGGCGCGACCTGGCCGGTGGACAGCGTGGCGCAGGCCGTGCAGCGGTGGACCAGCGTCCAGCCGCCGCCGCGCGGCACCGCGATGGCGATGGGCGTCATGCGCGCGCCGCAGTCGGCGGGACCGCCGGTGACGTGGTCGCGCAGGTGCCGCGAGTGCAGGCAGCTCGGGCAGTGGTCGCGCCGCCCGCCGGAGGGGTCGAGGACGCCGACGGTCAGACCGCAGCGCACGCACGTGAAGGTCTCGGTGCGCAGGTGCGGACTGGACGCGGCCGAGCCGGACGCGGCGGGGTTGGTCGGGGCGGTGGAGGTGGTGGTGGTGTCGGTCGTGCGTGCGGAACCGGTGTTGTGGGTGGACACCCGGGGAACTCCTTGCCGAAGGATCGAACGGTGAACGGCAGGAGCGGCCGAGGGCTTCCTCTTCGCGCGGCCGGCGGCGGCTCGGCGGGCCGGGGTTGCCCCCAGGCTGTGGACGAGCGGCGCGGCGCGGGCACGCAGCGGCGGCAGCGGTCGCGGAGGACCCGGACCGGCACACCGGGAGGCGGCCGGACCGGTCAGGACGCGACCGGGATCAGCGGCTGCGGAGGGTGCGACGGGTACGGCGGCCGATGGTGCGAAGAGGAGCGCTCGGCTCGTTCCGGGTCATAAATCGACTGCCTCTTTCCGTGCTTCCGTAGCGCAGTACGCGCACCCGCCCCGGACGCGGCACCCGGGATCACCCACCCACGCTAACGGCCGTCCCCGCCCGGACTCCACCGGTTTTTCCGCGCGCGGTCGTCGTCCAGCGGGGCGGGTGAACGGGGTGGCGACGGGCACCGAGACACCCAAGGCGCTTGCCGCACCCGTTGGTCCGCAATGCCCGTTTCCCTGGACCATGAAAGTGCTCCACCGCTCAGAACGGCGTTCCGAGACTCATCTCGTGGTGAAAGAGGCCGTTCTCGTCTCGCCGCGTGAGATTCCAGGCACCTGGCGCCCGACTTGTCCTCCCGCGCCGATCACCCGCCGCCCCCGCCGCCTCGTCGCCCGCGTCAACCGCTGGGGCGCGGATCGATGATCATCCACCCCCCATCCACCCCCGCCGCCCGCACCGCCTCCCCCGTTCGCCCTCGCCCATCCCCACCTCACACTCTCAATGCCGTGACCAGCAGCATCGCGCCGGGCTGGCGCACGCCGCCCGGCCCCGCGCAGGGCTCCAGCGCGGCGCGCACGGCCGCGCGGGCGCGCTCCTCCGCTTCCGGGTCGGTGTCGCCGAACCAGTGGCGTACCGGGCCGAAGGCGAAGAGGAAGTCGGTCGCGTCCTCGGCGGTGCGGCCCAGCAGCGTCGTGTAGCGCAGCGGCTCGACCTCCACCGACGCGAAGCCCGCGCCGCCCAGCACCCGGCGCACGTCGGCGGCGCGCGACATGGCGGCGGCGCCGCTCCGCCCGTCCTCGACGCTGAACGTGGGCCGCTCGGGCAGGTACTCCCCCATCAGGCCGAACACATCCGGAAAGTCGCCGCCGGGGTCGGCCGCCTCGGCGTCGGGGGTCACGAACGCCAGCCGCCCGCCCGGGCGCAGGGCCGCCGCGATGTTGGCGCAGGCGGCGAGGGGGTCGGAGAAGTACCACATGCCGCCCCGGCTGATGGCGGTGTCGAAGCCCTCAGGGGTGAAGGGGTGCACCTGGGCGTCGCCCTGCTCGAAGGCGGCGTTGGCGATCCCCTTCTCGGCGGCCACGGCCCGGGCGCGCTCCAGCATCGGCCCCGACAGGTCCACGCCCAGCGCACTGCCCCGCGGCGCGGCCAGGGCTGCGCGGCGCGTGGTCCAGCCGGTGCCGCAGCCGACGTCGAGCACCCGGTCGCCGGGGGCGATGGCGGCGGCGCGGAACAGCGGCCGGTTCAGCCCGCCGACCATGGCGTCGTAGCGCTCCCGGTTGTCGGCCCAGTGCCGCCCCTCGTAGCCGTTCCACGCCTCGAACTGGTGGACGTTGTGCACGTTTGGGATGTCGTGGAGGTTGTGGCTGTCGGCGTTCGTCGTCATCGGCTGCGGCCCCGCCCTTCGCGTCGGTGCCCGCGCGGCTTCGGCCGCACGGTGGTCGGGGCCGATCCTGGCGCGGGGGCGGGCCGCGCGTCGTCGCCCCGGTGGCGGCTCCGGGCGCTACCCGCCCGGGCGCAGCGGACGCCCGGCTACCACCAGGGGAGTAGCCGCGAGTGCCTCCTCAGGGAGGAGGTACGGCGCGCACCCCCGGGCTAGGGTGCCGCTATGAGCGCCGGTACGAGGTTCGACGTCTGGCCGCCGCGCGGCCCGGTGCGCGATGCCGTGATCGCGGCGGGCACGGCCGTGCTCGTCGTGCTCAACGCGCTCCTGGCGGCGGCCCCCGCCGGCGGGCTGGCCGCGCCCGCCTACCCCCTGCTGCTGGCGGGTCCCGCGCTGCTGGCGGTGCGGACGCGCGCGCCGCGCGCGGTGCTGGTGGCCGTGCTGGTGTGGGTGGCGGCCGTCGGCGCGCTGCTGGGCACGCTGGGGCCGCTGACCGTGCTTCCCGCGCTGGTAATGGTGTTCACCGCCGTGCGCGCCGGGCACCGCTCGTTCACGGCGTGGACGGTGGGGGTGTTCCTGGCCGTGGCGGTGGGCGCCACGCTGGCGCAGGGCGGGGCCGACTCCGCCGAACTCCAGGAGCAGGTGCTTGCGGTGGGCTGGTTCGCGGCGGCGGGCGTGCTGGGCGAGGTGTTCCGGCAGTACGCGGCCTACCTCGCCGAGGCCGAGCGCGCCGCCGCCGAGGCGCGGCGTACCCGCGAGGAGGCGGCCCTGCGCAGGGCCGGTGAGGAGCGGCTGCGCATCGCGCGGGAGCTGCACGACTCCCTCACGCACGCCATCTCGATCATCAAGGTGCAGGCGGGGGTGGCCGTGCACCTGGCGCGCAAGCGCGGCGAGGAGGTGCCCGAGGCGCTGCTGGCGATCCAGGAGGCCAGCGGCGAGGCCACCCGCGAACTGCGCGCCACCCTGGAGGTGCTGCGCCGGCCGGGGGACGAGGCTCCGGTCGGCCCGGCGTCGGCGCGCGGGCTGGCGGACCTGGCGGCGCTGGCCGAGAGCACGCGGCGTGCCGGGCTGCCGGTGTCGGTGGAGATCGAGGGGGAGCGCCGCGCACTGCCCGAGGAGGTCGAGCGGGCCGCGTACCGGATCGTGCAGGAGGCCGTGACCAACGCCGCCCGCCACGCGGGCGAGGGCGCGAGCGCGGTGGTGCGTATCGGCTACGGGCCGGGGGTGCTGACCGTCCGCGTGGAGGACGACGGCGGCGCGGACCCCGCCGCGCCGCCGGTGCCCGGCACCGGGCTGCTGGGCATCCGCGAGCGCGTGGCGGCGCTGGGCGGCACCGTGCGCGCCGAGCCCCGGGCAAAGGGCGGCTTCCGGGTCGCCGCCGAGCTTCCGGCGCCGGAGCGGACGGGCGGGGAGGCGTCGGCGGCACCGGCGGGACCGACCGCACCGGGCTCTCCCGCGACCGAGGAGGCGCCCCGGTGACCCCGCAGCCTGGCGGCCACGGGCGCGGCGGAAGGGGGTCGCGGTGATCCGGGTCCTGCTGATGGACGACCAGCCGCTCATCCGGGCCGGGTTCCGGGCGCTGCTGGAGGCCGAGGACGACCTGACGGTGGTCGGCGAGGCCGCCGACGGCGCCGAGGGGGTGGCGCTGGCCCGCGAGCACCTGCCCGACGTGGTGCTGGCCGACGTGCAGATGCCCGTCGTGGACGGCATCGAGGCCACCCGCCGGATCGCCGCCGACCCCCGGCTCGACGGCACCCACGTGCTGATGCTGACCAACTACGGCTTCGACGAGTACGTGTACAACGCCCTGCGCGCCGGCGCCGCCGGGTTCCTGGTCAAGGACATCGACCCGGCCGACCTCCTCCAGGGCGTGCGGGTTGCCGCGCGCGGCGACGCGCTGCTGTCGCCGTCGATCACCCGCAGGCTCATCCAGGAGTACGTCTCGCGCCCGGCGGTCGGCCCCTCGGCGGGGGCGCTGAACGCCTTGACCAACCGGGAGCGCGAGGTGACGGCCCTGGTCGCCCGCGGCCTGTCCAACGACGAGATCGCCGCCAGAATGATCATCAGCCCCGCCACGGCCAAGACTCACGTCAGCCGCGCGATGACCAAGACCGGCTGCCGCGACCGCGCCCAACTGGTCGTGCTGGCCTACGAGTCCGGCCTGGTCAGCGCGGGCACCCCGGACACCCCGGACACCCCGGACGGCCGGTAGCCGTCCCGGTGCCGACGCGCTTTCCGGCCCGGCCGGATTCGGCCAGCGCTCGGCGTACCGGTGGGCGGGGGGTGCTGAGAGGATTCAGGCGGCCCAGTCCGCATCCCCCCGAAGGCGGCCATGACCCTGCCCCGCCCCGCGTCCGAGCCGTGCCCAGCCTCCGGTGAGCGGCCGCCGCCGACCGACACGCCCCCGGCCGACACGCCCCCGACCGACACACTGCCATCCGCGCCGCCACCCTCCGCGCCGCCGTCCGCCGCTCCCCCGACCGGGACCCCCGGCGCGCGGCCCGGTTACCGCAGCGCGATTGCCGTCTCGCTCGTCTCCGTCGTGGGCTCGATCGTCCTGACGCACGCGGTCGTCGCACTCGCGCTGCCGGGCCTGGGGCAGGAGCGCGCGAGCGCGCCGGTGGAGCGCCGCGCCGCGCAGGATCTGCCGCCGGGCCTGCCCGAGGAACCCTGCTCGCTGGTGGAGCCCGCCCGGCTGGCGGAACTGGACGCGAAGGAGGCGATTCGCCACCTGAACGCCGAGACCAGCGGGTGCGTCTGGGTGGTCGGCCCCGAGGGCCTTCCCGCCGGGGACCTGCTGGTCCGGATCTACCTCCCGCTGTCGGAGGAGGCGGCGGCGCTCGCCTCCGAACACAACCCCGACGACGAGTACCCGACCACGCCCGGCGAACTGTTCAGCGTCCAGCGCGAGAACCTCAGCACTCCCGACCCGCTCGCCGGGGCAACGGAGATCGAGGTCGTCCGCGAGGACCGGCTGGACATGGGGGATCGCGGCGTACTCGTCCACGTCAACTCCACCGGCGGCACCGGGGAGCACACCGGGACCACCAGCCTTCTGGTGCTGGACGGGGAGCGGCTCACGGCGATCGAGTACTCCGTCACGGGCGACGAGGCCGTTCCCGCGTCCGACGGCGTTGACGCGCTGCTGGTCGCCATGGCCGAGGACATGGGCCGGTAGCGCGTCGCCGCCCCGCCCCCGCTCCCCCTCCGCGACGAGAACGGAACCGAGCATGCGCCAGGACCCCGCGTCATCCCCCTCCCCCGCGCCCGCCGCCCCCGGGCGGCCGGCCCCGGCGCGCGGTACCGCCCGCGCCCGGCCGCCGCTGGTGGGCCTTGCCCTGGGCCTGGCGGTCGTCACCGTGGCCGCCACCCTGGTGGGCATCGAGGTGACCGGACCGCTGCTGCCCTCGGCGGGCACCCCGGAGGGTGCGGCGGCGCAGGAGGAGGGGCAGCGGCGGCCGCGCCAGTACGCCCTGCCCGACGACCCCTGCGCGGGCGCCACCGTGGACCAGTTGCGCCGCCTCTCCGCCGTGCTGCCCGCCACCTCCATCAGCGTCGACACCTCGGCGTCGTGCGCCTGGTTCGCGGTCTTCGCCGACGGCACCCGGGGCGGGCTGGACATCACCTACCGGCCCGGGGTCGCGGACAGCGGCGACGCGTGGGATGCGGAGGCGGCGGCGATGCGCCGGTACCGCCAGGACACCGCGCAGTTCACCGCCGAGGGCAGCCACGTCACGGTGGAGGAGATGCGCCACGTACCGGGTCTGGGGGAGCAGTCGCTGCTCGTCTACGCGGACCTGAACCTCGATGCCAGGAGGCCGTCGCCCACGGTCATGGTGTTCGTCCGTCAGGACAACATGAACGTCGCGGTCTCGGGCTACGAGTTCTCCGATGGCACCGAGGGCGATCCGGACTACCGGGGCGATGAGGACGTGCTGCTCGGCATCGCCGCGCGGGCGCTGGGGAATCTGGGGTGACGGCCGCGTCCCCCGGTCCCGCCGTCCCGCCGGGCGACGGTGGCCGGGGGCGGGGACGGGGTCAGGCGTCGTGGACGGTGATCGCGTAACCCTCGGGATCGGCGAAGGTGAAGGCGCGGCCGAAGGGGGTGTCCCGGGGCGGGGCGAGGACG
This sequence comes from Streptomonospora mangrovi, assembly GCF_027604915.1. Classification (GTDB taxonomy): domain Bacteria; phylum Actinomycetota; class Actinomycetes; order Streptosporangiales; family Streptosporangiaceae; genus Streptomonospora; species Streptomonospora mangrovi. The sequence goes on from NZ_JAJAQC010000015.1 coordinate 53,762, forward strand.
GGGACCCCGGCGGCGGCGAGGCGGTCGTGCACCTGCTGGGCGTCGGTGGCGCGCAGCCACAGGGCCACCCCGAGGCCGGGGCGCTCGACCCCGTCGAGGTCCACGCCGGGCAGGGGCTCGCGCACGGCGAACGGGACGGGCTCGGTGGCGAACACCACGGCGCCGGGCGGGGAGGCGGGCGCCCGGCGCAGGCCCAGGTGCTCCTCGTAGAAGGCGGCGGCCGCGGCGACGTCGCGCACCTGGAGGGCGATGAAGTCGGGACCGGCGACGGCGGCGGACGTGGCTGCGACGGCGGTGGCTCCGGTGTCGGTGCCGGTGGTGTCGCTGATACCGGTGCTGTGGGTCATGGGTCTCCCCGTTTCTCATGTCAGGACTTTGACATCTCTGACGGTACGCACATCTCCTCCTCTATGTCAAAATCCTGACATGGAAGATCGCGCGCCCGTCGAACCTCCCCACCCCGCCCAGGACGTCACCGAGCACGTCGGCTACCGCCTCAAGCGGTCCGCCGCCGCGCTGCGCGGCGCCATGGACCGGGAGCTGCGCGAGCACGGCCTGACCGTGCCGCAGTACGCCTGCCTGGAACTCCTGGACGAGCGCCCCGGGCTGTCCAACGCCGAACTCGCCCGCGCCGCCTTCGTCACCCGGCAGTCCATGAACGTCGTCCTGCGCGGGCTCCAGGACGCCGGGCTCATCACCCGGCCGACGACCTCCGACCACGGCCGCGCCCTGCCCGCCCACCTCACCCCGGAGGGACGCGACCGCCTCGACGGCGCCCGACGCGCCGTCTACGCCGTGGAGAGCCGGATGATCGCCGCCGTTCCCCCAGAGCGCCTGGCCGCCCTGCTCACCGACCTCGACCGCATGGCCTCGGCCCTCGGCGGATAGCCCGCGGCTAGCGCCGAGCGCTCGGCACCCGCGCCTAGACTCGGAGGGGCCGCCGGTGTCCGCGGCCGCCACCAGCCCCTTCATCCCTTTCACCCGCCCGGGAGCATCCGCGCCGTGTCGTCCTCGTTCCGATCCCTGCCCGTCGTCCCGCTGGACGGCGGTGGCCCGGCGCTGCGCGGGGACTGCGCGAACTGCTTCGGCCTGTGCTGCACGGCCCTGCCCTTCGCCGCCTCCGCCGACTTCGCGGCCGACAAACCCGCGGGTCAGCCGTGCGGCAACCTCCAGGCTGACTTCCGCTGCGGCATCCACGCGCGGCTGCGCGAGCGCGGGTACTCCGGCTGCACGGTCTTCGACTGCTTCGGCGCCGGTCAGCGGGTCTCCCAGGAGACGTTCGGCGGGCGGTCCTGGCGGGCGGACCCCGGCTCGGCGCAGCCCATGTTCGCCGCGTTCCCGGTCGTGCAGCGGCTGCACGAGCTGCTGTGGTACCTCACCGAGGCGCTGTCCCTGCCGGAGGCCGAGTCCCTGCACCCGCAGGTACGCGCGGAACTGGCGCGCATCGACGGCCTGGCGGGCGGCACACCCGAGGAGCTGGCGCGCGTGGACCTCGCCGCGGAGCGCGCCCAGGTGAACCCGCTGCTGCTGCGCGCCAGCGAGCTGGCCCGCGCCGACGCCCCGGTTCGCGGCAAGCGGCGCGACCGGCGCGGCGCCGACCTGCTGGGCGCCAACCTCAAGGGCGCCGACCTGCGTGGGGTGGACCTGCGCGGCGCCCTGCTCATCGCCGCCGACCTGCGCGGCGCCGACCTGCGCCGGGCCGACCTCATCGGCGCCGACCTGCGCGACGCCAAGGTGGCGGGAGCCGACTTCACCGGTGCCCTGTTCCTCACCCAGCCCCAGGTCAACGCCGCCAAGGGCGACGCGGCGACCCACCTCCCGGCCGGCCTGGAGCGCCCCGGCCACTGGTAGCCCGGCCGGCCCCGGCTTGCCCCCATCACCACCACCCCGGCGGCCGACCGGTGGCAGGATCGCCCCATGACGACTGTGTCCGGTGACTTCACCCTGACCATGGACGAACTGCGGGTCGTGGCGCGCTTCGTGGCGGAGACCGCCCAGGAGGTCCTCCCCGTGTTCGAGCAGGCGGTGCCGGGGGATCCCCGTCCGCGCGCGGCCATCGACGCGGCATGGGAGTTCGTCAACGGCGCGAACAGGACCAGCCTGCAACGCACGACCTCACTGGACGCCCACCGGGCCGCGAAGGAGGCCGGCACCGAGGCCGCCCGCCTGGCCGCCCGCTCGGCCGGGGACGCCGCGTCGGCCGCCTACCTCCACCCGATCGCGAAGGCCACCCAGGTCGGCCACATCCTGCGCGCCGCCGCGAGCGCCGCCCGCATCGCCGAGTTGCGCGCGGGGGACGACCCCGCCGTGGGCGACATGATGATCGAGAAGGCCCGCGACCGCGCCGCCCCGTTGCTGGTCGACGTCCTCCGCCGCTACCCTCCCGCGCCCAGCGCCAAGAGCCGCGTCGCGCAGCTCATGAGCGCCTTGGACACGTCCCTGCGCGCCACCCCGTGAGGGCGGAGAACGACGGGCCGCCCCGCCCGCGCGGGCGGCGCGGGCTCCGGCGGCGCGGGCTCCGCCGCCTCGGACGGACCCCCTCTGGCATACTTCCGCGGTGACTTCACCGTTCGCCGACGCTTCCGCCGACATGTTCCAAGCCCTGGCAGCCGGGGAGACCGGCCCGTTCCGGTCCGCACTGCAACGGGTGTTCCGGTTGGCGCGGACCACGCCTGTTGAGGAGCGCGTCGCACTGCTGGACCGGCTCGCCCCGATGCTCGACACCGAGGACGACGCCGGCCTCGACCACGTCGCCGACCTCGCCGTGCTGGCGGGCGCGCTCGTGGAGGGCGGTCTGCGCGCCGGACCGGCCGGTGTCCAGGCGATCCGGCTGCTGCGCTCCTGGGCGGCGGCCGTCGACACCGTGCGCGAGCCCGGCGGGCGGCACAGCGTGGCCCGCCGCCTGGGGCTGGCCGCCAAGACCATGCTGACCGACGCCGACGTCCGCGCGGCCGTGCGCGCGGACGAGCGCCTGCTGTTCGAGATCGAGGTCGCCGCCGGGCGGCTGAAGTTCAACGTCAGCGAGTTCGAGGAGGTCGAGCGGCTGGTCGCGATGGCCGGTGCCGTGGCCGCCGTGGTCCTGGACCGCCGCTCCGGGCGCGGGTTCCGGGTGGCGTTCGACGGCGTGTGGAGCAACCACCAACTGCACACCCTGCTCGCCGACGCCCTGCTCGGCGCCGAGGGGCGCGGCCTCGAAGGCGACCGCCCGTGCCGAGGCTGCGTCGCGATCGAGGCGGGCCGCGACCGGTCGGGCATGCACGACTACGAGGACGTGCGCCAGGTGTGGACGCTGCTGGACCACAAGGGCGACGCGGTGGACCTCGCCGACAGCCCCGGCGACTTCCTCACCGACGGCGGCGAACGCGTCATCGTGCTGGGCGCGGCCCCGCAGAGGCCGGACGTGTGGGAGCCCGGCAGCCACTCCCACGCCCGGATCAAGGCGCGCGTGGAGGTGGAAGCCGAACTCTCCCCCGAGGAGGCGGCCGACCGCTGGAGCCGGGTGGCGCTCCCCGAGTCCGGCTGACCGCGCGGAGCGCGGCGCGGGCGGGGACGGAGGTTCAGCCGTGCTTTCGTGACTTGCTGCCGCGCACGGGGGCGGACGGCCGCAGGGCGGCGGCGGTGTCGTCGTAGACGAGCAGGCCGTCGGCGCGCAGCCGCACGCCGGGGGTCGGCGGGTGCGGGACCAGCCGGGCGTCGTGCATGAGGTGGCGCACCGGGGTGCCCCTGGCGACGGCCGCGAAGTCGGCGATCAGCCGCCGGTGGCAGCGCCACCACACCGCCTCACTGCACATCACGGCGGTGCGCGCGGAGGAGGCCTCCCGCAGCAGTTCGTCCATGGCCGCCACGAACTCCGGGGCACGCGTGTGGGCGGCGTACCCCCGGAAGGAGGCGTTGCGCCAGACGACGTCGGGGGAGTCCGCCGGTGCCTTGCGGAAGCCGCCCAGGGCCTGTTCCCAGCGGTAGGCGATGCCGGTCTGCGGCAGCCACTCGGCGAGGCGGTCCCGGAGAAGGTCGGGATCCCGGCGGCTCCCCGGGCCGATGCGCACGTCCACCACGGATTCCACCCCGGCCCCGTGCAGCAGCTCGGCCAACCGGTCACGCCCTGCGGTGCTGTGCCCAAAGGTCAGCAGTTCCCCGCCGGTCACCCCACACCCCGCTCCCGCATCCCGTGTCGCCCGATAGGGCCTTCCCCGCCCTCTCTGCCCGCCACCGGCCGCGCACCAACACAGACATCGGGTACCTCAGCCGAAATCGCGGCCGTGCAATAGCCCTGACATGAACAAGGGTCCCGTCCTACGCTGGCAAGAGACCGGCAAGCTCAGCACAGGACGGGGACCTCACGTGGATGACGGCCCGACCGACGCCCGGCTGGCAGACCTCCGCCGCTTTCGCGGCCTCACCCAGGAAGGTCTCGCCGAGCGCGCCGACGTGAGCCTCGGCGTCGTCAAGAAGATCGAGGCCGGGGGTGCGGCCCGCATCGAGACCTACCACAAACTCGCCCGTGCCCTCGGCGTACGCACCTCACGCCTGTTCGAGCCCGCCGGGCCGCAACAGAACGTCCACGCCGACGAGGACAAGATCGACCTCCTGCCGATGCGGCAGGCCATCAGCCCGCCGGTCACGCTCAGCGGGAAACCCGACCTCGGCCCCGCTGATGGCGAGCCGAACCTCGACCACCTGAGGGAGTCCGCGCGGGCCGTGGCCCTGGCCTACCACCGCGACCACTACCCCCGCACCGCCGAACTGCTGCCCCACCTGATCCGGTCGGCACACGGCGCCGTCGAGCACTACGACACCGGCGTCGAGCGTGAGCAGGCACTGACGGTGCGGTCGGAGGTACTGCAAATGGCAGGCCGGTACCTCACCCAGGTCCGCGCCTACGACCTGGCGCACATGGCGCTGCGGGACGCGGTACGCGACGCGGTGTCCATCGGGGACCGCCTGAACGCGGCCTCGGGCATCATCGGGCAGGCGTGGGTACTGCTGCGGCAGGGCCGCCTGGACGAGGCTGAAGACCTGGCGAGCCGTACCGCCGATGAGGTCGAGCCGCGCCTGCCTCAGGCGTCGCGCGAGGAGCTGGCGGCGTGGGGGTGGCTGCTGCTGCGCGCCTCAGCGGCGGCGGCCCGCAACAACAGGCCGAGCGAAGCGCGGGAGCTGGTGGCGGCGGCGCGCGCGGCCGGTACGGCTCTGGGCGAGGAGGTCACCGAGCACCTGCGGGGATGGGGCACCTTCGGTCCGCTCACCGTTGATCTGAAGGCCATCGAGAACGAGATGGTGGCGGACCGCCCCGACCGGGTGCTGGCGATGTCGGACCGACTGCCGCAGGGGGTGGGCCGGGCGACCTCGGACAACTGGAACAGGCACCGGCTGGATGTGGCGGCGGCGCATGCCCAGTTGCGGCATGGAGATGAGGCGACGCGGCTACTGGTGGAGATGCGCTGGCAGGCCCCGGAGTGGATGCGGCACTAGCGACTGGCGGCGACGGCGTTCGCCAATGTGGTGCGGACTCGCAAGCACTCGCTGGCATCCGAGCAGCGGGAGTTGGCAAAGTTCCTGGCCGTCGAGCTGTAGCGCGCACCAATCGCGGCCGTGCAATAGCCCTGACAGCCGGGCAGCTCCGCCCTAGGCTGATAGTGCGATCCGACAGCCAGGAGCGGAGCCATGAGCGATCCTGCCCCCACGCCGCCCATCGGTGAGCGGGTGCGAGCCGCCCGCCGCGCCAAAGGTCTGGCCCTCGGCGCCCTCGCCGGGCTCATCGGCAGGTCCACCGGGTGGATGTCGATGGTCGAGAACGGACACCTCCCCCTGGACAAGCGGTCAGACATCGCCGCCATCGCCGAGGTCCTGGAGGTCTCAGCGGACAGCCTGCTCGGCGAACCGGCCGACGACGTCTCGGCGCGCCTGCCCACCATCAGCCTTGTCCAGCTCCGCGAGGTGCTGCACGAGTACGCCGTTGACGAGCCCCCGGACGTGCCCGTGCGTTCCCTGGACCAGACCGCGCGCGACCTCGCCATGCTGGACGACCAACTCCGACGCACCGACTACGACGCCATGATGCGCACCCTGCCCGGGGTGATGGCGGAACTGCACGCGGGAGCGCACCTGCCCGAGCCGCAGCGGTCCGAGGCGCTGCGCCAGCTCATCACGGTGTGCGGGTTGAGCGTGATCGTGATGCGGCACTTCGGGCAGTCAGACCTGGCGTGGATCAGCGGGGACCGGTCCCGCCAGGCGGCCCTGGCCCTGGGTGATCCGGTGTGGTCGGCGGCGGCCGCCTACCATCGGGCTCACGCCCGCCCCTCGGCGTCCCTCTCCCGTGCGCTGCTGTCCAGCCCTCGGGTCGCCGACGAACTGGAGCCGCACATCGGTGACGACCCGATGGCCCACCAGGTGTACGGCATGCTGCGGCTGTCGGCGGCCCTGGCCTCCCAGGTGTCGGGGGACCACGCGGAGGCGCAGCGGCACGCGCGGGAGGCCGCCGACATCGCGAGCCGGGCCGAGACTCCCGACGACCCCCAGGCGTGGGAGCTGTTCGGGGTGTCCAACGTGGGCGTGTGGCGCACGATGCTCGCGGTGGAGGCGGGCGACCCCGGGGAGGCCATGCGCATAAGCGACACCGTGCAGACCGGTGCGCTCGCGTCGAAGAACCGCCGAGCGTCCCTCCACATGGACCGGTTCCGGGCGCTGCACATGCTCGGCCGCCACCGCGCGGCAGCGCGCGAACTTCAGAAAGCTGAACGGCTTTCCCCTGCACAGGTGCGCTACTCGCCCCTGGTGCGGGAAACGGTCCGGCACATGACGTCCGTGAAAGACCCCGTGCTGCGCGGCATCGCGTGGCGAATGGGCGTGATCTGACGCCCCGACCAGCAGGATTCAGTCCTGCGGCAGCCACTCGGCGAGGTCGGGATCCCGGAGGCTCCCGAAGCCGATACGTACGTCCACCGGAGATCGCGGCCGTGCAATAGCCCTGACATTAACAAGGGTCCCGTCCTACGCTGGCAGTGGAAGCGTTAGCGAAGGACGGGACGGATTAATGAGCGAAACTACACCGATGCCCACTCGCATACGCAAATTGCGCACCGGGCGTGGCTGGAGCCAGGAGGAACTGGCCGAGGCTGCCGGGCTCAGCGTCACCACCATCAAGAAGGCCGAAGCCGACCCGCCGCGCGGCGAGGTCACCACCGGCACGCTGCACGCCATCGCGACCGCGCTGGGTGTCGACACCGTCGCCCTCTACGTCGACCGGGCGCCCCGGCCACACCTGGAGGCCGAGCCCGACTACCAAGCGATGGCGCGAATGCGCTCGGCCATCGCCCCTCCGCTGAAGATCGACGGCACGCCGATCATTGAGGCGGCCGACGACGGCGAGATTGATCTGCCCGCGATCCGGCGAGGTATCGACCGGGTGCAGGCGATGTACGGGGCCAATCGCTACGACGACGTGGCACTGGACCTGCCGCCGCTGATCCATCAGGCACACCGGGCCGTGGCCGAACTGGACAGTGACGAGGCGTACCGCACTCGCAGTTACGCCATGCAGATGGCTGGCCGGTACCTGACCCAGGTGCGCCAGATCAGCGACGCTCTGACCGCGCTGCGCGCCAGCATCCAGGACGCGGCCACCGCTGGCGACCGCTTTGCGGCAGCGTGCGCGATCTCCGGCCAGGGGTGGGCGCTGACCCGTCAGGGGCGGCTCGACGAAGCCGAACGGTTGTGCACCCTGACCGCAGACGAACTGGAACCGCAGTCGATCCGCAAGGCTTCACCGGCTGAACTCGCGGCGTGGGGACACTTGCTCTTCCGCGGGGCTGCGGCTGCCGTCAGGAACAACGGCCATGATCGGGCCGATGAGCTGATGCGAGTGGCCGATTCCGCAGCGGCCGCGTTGGGCAAGGAGACACCGTGCTGGGCCACCTTTGGTCCACTTACGGTGGCTCACAAGCGGATCGAGTTTTCGCTCTTGAAAGGGAAGCCGGACCACACCCTTCGCATGTCCGAGCGGCTGCCCGACGTGGCACAGGTCGGCCAGGTCACCCCGATCAACTGGGAGCGGCACCGGTTGGACGTGGCGCGAGCGTTGGTCCTCACCCGGGACCCCGAGCAATCCACGCACGTGCTCACCGGAATCAAGGACCGCGCCCCGGAATGGCTGCGCCGCCAGCGGAGCGCGTATGACACGGTGACAGCCATTCTCGAATCCCGCCCGCGACGGCCGACCGAGGAGATGGTCGCGCTCGCGTCCCACCTTGGAATTTCCGCCTGAATGCAGGTCGCGAACGCGACCGTTCAAGTTCGGGGCGTGGCCAAACAGCCACGCCCCTTTCTGTTTGTGCAGGTCGAAAGTGCATAGCGTCATCTTCCACAGCCCATTCAGAGGTGATGACGATGGCGATCGACCGCGCGGACGAACGCGCCGATATGGCTGGACACCCTCCGACCATGTCTCCCGAAGCCGAGAGACTGCTCCTGGCCGAGGTGCGGGATCGGTACCCCCAGTGGGAGATCACCGGCACCTCCGGCGCTTACAAGGCGAAGCACCGCACCGAGCAGCCGGACGAACGCCGGGAGCGGGCGCGCATCGTCACCGAGGTGGAGGCGGACACCGTCCAACAACTCGAAATTCGGCTTTACGTACAGCGCGCGCTGCGCGGCGACGCCGCGCTGGAACAGGCGGAGGGGGAGCGGTGACCGCCTACAAGGTGCACGACAAGGGTTCCGTGCTGGCGGTCACGGCCGACGGGCGGGAACTTACCAGTGCGCAGATCTACGACCTGTTGCAGCGCCTCACCCGCGTGGCGACCATCCTGCGCTACCGGGAGATGGTGGCGGCGTGGCCGCTCGGCACGCGGGTGACCTCCGAACACCTGCCGCAGCCGGGCACGGTGGTCGGGCACTGCCGGGCGCCCGCGCCGATGGTGATTCCGGCCTGCCACGGCCTCAGCGTGCAGACGGCCGCCGATCTGGTGCCGCTGGTGGTCGACATGCACAACGTCCACGCGGCCCCGGCCGACGTGGGCGAGGAACCGGCCCCCGGCCGGTGACCCTGACCGCCGTTTAGGGATGAGGCCCCCCTCCCCTGCGGACGGCCGCCCCGGGCGCCTCACCCCCCGTCGAGCGCGCCCGGGGCACCCCTCTCCCCTCCCACCCGGGGGGGGCGCCGCGCGGTGATGTGCCGCGCGGCACGCCCCGGGGCGGTATCCCAAGGCGCGGGCGGCGCGCCCCGGGGCGCAGTCCTCCGCCGTGAGGGACGCCGGGAGCTGAGGCCCGGTTATGACCACGGCGGTCCCCGCCCGGCGCTGTGAAGCGCGCCGGGCCGCGCCCCTGCCCTGCCAGGGGCGGGGGCGCATCCGACCCACGAACCTCTGGAGGAGTCGTGTCCCTCTACCCCTGGGAGTGGCAACTGCCGTGGGTCCACCCCGGCTGCGTGTGCGCGAACGGGACGACCTGCGCGGTCCACCCCGGCCGCCGCGAGGCCGACCGCATCGCGGGCGAGCTGGCGACGACGGCGGCCCGGACCATCGACGAGGAGTGGGCGCGGTGGAATGCGCCCGGCGAGTAGCGAGGAGGAGGAACTGGTGAAGGGCGAAGGGTGCACCGCCAACGAGGACGGGCGCCACACCTGGACTGCGGTGGCCTACGGCGAGGACGACATCGAGCGGGTCCGGCGGGTGGTCTACGACTGCCCCTGCGGCGCGGACAGGCTTGAGGAACACCGGTACTAGAGGCGGCGACGCCGGGGAGGACTCCCCGGGCGGAGAGGAAGCGCGATGGCGCAGTGCGCGATGTGCGAGGGGACGGGCGTCGTGTTCACCACGACGGACGGCGACGGGAAGAACCCGTGGAAGTCCACCCGGCCGGTCCAGTGCCCCAACTGCAAGGGAACGGGAAGGGTATGACCGTCGACTGGGCGCGAGCCCGCGCGGCGATGGCCGCGTCCCTGGACACCACCCCCGAGATCAGGGCGGCGTTCGAGCGGGTGCCCCGGCACGCGTTCATCCCCGACCGCGTGTGGCCGGTGGCCCTGGGTCCGCCCCTGGATCGCGGCTCCGAGCCCGATCGCTGGGCCGACCTGGTGTACGCCGACGAGGCCGTCGTCACCCAGGTCGCCGACGGCCGCGCCGACATCGGGCTCCCGTCGTCCTCCTCCTCGATGCCGACCATGATGGCCCGCATGATCGAGGCCGCCGACCTGCGGCCCAGGTCGCGGGTCCTGGAGATCGGCACCGGCACCGGCTACAACGCCGCGCTGCTGTGCGAACTCGTCGGCCAGGAGAACGTGGTCACCGTCGAGGTCGACCCCACGGTGGCCGCGCAGGCGCGCCGCCGCCTGGACGCCCTGGGGTACGCGCCCACGGTGGTCGTCGGCGACGGGTCGGCGGCGGCGTGGGCCGATTTCGGGGAGTTCGACGCGGTGATCGCCACGTGCAGCGTGGTGGCGGTGCCGCCCGCGTGGATCGCCCAGGTGCGCACCGGCGGGATCGTGGTGACCCCGTGGGCTCCGGCGCCGGACCTGCCCAGCGGGCTGCTGGCGCGCCTGGTCGTCGGCGGCGACCGGGCGGGCGGACGGTTCTGCGGCACCTCCAGCTTCATGCGGCTGCGGTCCCAGCGGTGGGCCGGGGGCGCCCCGCACGACCTGGACGCCGAGGCCGAGTCCGTCTCCCGGTGGGAGGGGGACCCGCGCGACCTCGTCCTGGGGGACGCCTGCCTGCAACTGGTCATGATGGCCGGTCCGTGGCGGCTTGGTCTGCGCCTGGCCGACCCCGCCGGGGAGCCCTGGGCGTGGATGTCGGCCACCGACAGCCCGTCCTGGGCGCGGCTGCACGACGACGGCCGGATCGAGCAGGGCGGACCGAGGCGGCTGTGGAACGAGGCCGAGGCGGCGTTCCGGTGGTGGACGGCCCACGGCTGCCCGCCGGTCACCGGCTACGGCCTGACCGTCGACACCGAGGGTCGGCAGTGCTTGTGGCTGCACACCCCTGACGGCGGCCCTTGGTGGCCCCACCCGGGAGTCGGCGCCCTGGGCGCCACGCGATCCCGCATGTGAGAGGCGGTCCCGCAACGTTAGCAGCGCTCCGCCCGTACGGGCGGAGCGCTGCTAACGAACCATCCCCGCACATGCGGGGAACACGTAATGCGTCAATCCGAATCTTTGTATTGAAAGGGACCATCCCCGCATATGCGGGGAACACCGCCGCACGTAGCCGAACCTCGCGCGGCCGCTGGGACCATCCCCGCGTATGCGGGGAACACCCGCCGGTGTCGAGGACCGCCAGGCCGAGCCCGGGACCATCCCCGCGTATGCGGGGAACACGGCTCGGTAATCCTCGTCTTTCTGCTCTACCAGGGACCATCCCCGCGTATGCGGGGAACACGCCGAGGACCGCGCCGACGCCTGGCCGCTGGTGGGACCATCCCCGCGTATGCGGGGAACACAAGGAGATCGGAACCAGCGGCAACCCGAACGAGGGACCATCCCCGCGTATGCGGGGAACACGTGCCTATGAATGTCGGCGAATTGGTCGCCACAGGACCATCCCCGCGTATGCGGGGAACACACGGCCCGCCGCGCAGCGGGCCGTGTTGGTACGGGACCATCCCCGCGTATGCGGGGAACACCCTTTACGAACTGGGCTGATGTAGGGCGTTATCAGAAGTAGACATTGGCACCACGTCCATAGCCTAAAAGCCGCCTCCGGCAAGCCGCCCCCGGGGGACTACCTTGCCGCTGCGGCCTCTGCGGGGACCGCGTAATCCTCCTCGCATGCCTCCGCCACTGCGCCCGCCGGAACGGGAGCGGTGATGATTCCGGTCAACGCCGTCCGCGCCCGTTCCAGTTCGGCTAACGCGGTGGTGATCCGCGTCCGTTCCGCCTCCAACGCGTCGGTGATCTCCGGGCAGGCCGGGGCGAGGTACTGGCCGTCGACCACCATGCACGGCAGGATCTCGGCGATCAGTGCCGTGCCCAGCCCCGCCGCCAGCAGGGTCCGGATGTTGCGCACCCGCGCCACGTCGTCCTCGGTGTACTCGCGGTACCCGCTGGGGAGCCGACGCGGGCGCAGGAGGCCCTGTTCCTCGTAGTAGCGCAGCGCCGGGCCGCTGACCCCGGTGCGCCGCGAGAGTTCGCCGATCCGCATGTGACCTCCCGCACAGGACTTGACCTTCAGGCTGACCTGAAGCTTTAGCGTAATCGGCATGACAGGTCAGCACAGCGCCCCGCACACCACCCCTGACACCGAGAACCAGACCGCTTCCCGCCCCGCCGACGCCGCCTCCTCCCCGGTCACCGTGCTCGGCCTCGGGCCGATGGGCAGCGCCCTCGCCCGCGCCTTCCTGCGCGCCGGGCACCCCACCACCGTGTGGAACCGGACCGCCGCCAAGGCCGACCCGCTGGTCGCCGAAGGCGCCGTCCGCGCCGACTCCGTCGCCGAGGCCGCCGCCGCGAGCCCGCTCGTCGTGGTCTGCGTGATCGACTACGACGCCGCCGAGAGCATCCTCACCCCCGCCGCCGACGCCCTGAAGGGCCGCACGGTCGTCCACCTGACCGCCGACACCCCCGCCCGCGCCCGCGCGATGGCCGACTGGGCGCGCGCCAACGGCATCGACTACCTCGACGGCGCCATCATGACCCCCACCGACACCATCGGCGGCCCCTCGGCGGTCCTCCTCTACAGCGGCCCGGCCGACCGCTACGCCGAGCACCGCTCGACGCTCGCCGCCCTCGGGGGCACCGCCACCCACCTGGGCGAGGACCCCGGGCGCGCGGCATCCTTCGACATCGCCCTGCTGGACCTGTTCTGGACCGCCATGAGCGGTGCCGCCCACGCCTTCGCCCTCGCCCGCGCCGAGGGGGTGTCAGCGGGCGAACTCGCGCCCTTTGCCACGGGCATCTCCGCGCTCCTGGGCAGCAGCATCCCCGAGATCGCGGCCAACCTCGACGCCGGGACCACCTCCGGCGACGAGGCGGCCCTCGCCTCGGCGGCGGAGGGCATGGCCCACGTCGTGCACGCGGCCCAGGCGCGCGGTCTGGACACCGGCCTCATGCGGGCGGCGCTGGCGGCGGCCCGCCGCGCGGTCGACGCCGAGGGCGGCGACACCGGGATCGAGTCGATGGTGGCGGCCATGGCCGCCCCGGCGGAAGCGACGGGACCGGCCGAACCAGCCGAACCGGCGGGCCGACGCTAGCGACGGGCGACGGACGCCCCCCGGACCCGAACCCCGCGACCCGGCTGCCCCGCCCCCGCCGCGCCCTACGCCCTCCCGGCCGACGCCGCCTCCGGCCGCCCGGGCGCCGGGGCGGGGTCCTCGGCGGCGGGGCGGGCCTCGGCGATGTAGCGCAGGACCGCCTCTCGGCTGCGCGACAGGGCCTCGATGCGGCGCTGCATGCCCTCCGCCTCGGCGCGTAGGGCGCCGATCACGCTGGGGCACGCCTCCAGGTTGGGCGCGGTGCCCTCCGCGCACGGCAGCAGATCGCGGATGACCTCGGTGGACAGCCCGGCCGAGAGCAGCCCGCGGATCCGCGCGACGGTCTCGGGGGCGTCCTCGGGGAAGTCGCGGTAGCCGTTGGGCAGCCGCCGCGACGTGATGAGCCCCTGTTCCTCGTAGTAGCGCAGCAGCCGGGTACTCACCGCCGTGCGCCGCGAAAGTTCACCGATCAGCATGCCGACCTCCGCCGACGAGTCTATGCCGCCGCGCTCAGGGCGAGAGGGGCGGCCGGGCACCACGGCACCCCGCGGCACCCCGCGGCCTCCCGCGCACGCCGCCCCGCGCCTCCGGGGTCGGCGGCGCGGGGCGGCGCAAGCGGTGCGAACGGGCGGCGGCAGGCGGCGGCGGGCAGTTCGGCAAGCACAGCGCCGCCGCCCCACCTCACACCCGCAGCGTGCCGTCCACCCGGCGCGGCAGCGGGTGCTCGGGGGTGTCGCGCAGCTCGTCGGGCAGCAGCTCCTGCGGTGCGTTCTGCCAGGTCATCGGCCGCAGGAACCGGCGGATCGAGGTGATGCCCACCGACGTGTGCAGCGCGCTGGTGGTCGCCGGCCACGGCCCGCCGTGGTGCTGGCCCCACGCCACCGCGACCCCCGTGGGGTAGCCGTTGTAGACGATGCGCCCGGCCCGGTCCCGCAGCACCGGCTCCAGCGCGGCGGTGAACTCCGCGTCGGCGTCGTCGGCGATCACCGTCGCCGTCAGCGACCCCGGCACCCGCTCCAGCGCCGCCGTCAGCTCCTCGCGGTCGCGGTAGGTGACGATGAGCGTCGCCGGACCGAAGCACTCCTCGGCGGTCTCGGGCGTGAGGTCGGCCGCCGAGGTGGCCAGCAGCCGCACCGCCGCGCCCCAGCCCGTGCCCTCGGGCGCGGTGCCCTCGGCCAGGCTGCGCACCGCCGCCGACCCGGCCAGCCGCCGCGCGCCCTCCTCGTAGCCGCCGCGCACCGACTCGCTGAGCAGCACGCCCGGCGCCAGTCCGCCCACGGCCTGGGCCATGGCGTCGGCCACCGAGGTGCCGGCCTCGTCCTCGGGCAGGAACACCAGGCCGGGCTTGGTGCAGAACTGCCCCGCGCCCAGCGTGAAGGAGCCCGTGATGCCCTGCGCGATCTCGCCGCCGCGCGCCCCGGCCGCCGCCGGCGCCACGACCAGCGGGTTCACGCTGCCCAGTTCGCCGTAGAAGGGGATGGGGTCGGGCCGCTGCGACGCGATGTCGAACAGCGCCCGCCCGCCGCGCAGCGACCCGGTGAACCCGACCGCGCGGATGGCCGGGTGCGCCACCAGCTCGGCGCCCGCCCGCACCCCGTGCACGAGGGCGAGCACGCCTTCGGGCGCGCCCTCGGCCTGCGCCGCGCGCCGCAGCGCCGCGAAGGTGCGCACCGAGGTGGCCGGGTGCGCCGGGTGGGCCTTGACGACGACGGGGCAGCCCGCCGCCAGCGCCGCCGCGGTGTCGCCGCCGGGCACGGAGAACGCCAGCGGGAAGTTGCTCGCGCCGAACACCGCCACCGGCCCCAGCGGGAGCAGCATGCGGCGCAGGTCGGGCCGCGGCCCCATCGGGGTGTCGCCGGCGTGGTCGATCACCGCCTCGGTGTAGGAGCCCTCCTCCACCGCCTCGGCGAACAGCTCGAACTGGTAGCAGGTGCGGGTCAGCTCGCCGTTGAGGCGGGTGGCGCCCAGCGCGGTCTCGCGGTCGGCCAGCTCCACGACGGCCTCGCGGTCGGCCTCCAGTTCGGCGGCGATGCGCCGCAGCAGCCCGGCGCGCCACCGGCGCCCCGCCGCGGCGAACGGCGCGGCCGCCTCGCCGGCGGCGCGGCACAGCGCGTCCAGCTCCTCGGCACCGGTCTCCTCGGCGACCACCTCCACCGGCGTGCCGGTGCGCGGGTCGATACTGGCGATCTCGGTCATGCCATTCCCCTCGGTCGGGTTCGTCTCGTGGTCGGTCGGCGGCCGGCGCTCAACCGGCCAGCGCGATGCCGGCGCTGATGGCGCAGGCGATCGCGAACATGATCACGCCCATGAGCGTCTCCATCATCGTCCAACTCTTGAGCGTGGTCTTGATGTCCAGGTCCAGGTAGCGGTTCATCAGCCAGAACCCGGAGTCGTTGACGTGGGACAGCACGGTGCCGCCGGCGGCGATGGCCACCACCACCAGCGCGACCTCGGGCTGGGACAGCCCCGCCTGGTCGGCCAGCGGCGCAACGATCGGCGCCGTGGTGACGATCGCGACGGTCTTGGAGCCCAGCGCCACCCGCAGCGCCGTGGCGATGAGGAACGCCAGCGCGATGACCGGCAGCGCGGTGCGCCCCAGCAGGTCGGCCACCGCCTCGCCGGCGCGGGTGGCCTCCAGCACCTCGCCGAACACCCCGCCGGCGCCTGTCACCAGCAGCACCAGCGCCACCGGCCCCAGCGACGCGCTCGCCGCCTTCTCGATCCGGTCGCGGGTGAACCCGCCGCGCAGGCCAAGCAGCCAGAACGACAGCAGGACCGCGACGGTCAGCGCGGTGATGGGGTGGCCGACGAACGTCATGGCCTCGCGCACCGGCCCGGCGGGGAACAGCAGCCCGGCGAAGGTGTTGAGCAGGATCAGCGCCACCGGCAGCACGACGATCGTCAGCGTCAGCCCCAGCGAGGGCGCCCGGCCGGCGCCCGCGGCCTCCTCGGCGCGCGCCTCGTCGTAGAGGGCGGCGGGCACCGGGACGAAGGTGCGCCGGCCCAGCCGGGTGCCGAACACGTAGGCGCCCAGGTACCAGGCGGGCAGACCGCACACGAGGCCCATCAAAGTGATCCAGCCGAGGTCGGCGTCCAGCAGCTCGGCGGCGGCCACCGGGCCGGGGTGGGGCGGCAGCACCGCGTGCATCATCGCCAGGCCCCCGGCCACGGGCAGGGCCACGGCCAGCAGGGAGTGCCGCGAGCGCTGCGCCACGGCGTAGATCAGCGGCACCAGGATGATGAAGCCGACGTCGAAGAACACCGGGATGCCGAAGACCAGCGCGGTGACGCCCATGGCCAGGGGCGCGCGCTTCTCCCCGAACATCGCCAGCAGCCGCTGCGACAGCAGCCGCGCCGCGCCGGTCTCCTCCATCATCCGGCCGAGCATGGCGCCCAGCGCCACGATGATCGCGATCCCGCCCAGCGTGTTGCCCATCCCCTGCTCCAGGACGGCGGGGATCTCGGCGAGGGGCAGCCCGGCGGCGAACCCCACCCCCGCGCTGACCAGCAGCAGCGCGACGAACGCGTGCAGGTTGGCGCGGATGATGAGCAGCAGGAGCAGGCCCACGCCCAGGGCCACGGCCAGGATCAGCGCCCAGTCGGGCAGCGTCCAGGCGAGTTCGGGTGCGTCGGCGGCCAGGGGCCGCGCCGCCGGGTCGGCGGTGGTGAGGGGTCGCATGCGGGGAGCCTTCGGACGGTGGGGAGCGGGCGGCGGGCCGGGCCGGAGGGGCGGCCGGGCCGCGCGGCGCGCGGGTGCGGGAGGGGTGCGGGCCGGCCGCTCCCGGGCCGGGGGGCGTGCGCCCGGGAGCGGCGGCGCGCTACCAGCGCGGCAGGCGGGGCGCGGTCCAGTCGGGGTCGGCCGCGCGCATGGCGGCGACGTCGTCGCGGTCGCGCACGTCGCTGTCCTTCCAGCGGCGGTGCAGGTCGGCGAGCGCGTCGGTGTCCAGTTCGATCCCCAGGCCGGGGTCGTCGGAGACCTCCACCGCGCCGCCGGTGAAGGTGTGCGGGCGGGTGATCACGTCCTCGTCCTGCCAGGGCCGGTGGGTGTCGCAGGCGTGCTCCAGGTTGGGCACGGCGGCGGCCACGTGCGTCATGGCGGCGAGGCTGATGCCCAGGTGGGTGTTGGAGTGCATGGACACCGACACCCCGTGGGTGCGGCACAGCGCGGCGAGGTCGAGGGTGGCGCGCAGCCCGCCCCAGTAGTGGTGGTCGGACAGCACCACCTGCACCGCGTTCTTGGCGAACGCGTCGGGGACCTCGTCGAACCCGGTGACGCACATGTTGGTGGCCAGCGGCATGTCCGTCTCGGCGTGGATGCGCGACATGGCGTCGGTGCCGGCCGAGGGGTCCTCCAGGTACTCCAGGACCCCGGTCAGCTCGCGGGCCACGCGCAGGCCGGTCTCCACCGACCACGCGCCGTTGGGGTCCAGGCGCAGCGGCATGTGGGGGAAGGCGGCGCGCAGGGCGTGCATGGCCGCGATCTCCTGGTCGGGCTCGAACGCGCCGCCCTTGAGCTTGATGGAGCCGAACCCGTAGCGGTCGATGAACAGCCGGGCCTGCTCCACCACGCCCTGGGGGTCCAGCGCGGCGCCCCAGGCGTCGGGCTCGGCACCGGGGTGGCCGGCCCACTTGTAGAACAGGTAGGCGCTGTAGTCGACCCGGTCGCGCACCTTGCCGCCGAGCAGGGCGTGCACGGGGACGCCCAGCAGGCGGCCCCAGGCGTCGAGGTAGGCGACCTCGAACACCGAGAACACGCTGGCCTTGAGCTTGGCGAGGTCGCGCTTGCCGCGCAGGCCGGAGGCGGGGACGTCGGCGGCGGTGGCGGCGGCGTCGTCGTGGCCCAGCACGTCGTCGATGAGCGCGCGCAGCGCGGTGGGCCGGGAGACGTCGGTGCCGGCCAGGCGCGCGGCGACCCGCTCGATGGCGGTGAGGTACTCGGTGTCGCCGTAGGTCTCGCCGAGGCCGACGTGGCCGCCCTCGGTCTCGACCTCAACGACGGTGCGCGGGGTCAGCGGCTGGTGCACCCCCGACAGGTTGAGCAGGGGCGGGTCGGTGATCAGGATCGGGGTGACGCGGACCTCGCGGACGAAGCGGTCGGTGGTGTAGGCCATGTGTGAGTCCTTAGCGCTGCGGTGTCGGTCCTTCGCGGTGCCCGGCGGGGGGCGGGCGGTCGTCGGCGCGGGGCCGCGGGTCAGTGCGCGGCGGGGGCGGCGGGGGCCAATCGGGCGGCGAGGTCCAGGCCGGCGGCCAGCAGGCGCTTTGCCTCGGCGAGGTGGGCGGGCGCGGGCTCGGCCAGGGGCGAGCGGACCGGGCCGACGTCGGCGCCGATCGCCTCGGCGCGCATCCGGGCGGCGGCCTTGACCAGCGACACCGCGTACCCGGTGCCCTGGTCGCGCAGCCGCACCCAGGGGATGTAGAAGCCGTCGAGGAGGCGGTCCACGGCGGCGGTGTCGCCGGCGGAGTGGGCGCGGAAGAACGCGGTGGCGATCTCGGGGGCGAAGGCGTGCACCGCCGAGGAGTAGGCGGGGATCCCGGTTGCGGCGTAGGCGCGGGCCTGGAGTTCGGCGGTGGGCACGCCGTTGAAGAACAGGAAGTCCTCGGGCACGGCGCGCACCAGGCGCTGCATGCGGTCGAGGTCGCCGTGGCCGTCCTTGAGGCCGATGACGTTGGGCACGGCGGCCAGCGCGCGCAGCCCCTCGGGGGTGAAGGCCACCTGGTCGCGCTGGTAGGCGATGACGGGCAGCCGGGTGGCGGCGGCGACGGCGGCGGTGTGGGCGACCAGGCCGTCCTGGGGGCCGCGCACCAGGTAGGGCGGCAGCAGCAGCACCGCGTCGGCGCCGGCGCGCTCGGCGGTGCGGGCGTACTCGGCGGCCAGGCGGGTGCCGTAGCCCGCGCCGGCGACCACCGGGGCGCGCCCGGCGACGTGCTCGACGGTGGCGCGGACCACGGCCTCGTAGTCGGCCGGCGCCAGGCTGAAGAACTCGCCGGTGCCGCAGGCGGCGAACACGGCGCCCGGCTCGGCGGCGAGCTGGTGGTCGAGGTAGGCGCGCAGGGCGTCGAGGGCGAGGTCGCCGTCGGCGTCGAAGGGGGTCAGCGGGAACGCGAGCACGGCGCGGTCCATCCCCGCGGCGAGGGTTTCGGCGGTCCGCCGGACGTCGTCGGGGCGGTCCGCCAGGGTGCGGGGCTCTCCCACTGCGTTCACCTTGTCTCCATATGTAGACAGCGTTTTCGTATGCAGAAGGAGGTTAATCTGGGAGACACATGCCGTCAATACACGCCCGCCCCGTGACCGAGCGCCATAGCGCCAGGTAGCCCCCGCCGCGCGGGGCCTTTGGCGGCGGGTCCGGCGCCGGGCGCGCCCGCCCGCCCCGCCGCCCCCGCACCGCCGCTGCCAGGGCGTTCGGCCGTCCACGGTTATGGATAGAATCCGCCCACATGGACGGCGGCGCGGCCGCCGCCCCGCCCGCCCCGCCCGCGCACAGGAGGTCACCGGTGGCCGACGACGACGCCAACGGCGTGCGTGAGGTGAAGTCCGCCGCCCGCACGGTCGAACTCCTCGAAGTGCTCAGCCAGCTCGACTCCCCCGCCACCCTGCGCACCCTCGCCGAGCGGATGGGCGTGCCGCGCTCCAGCCTCTACGCGCTGCTCCAGACCCTGGTCGGGCGCGGCTGGGTGCGCACCGACCCCACCGGCTCGCTGTATGCCATCGGCATCCGCGCGCTGCTCGCCGGCACCGGCTACATCGACGCCGACCCCCGCACCGCCATGGTCGGCCCCCACCTGGACGCCCTCAGCGAGCGCCTGGGCGAAACCGTGCACTTCGCCCGCCTCGACGGCCCCGACGTCGTCTACCTCGCCACCCGGGAATCCCGGCACTACCTGCGGCCCTTCAGCCGGGTCGGCCGCCGCCTGCCCGCCCACAGCACCTCGCTGGGCAAGGCGCTGCTGGCCGAGCGCACCGACGCCGAGGTCGACGCCCTGCTGCCCGCCGAACTGCCCGCCGTCACCGCCGGCACCATCACCGACCGCCCCGCCCTGTTCGCCGAACTCGCCCGCATCCGCGAACGCGGCTACTCCACCGACGACGGCGAGAACGTGGTGGGGCTGCGCTGCATCGGCGTGGCCCTGCGCTACGACCGCCCGGCGGTGGACGCGATCAGCTGCTCGCTGCCGGCCGCGCGCCACACCCCCGAGGTCGCCGACACCGCGATCGGCGCGCTGCTGGAGGTGCGCGCCACCCTGGAGCGCGGCGCCTCGACCTCCTTCGGCGCGTTCCGCATCTGACCCGTCACCCGTTCGCCACCGCCTGGACCTGCGCTGACAACACACTGGTGATTCAACGGATACCCAGCGCTGTGACGATCTCGGATAGTTACCACGTGCCCGCGCACCGCATCGGCGCCCCGGGCACAGCCCTCGCGCATCGCGAGCCGCCCCGCACGGACCCCATCCCCCGCCCTCGACACCGCGCGGCCGACCGGCTCCCGATCATCGTCTGATCCCCCTGTGGTACCCGGCGGACCCCCGGCGCCGGCGGACCCCCTTACCCGGGCCGCCGCGCGCTCCGCCACGACGCAAAGGACATACCCCCGTGTTCGCACCCACCACCACGCCCGACCACGCGGCGCCGGAGTCGACCCCCCGCCCCACCGCCGTCCAGGCCGCCGGCCGGGTCGCCGCCGTCCTGGCCCTGGCGCTGGGCGGCATCAGCGTCGCCGCCGCCCCCGCCCAGGCGCAGGAGAACCCCTACGAGCGCGGCCCCGACCCCACGGAGCGCAGCATCGAGGCGCTGCGCGGCCCGTTCGCCACCGATGAGGAGGACGTGTCCTCGCTGGTGTCCGGGTTCGGCGGCGGCACGATCTACTACCCCACCGACGACAGCGAGGGCACCTTCGGCGCCGTCGTGGTCGCCCCCGGCTACACCGCCAGCTCCTCCACCATGGCCTGGCTCGGCCCCCGCCTGGCCTCGCAGGGGTTCGTCATCTTCACCATCGACACCAACACCCGCTACGACCAGCCGGCCGACCGCGGCGAGCAGATCGGCGCGGCGCTCGACTACCTGGTCGAGGACAGCGACGTCGCCGACATCATCGACGGCGACCGGCTGGGCGCGATGGGCCACTCCATGGGCGGCGGCGGCACGCTGGAGATCGCCGCGGACCGGCCCGAACTCCAGGCGGCGATCCCGCTGACCCCGTGGAACCTGGACAAGACCTGGGGCGACGTGGACGTGCCGACCATGGTCATCGGCGCCGAGAACGACACCATCGCCTCGGTGACCACGCACTCCATCCCGTTCTACAACAGCCTGCCCGGGTCGCTGGACAAGGCGTACCTGGAGCTGAACAACGCGAGCCACTTCGCGCCCAACACCAACAACACCACCATCGCCAAGTACAGCATCGCGTGGCTGAAGCGCTTCATCGACAACGACATGCGCTACGAGCAGTTCCTCTGCCCGGCCCCCGGCCCCGACCTGGACATCTCCGACTACCGGGACACCTGCCCGCACTCCTCCTGACGCGCGCCCGGGGCGCCGGCCGCCGACGGACCGGCGGGCGCCCCGGCGGGCCGAGGAGCGCACCACGATGGCGGTCGCGGCCGGCGGCCGCCATCGGCATGCGCGCGGTGCCCCTCCGTGCGCGCCGCGCGAACGTCAAACGCGAATCCCCATAACAACTTCACAACGGGGCGTTCGGGACGGGCGAAAGGTGCCGAACGCCCATCCGCGCGGCCACGGAACCGATATGGTGCGGACGGCGATACCGCCATCTCCCCGTTTCGTGCGCAGCGAAAGAGGCATGTCCGTGTCCGATACGGTTCGGTTGATCTGCCCCCGCGGCCGCAAGCGGAGCGAACTGTGGGGGGGCGCGGCGCTGGCCCTGCTGGGGGTCGCCGGGACCGTCCTGTCGGTGGTGTGGCTGCACTGGGCCGGGATCCTCATCGGACCGCTGGTGGCGGTGGTGGGCGCCTGGCTAATCTGGGACGGCTACCGCATCCAGGTGCCGGTGCTGGAGGTGGAGGACGGCGAGTTCCGCTACGTCCGGGGCCGCTACATCGTGCGCATCCCCTTCGCCGACATCGGGTCCTACTACGTGCTGCCGGGCGCCACGCGCTCGCTGGGGCTGTGCGACCCCGCCGGCCGGCCGCGCCAGTTCCCCTCGGTCGAGGGGCGCCGCGCCAGCCGGCCCTACCTGCCGCTGACCGGACTGACCTCCTCGGCTCGCGTCGACGCGTTCATGGCCGCGGTGGGGATCCCCCCGCGCGACCGCTCGCTGACCCCGGGCCGCCGCCGCTGAAAAGCGGCGCGCGGGCCGTGCCGCCAGGGCACGGCCCGCGTCGACGGGTCGGGCGGGGGCGCTTCTTGGAAGGTGCCGCCCCGGTCCGCCTAGGAGCCGAAGTCCAGGCCCTCGGCGTCGGCGCCCAGGGTCTCCTCCAGGAACTCGGGGTTGTCGGCCAGCCAGGCGCGCGCACCCTCGTCCTCGGCGCCCTCGTGGTCGAGGATGATCGAGGTCTCCAGCGAGTTGATCTGCTCGTCGTCGAGCTTGAAGGCGCCCAGCCACTCGGCGACCTCGGGGAAGTCCTCGCCGAAGCCCTCGCGGCCGATGGAGTGCAGCGACTCCGGCTCGCCCATCGCGCCCTCGGGGTCCTCCAGGTCCTTGAGGTCCTGCTGGGCGTAGACGATGTGCGGGCGCCACAGGGTGACGACGATCGGCTCCTCGTCCTCGATGGCGGTGTTGAGGGCCTCCAGCATCGCCGGGGTGGAGGACTTCACCAGCTCGTACTCGCCGTCGAGGCCGTAGGCGGGCATCGCCTCCTCCTCGGTGGTCTGCACCAGGCCCGAGCCCGACTCGATGCCGATGATCTCGCCGTTGAAGGTGTCGGCCTCGCCCTTGAGGTCCTCGATGGAGTTGATGTCCTCCATGTAGGTGGGCACGGTCAGCTCCAGGCTGGCGCCCTCGTTCCAGGCGCCCAGGTCCTCCAGGCTGTCGCCGTACTGGTCCCAGTAGTCGCCGTGGGTGTTGGGCAGCCAGGTGTCCAGGAACAGGTCGATGTCGCCGTTGGCGGTGCCCTCGAAGACGGGCGCCACGTCGACGTTCTCGATCGTGACGTTGTAGCCCTTCTCCTCCAGGATGACCTTCCACAGGTGGGTGACGGCGATGTCCTCCTCCCACGGGATCAGGCCGATGGTGATGTCCTGGCCGCCGCCCTCGCCCTCCTCGGGGCCGGTGGAGACGCCTTCGCCGCCCCCGCCGCAGGCACTCGCCAGGAGCACCACCGACGCGGCGGCGGCGCCGACGCCGATCATCCTTCGCTTGCGGTCGCTCACGATTCCTCCAGTGTGTGTGCGGGTGGTATCAGGGAGCCCTGTCGGCGCGGGACCCGGCAGGGGGGATGGGGGGATCAGGCCGCGGCGCGCTGCGCGCGGGCGGCGGGGGAGAAGCGGGTCACGGCGCCGGTCAGCCGGTCCAGGAAGATCGCCAGGACCACCACGGCGATACCGCCCTCGAAGCCGACGGGCACGTTGCCCTGGGCGATGCCGGTGTAGACGTCGTTGCCCAGGCCGCCGGCGCCGACCATGCCGGCGATGACGACCATCGAGAGGCTGAGCATGATGATCTGGTTGACGCCCGCCATGATCGTGGCCAGCGCCAGCGGCAGTTGGATGCGCCGCAGGATCTGGGAGTCGGGCGCGCCGAACGCCTCGCCGGCCTCGACCAGCTCCTTGTCGACCTGGCGGATGCCCAGCTCGGTGAGCCGCACGCCGGGCGGCATGGCGAAGATGACGGTGGCGATGACACCGGGGACGGTGCCGATGCTGAAGAACGCGATCGCCGGCAGCAGGTAGACGAACGCCGGAAGGGTCTGCATGAAGTCCAGGACCGGCTTGACCACCGCGCTGACGCGGTCGTTCTGCGCGGCCAGGATGCCGATCGGCAGGGAGACCGCCACGGCCACCACGGTGGCCACGAGGATCAGCGCGAGGCTGCTCATGGCGTTGTCCCACTTCTCCATGCTGATGATCAGCAGGAACCCGAGGGCGCTGAAGAGGGCGACCCGCCAGCCGGCGACGAACAGCGCGAGCAGCACCAGCAGCGGGGCGACCAGCAGGGACAGTTGCACGCCGGCGATGAAGTGCAGCGCCAGCACCGCCAGCAGCACCACGGGGGACACGGCCGCGATGATCCACAGCCTCCGGTCGCGGCCGACCGCAAACGCGATGGCCACCAGCGCGGCCAGCAGCAGCAGGGCCAGCACCAGCGGGGGGTAGACGTAGCTGGAACCGAACAGGTTCATCGCCCACAGGAACAGCGGGGCGGGCAGCGAGCTGATGGCGGTGGCCACCAGGCCGCCGGCCAGCTCGGCGACGTAGAACCCGGCCCACACGGCGACGGCCACCAGGGTGGGCACGCGGTGGCGGCGCACCAGCAGGGCGCCGCCGACAACGGCGGCCGCGATCAGGGTGAACTGGGTCGCCGAGGTCATGGCGAACAGGTGGAACAGGGTCTCGACGCAGAGGTCGATGACCATGCCGACGAAGTCGAAGACCGGCTCGAAGTTGGCGCGCAGCCAGTTGATGGCGGCGTCGAAGGTGTCGCCGACGGGCACGCGCGGGACGGTGACGGTCAGGGTGGTCGCGGACATCAGCGGCTCCCCTCCGCGGCGGTGTCGGTGGCGGTGTCGGCGGCGGCCTCGGGCGCGGGCGGGCCGTCGGGCGGCGGCGCGGCGGGCGGCGCGCCGGCGGGGGCGGTGCCGCCGTCGGCGGCGGGCTCGGCGCCGGTGCCGCTGTCGGCGCCGGTGTCGGATCCGGTGGTGGGCGCCAGCGCGGCCAGCAGCGTCACCCGGGGGATCACGCCGACGAAGCGGTCGGCGTCGTCCACCACGGCCAGCGGGTAGGGGCTCTCGGCGGCCTGGCCGAACAGGTCGGCCACCGGGGTGTCGGGGTGCACGCGCGCGAGGTCGGTGTCGATGAGGGAGTCCAGCTCCTTGACGTTGTCGCGGACCGCCGCGCCGATGACGTCCTCGCGCACCGCGCCGACGAGCTGGCGGTTGCGGCGCACGACGAACGCCGACACGGTCTGGTTGTCGCGCATGGTCCGCAGCGCGGCGCGCGGGCCCTTGTCGGGGTCGATGACCGGGATCGGGGCCTCCATCACCGAGGAGGCGGTGAGGACGCGGGTGCGGTCGACGTCCTCGACGAACTGCGCCACGTAGTCGTTGGCGGGGTCGTTCAGGATCTCCTCGGCGGTGCCGATCTGGGCGACGCGGCCGTCGCGCAGCACGCAGATGCGGTCGCCCAGGCGCATGGCCTCGTTGAGGTCGTGGGTGATGAAGATGATCGTCTTGCCCAGCCGCGCCTGGAGCTCCAGCAACTGGGACTGCATGTCGCGGCGGATCAGCGGGTCCAGCGCGCTGAACGCCTCGTCCATGAGGATGATGTCGGTGTCGGCGGCCAGCGCGCGGGCCAGGCCGACGCGCTGCTGCATGCCGCCGGAGAGCTGGCCGGGAACCTTCGCCTCCCAGCCCTCCAGGCCGACCAGGGCCAGCGCCTCGCGCGCCTTGGCGTGGCGCTCGTCCTTGGCGACGCCGCGGACCTCCAGGCCGTAGGCGGCGTTGTCCAGGACCGTGCGGTGCGGGAACAGCGCGAAGTGCTGGAAGACCATGCTGATCTTCTCGCTGCGGAGTTTGCGCAGCCCCGCCTTGGGCAGCGCGGTGATGTCGGTGCCGTCGACCTCGACCGTGCCGGCGGTGGGGGGCAGCAGGCCGTTGAGCATCCGGATGAGGGTGGACTTGCCCGAGCCGGAGAGGCCCATCACCACGAAGATCTCGCCGGGCTGGACCTCGAAGGAGACGTCGATGACCGCCGCCGTGACGTTGAGGTGCTTGATCTCGTCGCGGTGCCGGCCGTCCGCCAGCAGGTCGACCGCCTTGCCCGGGCGTCTGCCGAAGATCTTGTAGAGCTTGTCTGCGCGTACTGCTGGCACGGTCTCCTCTTTGCGGCTGTACGGCCGCCGCGCGGCCGGCCGGGGGGCGGCCGGGGGCGCGGCGGGCGGGGGCGGTCTCGTCTTCCTCGGGGGCGCACCGCGCGGCAGCCGCGCCAACGGTTACCCAACGTGACCGTTTTCGCCGTTGGCGGCGTACGCGCTACGCCGTCGTCGCCGGCTCCAGGGGCTCTCGATCCGGGGCGGCGGCTGCCGCACCGGGTCGAGAAGCCCTGCGCACCGGCGGTGTCCTCACCATTCCTTAAGTCCTGTTTATGGCCGTACGAACCATACAGACCAAAGCTGACGCCGTCCCGTTCGCTCGTCACGGAGAGATAACACGTTTACGTTTGCCGAGGAAGCCGAAAGCGGACGTGCGCACCGCACTTGGGGTAAGCCGGACCGCGCGATTGTGATTTGCGACACATGCGGGAAAGCCGTGAAGACCGTCACTTCCTTCACGTCGCAGCAGCTCAAAACGGTTACGCAGGGGTCGGCCGCGTGTGAGGAGGGTGATCCCGCCCGGAGCGGGCGAACCGGCGGCGCGCGCACCGACCTGGCGGCCCGGTCGGCCGCATCCGGCCGCCGCGCGCGCCCGCGCGGACGCCCGCCCGGGCGCCCTCGGGGGCGGCGCCGGCCATCACCCACGGTGAACAGGGACGGTGCTCCCGCACCCCGGCCGCCGGGTGCCGCGCGGGGGCCGGCGGCTGGTCACGAGGGGGGCGCGGGGGCCGCGAACGCCCTACCCGCGCCGGATCGCGTCGCATACAGTCGTAGAGGTGACGCACTCCCGGATAGTCGGCTTCCTCACCGTCGCGGCGATGCTCGTCGCCATGTGGGTCCTCGAGATCGTGGACACCGTCCTGGGCGGCGCCCTCGACGCCGTCTTCGGCCTGCACTCCTGGGTCGTGGCCAACGCCTGGAGTGTGCTGACCTACCCGTTCATGCACGCCGACTTCAACCACCTGATCGGCAACTCCGTGCCGTTCCTGGTGCTGGGCTCGCTGGTGGCGTTCAGCGGTCTGGGCCGGTTCGTGTGGACCACGCTGATCGTGATGGTGGTCAGCGGGATCGGCGTCTGGCTGTTCACCCCGGAGGGCGCCCTGACGGTGGGGGCGAGCGGGCTGGTGTTCGGCTACTTCGGCTACACCGTGCTCCGCGGGATCGTCGAGCGCCGCACCGTCGACATCGTGATCATGATCTGCGTGGTCATCTTTTACGGCACCCTCATCTGGGGCGTGCTGCCGCAGCAGGAGGGCATCTCCTGGCAGGGCCACCTGTTCGGGTTCATCGGCGGCCTGTTCTCGGCCTACGCCCTCCCCCGCCGCCGCCCGCGCCCCACCCCCGCGCCCGGCTACGGCCCTTCAGGCTGGCCGGAGCGCCGCTGAGCGCCGGCCCGGAGGACGTGCAGCGCCGTCACCGCGTTTTCACCGGTCAGCGCCGTCCATCCCCCACCGAAAGTTCAGGTAGGACCGCGAGGGCGTGGGCCCGCGCTGGTCCTGGTAGCGCGACCCGTACTGCGCGGACCCGTAGGGGAACTCCGCCGGCGAGGTCAGCCGGAACATGCACAGCTGCCCGATGCGCATGCCGGGGTAGAGCTTCATCGGCAGCGTGGCGACGTTCGACAGCTCCAACGTGACATGCCCGGAGAACCCGGGGTCGATGAACCCGGCGGTGGAGTGCGTCAGCAGCCCGAGCCGCCCCAGCGAACTCTTGCCTTCGAGCCGACTGGCGATGTCGTCGGGCAGCCCCACGACCTCGTAGGTGGAGGCGAGCACGAACTCCCCCGGATGCAGGATGAACGGCTCGTCCCCGTCGGGCTCGACCAGCCGCGTCAGATGCGGCTGCTCGACGGCGGGGTCGATGTGCGGGTACTTGTGGTTCTCAAACACCCGGAAGTACCGGTCCAGCCGCACGTCGATACTGGAAGGCTGAACCAGCCCGGGTTCATACGGATCGATCTTGACCCGCCCGGACTCGATTTCAGACCTGATGTCACGATCAGAGAGCAGCACGCTCCAGAACCTACCTGCTCCGACCCACCGAGGATCCGGTTACCCGCACCCCGCCAACTTCCGGTAAGCTAACGCCGTAGCCCACCCACCTTGGGCGCTCACGCGGATGTAGTTCAATGGTAGAACTTCAGCTTCCCAAGCTGATAACGCGGGTTCGATTCCCGTCATCCGCTCCAGACAGCAAAGAGCCAGGTCAAACCGGGTTTCCGGTGACCTGGCTCTCGCCTTTTCCAGCACGTCCGAGCGGCCCGCGTGCCAGTTCCTTGCCAGATGCTCAGCCGGGGGCGCCGACCACCGGCGGTTCGCCCCGGCCGTCCTCATCCCCGTCGTCACGGTCGGTGGCGCCGCCGGAACCATCCTGGGAGCGCTTCAGCTCCTCCGCCGCCCGCTTGCCGAGCGCGTCGGCGATGTCCCGGGCGCGGTCACTGCGCGCGTGCATGTAGATGAGCGCGGCCCGCGTGCTGGAGTGCCCCATCCGATCCATGAGTTCGCGCAGCGAGGCCCCGGCCTCAGCGGCGTAGGTGTTGCCCGTGTGCCGCAGGTCGTGCAGGTGCACGCCTTCCAGGCCGACCGCCGCGCAGGCGTCGGCCCAGTACTTGGAGAAGTTCGCGCGTCGGAGCTGGTTGCCCTTCACACCGACGAAGACGAACCCGTTGGGGCCGGGGGCGGCGTAGTCGCGCAGGTGCCGTTGCAGGTCCCCGATGATGAGTTCGGGCAGCTCGACCGTGCGGAAGCCCGCCTTGGACTTGGGCTTGCCGGGCACCAGCTCGGCGAGGTCGTAGACCGTCTCCCGAATGGTCACCGTCTGCGCGTCGAGGTCGAGGTAACGCCGCCGCAGACCGGCCAACTCCCCCCACCGCAGGCTGCCGAACGTCGCGAGCAGTACCAGCGCCCGGTATCGGGGGTTGATGGCGTCGGCCAGCTTGAATACCTCGGCGACCGACAGCACCGGCCGCTCCTCACTGTGCTCTTGACCCGCGCCCTCGATCTGGCACGGGTTCTTCCGGATCAGCTCATCCCGCACGGCGGTGTTCATGATCGCCCGAATGAGCCGGTACGCCTTGGCGACGGTCGTCTTGCCGACCTTGGACTTGCGCCGGGCGGTGCGCCACTTGCGCACGTGCGCCTCTTTGATGTCGTTCAGCGACATGTCGCCGAAGAACGGGTTGAGGTGGATGCGGAGAAGACCTTCGTAAAGCTGTGCGGTCTTGGGCGCCAGGTCGCGGTCTTCGAGCCAGTCCCCCGCATAGACGCGGAAGAGCACCGATCCGGCGTCAGGGTCGATCCACTCTTGCCGAGCGATCTCGGCTTCCTTGAGACTCAGCCAACGCTCAGCCGACTTACGGCTGTCGAAGGTCCGATCGGCGGGCCGGAACACGCCGTCCGGGCCGAGGTAGCGGGCTTGCCAGCGCCCCGAGGCGATCTGCCGAACGGAGCCGAACTGCCGCCGGTGACCCTTGTTGTTTCCGCCCATCTATGCGGCCCTCCTCATGCGCAGGGTCACCGGCTGGACAAGGCCGGAGGCGATGAACTCTTCGAGCGCCGACGCGGGGATGCGGACGTGCCTTCCGATGCGCACGAACGCAATGCGTCGCTCCTCGATCAGCCGCCGGGGGTAGCGCTCACTCGTGTTCAGCCGATCGGCCGCCTCAGCCACGGTCAAAAGGCGGTCCGTCGTCCAGGTCTCTTGCTTGGACATCAGGCAGCACCCTTCATTGCCGAAAAGTCGTGGGGGTTGGGTTGTCGCGCGGCGTCGAGTTGGGCGCGGCGTTTGAGGGCTTCGCCGACCGCGCGCAGCAGGCGGTGTTCGCGGGGCGGGACGTCGGGGTCGGTGGGCCGTGCCAGCTCCCAGGCGTGGTTGCCGGAGGCCACCGGCGCGAGCGCCGGCGGTTGGGCGTCGTGGTCCTGGCCCTCATCGCCGGGACGGACGCCGAGGGTCTTGAGGACCCAGGTGAGGCGGTCGGCTTTGTGGTCGGCCATGGTCTTGCCCGACCACTTGCGCGAGACCAGGACGCGGCGTCCGGCGTAGCCGAGGTGTTCGCGGCGATGCGCCTTGGACCGGCAGAACCCCGGCACCATCCCCGGCTTGGCGCCGTCGGGTTGGACGCCGTAGCGCAGCCAGTTGGCGCAGCGGGGCGAGCAGGGCTCGAACCGCAGGGCCTCGACGAGGCGTTCGACGTGGCGGGCTTGGGCGTCGGTCTCCACCTGGTGGCATTCGGCGATGTCCTTGGTCAGGTACTTCGCGAGGTAGCGAACGCACCGGTCGGCATCCGGCGACCCGGCCAGGACGCCTTTGGCGTCGACCTGCGGGCCGAAGCGGACCACGTGCATGGGTTGGGCGTTGGGGTCGGCGTCGAGGGCGTCCAGCGCCTCATCCCAGGTGGGCAGCACCTCCCCCGTGCGGGGATCGACGTAGGTCCCTACCGCTTCGTCCCAGAGGGGCAGGTTGGCGCCGTCGTAGACCACCTCATCGGCGGGCGGCCACCAGACCTGGTGGTAGGTGGCGGCGGCGATCTGGCGCAGCTCCGCGCGTGGGATGGTGCCCCGTGTGGCCATGTGCAGGTGCGGCGCGAGACGCCGTTGCGGTTCCACCGTGGCGAAGTACTGCACATCAAAGCCCGCGACGCGGCGGAGGTTCTGCACGAAGCGGTCGATGAGCTTGGAGAAGTGCAGGGCGTCGCGCGCGGCCCGCCGGTAGTCATAGGTCGAGGGATCCACAGGTGTCCCGTCCGAGCGCACGCGGCCGTAGGTGTCGCAGGTCAGGGTGATGAACAGCGAGGGCCGGAACACCCGCCCCGTCTCCGGGTCCTCGAACGCCCGGCCCACGGTGGTGGGCACCTTCTGCCGCTTGGGCAGCTCGGGGGCGTCCTGGCGGCGCCTGGTGGAGCGCACCCGCCGCGACCGCCCCGAGGCCGAGGTGTTCCGCGAGACCGAGCCGCGCAGGCCGGAGGCGGTGATCTCGGCGTCCAGATCGGCGATGGCCGCATCCAGCGCCGCCACCTCATCCGGAGTGGCGCGGCCAGCTTCCACCAGGCGGTCACGCTCGGCGGTGACCATCGCGCGGCGTTCGACCCAGGCGCGTTGCACCTCGCTCGCGGGATCGGGGACGACGACCGGGTCCTGGTCGAGGTGCCAGCCCTCCTCGCACTGGGTGCGGCGGATCGAGCGCTTGCGCCGGGCACACGCCGGGCAACGCGACTCCAGCGTGGAGTTGCACGGCACGTCGATGATCTCGGTGCGGCCGGTGGTGATGTCGGTGCGGCGCAGCGCCACCGGACGGATGCACACCCCCTTCTCGGCCGCGATGGTCTCGGTCACCTCCCGCGCCAGGGGTTGGGCGAGGCGCTCGGCCCGCGTGCTCTTGCCGGTCGGGGTGGGCATCAGCCCTCCGCCCCCGCCACAGCGTCGGCCATGGCGTCGATGTGGGTATCGGAGACGAACGCGGCCCGTACACGGACGGGGACCGGGGAGCCCTCCAGCTTCACAAACCCCACCCCGGGTAGCTCGGGGTCGATGAGGTGGGCGTTGGCGCCCCGGTCGCGGGCGCCCTCCCCGAGCACCATGTCCACCTGGCTTGCCTCATCCAGGCGAAGCGCGATCTTGTCGGGGAACAGGTTGCGCAGGTTCAGCACCTCCTTGCGGGGGTCCTGGAGCGCGGCCAGGACGCAGAACCCCACCGAGCGCCCCTGACTGGTCAACGTCGCGATGGCGTTCTCGGCGCGGCGGCGGATATCGCGGTCGGGGTGGTAGGCGGTCAGGAACGCCACCTCGTCCAGGACGATCACGGTGAATGGGTCGCGCGTGGTGGGGGTGTGGACGCGTTGGCGTCCGGCGTAGCGTTCGGCCCGCTCCTGCATCGCGGCCACCGCCGCTTCGAGGAGGGCCACGGCGGATTCGGCGTCGGCCGCGTAGTGCGCGAACAGGGCGAGCCCGTAAGACAGTTCCATGCGCTTGGGGTCGATCGCCCACACCTCGGCGATACCGACCTCGATCGCTGAGGACATCGCGCGGATGGCCGACCACAGCACCGAGCCCTTACCGGCCCCGGTCACTCCGACCGTGAGGACGTGGGTGCCGTGCAGCCGCAGGAACCAGGGTTCGCCGTCCTCACAGATCCCCACGGGCAGGGCCGCCAGGTCCGGTTCCTCGGGGATCGGGAGTGCGTCGATGGGGTCGGCGAGGGTGTCATAGCGCGGGAACTCCAGCACCACATCCCTGGGTCCGCGCACTTCGACCCGGCAGGAGGGGGCGCCGAACCCGTGGGCCAGCTCGGTCACGCGTTTCTGGAAGTCGGCCGGGGACGTGCCGGCCACGATCCGCACCCGCACCCGGTCGGCCCACGCCGAGCACGTCACTCCCCGGATGCGGGGAAGGTACTGGCGCTCAAGGTAGGACTCGGCCAGACCGGAGACCACCAGCACCGGTTGCCAGTGCCGCTGATAGGTCCAGGCCCACCGCCACGCGGCCAGCACCCGCAGCGCCACCCGGTCGCGAAACGAGCGCGGCCACCGCCGCCACCACACCAGCAGCACCGCGTCAGCGATCGACCAGGCGACGGCGAGCCCGAGCCAGCCGGTGTAGTGCCACAGGGCCACCGAGACGGCCACAGACATCACGGCCACCGGGAACCGGAACGGTAGGACGAGAAGGAAGGGCACCAGGCGCCACATCCACCCGGCCAGGATGAACACCCCCGGCGTCTGGACGACCGGGGTGGCGAAGCGGAAGCTCTGCGCCGGGACCGGCGCGGTCGGCTGCACCTGTGCGGCCCCGTTGCTCTTGCGGCCCAGCATCAGAGACCACCCGCCTCGTCCTCATCGGTGGAGCAGGCGGCGGCCAGTTCGGCGCGCGCCGCCTCAGCAACCGCGTGGGTCTCCGGATCGGCCGTGGACTGGGCGATGCGGTCAAGGAGGGAGGACTTCCAGGCCAGCAGCGACACGCCGTCACCGGTCGAGCGGGACCGCAGCGCGGCCAGGAAGTCGGCGATCTCACGCGGACTCACCCGCGCGGTTCGGTCGGACATACTGAAGACACCTCTTCTGCCATCACGTGATTGGGAAGTCGCGGATCAGAGGGGTTGAAGGGGCGGCCGGGTGCGCCAACACCAACGGCCGCCCCGCTTGGGTTCAGCGGCTAGCTCGCGTCCTTGGCGGCGGCAGCGGCGGGGGTCTTGCGGGCGCCCGCGCTACTGGGGGTCTTCACGCCCCGAGCCCGCAGCGAGTAGGCCACCCGAGGGCGCCGCCCGGAGTCATCGACGTAGGGCATGACCGACATGGCCTCGAACTCGATCGGCCGGAACGGCAGGCCCGGCACCTCGTCGGGCAGCACGGGGCAGTGCTCGGCGGCGACCTTGACCTTCACCGACTTGGCCTTGCCCCGCGCTTCGGGGTCGGCGTCGATCACGTCCACCGCCCACAGCGGCAGCCCCGTCGCCTTGTCGAGCTGCGGGCGCTTGGTCTCGAAATCGGTCACCGGCTCCACTCCCAGCGCGAACGCGCCGTAGGGGAACACCGTCCCGAAGTCGATCGGCAGCGCACCCTGAATGGCCATAGTGTTCTCCTCAACAGTTCCTCCGGACGACCACTCGTCCGATCAAGTGAGTGTCTGCACTGTAATGGAAGCAACTTGACCGCACAAGTGAATAAGGTGCCTGTGGGCGTGTCGTCTTAGGTGGCCGGGTAACTGTCTTCGAGTTCGTGCAGGTCACCGGGAAGAACGATGTCGGCGACCGCGATGGGGGCGTTCTCGGCGTTCAGGACGGTGGCCAGGATCGCCAGTACCGGGGCACCCTCCTCGGTGGCCAGCAGACGGCGTTCCTCAACCGTGGCCAGGCGCGCGGACAGCCGCTCGGTGATGCGGGCGGGCCGCACCTGCTTGAGCGCCTGGAGGTGCTCACGGGCACCGATCGCGATCACTCCGGTGTCACCCAGGTCGGTGCCGGAGGCGATGTCCAGGGGGAACCACAGCGTGACCAGCTCGCTCGGCGAGCCCTCGTCCAGGATGACGCGCTGGCGGCGAATCAGCGGCGAGTTCTCCGGCACGTTCAGCGCCTCAGCGACCACGGCCGGCGCCGCAGCGCGCCCGGCGGCGGTGACGGTGGTGTCCCCGGCGTTCTCGGGAGCGTCGAAGGCACTGGCCCCGGCGTGGGATCGCTCAGCGCCGTGGGCGGGCACGCCTTTAACGAAGGAACCCCGACCATGCTCCCGCTCAATCCACCCCTGCATGCTCAGGATCTGCAAGGCCCGCACGACCGTGCTGCGTCCCGAGCCGAACTCCCGCACGAGCCGGGCTTCTGAGGGGAGCATGGTCCCCACGGGATAGGTACCGTCCTCGATGCGGGTCTGGATGGCCTGCACAATCTGTGCGTATTTGGGCGGGGCGAACTCAAGGTTCGACATCATAACCGTCCGGTCACTCTAGTACTCGTCTGGTCAAGCAGCATACGCAGGCAGACCCCGCACGTCACCCATGATGGGAATAGCGGGCGGCTCCGGCGCGGCCAGGTCAACGGGCCGGAGCCGCCCTCTCACACGGCCGGTGGGAAGTCCGTTACCGGGGTTCCCGGCCGCGCAAGCTCGTGGGTGTGTCAGTTGGCGGGCGGGGTGTCGTCCCAGTACACGCCCTCGCCCACCTCGAAGAGGCGATCGTTGACCCAGGGCACCGACAGCATCGATCGGCGCCCGGCACCCGCCGGCGGGTCCTCCAACTGGCGGACGAACCGCTCGATGTCGTGTTCGATCAGCGTCGGCGCGTGGGGGGTGTCGGGGTCCTGGGCCGTGGCGATCCACAGGTTCTCGGTGCGGCGGATCGCCCACCGCTTGCCATAGCGCTCCCGGAGCAGCGCAAGCAGCGGGTCAGCGCCGGGGTTCACCGCACTGCCCCGGCACCGGCCAGGGAGGCCCGCAGTGCACGGAGGCGCTCGTCGCGTAGGGCGGCTTCGGCAGCCTGGCGTTCGCGGACCCGCCGCTCATGGGCGATCAGGTAGGGGCGCACATAGGAGGCGCGGGCGCGCCGAGGCGGATAGGAGCCGTGCCAGGAGGGGGTTAGCATCTTCATCGTTCCACCTGTCTCGATCAGGTTGGGGCCATGCCCCCGGACGGCGGCCACCGTCGCGGGGGTCTTCTCATTCGCAGAGGACCGGGCAAACCGAGTGCTCAGCGCGGGCCGTCCGGGCGGCCACGTGGTTCGGACGGGAGGTCACGCGGCGGCAGCCAGGCCGGTGCCCCGGCACGCGGAGCAAACCACCACTCGAAGTCGGCTTCCGGAGGTGGCGGACCCGACGACCACGAGCTTGCGCGGACGTACGGTCTTGCGACCGCGCCCACGGCAGGACCGGCATTTCTCGGTTGCGTGCGCGTCTCCCATGGCTCCCAGCATCGCGAGCGCATAGGGACTTCCGAAGGTCTTATTCAGGTCTTATTGAGGACTCTATGAGGACGTAACATAGATTCTGGTTGGCAAAGAGTCCCTTGGATGCCCTATTGGGCGTTAGATTCGATGCACGGCCCGAGGTGAATCGGAGGTACGAGGACATGCCCCGCCCTGTCGGCAACACTCGTCTCAAGGCAGCTCGCCAGCACGCCGGTTACGCTTCCCAACAAGCGCTCGCCGATGCCATGACGGCAGCGGCTCCCCTGCTGGGTATCCGCAACATGCAGGTGAGCGCGCGGCAAGTGAGACGCTGGGAGTCGGCCAACCCTCCATGGCCGCGCGGTGACCACCAACGGCTGTTGGTGCACCTCCTGCAACTCCCCGTTGAGGAGCTGGGCTTCAGTTCTCCTTGGAGCAAGAGCGACTCGCACGAGGCGGCTTCCTCTTCCCCACCCGCGCCCTACACGGCGTCCAGCTCGCAGGGACCGGCCATGCCCCTGCCTCGCGGCAGCACGGCGGTCCAGCCCCCCACGGCCGGCACCGACTTCGCCACGATCAACGCCGCGTACCGCCGCCTGTACTTCACCGTGCAACCCGCCCAGCTTCATCCGGCGGTAGTCGAGCACACCCGCTTGGGGACACAGCTTCTCGCCGAAACCACGGGGGTACCTCGGCGCATTCTGGCCGCCGCGTTGGCCGAGTCCTTGCTCCTCGCCGGACGCATCGAGTTCTTCGACCTCCAGCAGCCCGAGGAGGCCGATGCGACCTATGTGCGAGCGCTCCAGGCGGCCGGTGAGGCGGACGACCCGTTGATGGGGTCGGCGATCCTGGCGCACGCGGCCTTCATCCCCGGCTGGGGTGGCGACCGAGAGAAGGCGGCCGAGCGGATGCGTGCGGCCCGGACCTACATGCGCCGTGGCCAGCCCTCGGGAGAGTTCCTGGCGTGGCTGGACGCTGTCGAGGCCGAGTGCGAGACGATGTGCGGCCACGCGAAGGAGGCGCTCCGCCTCATCAACCACGCCGAAACCGTATTGTCCGAGAACAGCGGCCAGCCGTCGCCCGAGTGGTTCAACTGGTTCTCTCCGACGCGACTGGCCGCGTTCAAGGGCAACACCCAGCTCAAGGCTGGACAGCCCGCGCAGGCCAAGGCCACGTTGAGGGCTGTGCTTGAGACCATCGGCGCGGAGAGCACCAAGCAGCGGTCGGTCATCCTCGGCGACCTGGCCGCCGTGGCCGTCGCTCAGAAGAACCCCGAGGAAGCCTGTGCCTACGCCGACCAGGCGTTGGACCAGCTCTCGACCGCCTGGTACGCCACGGGCATGGACCGTATCACCGAGGTCCGCCGCTCCCTTCAACCGTGGGCCGACACGGAGTGCGTCCGGCGCTTGGATGACCGGCTTTACGGCTGGGAGACGACCCTCAGCACTCTGCGGCGTTGATGTTGGCGATCCGGCCCGGAAGCTCCGCCAACGAATCGATCCGCATCGTCGGAAGGCGATCGGCTTCCGGGTCGGCTTGCTGGACGATGCCCCACGGCCCCCGCCGGATGAGCGCCGTACGCAGACCGACGTGCGCGGCAGGCCGGATGTCGTTGTCGAGCCGGTCGCCCACGTACAGGATCTCGCCCGCCTCGCACGCAGCCGCCTCGACCACCCACCGGAAGAAGGCGGGATCGGGCTTGGCCACGCCCCAGTCGTCGGACGTGGCGATCATGTCGCTGGGCAGGTCCAGCGACCGCAGGATGCCACCGGCCCGCACGGTCTGGTTGCCCGCGATCCCGACCCACAGTCCTTGCTCGCGCAGCTTCGCCAGCGACGGACGCGCGTCGGGGTACAGGTCCTCTTCGCCGAAGGTCTCGGGCTGACCGGCATCGGCCCGCCGCTGTCGCTCTTCGGCCAGGTCGAACCCGGGCCGGAACACCTGGAACGTCTCGCGGTAGTCCAGGCCCCGGGCGATCACGGCCCCGAACATCGCCGAGAACGTGTGCCGGGGAACCCCGAGCCAGTCAGCCCACGTCCCGTACTCCGTTGACTCGTCCACCAGGCACTCACCGACATCGAACACCACAGCGCGGATCATGTCCGCCAGCCTACGACTGAGCGTCCATGCGGTCCGCTCCGCCTGCTGCATATCTACCCATGCCAATATCAGTGTCGTGTGTCACAGTAGGTGGGTGCCGTGTGGTGCCAGATGACACCTAATTGCAAAGGTGTCGTCCCAGAAAATGCATCACCAATTGCTATTCATAGCAACGACGTAGGCTTGTTTTATCAACATGAGACCCCATTGCGAGATTGATTGGCATGAACAGGGATTACAAGTGGGAGTACTTGCTAGGAGAGCTAGAATTCAATTCCACGCAGGAAATGGATGAATGGGTGGAACTAGTAAAGCGATGCATTGGCGTTCGCGGCAAATCGCTTGGCACTGGAGTGTTCAGGGATCAGAGTACTCATCCTTTTACCGAAATACGAGTGATAGACGCAGGAGAAGCTTGGAACGCGGTAGCCATCTGCGCACGATTGCGCGATAGTCCCCACAAAATGGTTATCGGCGTTGCGGGAAGGAACTACGATGAAATAGATTCCGAAGAGAAGATCTCATTCTGGGTAGAGGTATTCAATGACGCCTATCACAGTCTGCGATCGGATAAGCAGCGTTTTAGATGGGCTGCCGTTATAGGGCCGAAGCCGAATACGATATCTGCAACTGGGATAAAACTAAGTGCGCCTGCCGTAATTGGTGGATGTGAGG
The DNA here is from genome assembly GCF_027604915.1 of Streptomonospora mangrovi. Lineage (GTDB taxonomy): Bacteria > Actinomycetota > Actinomycetes > Streptosporangiales > Streptosporangiaceae > Streptomonospora > Streptomonospora mangrovi. The sequence continues at coordinate 92,064 of NZ_JAJAQC010000015.1, forward strand.
TAGCCTCATATGAACGCCCATTAGTCGAAGTCGTACCCCCTCAAGTTCCTAGTCTGTATAGCATGGGATTTTTCCGCTCTGTGCCGATCAGTGTGGTGGGATACAGCGAAGGTCGATCTTGGGAGAATTCTATTCCCGAATCATCTGACGACCTGCAGCGGGTATGCGCGCTACTTTCGGTTGCTTGGGATATACCGATTATTGTGCGGGCGACGCCGCAGCCGATTGTCAACGGAGTAATTGAGTTACCGAGATATCCGCCTTGGTCTAAGAATCCGTATGAAGAACTTACGGAAGGCGAGACGTTTGATGACTCTCATGAAAAATTAGTGACGGTTCCCGAATGGTTGGAAGGTGCCTATCATCGCCTCAGGCGCAAGGAAAAGTGGAGGCGGGTCGGCCGAGCATTGGATGCTTTCAGCGAAGGACTTCGCCTAGAGTACAGCCATCCAAGTCTCGCTTTGGTTTCCTTCGTCGCCGCGATTGAGGCGATCTCCCTGATCGTCTTCAAGGATGGAACATGTCCGGAGTGTTGTCAATATTGTAAAAATCATTCGCATATCGCCAAAATGTACAGGGCAACTCTTGGCCTGGTAGTCGATGGCGAGGATCTTAAATTGCTATCTCAATCCTATGGAAAAAGGTCGAAAACAGTGCATACTGGCCGAATGCATGGAATAGAAGGGCGGTCCAATCCATATTATGTCTCTCTATTTACAGAGAACGAAGCCATGACATTTCAATGGCAAGAAGTTTACAAACTAAGAAACGCGGCTCGCGAGTTGCTGTTGAAATCTTTGAAAGAGGAACTTCCCTCTAAATCCCCCCTTGACTTCAGTGTGAACCTCTAATGAGGTTGCCGAATTGGGCTGTATGGGATCAAGGCGACGGCGCTTCGCGCCGTCGCTCCGGCGTGCCGGCCGCCGCTCGGGCTGCGGGCTGCCGCCCGGTCCCGAGCGCGCGGCCGGCCGCCGGGGTCGCGGAGCATCCGCCGCCTGGAGGCCGCCCGGCTACCGTGGGTCGCGCCGTCGCCGCAGCAGGGCAAAGCGAAGCGCCGCCACGTCGGCGAGCGAACCGGCTATGGTCCTGGCGCCCTCGGTCCCGAGGCACTTGGTCGCGCGACCCTCACTGTCTCGGGTGGCCGACACCGGCGCGACCAAGCACCTCGGACCGGAACCGTGGTTGCTGTCTCCGTGGGGTTGCTGCACTGGTGGTTACGCGTTACAACGAGCCAGAGCCACACTCGCCGTGCCAGATTCTTGCCAGACGCAGCGGATGATCATGGGGACTCACGGGGAATCAGCGGACAAACGCCGATGTCCGCGCAGGTCAGCAAAGGTGCACGTCAGCCACCAACTCTCGACTTTGCTTCCCAAGCTGATAACGCGGGTTCGATTCCCGTCATCCGCTCTGTACGAAAAACGGCCCTGACCTGCGAATTCGATTCGAACAGGCAGGGCCGTTTCCATGCCCAGGGTGCACCAGCGGGTGCACGGCCCCTCCGGCACGTCCCCCCGGACGGGATCACATCCCGTCATCCGGCCCCCGATCGAGGGTGCACCAGGGTGCACGGCCCGCCGCCGACCCGAGAACCTTCGAGGTTCTCCACCCGATTCCCTCCGCACCCGGGCCGCACCGAGCGATGGTCGACCCATGGCAACCATCGAACGGGGTCGGTGTCGGCCACCCAGGCGAGCCGGGCGCCGCCCACGGCGGCGGCCACGCCGAGGTCGAGGCCGGCGATGCCGGTGCACAGCGATCCGATAACAGGCGCTGGCGTGGTCGGCGTCCCCTTCTTAGCGGTTGGTCGGCTGCTTGTGGTGTGGTGGGTCGCGGTGACGGTCACGTCATCTCCCCGGCGGGGTTGCGCAGGATCAGCACATCTTCGTGCTGGATGATGTGCGCGGCGATGCCCGTGCGGCGCAGCCGCGCAGAACTTCCGGGGTCGGGGCCGCCCCGGCCCGCCGCTCCGCCGAAGCGCGGCGGGCCCCCTCACCCCCCGGTGCTCTCCCGCAGCAACTGCTCGAAGGGCACCGGGTCGGTGAACGGGTCGGCCGGTTCGGGATCGGGGCGCGCGAGTACGGCGGCGGCCAGCTCGCCCCCGGCGCGGGTGATGCGCCGGCCGAGGTCGGTGTCGGCGCCCCAGTCGCCGCTCGCGGCGTAGACGCCGATAGGGACGACGGCCGCGCGCAGGTAGGCCAGCAGCGGCCGCAGCGCGTGGTCGAGCATCAGCGAGTGCCGCTCGGTGCCGCCGGTCGCGCCGATCAGCACCGGTTTGCCGCGCACCGCGTCGCGGTCGAGGACGTCGACGAAGGACTTGAACAGCCCGCTGTAGGAGGCGGTGAACGTGGGCGTGACCAGGATGAGGCCGTCGGCGGCGGAGAGCCGGTCCAGGACGGGCCGCAGGTTCTCGTTGGCGAACCCGGTGAGCAGGTGGTCGGCGATGTCGTGCGCGTGGTCGCGCAGTTCCACCAGTTCCATCTCCGCCCCCGCGCCCAGCGCGTCGCGCGTGGCCGCGGCGAGCCGGTCGGCCAGCAGGCGGGTGCTGGACGGCTGAGACAAGCCGGCCGAGACGGTGAGGACGCGGGTCATACGGTGCTCCCTTCGGTGTTCTGCTGCGCGGTGCTGTGCTGCGCGGTCTCCTGCTGGGCGGCGTCCTGCTGGGCGCGCAGCAGCGAGGCGTGGGTGGGCGCGGCGGGCACGTGGGCGGGCCGGCGAGCGGCGAACTCCTTGCGCAGCACCGGGACGACCTCCTCGCCGAGCAGGTCGAGCTGCTCCAGCACCGTCTTCAGCGGCAGACCGGCGTGGTCGATGAGGAAGAGTTGGCGCTGGTAGTCGCCGACGTATTCGCGGAAGCCGAGGGTGCGGTCGATGACCTGCTGCGGGCTGCCGACCGTCAGCGGGGTCTCGGCCATGAACCGCTCCAGCGAGGGTCCGCCGCCGTAGACGGGGGCGTCATCGAAGTAGGGGCGGAACTCGGCTACGGCGTCCTGGGAGTTGCGGCGCATGAACACCTGGCCGCCCAGCCCGACGATGGCCTGGTCGGCGGAGCCGTGCCCGTAGTGCTCGAACCGGCGCCGGTACAGCTCGACCATCCGCTTGGTGTGCTCGGGCGGCCAGAAGATGTGGTTGTGGAAGAAGCCGTCGCCGTAGAAGGCGGCCTGCTCGGCGATTTCCGGGCTGCGGATGGAGCCGTGCCACACGAAGGGCGGCACCCCGTCCAGCGGGCGTGGGGTGGAGGTGAACCCCTGGAGCGGAGTGCGGAAGCGGCCCTCCCAGTCCACGACGTCCTCGCGCCACAGCCGGTGCAGCAGGTGGTAGTTCTCCACGGCCAGCGGGATGCCCTGGCGGATGTCCTGGCCGAACCACGGGTAGACCGGGCCCTGGTTGCCGCGCCCCATCATCAGGTCGACCCGGCCGCCGGCCAGGTGCTGGAGCATCGCGAAGTCTTCGGCGATCTTCACCGGGTCGTTGGTGGTGATCAGCGTGGTGGAGGTGGACAGGACCAGCCGCTCGGTCTGCGCCGCGACGAAGCCGAGCATGGTCGTGGGCGAGGACGGCACGAACGGCGGGTTGTGGTGCTCGCCGGTGGCGAAGACGTCGAGGCCGACCTCCTCGGTCTTGCGTGCGATGGCGACCATCGCCTGGATCCGCTCGCCCTCGGTGGGGGTGCGGCCGGTCGTGGGGTCGGGTGTCACGTCGCCGACGGTGAAAACCCCGAACTGCATCTCGAACTCCACTCGTTCAAATTTTAACTACCAGTGGAACGGTGCGGAGGGTACTGCTATTCCGGGCGTGAAGGCGGGGCGGGCGCGAACCGCGACTGCGAGCGTGGGGAGGGCGGGGCGGGCGTGGCCTGCGGGCGCGGGGCGGGCGCAAAGCGGGTGGAGGTACGGGGCGCGGCGGCTCAGCAGCCCTCACCCTGGTCACCGGTCACACCGTCACCGGTCACACCGTCACCGGACGCCCCGCCGCCGGACGCCCCGCCGGATGCGCCTTGAAGGCGGGCCCGTGTCCGGGTGAACACACGGGAGAGCACGTCGAGTTCGTGGTCGTCGAGGTCGTCGGTGAACAGCCGCCGCACCGTGGCGATGTGGGTGCGGTCGGCGTCGCGCAGCGCCTCCAACCCGGCGGCGGTCAGCACGGCGAACGCGACCCGTCGGTCCTCGGCGGAGGGGTGGCGCACCACCCAGCCGCGCCGTTCCAGCGCTTTGACCTGGTAGGTCAGCCGACTCGGGGAGAACACCATGCGCCCGGCCAGCTCGCCCATCCGCAGTCGGCGCCCGGGGGCCTCGGCCAGGACCAGCAGTAGATGATAGTCCATCAGGCTCATTCCGGCGGATGAGCGCAGGTCCTCGTCCAGCCGGGTCTCCAGCAGCAGGCTCGCCTCGATGTAGGGCCGCCACGCCCGCCGCTGCGCCGACCCCCGCCAGGACCCCATGCCGAGCAGTCTAGCGAGATGGTTCAAATGTCGAAACACTGCGGAGCGCGAGCCAGGAGAGCTGGATCGCTGATGGGGGTGGAGGGTGATGGTGGATGGTCCGGGCGGGCGGCAGTGGCCGAGCTGGCCAACCACTACACCGACGACGCACCACACCGGGGCGGCCCTGCGCCGCGCGGCCCCGGACCCGAACCCGCTGGTCCGCCGCATCGCACTGGAGGGCCTGGCCTACACGTGGCGCGACCACCCCGCCACGGTGGAGGTCCTGCGCGCGGCCACTCGCGACGCGCGAGACAGCGCTGGACGGCCTGACGAGCGAATGGCCGCACCTGCCGCAGACCCGCCGGACCACCGCCGCGGCGATCGACGACCCGTCCCTGATGGTCGCGACAGTCGCGACCGCCAACTGGCAGCACTGGCCGGCGGACCCCGCCATCCGCCAGAGCCTCCACAACTTCGCCACCCGCCCCGACGCCCCACCCCACTTCACCCGCTGGTGGCACTGGCTGGCCTCCGCCCAGCCCTGACTCGCGCGCACCCGCCCACCCTCCCGCGCCCCGCCCTGTCCCGCCTCGCGGAACGAGCGCGCAAAGCCGCGCCGGAGCGCCTTTCGGCAGGTCTGCCGCCGCACGCGCGGACGTTGGGGGCGGCGCCGGGCACCTCGGGCACGTTTGACGCCTGAATAGTTAACCGCTATCTATTGAGGCGTCGAAGAGGAGGACGGTCGGTGCAGGACGTGGTGCTGGCGCTGCTGGCAAAGGAGCCCTCGCACGGCTACGACTTGCGCAGACGCCTTGCGGCGGCGCTCGGGCCGTTGGGGGAGCCGCTGAACGCGGGGCAGGTCTATGTCACGCTCACTCGGCTGGAGAAGGCCGGGCTGGTCGTGCAGGAGCGCGAGGACGCGCCGGTGCGCGGGCCGCGGCGGAAGGTGTACGGGCTGACCGCGGCCGGGCAGGAGCGGGTGGCCGCGTGGATGGCCGAGGGGGTCGGTCCCCGGGCCGACGTGTCGGAGTTCCACCTGAAGCTGGTGGCCGCCGCCGAATCCGGGTTGGCCGATCCGCTGGCGCTCGTGCGCAGGCGCCGCCAGGAGCTGATGCGCAGCCTCGCCGAGGCCCAGCGCGCCGCCCTCGCTCACGACGCGAACTCGGAGGCCGGATTGCTCCTGGAGGGGATCGCCCTCCGGTTGCAGGCCGACCTGCGCTGGCTGGAGGCGTGCGCCCGGACCTGGTCCGCACGCGCCTCGCGTGGAAACGGCGGAGGAGACGCATGAGGCACGACGACACTCGTCCCGACGACGACGGCGTCGGCAGCGGCGGCAGCGGCCCGGCGCGGCGAAGAGGCGCGCCTCCCGGCGCGGGGACGGAACCGGCCGTGCGCCGTGGCGATCCCCGAACCCGCTCCGGGAGGGCGGCCGACCCCGTGCTGCGGGCGGTCGGGCTGTCGCGGACCTACGGCCGGGGCGAGAGCACGGTGTGGGCCGTCGACGCACTCGACCTCGACGTCCCCGCCGGGCAGACGCTCGCCGTCACCGGGCCCAGCGGCTGCGGGAAGTCGACCTTGCTCCAACTGTTCGGCGGACTGGACCGGCCCACCGACGGCGAGGTGTGGCTCGGCGGACGGCGGATCGACCACCTCGGCGAGCAGGCGCTGGCCCGGCTGCGGCGGCGCGCCGTCGGTTTCGTCTTCCAGGCGTTCCACCTGATGGACGAGTTGACGGCGGCGGAGAACGTCGAACTTCCCGCCCTGCTCGCCGGCGCCTCCCCGCGCGCCGCGCGCCGCCGTGCCGCCGACCTCCTCGACCGGGTCGGCCTCACCGACCGGGCGCGCCACCTGCCCGCGAAGCTGTCCGGTGGGCAGCGCCAGCGGGTCGCCATCGCCCGCGCCCTGGTCAACGAGCCGCTGGTGGTCCTCGCCGACGAGCCCACCGGCAACCTCGACAGCGCCGCGACCCACGAGGTCCTGCGCCTGTTCGACGAACTGCGCGCCGGCGGCCAGACCCTGGTCATGGTGACCCACGACGAGCGCGTCGCCGCGACGGCCGACCGCGTCGTCTCCATGCGCGACGGCATGCTGGCCGACGACACCCGCCTGGACGACGGCGTCGGCAGCGGCGGCAGCGGCGGCGGCCCGCGCCGCAGCGGCGCCTCCAGCGAACTCGGCGCACTCCTTGGCTGGGAGGGCTGAGCCGTGGGACGCCTGCTGCTGATGTGGCGCCTGGTCGTGCGCGACATGCGCCGCCGCCCCGGCGAGGCCGTGGTGTTCGTGGTCGCCGTCGCGGCCGCGACCGCGTCGCTCACCCTGGGCCTGATGGTCGACAACGCCGTCGCCATCGCCTACATGAACACCCGCGAGGCCACCCGGGGCCCCGATATGACCGCAATCACGACGGCCGAGAACCCCTCCGACGTCGCCGGGCGCATCGCGGCGGCACCGGGCGTGGGCGCGCAGACCGATCCGGTCCTCGCGTTCTCCACCGAGGTCGCGGCGCACGGCGAGACCCGGCAGTCCTCGGTGGAGGGCCGCGAGCGCGCGCCGTCCCCGGTGGACCGGCCGCTGGTGACGTCGGGCACCTGGGTGCGTCCGGGCGGCGCGGTGGTCGAGCGCAGCTTCGCCGACGTGCTCGGGGTGGAGGTCGGCGACCCCGTCACCATCGCCGGGCGCGACTACCCGGTGGTCGGCATCGCGATCAGCGCGGCGACCCCGGTCTACCCGTGGAGCGACTGGGCGCAGGGCCCAGGGCCATCGGACTGGGGCGGCCGGATCTGGCTGACCGAGGACGACGCCCGCGCGGCGGCGGGCCAGACGCCCGTCGTCCACCTGATCCACGTGGAACTGACCGACCCCGACGCCGTCATCGAATGGCGCGAGACCGCGTTCGCCCCCGGCACGCGGGGCGACGACTGGGTCAACACCCACAACTGGGAGACCGTCCTGCGTACCGATCTGGTCATGATCAAGGACGCCCAGCCCGCCCTTGTCGTCGGCGGCTCGCTGCTGATGGTCGCCACCTGCGTCACGCTCGCCGCGCTCACCGCCATCCGCGCCGCCCGCGACCACCGGCGGGCCGGGCGCCTCAAGGCCGCCGGTGCGAGCCCGGGTACCGTCACCGCCGTACTGCTGACGCAGTACCTGCTGCTGACGGCCGTGGCCGCCGTCCTCGGCCTGGGCGTCGGCACCCTGGCCGCACCGGCCCTGGCCCATCCCAGCCCCGGGCTGCTCAAGGTCCTCAGCCCGCCGTCGGTGAGCATCGTGGTGGCCGTGGTCGTCCTCGCCGGGGTCGTCACCGTGCTGAGCACGATCGACCCCGTCCTGCACGCCGCGCGCACCAGCACCGTGGCCGGGCTGGTCGAACCCGCGCGCCTGCTGCGGCCACGCTCCCGGCTGACCGCCCTGACGGCCTACCTGCCCACCGCGCTCATGCTCGGCGTCCGGCTGATGGCCCGCCGGCCCGGCCGCGCCGTGCTGAGCGGCGTCGGTACGGCGGCCACCGGCGTCATGGTCGGCGCGCTGCTCACCTTCCGCAGCGCCTGGGCGGCCGTGGACCTCGCCGCCACCATGGAGGCGGTGAACAACCGCACCGCCGAGGTGCTGCTGGGCGTCACGGTCGCGGTGGTGGCGCTGTCGGCGCTCAACACGGTCGTCCTGGGCTGGAGCAGCGCGGTCCAGGCCCGGCGCGCCCTGGGAATAAGCCGCACCCTCGGCGCCACACCCGGGCAGGTCGTCGCCGCGTTGTGCACGGCGCAGCTCGTGCCGGCGGTGCCCGCGCTGCTGCTGGGCCTCCCGGCCGGGATCGCCCTGTACCGGGCCTTCAGCCACATCTGGGTCGTCCCGCCGCAGTGGTGGCTGGGCGCGGCCGGACTCGGCACCGTGCTGGCCGTCGCGGCGCTGACCGCCCTGCCCGCCTGGCGCCACGCCCGCGTCCCGGCCGGCCTGACCCTCAACGCCGAACCCGGCTGACCGCAGGCACCGGAGGCGGCGACCGGCGCGGCACCGCGCGATCCGGAGAACAGCCGCGAACCGGTGGGAACTTTTCCGGGTGCCGGTCCGACCTGTGGGGCGACGTCGGACCGTGCGCCGCCACCGGGGCGGACACGCGAGGGGCGGACGCATGTTCCCGGAAGAGGTGGCAGGGGTGGCGGTGCGCCGGTTCGCAGGTGCGGTCGTCGGAGCGGTGGCCGGCACGTCGGTGCTGGTGGGCTCTCCGCGACACCCGTTGCCGCCCACGAGACGCTCATCGCCTCCTCACCCGAGGACGGGCAGCACCTGCAGCGGTCCCCCGAGCGCGTCGAACTGACCTTCAGCGGCGACATGCTGGACCTGGGTGCGGTGGTCATCGTCCTCGGACCGACGGCGCCGCCGTGCCCGCCGGAACGGTCGCCGTCGACGGTGACGAGGCCGTGCTGCCGCTCACCGGCGAACTCGACGGCGGCGGCCACGCCGTGCGCTGGAAGGTCGTCTCCGGTGACGGGCACCCGATCAGCGGCGCGTTCACCTTCACCGTCGGCGACGGCGGTCCGCCCCCGCCCGACCTGGAGTCCGGCGCACCGGCCGACGCGGCCGACGCGGACTCCACGACCGCGCCGACTCCCGGCCAGGCCGCCTCGGGGCAGGTGCCCGCGTCCTCGGCCACCGTGCGCGTCGCCTGGCTCGCCGTCGCCGGAGCGCTGGTGGGCGTGTTCGGCTACACGCTGCTGCTCCGCCTGCGCCGGCGGTCGAAGTGACCGGCAGCCGCCCCTCGGCCGCCTCCCCCTCCTCTCCCCCGCCCACCGTGAAAGGCACCCTCACCATGGCCCGTCCCCGCTCCGCACTCCTCCTCGCCGCGGCCTACCTGGCCGCCGGCGCGCTGCTGACCGCCTGTGGCGGCGCCGGATCCGCCGCCTCCGGTGCGGAGCAGTCGGCCGAGGCCACCCCGGCGGCGCAGGCCGACGCCGTCAGCGTCGACGACGCCTGGATCAAGGCGGCCACCGCCGAGGAGGGCATGACCGCTTAGTTCGGGGTGCTGGTCAACGACGCCGGCCAGGAGGTGCGGCTGACCGCCGCTTCGACCGAAGCCGCCGCAACGGTGGAATTGCCCGAGGTCGTCACCGGCGACGACGGCAGCCCTGTCATGCGTCAGTGACGACGCGGGTGACCGGGTGGCCGATCTGGTGCTCGGCCGGATCAGCGCCCAGCGTGTGCAGCACGTCGAACCCGTTGGGCCACAGGGTGCACCAGGGTGCACGGCCCGCCGCCGGCCCGAGAACCTCCGAGGTTCTCCCCCCGATTCCCTCCGCGTCAGGGCCGCACCGAGCGATGGTCGACCCATGGCAACCATCGAAAAACGCCGCCTGAGCAGCGGAAACACACGCTATTGGGTCAAATGGCGCCTCGGCGGCACCCGCACGGGCGCGCCCCAGTCCGAGCCCTTCGACACCCAAGCCGCCGCCCACACCTTCAAGCTCCACGTCGAGGCCGCCCACCACGAATGGCCCGACAACTGGATCCCCCGCCAGGGGTGGGCACCGGGATGGGTGCCGGGAGTCGGCTGGACCCGGCTCGCTTCGGAGGAGGCGCCCGAACCGGTGCGCTTCGCCGACTACGCCACCGATCTGATCAACTCCCTGTCGGGCATCGAGGAACGCACCCGCTTCGAGTACCTCCGCGACCTGCGCCTGCACCTCATTCCCGCCTTCGGCGACGCCGACCTGCGCGACACCACCGACCTCACACCCAAGCGGGTCCGCGAATGGGTCAACGCACTCCAGGCCGGGATCCCCGACCCGCGCACACCCGTCAACCCCCGGACCGGGGCGGGCAAGAAGGGCGCCAAGCGCGGGGGCCGCATCGGCTGGCTGCGTCCGCCGCTCCGGCCCAAGACCATCCAGAACCTGCACGGCCTGCTGTTCATCATCTGCCAGGCCGCCACCCAGGAGGACCCGCCCCTGCGGCCCTCCAATCCCGCCGCCAACACCCGCCTGCCTCGCCTGGACGACGGCGAAGGCGCCGACGACATGTGCTTCCTCACCCGCGATGAGTTCCGCCTCCTGCGCGACGCCGCCCACCCCGACGTGCGCGACATGCTGGAGGTCTTCGTGCTGACCGGACTGCGCTACAGCGAACTGACCGCCCTGCAAGTCCGCGACATCACCATCCGCACCGCACCCACCACCACCGGCGGCCGCACAGCGGTCGGCGTCCTAGAGGTCCGCCGCGCCTGGAAGCGCCAGCCCGACAACACCTTCAAACTCGGCCCGCCCAAGACCAAGCAGTCACGGCGCCGCATCACCCTGACCCCGCGCACCATCGCCCTGCTCCAGCAGCGCATCTCGGGCAAAGGACCGGAGGAGTTCGTCTTCACCACCGAGCGAGGCGCGTGGTGGCGCCACTCCTCCTTCTACAACCGCCGCTGGGTCAAGGCCGTCCAACGCGCCCAGGCACTCGGCCTGACCAAGAAGCCCCGCATCCACGACCTGCGCCACACCCACGTCTCCTGGCTCATCGAGGAGAACGTCCACGCCTTCAAGATCCAGCGCCGCCTGGGCCACAAGTCCATCACCACCACCATGGACCGCTACGGCCACCTCGTCACCGACCTCGATGACGACCTGCTCAGCGCCATCGACGGCATACCCGTACCGCCCGCCACAGACGCCCTTCCCGCCAACGCCACCACCCAGCAATTGGCTGCGGTGTCCTGACAGCCACACAGCCGAGTGAAGGGCCGGGCGTAACTCGCCCGGCCCCTCGACCCAGTTGCCAACACCCCTTCAGGCATGGCGCCGGTTCCTTGCCCAGGCTGAACTTCAACCTCGCCCGGACACGCGGCGGCAGATTCTGACCCTTGAGCGCGGGTCCGAACCAGTTCGCCGATCACCCGGTCGCGCGCAAGCGAGCCAACACCCGGTTCAGGCACCCGGGGCGCCTGTTACAGGTACCCAAAACATGACCTATTTTGGGTATCCAAAACTGGTCGGCTAATCCGCGCCAGCACCCCACCTCCGCTGGCCGACACGGTTTCGAACCGGACACCGATCCCCGTGGTGTACATGCAAATCGGCGCCTATTTTGGGTATACGAAACTCAAATGCTCGTATTTTGACCAATTCACCTTTGATTCGCGTGCGGTCGATTTCGAAAGCTGGCGAACTGTATCCCCTGCTCGGTGCGCGAGCATTGATTCGACTAAGGGTCCTTCGACGCCGTTTTCGGACGGGCGGCCGCGCATTAGGTTAGATGACGATCAGCCCTCGCGGCGTCCGTCGTAGCCATGGTGTCGACGGCAGCCAGTCGACCCCGGACGGCAGCCAGCCGCCCGTGCCGAAAGCGAGGGAAAGTTATGGCCAAGAAAGAAGACTGCGGCCCATGGTGGAGAAGGCCAGAGGCCCTGAGAATCCTGGAGGCATTTGTACGTCTGATACTCGACGCCTATAGAACCGGGGGCCTTGGCTAGCAGCCAAGACCCCTGGTCTCCCAACCCGAGCCCTTGGGGACCATGGACCGCCAGGACCACCCCAGGGGCTCTTATTTCGCATACATGTTATCCCTTGGAGGAGCGCATGAGGCCACATGTTGCCCTCATGGACCCTTCATTATCCCACATTAGCCCACATAGGGCCCCTCATGTGCCCCTCATGTTCCCCTCATGTTCCCCTCATTAGCCACCATTCTCGAGTGGTCCGACGCGCTCCAAGGTGTTCCCTCTGCTAAGTGATGCCTCCCGCGAGCACGTACCGCCCTAACGAGCAAGCCACGTCGAAGCCCTTGGCTGGATTCAGGCGGGGAGAAATCTTCCCTTGCACGGAAAAACGACAGCATGGTCACCTCGGGCCAGCCGCCCCTGGCGCCCACCGACGCACATACCCCCCTCTTCGGCCTTGCTGAGTGGCCGCAGGCTCCTGCCGGGCCTGTTCTGCGATCTGATCAAGGTCTTCCTCGCAGAATCGCACGTGCTTGCCAAGTCGGCGATGCGGAATCTTGCGCGCCGTCACCTTGTCGCGCAGCCAGGACTCCGGGACGTTGAGGCGGCGCGCCGCCTGCGGGATCGTCATCAGCGGAGTGGACTGCACTCACCCTCCTCTTCTGTTGTCACCTGGAACTGCTTGCGCCCGGTGGCGGTGCGGAAGCGCAGGCGCTCCTCTTCCGAGGCGCCTCCCCACACTCCCCACCGCTCGCCCGCGCGCATCGCGTAGTCCAGGCACTCCACCCACACGGGGCAGCGCCGGCATACCTTCTTGGCTGCCCGGACGCTTCCTCCCTGACTCGGGAACCACAGGTCCGGTTTGCCACTGCCGCACGCAGCGTGCTCATGCCAGGTCCGCGCAGCCGCAAGGGCCAGAGGTGCAGTGATGGCTATCCCCTTTCCCGAGGCCGATGGCATGTCCCTTGTGCCGCCTCGTCAGTCAGGACGGATGGAGTCGGCGTAGGAGAACAGGGCGCGGTGGCGGGCGCGGACGTGGGCGGGAATCGCGACGGCGCGGTATGCGGCGCGGCCGAAGGAGCGCTCGCAGGCGTAGTGCTGACCCTCCCGATGGCCTTCGGTACCCAGCAAGGCGGCGATGCGGTCGATCTCCTTGTCCTGTTCCTGGTCGCTTCCGCGGGGGAAGTAGACGACCTCTACTCGGGTGTGCGGGCTGAGAGGCAGGTCGGGGCGCGCCTCCAGGAAGTCGGCCAAGGCGCGTATATGGGCGACGACGGCGCGGCGGGTGAGGTCGTCGGCGAAGCGGTTCACAGGTGGCTCCTCCACGGGTGGCCCTCGGGGTGGTCGGATCCGGTCACGAGCAGCCGCAGGGCGGCGTGGGCCTGGTGCGGGATGACAGCGCGGCCGAGCAGGCGCAGGTGGGCGTCACGGGACAGGCGCAGCGCGGGATCAGTGATCCAGCCGGGCGCAAAGCCCATGAGCCATTCGGTGAAGCACGCGTTGAGGCGTCGCCCGCCGCGCTGGCCGGGTTCGAGCGGGCAAGGGGCCGGGTGGCTGGTGGCCTTCTCCCAGCGGCGGATCGCCGTTTCCTGCGCGCCCCAGGATCCGGTCGCGTCCAGCGGGCAGTCGGCTACTTCGGGCGCCTGCGCCGGCGCGGTGCACAGGGCGTCGGTGAGCAGCTCCGGGTGCAGGAGGCGGCCGCCGGGTTGGTCTCGGCGAGGTGGCGGATCGCATCGGGCAGCCCGATCTGCTTGCCCCGGCGTTTTCGCTCGGCGACTTGGCAGGGGCCGCGTCCGGCATCGCGGGCGGCCGGGGTAGGCAGCAAGGAACAGCCGCTCGCGGTTGTGCGGCGCGCCGATGTCGCGGGCGCGTAGGCTGCACCACTGCGCGTCATACCCCGCGGCGGCCAGGTCGGAGAGGACGCGGTCCAGGCCCGCGCCTCTCCACCGCCACCGCAGCGCGGCGACGTTCTCCACGATGAGCAGGCGGGGTCGTAGACGGCGAACACCTTCCATGACGTGTGCCCAGGTGCCACTGCGTGTCCCTTCGGCGATGCCGGCTCCTCGGCCGGAGATGCTGACGTCCTCGCAGGGAAACCCGGCGGTGATGATGTCGACGGGCTGAAGGCGGCTCCACTCGATGTCGGCCACATCGCCGAGGTTGGGTGTGCTGGGGAAGCGGTGGGCCAGGAAGCGGGCCGCGTCGGGGTCGGTGTCAGCGGTGAAGGCCACGTGCGCGCCGCCCAAGGCGGCGGCCAGCCCGAGGTCGAGGCCCGCGATGCCAGTGCACAGCGATCCGATGACCGGCGGCGGTGCTCCAACGATGGATGCCGGAACTGGAGGCCGCCTGCCTTGGGCGCGGGCCGTCGCGGCGGTCATGGCGCCTCCCCGGTCGGGTTGCCAAAGATCAGCACGTCTTCGTGCTGGATGGTGTGCGCGGCGATCCCCGTGCAGTACAGCCGCGCCGTTTCGAGGCTGGCGAAGAAGGAGCTGCGCGGCGCCACCCGGCCTTCGCCCGGCGCACAGCGGGCGGCCAACCGACCCTCCGGCTCCAGGCCGACACTTCGGGCTGCGGCCATCACTCTGCTCGTAAAGTCACTGCGTCCGAGACGGACGGCGTTCATGATCTTGGCCGAGCGTTCCAGTGGCAGCCCCGAGCACCACCGTCCGAGCTGTGCCAGGGCCTGCTCTTGCCCGGTCGCCCGTACCGAGGCCACCGTGCGCAGCGTGCTCATCGCCCCGCCTCTCCTGCGGGCCCAGCGGCGGGCTTATGCAGGAGCATCACGTCGTCGTGGCATGGGGTGATCAATGTGGTGACGGCTTTGGCATGGGCGGCGCCAAGCTCCTTTCCTCCAGGCACACCGCCGCATTCCTCTGCCTGCTTGGTGGCGTCAACGCTCACAGGCGTGGTCAGGGCGATGATGTGCTGGACATAGGCCAGCCCGGCGGCATGGGCGGCGTGGGCGCACACCGTCACCAGATCGGCCTCCCTGCCGACCTGGCCGTGGCCGGAGCAGATGAGGGCGAGGTGTCCGCCGGCCCGCAGCAGCCCAGCGGCGGCGGCGATCAAGGACTGGACCGCCCGCGCGTATGCGGCGCCGGTAAGCCGCCCGAAGTGGTCGCCGCGCACCGTTGCCTCCGGCGCGTCGGTGTGCCGTCCAGCGCGGGGCAGGCGAAGGAGGACAAGGCGGGTACGGCCGCGGACGGGGGCGAGCAGGACCTCGGCGGTGCGTGCGTCGGCCTGCCAGTGCACCACCTCACGGCGGCGCTCAGCCGGGAGGCGTTCGCGCAGGCGCCGCTGCGCGGCACGGACCCGCTCCGGTTGCACCTCGATGCCGTGAACGCTTCGCCCCATGGCCGCCGCCTGGGCCAGCGCCGTGCCCTCACCGTGGCACAGGGCCACCACCGTGTCGCCGGGCGCGCTGAGGTCGGTGATCAGCCGCTGGGTGAGTTCCTCCTGCGGCGGAGTGCCGGAATGTTGCGCGCAGGGCCATACCGCCAGCGGAGGCCGCTGTCGTTGCCCTGCTGCCGTGGTGGTGCCGTCGTGGTGTGGCGCCATGTGGTGCGCCCGCCCGCCCCGCCTTCGCCCTGACGTCCCCTAATAGAGCCGGTCACCGGGTCGGGTTGGACGCGGTCGGCACGGTTTCCGCGGTGGCGACGGCGCCAGCCCCGAAGGGCGGTGGCCCTTCGGGGCTGGGGCGGCCGCAGCCGCAAGAGGCGGTGGCAGGTGGCGCGAGGCGCTAGGCGGCGCTGTAGCGGCGCGGCGCCTCGCACGTCAGTACGGCTTGCCCGTCGCGCACGAGGCGGGCCAGGGCGTTTTGGATGGCGCCAACGCTGCGCCCACGCAGGAGATGGCTGATCTCGATGGGCGAGAACTCCTTCCCGGGAGAGGCGTGGAGTATGGCTCGCACCATCTCGCGCAGCGCGCCCGGCTCCAGCCGCGCGGTCTTGGTGACCGGGTTCAGCGCCACCGGCGTCTGGGGAGCGACTCCCGGCTCCGGAGTGGTCGGGGTTTCAACGGCGGCCCCCCGCGCAGCGTCCGTCTCGGACCCTGCCGCAGAAGCGTGCGTCGGGGCCACCCCCACGCCGTTGTCCGGGGCGGGTGCGTCATCGGCGAGCACTGCCTTCGACGCCTCGACGGGGTCATCAGACCGGGCGGCCTCCCACAGGTCGGGCTGGCGGCGCCCGTGGTCGTATCCTCCCGGTGTGCGCACGGCCTGCCCGGCCTGCTCGAGGTCGCGCAGGGCAGCGGTGACGGTGGAGCGTGCCCTACCCAGGGCGGCGGCGATCTCGGCGGCGCTGGCCGGGGCGGTGAGTGCGCGCAGGTGGGTGGTGATGTCAGCGCGCACTGCGGTGCTGGTCATGGACTATCCCTTCAACGCAAGACGGTCTGGTCCGAGGGCAGGTGGGTGCCTGCCCGAAGCGGGGCTCAGGTCAGGTAGCAGTAGCGCCGTACCTTCGTGACCAGCGGCCGCAGGTGCTCGGCGGGGGCGTCGCGGAACGACAGCGCGGCGATCTCGGCGCCGAGGTCGTAGACCTGGACCCGTGTGCTGCGTAGGTCCCCCTCGACCACGGTGTGGGCAGCCGTGACGGTGATATGGGGCTGGGTCCGGTAGACGAGGTGGTCGCGGATCACGCGCTTGCCCTCGCCGGTGGTCACGAACTCGCCGCGCCGGTCATGGCGGAACTGGGCGGCGTACAAAAACTCGCGGACGTGCTCGACGCCGGGCACGGCGCGGCCTACCTCGAACCAGTGGCCCAGGTGCTCATGGGCGTTCTTCGTCAGGGCGGCGAGCAGGTGGGGCATGCTCAGCCCCAGACTGCGGTAGTCCCTGATGGCGTTGGTGATGTCGGCGTGGCCCCAGACGAGCACCCCATCCTCTTCACGGCAGTGGTAGGTCTCATCGGGGTCGTGGAAGTAGCAGTCAGGGCGTCCGTGCCGGGAGTAGACGATGGTGCTGCCCGGCCCACTGGTAAGGCACCGGTGGACGATGCTCCGCGTCACAGTCGCCTGGCAGGCGCGGGTCAAGAACGCGGCGGTCTCGCCGTTGGACATAGCTGTACTCCTTGCGTATTGGAGCTTTCTGTTGGGAGGTGGCCCGTGCGGGGCGCGGAGCGTGCGCGCCCCGCACGGGCGCCGTGTCAGTGGCCGAGGTAGCGGTGGGCGGCGGTGCTGATCTCACACGCCCGTGCGCAGGCCGTTTCGGGACGGGTGGTGCCGTTCCAGGCGGCGATCTCGGTGGCGCCGTCGAGCAGCCGCACCTGGGTGACTCGGGTGCTGGTCGCACCCGCCGTGGCCAGGTGGTCGATGACCACCGTGAGGTGGTGGGCCTCGCTGTGGATGAAGCGGTCGGTGGTGGTGAGCGCCCCCTCCTCGGTTCGGCCCAGGTCGCTGCGCCGATCGGTGCAGAAGCCGTGGTGGGCCATGGCACGGCGCAGGGCCGTGATCGGCGCCAGCCCGGCCAGGCGCTCGGTCTGCGCCCATGCCGTCAGGTGGCGCAGAGCCTGCGCTGCCAGATCGCTGGTGAGGTCCTCGACCAGGTGGTCGTCGGGATAGTCGGCCAGGGCCTGCTGGATGTCGCCGTGACCGGCGACGACGACCTGCTCGGGTTCGCTGATGTGGTACCGGTCACCGGAGCAGATGGTGCGGTAGCGACGCTGGAGGCTGTCGTAGACGATGACGGCCCCGGGCCCGTTGAAGTGCGCTGCGGCGACATGGACCGTCTTCAGACGCGCATCGGCCGCACGGGACAGATAGCTCTCCGGGAATTCAGACATAGGTGTCTCCTGAAATGAGGTATGCGGGTGGCCTCGCCCTGGGTGCCGCCTCCTCGGCGGCACCCAGGGGGAGGCGCGGGTCAGCGCTGAGGCAGGGCCGCGACCGCGGCTTCGACGGCTCCGGCAATGGCGTAGGCGGCCAGGCCGGGACGGGAGCCGGAGAGTCGGATGTCGAACCTGGCCAGCTCACGGCCCGTGTCGGTGCGCGAGAGGTGAATTCGCGCGGGCGTGGAGTGCATGAACGCGCTGGTCGTCACGGAGACGGTCACGTCAGGCCGGTCGCTGCACCGGTAGACGTCCGTGAGGTAGTGCTCACGCGGGTGCTCCCGGTAGGACGGGGCACCTGCCAGGTAGAAGAACCGCCGCGCCATGTCGGTGCGAAGGTCCAGGACACACGCCGTCAGCGCCTTGACGGCAGGCCACTCGGCCAGCAGCCCCTCTGCCATGTCACGCAGGGTCGCGGCGGCGTAGGTATCGGTGAAGCCCTCGCCTTCCTCGGCGGCCTGCTCGGCCATCCGCTCGAGGTCGTCGGCCCCGGCGAGAATCATCGCCTCCGCGCCCGGGACGTGACCGGGTTCGACCGCCTCGACCTTCTCGGTCGCCTCGGTCCAGACCAGGAGGTGCCCAACGTCGCGCTGCATGATCGGGGTGACGTCACTGGGCCAGATGTTGAGCGGCCCGGCGTAAGGCATACTGGTGCTCACAGCACACTCCTTGCTACTCGCAGTGGTGGTGTGGGGCCCGCGCCCATCCCGGTCTGGGGTCGCAATCCGTGCCGGGTATTGGGGCGCGGGCCGTCTTCGTCGCGGGGCCGAACCCCGCCTCGCCGTAGCGGCTAGTCGAGGTTGGGGCGGCAGTTGATCGGCTTGGCCGGGCGGTAGCCCTCTTCGGTCATGACTGCGCACAACGGCTCGCCGTCGAGGTGGCTGTGCTCGGGGCGCGGGGTTCCGGTGAGCCACACCCGCGGCGGTACGTTGGCCACCTCTTCGCCGCATTCCGGACAGAAGAGCGTCGTGATCTTTTCCATGGTTTCCTTTCCATCTCTGATGTTCCGCCGGGTCCGGCTTCCCGGGGCCACCCATGCCAATTGGACAGCCCTACCGCGTTAATCCGGCACCGCCGACCCGTGTTTCAGAACCTCCGGCGGCGGTCCGACCCGCACTTCCAAGATGAGCGCAAAAGAGGGGCGCTTGTCAAACGATTCACAGGTCCTTTCTCGCATTTATTTTCAACAGAGAAAACATCGGACGACTGTGAATCAATTAAAAACCGGGCGATCATCGACCCTCAACGACTGCAATCGAAAAAAATAGAGAACCCTAAAGGCATTAAAGAGATGGAAATAGAACACGAGGAGGGATAAGCAGAAAAGAGCAAGGCCGGAACGCACCCGAGGCAGCCTTACACCAGGCGGCCCGCCCCCGGCCCTACGTGAAGGGACACCACCTGTGGTGTACCAGCCACACGCTGGGGCGGGCGAGCTGAATACACGCTGACCTGCACTGATAGCGCTTCGCGGGGGGCGCGGTTTAAGCGCGCCCCCAAGCGGGCGCCCAACGCGCGGCCAGCGCGCGGCCAACGCGGGGCAGAGCGAGCGGGAAAGCATGCAACAAAGCGCGCGCCCCCGGCAGACGCCTCCCCGTCGACTTACCGGAGGGACCTGTGGCCCGCTCGCGCCGCAGCGGTAGCGCGAAGCGGTGGGACGGAGGTGAGGCGCTCCACGAATTCTCGCAGTTGCCTTCCGGGCCGCTCACCGATTTCTTTGAGGTTCTGGGCCAGGCGCTGGTAAGCCCGGTGGGCGGCGTCGGTGTCACCCGTTTCGGCGTGGACCTCGATCAGGTACCGGTGCACGACCTCGTTATAGGGGTCGATAGTACAGGCCCGCTCGAACCACTCCGCCTTCGCTTCACCCTGGTGAGCGTGGGCAAGTTTCACACACAATTGGGCAGCGGCGGTGCGGCACCTCTGGCGCTCACATTCCACCCACGTCTCCGAAATATCCGAAAGCAATTCATGAGCGTAGTGGGAAACGGCGTTTTCTCGCTGAGACAGCGCTGTGCGGCCGGTGGAGTTATTCGCGGCGGTCGCCGCGTCGTTGAAGTCCCACAGGTCCGCGCTGAAGAGGCCGGGTTGGAGCCGGTAGCGGCCGGCGTGGAACTCGATGACGGGCAGGTCGGGGCTCTCCAGAGCACTGCGGATGGCGGCGCGGGCGCTGCTGAGGGCGTTGTTGCGGGCCGCGCGGGCTTGGGCGGGGCGGGCCTCGGGCGCGAGGAGTTCGGCGATCTCCTCACCGGTGGCCCCGGAGGGCCGGATGGCCAGCAACGCCAGCAGGCTGCGGGCCGAGGACCGCATCTGCTCGGCGACGTCGAGGCCGTCGGCCTGGACGCCAAGGCGCGGCGCGAACAGTCGCAGCCGCACCCGGCCTCCGGACGCCTCAACTGCGGCTTCCTGCCCGGTTTCGACTTCACCAGCGGCTTCGGCCCCGGCGGCAGAGGCGTTCGCGGCACCTGCCTCGGGTGGGACGGACAGCGTGTCCTGCGCCGGAAGTTCGGGGGCGGGCGGAGGGCTGTTGTCGGCGCTGATGCCGCGGGCCACCTCCCGCACCGCCCCCTCGGCGTCGGTGATGCGCAGCAGGGCGACCTCGGCGTGCACGTGCACACCACGCCCCAGGTCGCCCAGGGCGACGACGGTGGGCTTGGGGTCCAGACCGCTGGCGAGCACGGCGTGCAGCCGGTCGCGGTCCTCGTCGGGTCCCGGTGCTTCCACTACGACGGTCGGAGGAGGCAGGGCGTCTCCGGGCGAGGGACGGTCGGCGTCGCGATGGGCGGCGATAATGCGTGCCTCTGCCCGCACCAGCGCCGCCTGGAGGCTAGGGGTCACCGTTGCGCCGACAGGGCGGGCATGGTCGGCGATACCGAGTGCAGAGAGAACAGCGCGGGTCGTGATCACGTTGCCCGGTGCCTCGGCTGCGAGCCGTGTGATGAGTTCGGTGAGCAGGTCGGCGGCGGCAGGCCCGGTGATGCTGACGCCGGCAGAGGCGTTGACCGCTGCGTCGGGCGTCAGGCGAAGTGAGTCGCCGTTGGGCGGCGGTGGCGGTGCATTGTGGCCGGTGTTCTCGCTTTCCTTTTCCTTGGGGAGGGCGCCGTCCTCGGGCTCGCTGCTGGCCTTCGGCGTCTTCTCCTCGACGGCGTTGCGGGTGGGGCGCCGTGTGCGCCGTCCCAGGGTGTAGCCGCCCAGGAGGCCGGCGGCCAGGGCTGTGCCCACGGCCGTGGTGGTCGCGGCGGGGTCGGTGGCGGCTGCCAGGGCGGCGTGGTTCTCAGCGGCAGGCTGCTCGGCCTGGGGCGCGGGAGGTTTGCGCCTGTCAGGCGTGGGTGCCTGGAGTGACGCCGAGGGGGGACGGAGCCGGTAGTCGACCTCGACGCGGCGCATGGCGGCGTAGTCCTGGACTCCGTTTGCGGGCGCGGCGGGGCCGTGGCCTTCGGCGGTGATGGTGAAGCCTTCGCCCACCGCCTTTTGGAGGTAGGAGGCTGCGGCCTGGGCGCGGCGCTGGGACAGGTCGGCGTTGTGGGCCGCTGGTCCGGTGGGGTCGGTGTGGCCGGTGACGGTGATCGCGGACCCGGGTTCGCCGTAGGCGCTGATGAGTTCGGCGGTGGAGGCCAAGGCTGCGCGCATGTCGGGGGTCAGGTGCGGGGAGTCCACGGCGAAGCCCTCAACGGATCGGTGGCGCTCGATCAGGTCGGCCGGGCCGTGGGCGTCGGTGGAAGCGGTGGCATCGGACTGGTTCTGAGGCAGCGCCGGTGCGGGGGCTGTCGCCTCGTCGGTCGCCGCGTGGGCGGTGGGGCTGGCGGCGAGCGCGGCGAGGAGAGCGGCGACCAGTCGGGCCACCGCCAGGCGCGGGGTCTGTCCGCGGGCGAGGCGCAGGAGGTCGGCCAGGGTGGCGGCGGCGTAGGCGGCCCAGGCAAGGGCGACCACGGCCGCCAGCCCGCTCAGCACCACAGAGGTGGGCAGAGTGAACGCGCGCAGGTGCATCAGCACCTCCGCCCAACTGACATGCGCACCGGTCGCCGGCAGCCCCAGGAAGGCCACCGCCGGCGGGGCCGCGAAGAGGAAGAGCACGCCGGCGGCACCGGCGGCGGCATCGGCTCGTGAGGACATGGCGGCGGCCTCCGCGCGTTCGGTCAGTTCTGGAGTGCGTCGGCGCTGGCGCGGGCCTGGGCGATGCCCTCGCCCAGGGGCAGGACGCGGGTGGTGTAGGGGACTTCGGCGACCACGCTCACCCGCTGGCCTTCGACATGAACGCTTCCCTGTGCCCCGGCCGCCTTGAGGTAGGCGCGGGCCTGCTCGCGGGCGGCACCGGCGTCCAGGCGGATGCGGCCGGTCTGGGCCAGGTGGGCGGTGTCGAGTTCGCGGGCTCCGGCGCGGGCGGCCTCGTGGGCCAGCGTGGTCGCCCGGGTCTTGTCGAGGAGCATGCGTCCGCCGTCGACCACTAGGCCGAAGCACGCGCCGATGGCCGTGGCCAGGACCACGACCAGGACCAGCACCCGCCCTTCGTCGCCGCCCTGGCGTCGGGGCGGCCTCATGAAGTCGCCTCGGTATCGCGGTAGGGGTCGATGGGGGCGCTTGCCTGCCCGCGCACCATGGTGTGGCCGGGCAGGCCCAGCGGAGCGAGGTCGCCCAGGGCGATACGGCAGCCCACCTGCGCGTGCACCGACTGACGACGCTCGGGGCCAAGGGTTTGGAGGTACACCGTGTGCTCCTCGCAGGACAGGCCCGCGTGGGCCAGGGCGGCTTTGGCCTGGTGCCGGGCGGCGTTGCGGGCGTGGGCGGGGTCGGTGTGCAGGGAGGCCGCTCGGGCGGCGCTGTGGGCTGCGGCCGTGGCCTTCAACGCGGCGTCGGCGTAGCGGGCTCCGGCCACCATCAGCAGCGCCGCCAGCAGCAGGACGGGCGCGGCCAGCATCAACTCCACCGCCGCGCTGCCCTGCTCATGACTCCGCCGGCGGCTCACGGTGCCTCCAGGCGTTCGACGGGGCCGCGGCGTACAGCGCCAACGCTGGGCTGCCAACCGGGGACCAGGCTGGGGACCACCGCCTCCACGCGGGCGGTGGCCCGGCCGGTGGCCCGTTCGACATGCAGCCGGGGCTGCGTGAGCAGCGCACCACCGAGCTGGTCCAACGCCTGCGCCCCGGCCGCATGGCCGTCGGCGGCGGTGGCCTCGTAGGCGCGGGCGGCGGAGACAGCCTGGTGGGCCACCGCGTCCGCGCGCTGCTGGGCGTGCGCCCACAGCCCGAGCTGGAGCACCGCAGCGATCATGGTGAACGCCAGGGGCAGTGCCAGCACCAGTTCGGTGGAACCCCGGTCACTCAACGGGTACTTCACTTGGTGATGCCCAGGTCGATGTCGCGGGCGGCTTGGGCGAAGGTGTCGGTGAGGATCGGGCCGACCACGGCGGTGATGGCGACCACGATGGTGATGCCGATGACGATCTCGGTGGTGTAGGAACCCCGGTCGCCACGAAGCGCGGCATGGCGCGCGCGGAGCGTGGCGGCGAGTCGGCGGGCGAGCACGGTTCGGGTCCTCCTCAAGGACGGGCGCGGTCAGAAGCCGGTGACGACGTGGACGAGTGCGGGATAGCCGATCAGCACCATGAACCCCAGGACCAGGACGGTCACTGGCAGCGTCATGCGTTCGGTTTGAGCGGCGGCGCGGGCCTCGGCCTCGGCCAGTTCGGCGACGCGCAGGGCCTGGGCCTTGGCCGTCAACGAGGCGCGGACGCGGGCGCCGTCGGTCCCGGCCAGGTGCAGGGACGCCGCCAGTTCACCCAGCTCGCTGACGCCGGTGCGGTCGGCCAGGTCGCTCAGGGCGCTCCAGGCGGGTTGGCGCCTGAGTGCGGCGGCGTGCAGCGCGGTGCGGATCTGCTCGGGCGCCCAGCCGTGGCCGTGGCGGGCGGCCTGGGCGAGGGCTCCGGCCACACCGGCGCCGCCCGCAAGAGCGATCACCGCCAGGTCTGCCAGCAGGCAGGCGGCCGAGCGCAACTGGGCGCGGCGGGCGCGCGCCTGGGAGCGCAGGGCCAGGTCGGGCGCCATCCAGCAGGAGGCCGCGCACGCCGCCGCAGCAACCAGCGTCAGCGGCGAGGCGGGCCGCCCGGTGGCCAGGGTCGCGGCGATCACGAACACGGCCAGCGCCGAGGCCGCCGCAGCGGCGCACGCCTTCTCCGCCAGGTACTGCTCGGGCGCGGTACCGGTGACCGCCAAATCCGCGCGCACCCGCCGCGAAGGCAGCCCGGCTCGCCCCACGACCTTGGCACCGGAGCGTCCCAAGCGCGCGGCCGGACGCGCCTTCGCCGCAGAGGGCGGTGCAGCAGCGGGAAGAGCGAGCAGGTCGGCCAGCGAGGGGCGGCGCGCGGCGCGGGCAAGCATCCACAGCCCGGCGCCGGCCGCTGCCCCGGCCACTCCGGCGACCAGAACGCTCACCGCGCACGTCCCAGCAGGCGCACGGCCGCCACCGGCGCGGCCAGACGCCCCAGCCAGACGAACGCCCCCGCCCACATCGCGCCGACGAGGGCGAGCACGAGCTGGCCGGTGGCAGTGTCCAGCGGCTCCAGGTAGGTGCGGTTGAACGCCACCATCGCCGCCACCATGCCCAGTGTCATCGCGGCGATGATGCGCACCGAGGAGCGCACCCTCGCGCGCCCGGCCGAGGTGCGCACCAGCAGGCTCGCCCGGTCGCGCGAGGACTCGGCCAAACGGCCCAGCAGGGCGCCCAGGTCGGAGGCGTGCCGGCCTTCGGCCGAGGACAGGGCCACGGCGACCAGGTCGGCGGTGGGGTTGTCGACGCGCTCGGCGAAGGAGCGCATCGCCGCCTCCATTGGGACTCCCGTGTGGAGGCTGCGCGCCAGTTCGGCCACCTCGGGACGGATCGGCGCGGGGGCCACCGGCGCGGTGGCGGTGATGGCCTGGACCAGCCCGGCTGAGCCGGCCATCAGGTCGCGCAGTTGACTCGCCCAGGCGGCTACAGCCTCAGCCCGCTTCGCCTCCTGCGCGCTGGCCCGGTCGGGACCCAGCAGCCGGGGCAGCCACCATGCCGCAGCAGCGGCCAGCACCGCCCCCACCGGCCACCCCGTGGCCAGCCCCACGAGAACCCCCGTGACCACCGCTCCCACCCCGCGCGCCGGTACCTGGCTGGTGCGCACGCGCGCCACCACGGTCCGCAGGTCGATGCGCCGAAGGCGGGCCGCATAGGCGCAGCAGACCAGCCCGGCGCCCGCCAGACCGCCGGCAGCGGCGGCCACCAGGAGAACGTGGGCGTTCACCAGGCACCTCCCGCCGAGAACGCGGCGGCCGCGTCGAATCCGTGGGCCGCGAGCACGTCGGCCCGCTCGCTGCTGGGCGCCACCAGCAGGCGCCCCGCCCCCTGGGGGCGGGGGCGGTGGTAGACCTCGTTGGAGACCACGTGGACTCCCTCCGCGCCCAGCACCTCGCGGATGCTGGACACCCAGCGCCGTCCGCGCGGGTCGACCGCGATGGGGGCCACCAGGTGCACCGCTGAGGCCGCCAGCAGGTTGGCGGCTTCCAGGCTGAGGCGCTCGGGCGCCTGGGCCGTGTAGGCGGCGATCTTGGTGAACACCTGGGCCGAGCTGCCGGCGTGGATGGTGGCCATCGACCCGTCAGTGCCCATCGACATCGCGTTGAGCAGGGCGATGGTCTCCGGCCCGCGCGTCTCTCCCACGATCACCCGGTCGGGGGACAGACGCAGCGCGTGGCGCACCAGCTCGGCGAGCGTGACCTCCCCGACACCCTCGACGTTGGCCGGGCGCGCCTGCAACACCACGCAGTCGCAGCGCGCTTCCAAGCTGCGGTCCAGGTTCAGCTCCAGGCTGTCCTCGACCGTGACCACGCGCTCCCACGGAGCCACCGCCGCCACGGCCAGCGCGCGCAGCAGCGTGGTCTTACCGGCTCCGGTGGCGCCGGAGATCAGCAGGTTCATCCGGGCTGAGGCCGCCGCCTCCAGCAGCCCGCGCGCCAGCCCGTCGAGCATGTCCGACGATTGGAGGGCGTTCAGGTCCAGCGCGTGGCGGGAGTGGCGGCGGATGGCCACCGACACCCGCCGGGACACCTCCATTACCGCCGACAGCCGCGACCCGTCGGGCAGTTCCATCGACAACAGCGGACTGGAGGCGTCGAAGCGCCGCTCGCCCGAAGGCGAGGAAGCGGCGATGCGCCGCACCAGTGCGGCCAGCTCGGCGTCGTCGGCGGCCACCGGCGGGCGCGGTTCGCGGCGCCCGCCGCCGAAATCCACAATCACCTTCTCGCCGGTGATGAGGATGTTGTGCACCCCGGGCTCGGCCAGTAGCGGCTCCAGTCCGCCCATTCCGCAGATCCGGGCCACCGCCAGCGTGCGCACCTGCTGCTCCTGGGCCGCATCCAGCGGTGCGCGCCCCTGGGCCAGGGCGTCAGCGGCCATGGCGTCCAACACCTCGTCAACCACTGAGGCCACGCGTCGCCGGGCCTCCTCACCACCGACCGCACCCGCCTCAAGCCTGCCTTCGGCAAGCAGCCGGGAGGTCACCCGCTCCGCGACCGCCCGCGCCACCGCCCGCGCCACCGCCTCGACGGGTGTCGGCGAAGGGGCGGGCGGGGTCTCCACGGAGGGGTGGGGGATGAGCGTCATGCCGCCCTCCCCGCGCCGGCCCCGGCGCCGGTCACCGCCAAGGAACCGGTGCGCGGCGGAGGCGGAGCTGCGATCGCAGTTGGCTGCGGTTGATCGGGTGCCGGAGCCCTCACTTCGGGCGGAGCCGGACGAGCACCCGTGCCGGAGGGTGCGCGCCTGCCGTAGGCTTCCACGCGCTCGGCGAGGTCGCGAGCGGTGCGCATCAGCGCCAGCCCCTCCACCTCAGCCTCACCGCGCCGTTCACGCGCCCATTCCCGCAACCTCGTCCACACACCGCTGCCCGCCCGCACACCTTCACCGCGGAGGAACGCCGCCCCCGCAGGGTCCTGGGGCAGCCGCGCCCACACAGGCGCCTGCGTCTGCTCGGCGACCTCGCGGTCGGCGAAGCGGCGCGGCCCTTCCATCAGAGCCACCCCCACCGGCACCCCGGCTTCCTCCAACGCCGAGACCACCGCTGATGAGGCGGCAAGGCGCGCCAGTTGCGCGGGGTCCTCGCGTACCACCACCACGACCGCGTCCGAGCACAGCAGCAGCCGCGCCCCGGCCGAGCGCGGACTGATGCGCCCCACATCGACCACCGCAGCCCGCCCCGCCCTCAGCAGCCACGGATGCTGCGCCAACTCCTCCACCGCTGCGGTGCACTGATGCGGCGCCGAAGGCGCCGTCACCACATGGAGCCCGCCGGTCACCTCCTCGGCGTGCTCCAGCAGCGGGTTGTCTCCCGCCCCGTGGGCGGGGCGCGGGCGCCGACTGGCCGCCGCGAGCGTGCCCAAGCCCCGCTCACCGCCCCGCCGATGCCACAGCCGCATGTCCCCGCCCGAAGCGTCGGCCTCCACCATCACCGGCACACACAGCGGCGAAGGAGGCCAGCACATGGCCAGCGCCGCCGCCAGCGTGGTCACCCCCGGCGCCCCTGCCAGCGAGCACACTGAGACGATCACCGGTCTCCCCCCTCCGCGCCTGCGGCGACCAGCACCATGCGCATCTCCTGGCGCGCGGCCGCACGCGCCACGGCCGCCGCCTCCTCCTCGGGCACCTCCAGGTGCACCAGCGACTCCTCACCCGCCGACGCCGCCTCCACCGAATGCACCCGGCCCGACACCACGGGCTCTTCGGCTTCCGCAGCCTCCTCAGCGGAGGCTGCCGCGCCGGTCAGCACCACGGCGACCGGAGCCCCCATGCCGGCGCCTTCGGGCACCGCCGCGTGAGGCAGCGACGCGGCCACCACCGCCCGCCCCTGTCCCGGCCAGGCCGCGGCGTCACTCAGCGCGCTGAGCGGGATCGGCGTGCCTTCCTTCAGCGGCACCGCGGCCCGCCGGCCCACGACCTCCTCGGCTCCGGTCCCCGGGAAGTCAGCCCCCGCCAACCCCGAAGTCTCGACCAGCCGCAGGTCGCCGGGCTCGATGACCGTGCCCACGGGCACATCGCGCGCCGCCACAGCGACCGGAGCGCGGTCTGTGGCCGCTGCCGTGGTGCCCACCGCCAGCAGCGCCCCCAGCGCCACCATCCCGACCCCGGCCGCCGCCCACTTCCGCTCCCGGCTCCGCGAAGCCGCGATTCCTCCGATCACCGGATGCCTGTCTCCGGTGGTGCTGGTGGGCATACTCCGTCCCCTCTTCTCCCGTTGCTTCTGTGCCGCCCGGCCGCCTGCTGCGGCCCTCAGCCGTCGACCACCACCGAGTGCACTTCCACCACCTCGATCGAGCGGCTTGTGCTCGTCTCCATCGGCTCCAACTGCCCGCCCTCTCCCGAGGAGGACTCCCAGGAGACGCCCCACACCACCGTCGCCTCGACCGTGTCGCGCCCGCCTGGCCGGTTCTTCGATGACAACCGGTAGACGTGTCCGCAGTCGGGGGATTCCGAGCCCGGGGTGTGCACCGCCGGGTCGAAGACCGTGCCCGGGCCCGAGCACGCGATGACCGATCCGTCGCCCATGTCCCAGGAGACCTCGCGTGGTACGGCCGTCACCGAGGCCGAACCTCCTCGCACCGACACCCGCGCGCTGCGGGGCTGCCACTGCTCGGCGTCGATCCACAGCCAGAGGGGAAACCGCACCACAGCAGTGCCGCCCATCGGCGGAGCGGAACCGATCTCGGGCTCGGGCAGTTCCAACCGCGCCCGCGCCCGCTCGGCCAGGGCTGCCACGTCCACCCCGCCGCCTGCCTGCGGAGCGCTCAACGTGGCCGTGCAGCGGACCGCCCCGCCGACCGGTTCAGAGCAACTCGGCTCCGGCTCGACCGGTCGGTGAGGCAGTGGAGCCGGCAGGGCGGGTGCATTGGCTGAGCCCGTATCGGGAGCGGGTTCCCGAGCGTTCGCGGTCACCTCGCACGAAGACTCCGAGCACGCCGACGTCGACCAGAATGCCGCGTCCGCGTGTGCCGGCCCGGCTAGTGCCGTTGCGCCCGCGGCCGAGGCCGCAGAGACGAGAAGCACCCGCGCCATTCCTAGCGCTCGCATTCGCCGTACTCGCCCAGCCACAGTTCGGAGACCTGCCAGGTTCCGTTGTTTTCCGTGACAGTTGCGATGACGGGGCGAAACCCTTCCCCGTGCAGCGGACCGAGCCCTTCGAGATCTTCCTCGATGATGTTCCAATCCGAATCGTCCACGCAGTCCTCCACGGTGACTTCCGGAGGGTTCGAGGCGAGATCGGCCGAGGTTACCCGAGGGTCCATATCAGGCCGCCCAGTGGCACGAATCCCGTTGAGCATGTCGTCCGAAAACTCCAGTGCTTGCCCCGTTGCGTACCAGGCCAGGTCAGGATGACCGGTCGCACCATCATGTGAACCTTCGACAACCGCATCCATTAGGCCCCGGTATGCCTCCAGTGCCCGCTCCTCGTGGGAGGTCGCCGGCGCTTCGGTGGCAGGAGTGGTCGGTTCCGCAGATTCACCACGGGAAGCACAACCACTCGTCGCCAACGCACCGACCAGGACTGCTCCGAGGACGTACCGCATGAGCCACCTTCGATTCGCACGGAGACCATCCAGTTACTCTCCGAAATCGTGGATGACTCTAGCTATCGAAACCTCACTTCGACAACCGAAATCGAGCAACGATGCGCGACCGAAAGTGCTGTTAACACCACAGGGGCGCGGTGTCCAATGGACACAACGCCCCAATCGAAATTCGTGAATCGAGGACGACATTTGGTGAGAAAACGGAAAATATGGGCAGGGAAACGAATTCGGGTACCCCTACCAATCGCCTCGCCCAAGCGGCCAAAGACCAAACGGTTTATGCTTCAGGGTGCGGCACACAAGCGTGAGTGAGCGGCGCCCCCGAAATGTGCGTCAGGAGCTACCGCGCGGCAACCGGGGACAGTGGGACTCCGTCGACTTCGTCGGGCGTAAGGCGGCCGAAGGGCTCGTCCAAGTCCAGGGCACCCGTCTGCCACGAGGTGCCGATGACTGCCCATGCCGCGCGAACCTCTGCGATCGAGGCCAGGTCCCACAGGGGGTCGGCGCGTTACGGAAGTCGGGTCGTCCGAAGCGAGCACGCCCTGATCGTCGTTCGCCGACCGCAGACGAACCGGCGCCATCCGTCTAATCCGGCCAAGGCACACACTGCGTGTGGGTGCCAGCCCGATGTGGCGTGGCGCCGGCTCTTGTCACAGCGGCGGCTTCTCGTCTCGGGTCTCGTGCATCCACTCCAAGGGGCCGCGCCGCAGCGCCTCCTCCGCGAGACGCTTCGCCGCAGCCGTCTTCAACGCCGCAAGAGAGGTGTCAATCCACGCTTGGGTGTGGCTGCTGCCCTGGCTGCGGTACTCCACTGCCTGCATCAGGCACTCCAGCTTGTCGGCATCGCGAGCGCAGACCGCTTCGGTGCTCTCGTGCCCCTCATACTCCCGCACAGCGCCGCGGATCGTGTCCGCCAGGACTGCGGGCAGCCCGCGCACCTGGTCCTCTGTCACTTCCGCCGGAGCAACCGCCTTCAAATAGCGCTTCCCCAGGTAGGGGATGTCGGTGGTCCGAGTCTCCTGTGTGTCGTGGAACAGCGCGAGAAACGCCGCACGCTGGGGGTCGGCGCCCTCCAACGACGCGATCACGGCAGCGGTGATCGCGGTCCGGTGGGAATGGTCGGCGATACTCTCGACGTCTGGAACCCCAGCGACCACCCATCCGATGCGCTTGTACCTCTTCAGCAGGCCGACCTCATACAGAAAATCCACCACCTCGGTGTCATCCGCTGCCATGTGACCTCTTCTCACCGCCGATGAACGATCCGTAGAGCGTAAAGCACTTCCTGGAGTTCGCGTCGTGATTGGGGGGAGATCCCCCCTTCCTCCAGGATCTTCTGCACCGCCTCAGCTAGCGCGCGGCCCCGTGTCGGAGTGACGGCTCCCGGCTTGCGGTGTACCAGTGACCACAGGGTGTGAGCGACCACGTCGACGTAGGGGTTCGACCGATCAAGCCTGGTGGTGAGGTGCTCTACCAGGCGACCGCCGTGCCAGGCGTCCAAATCTACCTCGATCATGAACGCGTCGGAGAGCTGTGGGTCTGCGAGTTCGCCCAGCCAGTACGCCCAGTAGTTCAAATTCGCGATCTCGCACTGGTCGGTCTCGATGTGCACACCGATGAACCGCGGCAGTGCCTCGGCATCGCCTCGGCGAGCCAGTGTGTGTGCCCCTGAACGCACCACTGCCCAGGACGGCGACCATTCCCCAGGGCGCAGTCGTCTCTGCTCGGCGCGCTGCATCACCGCCAACCACTCGACCGTCTCGCTGGAAGAGTCGAAGCCCGCCACGTAGTGAGCCTGGCGTCGCAGAAGAGCGCCTTCGGTGGTGTCCAGGGCTGCCTGTTCAGCGGCCGCACGCAAATGAGTTATGACGTGGTTGCGCTCATCGGCGGCTAACCGGGGGCCTGGAGGCACCGGGCCTCGCCGGCGCACCGGTGCGCTAGCCAAGGCGGAAGGCGCCGTCCCAGTAAAAGTCCAACCGATGAGGTCGGTGAACGGTCGGGTGATGACCCAGCTCGCCAACGGGTGAGCGTCCAAGTCGAGCGGGCCTTCATGACTGAGCACGTATCCGATAAAACGGTCGGCTTCCATTGCGGTGTCGAGCTGGCTCAGCAGGCGCGGTGATGTGCCATTCCGCAATAGGAAGTGGCGGATCCGCAGGTATGTTCCGGCAGAAACCGCCATGAGGGGACGGCGGCCGGACTCCCACCCCTGAATGGTGGTGACGTCTACGCTGAGCCGTTCAGCCAGTTCCTCTTGGGTGAGGTTCCCGGACTGGCGTATCACCTTCAACACGTACCCGGCGATGCGTCCTTCGCGGTCGCCGTCAACGCGGGACTGGGAACTCTGACTTGGAGTCGGGGTTCGACCATGGGGGGTCGGCATCGGGGCCTCCTGGCCTGCGGATACCCGTACTGGTGGTCACTGCCATGACGCGCAGGGCACGCGTAGCGTCGTTCTCACGATAGGGCAGGCACCGAAAGCCGCAGGTGAGAAGTATGGCAATCCCTGATCTTGAATTCATGCAAGCCGCGCATCCCGAGGGCTACCGTCCGGGCCGTGTCCCCATCAGCTTGCTTTGCGCTCGCCGCCCGACCGAACTCCAGGCATGGGGTTCGCGGTGAACCCCGTTCAGGCCCGGGAGTACACACCACGGCCACTCGACTTCCCGACCTACCAAAGGTTCGTCGATCTGACTTTGAAGTACCCGTCTTGGTGCGCTCGGTACTCCGCCGACGAGAGCGGTGATACCTATTTCCAAGCCGTTCATCATGACACGGGCGACACCGTGGGGTCTTACGACTTGGATAGGTTCGCCCGGCTCCTGGCCACTGCCGACGGGGCGGTGCGGTGATGCTCGCCGGGGTCATTACCCGGTCGTGCCGGACAGAGCCCCTCTGCCTTGAAGCGTCGCCTCCCGCCTACGGAGCTGGGCTGCCGTTCGGACTCCGGATGATCCATCCCAACCGGCATGTCCGCGTTGCGGGCGGACCGCCTGAGGCATCCGCCAGGCCCTCGAGCGCGTTGAACAGCCTGCTCTCCACCCGGGAAATCCACCGGTGGGCCGAGTCGGCGACCGCCTTGCGGAGGTGTGCGCCGTGAGTCACCCTCGGGGTCCTTCGCGGTTGTGTGCGGAGTACGGAAACCCGCAGGAGCTGAACGGCGGAAACGCTGAACAGCGTCGCCTGCTGACACTGCCGCGCCGCATCCCCTCCACTGTCGCGGACGTTCACAGCGTCCTCTTCGGTCACGAGCCCGACCAGATCAGGGCCGCGAGGAGCTGGGCGTGGCGATCGAGCGGGCTGGGCTATGACCACGCGGACTCGCTGCTGCTGGTGCTGTCGGAGCTGCACACCAACGCCCTTCGCCACACGGCGTCCGGCCTGCCCGGCGGCACGGTCCGCGTCGACTTGGAGCGACTGCCGGACCGCGGCTGCCGGGTGAGCGTCACCGACCAAGGGCCTCGGCCGGGCGCCGCGACCACCGTCCCCACGCCGGCCAGCGCCGACCTCTTCGCCGACCTCGTCACGGAGGAGTCGGGGCGCGGGCTCGACCTCGTTGCCGCGCTGAGCCGCGACTGGGGCTGGCACCGCGACGACAGCGGCCCCGGGGTCACAGTGTGGGCCGAGTTCGACCGGCCGGGCCGGTGGGTGTGACCCGTGGCGTGGAGCGCTCAGGAGGACGGCCGCCAGTACGAGGACGCCTACCGCCTCCAGGAGATCGTCGGTCGACGCTGGCTGGTCATGTGGGGACCGGCAAGCCGCCGCTTCTGGGGCTTCCACCGGGGACCGGTCTTGATGGCCCCGCTCGCGGCTCCCACCGCTCCCCAGCTCCGTGACGCGATCACCGAGGCGGAGCGGTGGCTCCCGCCCTCTCCTCACTAACCCCCCGTATTGACCCGCAGGGAGAAGCGATGCCCCGCAGACAGACCCCCGCACCGATCGTCACGGTCGCCGCAGCCGTGGACCGCCTGACCAAGTTCGCCCGCACCTACGGCGTGCGGGTGACCCCCGACACCGAGGACTCCAGCGGTCGTCGCTTCGCCGTCCAGCGCTTCGGCCGCCGCGTCAGCGTCCAGCTCGTCACCGCCGACCCCGAGAACCACAGCACCTGGACGCTTCACAGCCCTGACGTCGAGCCGACGTCGTGGCCCATCGGCCAGGAGCCGACCGTCCTCAGCCGGGCGAGCGACGTCCTGGACGACCTCGCCCGCCGCAGCCGCGCCCTGCTGGCGCGGCCCCACTGACCGGCACGGCGGCGGGGTACCTACTCCTCCCTTCGGCCCGCCGCCGTGCCTTCATCTCCACCTCCGCTTCTAGACGAGACCCCCATGGACCTGCACTCGTTCGTCTTCCACATCAACGCCCTGCTTCTGCTGTACCTGGTGACCGGCGCGCTGCTGTCGTGGCGGGACGCCCGCGGCGTCGTCTTGGCCGACCCCGACTTCCTATGCAGTGACCCGTGCCGCCAATGGCACCAGGATGCCTTTCCCGGTGCCCTGGACGTCCTCACCGCTGATGCGTGGCACCTCCACGTGATCAGCGGCGTGACGTGGCCCATCTCGCTGAAGCTGCGGTGCGGCTGCATCCACCGCGCGACCAAGAAGACTCCCTAGACCGCGCGCCCCCATGACCGGCGCGGCGGCGAGGAGCCCTGCCACTGCCCTCGCCGTCGTGCCTTCCAACCCGCCCCGATCCGCATGACCGACCGAGTGAATGGAGACAGATGACTGACACCCTGGCCTCAGCGACCACCGCCGCCGAGGAAGCCACCGAAACCCTGCTCAACACCCTGCTGCCGCTGGCGGTGGCCGCCGACCGCCGCCTCAACCCCTACCGGTGGGTCCTCGGCCCCCGCTACGAGCAGGTCAGCACCGACAACCCGTTCGGTAGCGACAGCGAAGCCCTGGACGCGATGGACCACCTCGCCCCCCAACTCCGGGCCTGTGTCCGCATCGCCCACGCCACCGCGCGGCACAACGAGGCGTGGGAGTTGTGCGAGGCGTTGGTGAACTGGCTGGCGCGGCGCCGGGACCTGGAGATGTGGGAGGAGGTCTTCTCGCTGGGGCTGGCCTCGGCGCAGGCTCTGGGGGCCAAGGCCGCCCAGGCGCACATGCTCGTCGGGCTGGGGCGGTGCCGCCTGTGGCAGGACCGCGTCGACCTGGCCGAGAGCAACTTCCTCCACGCCCAGGCGCTGTGGACGACCGCCGAGCACGAGCTGGGGATCGCCGGGGCCGTGGAAGCGCTGGGGACGGTGTCGCTCAAGCGGGGCGAACCCGAGGAGGCCGAAGAGCGCTACCGCGAGGCACGCGTCGTCTTCGCCGGCCTGGGACGCGAGCGGGGGATCGCGCTCATGGAGCGCCACATCGCCGACTGCCGCCGCGAACGCGGCGACATCAACACCGCCGAGCAGCTCGGCCAGCAGGCGCGGGAGTGGTTCCGCTCCCACGGCGACACCTACCAGGAGGTGCGCGCGTTGCGTGGACTCGCCCTGACCTACCGCAAAGCGCAGCGCATCCACACCGCGTTCGACGCCGCACGCGAAGCCCGACGCCTGGCCCAGTCCATCGGCGCCACGGCCGAGGCCACCGAGCTGGGACGGCTCATCGCCGACATGCGGCTGCCCGATGAGAAAGCCGGCTAACTCAGTACATCCGACACGGCCCTGAAGACGGCTCGGCGGTGCGGCCACCTTCCCGAATAAAGACAGCCGCACCCAGGCACTTCCGGCCGTGCTCCCTCGTCGCGTTCCCCGCGCTCAGCCGGGGCCAGGCAAGCCCATTGCCACCGAGCGCGACCCTGAGCTGTTGCGTCAGACGGCTCCGCAATCTCACCGATGAAGGACCTTGGCGTGGTCGCCCCCGAACCAAGCCGTGCACGCCACCGGCCGCGGTCTCCGCCCATGCGGCCGCGGTCAGCCCGATACCCCCAATGTACAGAAGGAGATGGAATCCATGAACGAGTCCGCTGTTCTCGACGTTGCCGAGAACCCGTTCGCGCTCGACGTACAGATCGTGCCCGAGGCCGTAGGCACGTCCCCCACGGCGTGCACGACCAACGACGGGTGCGCGCCGAGCTGCGCGTCGTCCTGCACCAGCAGTAGCTGCTGACCACCAGGTGGGGTCGGGACCAGGGAGTCCCGCCCCCACCTTCCGTCCCAGCTCGGCTTGGAAGGGCTGATCGATGCACACCACCACTGGCGATGTGCTCTACCGTCACGCCAGCATCGCATTACTGCGCGCCGCAGCGGCGAGCTTGGCCGACGCTCCTGTCACGTGGCCCGATCCCGATGACACAGAGGCCAGTCGAAAGTGGCTCGATCATGTCTGGTCGCGTCTGGAGTTGGCCGACTCGATCGGACAGGCCAGCCCTACCCTGGCCGCTCGCGTCGTTGAGATACGGGCCGGGCGGTCGGTGCGTTCCAAGGACCTTCGCCGTGCGGTACTGGCCACGGCGCGCTACCTCCTTCGCAGTACCGGCCGCCCAACACCGTTCGGCCTTTTTGCAGGCATCGCGCCGACCACGCTGGCGGACGCTTCCAAGGTCCGATGGGGCAGTGGCCACAGCGCGGTCGTCCGGGCTGACACCCACTGGTTATCGGACGTCGTCACTCGGCTGGAAGCGGTACCGAGCCTGCTTGAGCGGCTCGACGTGACCCTGACCAACCTGGCGGTACGGCGCGGGCGGTGGCTGGAGGCCCCGCACGGCCCCAGCCGGATCCGTCTCTCCTATACCGCCGCGCTCGACACGACGTGCCGGACGGCGGCCTCGCCGGTCCGGTTCGGTGTGCTGGCCGACAAGCTGGCGTCCGCGTTCGGTACGGCGCCGGCGGCAGCGGCCGCGATGCTCGGAGAACTGGTACGCGAGGGGGTGCTCATCAGCAACCTGCGCGCGCCGTTCACCGAGCCCGATCCGCTTGGCCATGTGGTCGACCAGCTCCGCAGTATCGGAGCCGCTGGACTACCGGAGGCGGCGTCGCTGCTGGCCGAACTGGAGCGGGTACACGACCAGATCCGCCGGCACAACGTCCTCCCGTCTGATCTCGGCAGGGCCTCGGCTCGGGCCGAGATCACTGACACGATGCAGCGAATCACCGCCGCCACGCGCAGCCCGCTTGCGGTTGATCTGCATCTCGACGCCGACGTGCAGGTGCCGACGCACGTCGCCACCGAGGCCGCACGAGCAGCCACCACGCTGCTCCGGCTGGCCCGCGAACCTGAGGGCTCGGCGGGATGGCACTCCTACCACCGGGCGTTCGTGGACCGATACGGCACCGGCACGCTGGTGCCGGTCACGGAGGCCGTCAGCGATGCCGGCATCGGCTACCCGCCCGGTTACCCGGACACGCTCCTGCCCGATCCGGTCGAGCCGCCGAGCAACCGAGACCAACGCCTGTTCGCTCTGGCCTGGCAGGCGGTGGTCGACGGCAGCCGCGAACTCGTAATCACCGACGACATGGTCGATGGCATTGCCGGGCCACTGTCCACTAACGCGCTCATTCCTCCCCATGTCGAGGTGGCAGCGCGCATTCACGCGGCCAGCCGGCAGGCCCTGACCGATGGTGACTACGAACTGGTCATCAGCCCGGCACGTGCCGCGGGGGTGATGACGTCCCGCTTTACCGCCACCGCGACCGGCGCCGGGCTGACCGACGTGTACCGAACGCTGCCGACGACCACGGCTGGCGCTTTGCCGGTGCAGATGTCCTTCGGCGCGGCGTATCCGTACGCGGAGAACATCATCCGTGTCCCGACGTACCTGCCCACCGTTCTTCCCCTCGGGGAACACCGCGTCGTCAGTGGCGACGAAGGCCCGGAGGTCATCAAGCTTGACGATGTGGCGATCACCGCGACCGCCGGTCGGCTGCACCTGGTCAGTCTGTCCCGCCGCCGGGTCATCGAGCCGCTCGTGTTCCACGCCCTGGACCTGACCAAGCAACCACCACCGCTCGCCCGATTCCTGGCGCGCCTGTCCCGCGGCTTCGGTCACGGATGGACGTCGTTCGATTGGGGTCCGCAGGCCGAAGAACTGCCCTACCTGCCGCGCGTACGGTACGGACGAGCCGTCCTCGCCCCGGCCCGGTGGCGACTCGCCGCCAAGGATCTTCCTGGTCGCACCCCTGACACTGAATGGCGCAAGCTGCTTACGACGTGGCGGAAACGCTGGCGCTGCCCGGCGGTAGTGGAGCTGCGCGAGGAGGATCGGACGCTACGCCTCGACCTCGACCAGCCGCTGCACGCCGCCCTCCTGCACGCCCAGCTCGCCCGTTTCGGCGACGCCCTGCTGACTGAGGCGCCCGATCGGGCCGCGTTCGACTGGATCGAGGGGCACGCCCACGAGGTAGCGATCCCTCTCATCAGCAACCGTCCACCCGTTCCTGGTCCGCCGACCGGAAGCCTGCCGGTCGTCACCAACGCCGACGCCGGTCATTCGCCCGCCGCCCCAGGCGCGCGGTGGTTGTACGCGCGGCTGCACGCCCACCCGGACCGACACGACGAGATCATCGCCTTCCAACTCCCGGAACTGACGGCCGGCATTGACGGTGCCGACCTCTGGTTCATCCGCTACCACAACCCCGAACAGACCGACCACCTCCGTCTCCGCATTCGCCTTGCGAACCCCGAGCAGTACGGCACTTACGCGGCCGTGGTCAGCGGCTGGGCGCACCGGCTGCGCGAACAGGGACTCGTCGGACATCTGCTCTTCGACACCTACACGCCTGAGGTAGGCCGATACGGTGCAGGCGGCGCACTCGCGGCGGCCGAAGCCGTCTTCGTCGCCGATTCCCGGCTCGTGATCGCTGAACTGCGGCACCTGGCGGGACAGGTTGATCCGCTCGCGCTCACCGTCGCGAACATGGTCGGTATCCTGGTCGGCTTCTTCGACGTCGACACCGCCATGAGGTGGTTGAGAGCGCACTCGGCAGCCGGCCCGGCGACCGATCGGGGTGTCGCCGATGCCGCGGTCGAGTTGGCGCTGAAGACCGCTGGTTCCGCCTTGCCCGAGTGGCCGACCGAGGTCGATCAGGCATGGCAGGAGCGGACAGCCGCCCTCCATGCCTACCGGGCGACCCTGCCGACCGATGCCAACATGGACATGGTGGCGGAGTCGTTGCTGCACATGCACCACAACCGGGCACGCGGCATCGACCGGGACGGTGAGGCCACCTGCCGACGGCTCGCGCGACAAGCGGCCTTGGCCTG
This sequence comes from Streptomonospora mangrovi, assembly GCF_027604915.1. Lineage (GTDB taxonomy): Bacteria > Actinomycetota > Actinomycetes > Streptosporangiales > Streptosporangiaceae > Streptomonospora > Streptomonospora mangrovi. The sequence goes on from NZ_JAJAQC010000015.1 coordinate 130,502, forward strand.
GTACGCCCGCTGCTCAGGGCCGGCATGATGACCGGTCGAGCGTTCACACCCTCGCCACCGGACCAATCAGCCTCCGGCTGGGGCCAGTCGCTGTATACCGGCGCGGCGGGCATCGCCTTGGCGCATATCGAGGCGGCACGTGCAGGCACCGGAAACTGGGCCACGGCGCACCAGTGGGTAACCACCATGGTCCGCGAACCGATCAGCGCCGACCCGGACACGTGCGGGCTGCACCATGGCGCGCCAGCCGTGGCATTCGTCCTGCACACCGCCAACCAGCCCGCGTATGCCGCTGTCCTCGATCAGCTCGACGCCCATGTAGCCGCGATCGTCCTGCACCGGCTGGACCGTGCGCACGATCGCCTCGAGGCCGGGCAGCCGCCGGCCCTGGCGGAGTACGACCTCATCCGTGGTCTGACCGGGCTCGGCGTGTATCTGCTGCATCGACGTGCCGACGACGAGCTGCTTCGCCACATCCTCCGCTACCTGGTTCGACTTACCCGTCCGGTCACCGTTGACGGGGTCAGCCTGCCGGGCTGGTGGTCAGCTCACGGACCCGAGGACCGGCCATCCCCGCACTGGCCAGGCGGACATACCAACCTCGGCCTCGCGCACGGGATCGCCGGACCCCTGGCCCTCCTGTCGAGCACCTTCCGTCGGAATATCGCCGTCGACGGGCAGGCCGATGCGATAGCAAGGGTCTGTGCCTGGTTGGACGACTGGAGGATCGGGTCGGGGGCAGCGGCGTGGTGGCCCGGATTGATCTCGGCCGGCGAGTACCGTACCGGGACGGCCACTCGTTCTGAGCCGCAACGTCCGTCCTGGTGCTACGGCACGCCCGGCCTCGCACGAGCCCAACAACTCGCCGGACTGGCCTTGGACGACCCCGCACGGCAGCGGATCGCCGAACGTGCCATGGCAGGGTGCGTGGCCGATCAGCGGCAACTCGCCCAGTTCGGTGACGCCTCGCTGTGCCACGGTTGGGCCGGTCTTGTCCAGGTCGCCGTTCGCATGGCCGCCGACTCCGTGGACGGGGAGACTTTTGCCGTTTCGACGCTCACGGGCCGATTCACCGCCTACCTGGCGCAGTCAGCACCAGCCACCAGCCCGGCGCTGCTGGACGGCCATGCCGGTATCCAGCTCGCCCAGCTCGCCGCCACGACCGGCAACCCTCCCGATAGCCGCTGGGACGCCAGCTTGTTGCTCGGCTCCTAGCACCGACCCACCGGTATCGACTCCAACCAATGAAGGGACACCATGACCGCCATGACCAGCGACCAGACGCGCTCGCCCGAGGAGCTACGCGCCGAGATGGTCGACCGGATCATCGCCAACCGGCAAGCCATCGCCGGCCTGCATCCGCTGTCTGAGCGGGTGCTGGCGACGATGCGCCGCGTGCCGCGGCACCCGTTCGTCCCCGACGCCGACCTCGTCCAGGCGTACGCCGAGGAAGCCGTAATCACCAAGCGGGCGGCCGATGGCGCAGCTCTGTCCTGCGCGTCGGTGCCGGGGGTCGTGGCGATGATGCTCGACCAGCTCAACGTCCAGCCCGGCGACCACATCCTCGAAATCGGAGCCGGTACCGGCTACAACGCCGCATTGCTGGCGGAGCTGACCGGCCCGACCGGGCAGGTCACGACCGTCGACATCGACCCCGAGGTCACGACCCACGCGCGCCAGGCGCTGGATGCCGCCGGGTACGAGCGGGTGCAGGTGGTCACCGGCGACGGGCGGTTCGGCGCCCCGGAACGCGCCCCGTACCAGCGCCTGATCGTCACGGTCGGCCCGTGGGACCTGCCGCCGGCCTGGTGGCATCAGCTCGCTCAGGACGGCCGGATGGTCGTGCCCCTGCGCTGGCGCGGCCAGGCCCGCGCCGTCGCGTTCGTCCGCCGCGGCGACCGTCTGGAATCCGACGCCGAGGAACTGTGTGGGTTCGTGCCCATGCTCGGGGACGGCCAGGACGGCGAGCGATCCGCCACTCTCGATCCAGGCGGGCTGGTCACCATGACGTGGGACGTCGACCAGGACATCGACCCGAAGGCGCTGGGCGACATCTTCGACCAACCTCGGCAGAACGTGTGGTCTGGCGAGTCGGTCGGGCCAATGGAATCGCTCGACGGCATCTGGCTGCGGTTGACCGCCTCCACACCCGGCACCTGCCGACTCGTCGCCGGCCAAGCCGCGGTCGACGCAGGACTGCGCGACGCGGTAATGCCCGCCCGCTACCCCGCCGTCGTTCAAGGTGAGTCGCTCGCATATCTAACTCTCCGGTCCGTCAGCGAAGGAGAGCGCCGCTGGGAACTCGGCGCCTCCGGCCACGGTCCACGCGGTGCCGACCTGGCCGAGCAGATCTGCGACCAGATTCGCGCCTGGAGCCCCGATCGCACCATCCATCCGACAATCGTCGCTTATCCGGCCGGAACACCGACCGCGGAGATCGGCAGCAGCCACATCATCGATAAGCCTCACACGCGACTCGTGGTCAGGTTCTAGTACTCCAGTTGTAGAGCCGGTGCCCCCTGACAACGGCCACCGCCATCTGGGAAGTCGATCATCCTCGTCTGCACGCCGCGCACGGCCGGGCTGGAAGGCCACGACCTGAGCGACGAGGAGCGGCACCAGCTCGACGCCGCGCGCGAACGACTCGCCGCCCACGCACGCTACGACGACGACTGACCACGCCGGGAGTCCACCGTGACCGAGCCGCCCTGGACCGACGCCCCGTTGACCGCGCTGGACCTGGAGGGCACGGGAGCCCAGGACCGCGACAACGAGGCCATCCTGGAGATCGCGGTCGTGCCCCTCGCCGGTGGACTCCCGGCTGTCAACGACGCCTACGAAACCCTGGTCAACCCCGGCCGCCCGGTCCCGCGCCGCCCCTGGATCTCGCCGGGGCTCACCGACGCCGTCCTGCGCGAGGCCCCTGAGCCCGAGGCCGTCGCGCCCGAACTGCTCCGCCGTCTCAACGGCCGCTTCATCGTCGGCCACAACGTCGGCGTCGACTGGCGACTTCTCCACCTCCGCTTCCCCGAGGTCCGCCCGGCCGGGATCATCGACACGCTGAAGCTGGCCAAGCTCACCGGCGCCCCGAAGCGATCGTTGACCGCTCTCACCGACGCCTACCGGCTCACCGACCGCGTCAACGAGCTGGTGCCCGGCGGGCGCCCCCACCGGGCGCTGTGGGACGCCGTCGCCGCCGCGCTCCTGTTGGCAGAGCTCGTGGCCGAGCACTGGCTGCGGACACCGTCCCTGAACGAACTCGTTGCCGGAGCCGGAGAAGGCTGGGGAGCCGAAGGCGACGGCGGGTACGAGCAGACCTCGTTGCTGTAGAAGGTGCCCGAGGGCGCGCACCGTGTCAGGGACCGCTGCCTCCCGGCCCGGGTCTCGCGGCGCCCCCGGGTCGGCGGAAGCGCGCGAGCGCGGTCGCGTGGGCGGTGCCGTACGGAGGCGGTCCTGGTCCCGTGTCAGGGGCGGCGGGCTCCCATGAACAGGGGTTCGTAGTAGGCCGATTCCACGGGTTCGACGCGGATGGTCTTGCCGCTGGAGGGGGCGTTGACCATCTGGCCGTCGCCGACGTACATCGTGACGTGGGCGGGGGCGCCGCCGGGTCCGCCGGTGTCGTAGAAGAGCAAGTCGCCGGGGCGCAGCCGGTCCAGCGGCACCGGGGTGCCGATGCGGTACTGGTCGGTGGTCACGCGGGGGATGTCGGTGCCGGCGTGCTGCCAGGCGCGCATGACCAGTCCCGAGCAGTCGAACCCGTGCGGCCCGGTGCCGCCCCACACATAGGGCTTGCCCACGTGGCGAAGCGCCCATTGGGCGGCGTCTGCTCCGTGGCCGCCGCCGTGGTGGGCGCCGGCGCCGATGCGGACCTCGGCGTGGTCTGTCGGCTCGTGTCCGGCGAGGGAGGCGGTGATGGCGGCGGCCAGGATCACCGGCAGCGTCAGTGCCCCGGCGACGGCGGCGATGATGGCTTTGATCAGCGTGTTCTCCCTCCTCAGTGGTCGTGTGTGCCGATGGCGCTCAGCCGCAGGTGCTCATGCGGGGTTGGGGCTGGAGTCCAGATGGGGTGTGCGGGACCGTGCTGGTGCAGGAGGGTCTCGGTGGTGAGGTGGATATCGACGCGGTCGCCGGTATGGGGGGCGAGTACTTGGGCGAGGTTGGCCAGCCGCACTCGGGTCGCCACCACGAACAGGACGTGGGTGGTGCGCTGGTAGGCGGCGGCGTGGTCGGTGTAGCCGCGGATCTTGCGCAGGAGTTGGGCGTGGCGTTCGGTGCCGGTGTCGTATTCCAGGAAGGCCCCCAGCTCGCGGCCGTCTTGTGCCCAGAGGAGGTAGGCGTCGGGGCGGATGTGGCGGCCCCATCGGCGGGCGCAGTCGGCTTCGGTGCGCCAGCGCAGCAGCGCGGCTCCGGGGGCGGCGCGTTCGGCGGTGCGGAAGGCGGTGTAGCAGGCCGACAGGCCCAGGGTGTGGGCCAGGCGGGCCGAGTGGGCCAGGCGGATGCGGCTGCCGGGCCGCTGAGCGGGTTCGGGCAGTTCGTGGATGTCGGCGTAGACGTGTTCACCGGCGGCGGCCAGGACCCAGTGCCAGGGGGCCGTGCCCAGTGCCAGACGGGGCCTAAACCGGTCCAAGACGCCGAGGCGATGCAGGAAGGCCAGGCGGCGCCGCGCGCGCGAGGGGTGAGTGCGGGCGAAGTGCAGGGCGGTGAGGTGGTGGGTGGTCATGACGCGGTGGTCGCCCAGGTCGGCGACGATGGCGCGGTCGCGGTTGGTGAGCAGGCGGGCGAGGTCGGCCAGTCGCGCTTCCTCCACCGGCTCAGTCGGTTGAATGCTCATAGGTCGAGGTCCTCCTCGGTGTAGGTGTGGGCGCGGTCGGCGCTGTGGCGGCGGGCCGCGCGGCGCACGTGTGCGGCGCGTCCGGGCACGAGCGGAGGCAGGGGGCGGGTGCGCATGGTGGCGGCGGGCTGCTCGCGGGCGCCGACCAGCGGGCGCACGGCGGTCTGGTAGGCGCCCAGGTGGGCGAGGTCGTGGGCGAGGAGTTCGGGCCGGGTGTGGGCTTCCAGCCGGGCGGCGTCGTCGGGGGAGCTGGTGAAGTAGACCTTGGTGCGGGCGTTGGCTGAAAGCCCCTGGCGCAGCGTGTCGGGGAGCTGGTCGAGGGCCTGGTGGGCCAGGGTCAGGCCCAGGCGGTAGCCCCGCGCCTCGGCGAGCATGTCGGCCAGCGAGCCGGGCAGGTTGAGGAAGTTGTGGCACTCGTCGATGTAGGCGCCCAAGTCGGGCCGCTCAGCCTCGGGCCGGGTGACGCGGGCGGTGACGGCCTGCCAGGTCGCGGCCAGGGCCATGGACCCGATCAGGCTGGCGGTGTCCTCGCCGAGCACGCCTTTGGGCAGGCGCATCAGCACCAGCCCGCCGGAGTCGAAGACCCCGCCCAGGTCCACGGTGGAGGGGCCTGAGGCGATGACCTGGGAAACCCACGGGCGCAGCAGGGCGGTCCGCAGTTTGTTGAGGACGGGGGCGGTGACCGTGGCCTGGGCGCTGGGCAGCAGGGTGTCGTACCACCGCCAGAACCCGGCCAGCGCCGGCTGGCGGGGGCCGATGCGCGCCAGGACATCGCGGCGGAAGCCGTCATCGGCCAGCAGTACGGGCACCTCGCCCAGCGTGAGGTAGGGGTCGCCGGCGCGGGTCAGTGTGAGTACGGCGGCGCGCAGGATGTCGTCGGTGCGCGGCCCCCAGTTCTGCTGGTAGATGCGGCGGAAGATGCCCACGACCGAGTCGGCGGTGAAGTCGGGGTCGTCGCCCTGGAGCAGGTTGAGCCGGGGCGGTGCGGCCCGGTCGTCGGGGTCGAACAGCACGACACGGTCCGCCGCTTCCTCGGGGAGCCGGGTCAGGATGTCGTTGACGAGGTCGCCGCGCGGGTCGATCACCAGGGCCGCCCGGCCGGCGTCGGCGTCCTGGAGCACGAGGTTGGCCAGCAAGGTGCTCTTGCCCGAGCCGGTCTTGCCGAGGATGTGGGTGTGCTGGCGGGCCTCGGCCACACCCACGGCGATGGGGCGAGGCGTGCCGGCATCAGCGTCGCCCAGGACACGGGTGTTCTCCCCGCCGACGGGAACGGCGGGTGCGGGTGCGATGCGGCGTGCCCCCGCGCGGCGCAGCCCCGGCACGGCGGTGTCGGTGGGCAGGTGGGCCACCGCGCCCAGTTCCTCCACCGAGAGCAGGTAGCCGCGGGCGAGGTAGCGGTGCCGGACCCACAGTGCGGGGGCGGCCATGGGGCGGCGGTGGAGGTGGTTGGTGCCGGAGGTGAAGGCGGCGAAGGCGGCGGCGACGCCGTGGGCGCGCCCGCGCAGTTCCTCGGCCGCCTGCGGGGTGGGCCGGTCGGTGGTCAACAGGTAGCTGATCTGGCAGGCCAGGCGCGGCGACTGCGTCTTGGTGAGGATGGCGCGGACGTCGTCGCCGGTGTCGGGCCAGGCCCGGCCGCCGGTGCGGCCCTTGGTGGAGACGACGTCGGCCAGCAGGGTGGTGGCCGCGCCGCGGAGGCGGGCGGCGGTGAGGCGGGCGCGGCGAACGCGCCATCCGGTGGCCGGGCGGGCGCAGACCCGTACGCACACCCGCTGGCCAGCCCCGAGGTCGGTGAGGGCGCCCAGCAGGCCGCGCAGCGGGTCCTCGCCGAACCGGGTGCGCAGGGGGTAGGCGTCGTTGCGGGCCAGGTGCAGCCATCCTCCGGTGGCGTGTGCGCCGGGTGAGATGGCCGGGGCGGGGTGGCGGGTGCGGGTGGTGGCGCCCGGCCAGGCCGCCGCCACCGCCCGCTCGACCACGCCGGGCGGGACGGTGCCCGGCACCCAGATCTGGATGCGGACGCCTGCGGCCGATGCGGTGTACTCCCAGGCCAGGTGCGGTTGGAGAAGCAGGCGCTGCCAGCGGGGTTTGAGCAGGCCCAGGCAGTGAGCCCAGAAGGCGTGGGCGCCCTCCAGCGCGGCCTCGGGGGGCGGCAGCACGTCGATGAGGCGGGCGTTGGGCTGCTGGATGCGGTAGCGCAGCCACCGGGCGGCAAAGACTGCGGCGGTATAGGCACTGGCGCAGGCCAGAGCGCCCGCCCCGGCCAGTGGCGCGGCGGCGACCAGCGCCTCGACGTCGGGTGGCACGGCGATCACCATCAGCGCGCCTTCGCCGGGTCGTCGTCTTCGTTGTCCCAGGCGTCGCTGCCCGCAGCGTCCTCGTGGTCCTCGGTGAAGTGCTCCTTATCGGGGCCTTCCCCATACGGTGCCTCTTCGGCTGCTTCGGCGGGGTCGGTGGTGATGAGGCGGTGCTCCCAGGGCGAAGCCAGGGCGCGCACCGCTGCGCGGCGCTGGCCGGACACCAGCAGTGCCTGACCGCGTGCGGCCGTGACTACGACCTGTTGTTCTCCCTCGGAGAGGCCGAACGCCTCGACCACCATGTCGAGGTTCTGCGGGGCCTGGCGGAGCAGCAGGCAGGTGGCGGCGTTGGCGGCGACGGTCCGGCCCAGGTCGCTGCCGAGCAGGTCGCCGACGTCCTGAGTGATCAGTGTCAGCCCGCACCAGCGTTTGCGGCCCGCTTTGGCGAGCTTGTAGAGGTAGCGGGCCGCGACCGGGTTGTGCAGCAGGACCCACGCCTCGTCAACGGTGATCGTGCGCGGGCGCGGCGGCGCGGTCTCCAGGTGGCGCCAGATGCGGTCCAGGGCCAGCAGCACGCCCACGGTGCGCACTTCCTCGGGCAGGTGCCGCAGCGCGAACACCGTCAGATGCGTCGTGGTGGGGGCGGTGGTGGGGCCGTTGAACAAGGCAGCGGCCGATCCTGCCGTGAAGCGCCGCAGACGGGCGGCCAGAACAGGCCCGGCCGGCTCCTCGTCGTCGTCCAGGGCCGCGACCACGTCTTCCATGAGCGGCGGCTCCCGGTCCCACGTGGCCGGGTCGCGGGTGATGCCGTGCTCGGCGTAGGCGCTGATCACGGCGCGGTCCAGGGCGGCGGCGTGGTCGGCGTCGAGGTCGCCCACCATGGCGGCGGCAAGGGTGTGGGCGAACAGGACCCGCTGGGCCAGCGCATTCAGCCCGCTGCCGCCCTCTGGCGCCCGGCACAGGTCGAAGGGGTTGATGCGGCCCGCCTCGGTGCCTAGCGGGATACGGGAGCCGCCCAGGGCCGTGCACAACGCCGCGTACTCGTCCTCGGGATCGATGACCGCGGCCCCGACGCCGACCATGAGGCAACGCAGCACTTCGAGTTTGGCGAGGTAGGACTTGCCGGCACCGGAGCGGGCCAGCACGACCATGTTGTAGTTGTCCTGGCCGCGGGCGAACCGGTCCAAGTGCACCAGGCCGCCGCTGTGGACGTTTTCGCCGTAGACCACCGAGGTGGCGCCCAGGTCTTCCTCGATGTCGGGGGAGGCGAACGGCATAACGGCGGCGAGGGCGTCGGTGTCCATGGTCCGCGCCTGGCCCAGCGCATCGGTGGCCAGCGCCAGTGTTGACAGCCAGCCGTGCAGGGCGCGGAAGGTGGCCGGGTGGGTGTTGACCAGCAGCCCGGCGGCCAGAGCGCGCAGGTTGGCGACCTCGGCCTCCAGTTCATCGGGGGTGCGGGCGTGCACGGTCAGATAGAAGGACACCCGGAACAGGCGGGCCTGGCCGATTGCCACCCGGGCGGCGAGTTCGGCGGCATCACCGGCGGCCGCGGCCTGGTGCGGATCCTCGGTGCGGCCGCGCTCGGCGTCCAGCCGCCAAGCCGACTCCAGGCGCGCCCGGCGCCGCCGCAGCCGGGTGGCGGCCACCGGCGCGGGCACCGGGTCGACGTGCAGAGCGGCATCTATGCGAGCGGGGTAGGTCAGCAGCGGCTGCGCCCACCCGGGGCCGACCTCGCGGGGGTAGCCGGTGATGATCAGGGTCTGGCAGCAGCCGCCCTCCACGTCGAGGCGCCGGGGCAGCACCCGGATCGACGGTCCGCCCAACGGGGCGGCGTTTCGCCTGAGACGGACAGGGCGCATAGGACACCTCCCATGGTCATTGGCCAGCAGGTGACAGGTGGCGGGTCAGTTTTCCGTGCCGGGGTGTGGCGGCGCGTCGCGGTAGGGCTCCATGGCCTCGGCCAGCAGCCAGCGCACTTCCTCGCCGGTGCAGCGGCGCGCCGCGATGCCGATGCCCTCCAGTTGGGTGACGACCTGCTCGGCGATGTGCAGGACCGGCGCCCTCTGCTCGCCGCCGGGGCGAGCCGTGACCACCACCAGCACCCGGCGCTGGGTGAGATCGCAGTGCCGCCCGAGGCCGTCGAGGAAGTCGGCGTGGGCGCGAGCGGCCTCACCCAGGCCCGGATCGGGCAGGTGGGCGGCGTTGCCGCGCAGCATCGCGGTGTAGGGAGCCACATCGAGTCGGCGGCCCTGCACCACGATCTGCGCCGGGTGAGTCAGCGAGTCCAGCACGGCGGCGAACGCGCCGATCGCCGCCTCCTGCTCGCTGGGGGAGGACAGGTGGAAGTTCAGACTCGTGCAGGCGATCACCGCGGCCTGGCGGCCTTCCAAACGCAGGAGGCCGGTGTCCTCCACGGCCGAGGCGGGAAGCCGCAGCGGCGCCAGGCTCGGCTCTTTGCGCGCACGGGGTGCCCATCGCGGCAACGCCATCCGGCCAGGTGTGAGGGCGCCGGAGCGGTGCTTGGGCGCCGCCGCCCACGACGCGGCGGCCAGCGCGAAGGCGTCCAAGCCGAGGCCGTCGCGCTGCCCCAGCGCGAGCACCAGCGCAACAGCCGCGAGGGGAACTCCTGCGGCCACCAGGACACCGGGCGGCACGGTGCCACCCATGGCCAGGAACCCCGCCCACAGCCCCAGAGCGGTCGGGGCGGTGATCAGCAGTTGTCGCCCGGTCAGCCCGAAGGCCACCGGCTCGGGGCGGTCGATGTCGGCGGGGATGCACACGCGCCACCGTCGTGGGTCGTCAGTCGTCACGGTCGGCCTTTCCGATGGTGGTGTGAACGGTGGTCACGGGCAGGCGGCGCTGCACCCAGCGCCGGCGCGGGGTGGGAAACAGCCCGAGTTGACCGCGCACCCGCCCCGGCCGCTGCGGGGCCGGGGCGTCCAGCACCTCGCCCAGGCGCTGGACGGTCCGCCGACCGGTCACCCGTACCGGGGGCGGGGTCGGCAGCACACCCTGGCGCCAGCGGCGCCGTGGCGGGGTTTTCGGCGCGGGCGGCGGGCGGAACAGGACTTCCTGCTCGGTGCGCGGGCGGCGCGGGAACCGGCCGTCTCCCACCGCAGCGCGCGGCGGCGGGCTCCAGCCGGGCCGCGGCGGCGGAGTCGGGCCGAGTGCGCGCGGGCCGCCGACCGGCCGCGGCCCGGTGGCCCCCCACGGCCTTCCCAGAGCGGGGAATCCCCCGAGTTCTCCGGCGGTATGGCCGTAGCTGCGGCGCACCCACCACGCGTTGGGGCGCAGCGGCTCCAGCCCGCCCGGCCCCGGCGGGGTGGAACCGGCGTCTCCAGCGGTGAGCATGGCGGGCCGCCGGCCCGTGAGCATCCGCAGCGGCGCCGGTCCGGGACGGAAGCGGTGGTAGGTGAACGGCTCGCCCTTGGCCAAACGCAGATGGCGCAGCCCCCGGTAGAGCAGCATCATCGCCGCGACCTTGGCCAAGGCCACGATGGGAGATTGGCCCGGGTGCGGCGACCACACCAGCTTCATCACCCAGAACGGGATGCGGATCTGGACGTAGACCAGCACCAGGAACAGGACCAGGTCGTAGAGGATGCCGGCGCCGCCCTGCCCGCCGGTGGGCTCATCGGCCGGAACGGCCGTGGCGACCACCAGGGGGCGCGGTCCCGTCCCGCCGCCCAGGATGGGGCCGGCGGCGGTGTCGAGGTGGCCGAAGTAGGCGAACTGGCCTTCGAAGAACAGCCGCATCATCGCGATGAACGCCAGCGATTGCAGCACCGGCATCGCGCACAGCCCGGCCATGGTCCGCCACCACAGCGCCGCCACGTAGTTGGTCTGGGGCAGCGCGTGGAAGGCCAGCAGCAGCGGGGCGGCGATCACCAGCACGATGGACATCACCACCCGCACCACATCGGTGACGACCCACACCACCAGCATCACCACCAGCGCCACCAGCAGCAGCACGGTGAACACCACGGCCTCGGTGAGGATCTCCTCCATGCGACCGCGCAGGTTGAGCGCGGCCTCCTCGGCGTCGATCCCCAGCGCCCCGATGCTCTCGGCCAGGGCGTCAGCGGCATGGAACAGCTCACGGGCCACCCACAGACTGGAGTTGGCCGCCACGAACGCGAACACCACCCGGCCGGCGACCTCGCCCGCGCTGTAACGGGTCTGGAAGGTCTCCCGGCCCATGACCACCACGCCCCCGGCCACGACGAACAGCACGAAGCAGGTGTTGGTCACGGCCAGCACACCTTCCCAGAGCCCTTCCACGCCCTGGCTGGGCTGGGGGACGCGAAAGGCCATGCCCGCGATCCAGCCGAAGAGGGGGTTCAGCGCGTCGGCCACGAAGTCGGCGAACCATCCGGTGACGTGGCAGGAGACTTCTGCGAACCCGCACTCGGGCGCCTGCGGGTCCACCGGGTCGGGACCGGCCTCCGGTTCGGACTCGGGACCGCTGTGGTCGGGCTGCATGCCGGGATCGGGCGGCGGCGGGGGCGGACCGGGAGAAGGCTCGGGCTCGGGGTGCTCCTCGGCCTCGGGCGCCGCCGGAGCCTCCGGCGGGTTGGGGGGCGGCCCCGGCGAAGGCTCGGGCGGTCGCGGGTGAGCGGGGGCGGCCACCGCCTCACCCGCCCTGGACGATGTAGTCCAGCACCGCCATCAGCACGGTGGCCAGAATCGCGATGCCGTACCCGATCCCGGCCCCGCTCATCGCCTTCTTGGCCGCCTCCACCTGGGAGGGGTCGCCACCGGCCAGCATCCACCGCAGCCCGGCGATGGTAAGGAACAGCGTGCCCACCGCCGAGGCCAGCGCGACGATGACGTTGCGCAGACGGGTGATGACCTCGCGCAGGTCAGCGGTGGACGCCTCAGCCGAACCCTCGGCCCACGCCAACTCCGCACCGGCCGCCGCCCAGACCACGGCGCCTGCGGTAGCCGCCACCCCCACTGTGAGGGCTCGCCTCAGGGATATGGAGGGCCGTGGGGCGTGGTGTTCCTCGTGGGCCATGACGCTGCCTCCCGGGACCGGCGCTGCTGGACAGGGAGCCGGGGCGCACCGGCGGCGGGCGGAGCGAACGGACTGCCCCCTCTCCGTTCTTCAACCCGCTACCGATCTCTGCGACGTCAGGGCGAGTGACGAGAGAAACCCACCCGCCTCGGTGCCGGTGCGCCCGGACTCACCTCCTAAAGAGCCAGCGCCCACCCCGGTTTGGACACCGAAGACACCCGCAGAGCAGACGAAGCGCGCGGCGCCCGGCCGAGGTCAGGCTCGGCGTATGCTGCGGGTCCCGCCATCGGATCGAGGTCGCCACTTTCCAGCGCCGCCAGCAGCCGCTGCTCGGCGCGGGAACGCCGCTTGGCCAACGCCCAGTAGCCCTCACCTGATGCGGCGGCCACCTCTCGAAGCGACATCTGCTCCAGACGCGTGGCCCCGATCAGATCGGCCTCAGCCAGACTGAGCACGCCGCGTGAGACAGCACGCTCCAGCAGGAGATCAGGGTGCCCGCCAGTGGAGGCGACGCTGTTGGCAGCGGGGGCGTCATGGTCTCCCACCTCGGCGCCCGCCTGCTCCAGGAGCCGTCTGCGCGAACGAAGACCGGCGCGCTGGGCACGGCAGCGCAGGTACCAGGCCAGGTTGGCGTAGTCGGTGCGGATCTCCCGCACCGCCGCGATGAACCCGGCCAGGATCTCGGCGTCGACCTCCTCCGCCCCGGCAGGCGTTAGGCCGCGCGTGCAGCGCCGAGCACACCCCTTCAGCGCGGGCATGGCCAGGCCGATCGCCCCGCACATCCAGTCCTGCGACATCCGCGCGCGGGCGATGACCACCCGCCACACCGCATCCTTCACCGCCCGGTCGGTGCCCGGCGCCAGCAGCAGCGTCCGGGCCGCCAGCAGATCCAGCGGCCAAACGACGCCAGGAAGCGCGGCTCGGGAAAAGGCCGGGGCGGCGTCGCCGCGCTCAAGGCGCAGCGGGTCGGGGACCAGGCGCAGGAACTCGCGCTCGGCCACATCCAGCGCGGTATCGGAATACATCAGCGGTCTCCTCGGGTGAGGCGTCATGGACGCCGCCCACCCAAAAGAGCGCTGTCATCAGCGGGTGCTCGCCGCGCCTTCCACCCGCCCTCAGCCCGTGATCATTCCGTACTCAGCACGAAAAATCTTGCCCCCAACGAAGAGGTGTGCGGGCGCGACCCCGCCCAGCCGCACCCGCACACCATCACCACCCGTGAACACGCCCCGACTAGGGAAAACGCGCCGTGTTCAGTCCGTGTCCGCCTCAGCACACCACCACGCCCGCCGCACTCACCGCTGCGCGAAGCCGCCGACCACCCAAAATTCTTCACGCCGCCGGTACCCATGCCCGGCTCAGGCCGCTGCCGCTCCCAACGGCCTGCGGCCTGCGCAGTTCGGCCAGCAGTCGGTACGCCGCCCCCCGCGCGTCGTTCCCCGACCACCGGACCAGGCGGCCTTCGGAGTCGCGCCAGAAGAACACTCCGTCACGGACCCATACGGTGATGCCGCGCGGCAAGGAAACGACCGCCACCTTGGTGTGGACGGCCCCATAGACCCGACTCAAGCCCAGATGTCGCAGATGCCTGAAAAGCGCCTGCGCCGCCGTGGCCGCGTCCCACCGCACCGCTGTCCCGCCCCAGCCGCCCCGGGGAGGCAGCCATGGACCGGCAGCGGCCCGCTGACCACCAAACTGCCGCCCCGGCGCCGTCGAACCCCGTGGAACAGGCCGCACCAGCCCCAACGGCCCCGCCCCCGCCCGGCCCCGCGCCACCGTGGTTGCCCGCATAACCCCACCTCCCTGACCAGCGCCGCCGTACGCGGCGCGACCAGGAACCATGGACGCTCACCTTGAGGCCGACCTTCAATCGAATCAGCAGAAGAATTTCGAAGCTAGGCCGCCGTGGTCCAGCATGTGGCGATACACGTACTTCTGATCTAGTGGCACATGAGGATGCATAGCCAGCAAGGTTGCGAAGTAGATGGTGTTTCGGGCGGTTGCTTCTCCACACCCACGCCCAAGGCGTTCAGCAAGGTCTCCATGGCAGGGACACTGACCGATTGAGGCTCCGGAGTGTAGTCGCGCAGGCCTGGTGGACTCCATCGCCAGTGCGATCCTCGGCCACCGCGAACGGCGGCCGCCACATCGGGGCCGGCGGTCAGTAACCGACGGGCAGGGTTTTGCGATTCTCGGCCGTCGTGAACGGCCGCCGCCAACCTTGAGCGGCCAAGCGCGCGATGGCCGGGGCTCTGTTTCGGCTATAACCCCTTCGGGGAAATTCGCGACAGCCTTTCATTTTTCCGTTCGCAAGCCAAATTCCTTATACCCTTGGCAAAGTGGCTGTCCAGACCCTGGGTTTCATTCGAAGGCAGGCCAGATGGACCGCACTGCGGCCGATCAGGAGACCATGACGCAGACCTCCATATGAGGTGAAGACTTCCTGAACTCTTCCCCACTGGGTGTATGGTTCAGTCGTCGCCCATCCACCATCGGAAAACCCAAGTAGCTATCTCCCACAGCGCACGGGCGCCACAGAATATTGCCACCTTCTTTAGTAGGGCCAGCCATTTATTAGCGCGCCCATCATCGTCATAAATTGCCAAGGATATCACCCCCCTCCAGAGGTGGAAGCCCTCGGGGATATCGGGTATGAATATCGATCAGATTCCGCTTCAAATATTACGCCTGCACCTTAGGTGAGGACCTTCACCTGGGCTGCCGAGAAAAAATCTATCAGGCACCTGCGGGTGCGCGCCACTTCCGAGAGTCACCTTAGACCAACAGGGACTGTTACCCGAACTAGCCGTCGCTCGATGCTGAAGCACATGGGATAAGATGAAGTAGAGGGTTCGCGCCCTCTTGGCGGCTTGGAGTGCATTTCCTCCATCCGTGGATCGAAATGGGTAGCAGTCACCTGTAGTTCAATCGATATATCCTATTTTGGCATGAATAAATCTAGTGATACCGGATTGGTATATGTTCCTATTGCGCCCCTTTGGTGGCGCTTTTCGAGTATTCCGAAGTGGTGGTGTGACCCCCACTTCCCTGAACGGAAGTGAATGCGATGCGTTAGACAGCGGTCGGCTGCTGCGCGCAGCGGCCACCACGATCCCGTGGGTAGGAGACTGCCGCGCCTACGCCGGCTTGCGAGCCTCGACCGCCGCGAACGGCAGCCACCACCGGTGGAGAGGTCGGTCGAGCTGGGGGCGGTGCGGGTCTTGCGATTTTCGGTCGCCCTGAGCGACGGCCGCCACGACCCTTCATCGTGCCGAACGCCGCGTGGTCTGCTGACTGCGATTCTCGGCCGCCGGGGACGACGGCCGCCACCCTGGCAGGTGCGGGAGTACTCCTCCACCCGGATGGCGTTGCGATCCTCGGCCGCCGGGGACGGCGGCCGCCACCGCGAAGCGCGGGCGGCCCGGCTTGAGCTTGTAGGGTTGCGATCCTCGGCCACCGCGGACGGCGACCGCCACAGCCACAGGGCGTCAGCACCATCACTGACCTGGGAGTTGCGATCCTCGGCCGCCGCGAACGGCGGCCGCCACCTGTGGGCGGATGGGACGGAGTGGGCGTACAACTGGTTGCGATCCTCGGCCGCCGGGGACGGCGGCCGCCACCCGCGTAGCGGGGGTTGTGGCGGTAGGGCTCGGGGTCGTTGCGATCCTCGGCCGCCGGGGACAGCGGCCGCCACTACGCAGCCGGGCGGCGATCATGCGGGCGCGCGGCGCGTTGCGATCCTCGGCCGCCACAGACGGCGGCCGCCACTCCGGGGTCGGCCGCGCCCGTGCCGGCGGCCAGGTGTTGCGATCCTCGGCCGCCACAGACGGCGGCCGCCACCGAACCGCCGCCGCTGCTCGGCTGGGGACATCTCCTCGTTGCGATCCTCGGCCGCCACAGACGGCGGCCGCCACCCGACGCCGTGGTGGAGCTGCCCGCGCGCGACCTCGTTGCGATCCTCGGCCGCCACAGACGGCGGCCGCCACACCGTGGCCTTCACCGTGCTGGGCACGACGGACGCGGGTTGCGATCCTCGGCCGCCGGGGACGGCGGCCGCCACACTTCGAGGACCAGATGGCGGGCCACAAGCCGCCGAAGTTGCGATTCTCGGCCGCCGGGGAGGGGGCCGCCACCGTCGGCCATGTCGTCGGCGCTGGGCTGGACCATCGCGTTGCGATCCTCGGCCGCCGGGGACGGCGGCC
>NZ_JAJAQC010000016.1 GCF_027604915.1 Streptomonospora mangrovi
GCGCCCCGCCGCCCGCGAGTCGCGCCCGGCGGCGCCCGCCGCGCCGCCGGAGTACCCCCCGCCCGCCGCGGCACCGGCGCCCGCGCCCGCTTCGGCGCAGGCCGCGCCCGCCCGCCCGGCGGCGCCCGAGTACCCGCCGCCGACCGCCCGGCCCGCCGACCCCGAACCGGCCGCCCCCGAGGCGCCCGAGCCCGAGGTGCGGGCCCCCGCCGACGCCGACACCGCCGCCCCGGCGCCCGACACCGAGCGCCCCACTCCGACCCCGACCCTGACCCCGAGCGAAGACGGTTCTCCTGTGAACGCGCACGCAGCCGCCGCCCAGCCCGAGCACCCCGACCACGGCCCCGACACGGCCGGCGACCAGGCCGCCCCCGCGCCCGCCGAACCCGCCCGCACCGCCGAGCGGCCCGGCGCCGCCGCCGAGCACGCCTACGACGAGGCCGAGCGCGCCGCCGTCTACCGCGCCATCCGCGACCGCCGCGACGTGCGCGTGGGCTTCCGCGCCGACCCCGTTCCCGACGACGTGCTCACCCGGGTCCTCGACGCCGCCCACCGCGCCCCCTCGGTCGGCTACTCCCAGCCCTGGGACTTCATCGTCGTCCACGACGAGGACCTGCGCGCCCGCGTGCACGAGCTGGTGCGCGTCCAGCGCGACGAGTACGCCCGCGCCCTGCCCGGCGCCCGCGCCCAGGCGTTCTCCGGCCTCAAGGTCGAGGCCATCCTCGACACCCCGGTCAACGTCGTGGTCACCGTCGACCCCACCCGCGGCGGGCGCCACACCCTGGGCCGCCACGCCCAGCCCCGCACCCCCGGCTACTCCGCCGCCCTGGCCGTGGAGAACCTGTGGCTGGCCGCCCGCTCCGAGGGCCTTGGCGTGGGCTGGGTCAGCTTCTTCGACGAGCGCGAACTCGCCCGCGCCCTGGACCTGCCGCCCCACCTGGAGGTCGTGGCCTACCTGTGCGTCGGCTACGTCGAGGACTTCCCGCCCGAGCCCGAGCTGTCCATGAGCGGCTGGGCCCGCCGCCGCCCCCTCTCCTGGGCCGTCCACCGCGACCACTACGGGCGCCGCGGCCTGCCCGGCGAGGACGCCACCAGCCTGCTGGACGAGACCGTCAGCGCCATCACCCCCCTCAACCAGCGCGCGCTGAAGGAGGCCGAGGAGCGCCAGGCCGCCATGACCAAGCCGGCCGGGTCCCTGGGCGTCCTGGAGGAGGTCTCGGTGCGCCTGGCCGGCCTGGCCGGGGAGTGCCCCCCGCCCGTGCCCGAGCCCGCCGCCGTGGCGGTCTTCGCCGGCGACCACGGCGTGCACGCCCAGGGCGTGAGCGGCTGGCCCCAGGAGGTCACCGCGCAGATGGTGCACAACTTCCTGCGCGGCGGCGCGGTCGTCAACGCCTTCGCCGAGCAGGTGGGCGCCGAGGTCACCGTCGTCGACGTCGGCGTGGCCGCCGACCTGCCCGCCGTGCCCGGTCTGCTGCCGCGCCGGATCGCGCCCGGCACCGCCGACATCACCCAGGGCCCGGCCATGACCCGCACCCAGGCCGACTACGCGGTGGAGGCCGGCATCGAGGCCGCCCGCGACCTCGTCTCGGCCGGCAACCGCTGCCTGGTCACCGGGGACATGGGCATCGCCAACACCACGCCGGCGGCCGCGCTCATCGCCGCCTTCACCGGCGCCGACCCCGCCGAGGTCACCGGGCGCGGCACCGGCGCCGACGACGCCATGCTGGAGCGCAAGATCGAGACGGTCCGCCGGGCGCTGGCGGTCAACGACATCGACACCGCCGACCCCGTCGGCGTCCTCGCCGCCGTGGGCGGGTTCGAGCACGCCGCCCTCACCGGGTTCATTTTGGGCGCCGCCGCGCTGCGGGTGCCCGTCCTGCTCGACGGGGTGAGCGCCGGGGCCGCCGCCGTGGTCGCCGCCGCCATCGAGCCGCGCGCGCTCAACGCCTGCTTCGCCGGCCACCGCTCCGCCGAGCCCGGCCACGCCGCCGCGCTGCGCCACGTGGGCCTGCGCCCCCTCATCGACCTGGAGATGCGGCTGGGCGAGGGCTCGGGCGCGCTCCTGGCGCTGCCGCTGCTCCAGGGGTCGGTGCGGGCGCTGCGCGACGTGGCCACGTTCGGGTCCGCCGGGGTGAGCGAACGGTACTGACCGGCTCCCCGTAGAGTTGTGCGCGGCCCGCCGTGCACGGCGACGGGGGGCCGGGGCGCGCCGGTGGCGACCGCGGTGCGCACGTGCCCCCCGTTTGACACGGTATTTTGGGTTTCGCCGTCGGCACACCGCGCTACGCGGCGAACGCGGCCCGCATCCCCCGCACAACACCCGCCAACGAACGCACGCTCGCGGATACGGAGGCAGCCTCGGTGACGTATCTCCTCGGCCTGCGGATGGAGGGGCGCGCGGCCCTGGTCGTCGGCGGCGGCCGGGTCGCCCAGCGGCGCGTCCCCGTGCTGCTGGAGTCCGGCGCCGACGTCACCCTCGTCGCCCCCGAGGCCACCGCCACCCTGGAGGGCCTGGCCGCCGCCGGGCGCCTGACCTGGCTGCGCCGCGCCTACACCCCCGGCGACATCCGCGACGGCGCCCTGGGCCGCTTCTGGCTGGTGCACGCCGCCACCGACTCCGCCGAGGTCAACGCCGCCGTGGCGGCCGAGGCCGAGGCCGAGCGCGTGTGGTGCGTGCGCGCCGACGACCGCCACGCCTCGGCCGCCTGGACACCGGCCAGCGGCGGCGCCGCCGGCGTCACCGTGGGGGTGGTCGCCAACGGCGACCCGCGCCGCGCCGCCGGCCTGCGCGACGCCGTCCTGGACGGGCTCTCCGACGGCACCCTCGACGCCCGCCGGGGCCGCGAGCGCCACCACGGCGTGGCCCTGGTCGGCGGCGGGCCCGGCGACCCCGGGCTGATCACCGTGCGCGGCCGCCAGCTCCTGGCCCAGGCCGACGTCGTGGTGGTCGACCGGCTGGCCCCCACCTCCCTGCTGGACCGCCTGCCCGCCGACGTCGAGATCGTCGACGCCGCCAAGATCCCCTACGGCCGGTCGATGACCCAGGAGGACATCAACCGCGTCCTCGTCGACCGCGCCCGCCAGGGCAAGTTCGTCGTGCGGCTCAAGGGCGGCGACTCCTTCCTGTTCGGCCGCGGCGGCGAGGAGGCCGCGGCCTGCGCCGCCGCCGGCGTGCCCGTCACCGTCGTGCCCGGCATCACCAGCGCGCTGGCCGCGCCCGCCGCCGCCGGCATCCCCGTCACCCACCGGGGCGTGGCCCAGGACGTCCACGTGGTCTCCGGCCACGTGGCCCCCGGCGACCCCCGCTCCACGGTCGACTGGGCCGCCCTGGCCGCCGGCGGGGGCACCGTCGTGGCGCTGATGGCGGTGGAGCGCCTCGCCGCCATCGCCGACGCGCTGATCGCCCACGGCCGCTCGCCCGACACCCCGGTGGCCGCGGTGCAGGACGCCACCCTCCCCACCCAGCGCACCGTCCGCGCGACCCTGGGCACCGCCGGGCGCGCCGTCCGCGACTCCGCGATCCGGCCGCCCGCCGTGATCGTGATCGGAGAAGTGGTCAACCTGGCCGGGGAACTTGACATACTTCAGACGGGGCGTGAAGGGCCGGGGGCGCGGGGCGCCGCCTCCGCCGATCCCGCCGTCGGCGACCCACCCGAGGGGAACCGGGTCTTGTGACCGCGACGACCGATGAGAAGGGCGGAAGCGCTATGTCCCGGCCGCCTGCGATGCCGGAAGCCACAGGGGCGGGCCAGCACGGGCCCACAGCGGCCGACCGGTCCGAGCCCAGACCGGGCCGCCACGAGCGCGCCGACCCGTCCGCGCCGCAGCGGCGGGGCCGGGCCAAGCACCGGGGGGCCTCCAGCGACACCCGGTTCGAGAAGGTCCTGGAGAACCTCGGCGCGCGCATCCGCGGCCTCCAGTTCGCCGAGGGCCTGCCCGGGGCGAGCGAGGGTGCCAGCGCGCGCACCGACGTCCTGCACCAGCTCGAAGACTACGTC
Source organism: Streptomonospora mangrovi (assembly GCF_027604915.1). Classification (GTDB taxonomy): domain Bacteria; phylum Actinomycetota; class Actinomycetes; order Streptosporangiales; family Streptosporangiaceae; genus Streptomonospora; species Streptomonospora mangrovi. The sequence goes on from NZ_JAJAQC010000016.1 coordinate 3,999, forward strand.
CTGCCGCGCGTGCGCCGCCCCGACACCCCCCTGCTCATCGCGGTCGCCGGCTCCACCGGCGCGGGCAAGTCCACCCTCGTCAACAGCCTCGTGGGCGAGCAGGTCACCACCACCGGGGTGCGCCGGCCCACCACCAACAGCCCCGTCCTGGCGTGCAACCCCGCCGACGTCGACTGGTTCAGCGAGGCGTCGTTCCTGCCCACCCTGCCGCGCGTGCGCCAGCAGGGCCTGGCCATGCCCGGCAAGGACGGCATGCTCGTGCTGGCCCCCAGCGAGTCCATGCCCGAGGGCGTCGCCCTGCTCGACACCCCCGACGTCGACTCCGCCGTCTCGGCCCACCACGAGTTCGCCGCCAAGTTCCTCGACGCCGCCGACCTGTGGGTGTTCGTCACCACCAGCCGGCGCTACGCCGACGCCCGCGTCTGGGAGTTCCTCCAGGTCGCCCGCGACCGCGACACCTCGCTGGCGGTCGTGCTCTCGCGGGTGCCCAAGAAGGGCCGCCGCCAACTGGTCGAGCACTTCGGCGCCATGCTGGAGGCCAACGGCCTGGGCGGCGCCACCCGGTTCGTCATCCCCGAGACCGACCAGATCGTCCGCGAGCGCTTCAAGGGCAACACCGTCGACCCCATCCGCGACTACCTCGCCGACGTCGCCGGCGACCTCGTGCAGCGCGACCGCGTGTCGCTGCGCACCTTCATCGGGGTCATCGACAGCTTCCGCACCCGCGTGCCCGACCTCGCCAAGCAGGTCGAGGTGCAGGTCGAGATCCGCCGCGCCCTGGAGTCGGCGGTGCAGTCGGCCTACGAGTCCGCCGGCGCCGAGGTCGACACCGCCCTCAGCGACGGCTCCCTGCTCAGCGGCAACCTGCTGGCCCGCTGGCACGACATCGCCGCCAGCGGCGAACTCGTCCGCATGCTGCGCTCGCGCGGCAAGCGCAAACCGCGCGGCGGCGGCGACGCGCGCGACCGCGTGCAGGCGCTGGAGACCGCGGTGCGCGACAGCCTGGAGTCGCTGGTGCTGACCTCGGCCGAGCGCGCCGTGGAACGCGTCGCCGACCGCTGGTCCGACATCCCCGGCGGCCAGGACCTCGCCGACCGCGCCGGCGGGCGGCGCCTGCCCGAGTCCTTCGGCCCCCGCACCCGCGACGCCGTCGCCGCCTGGCAGCACACCGTCGGCGAGATGATCGCCGCCGACGGCGCCACAAAGCGCTCGGTGGCCCGCGTGGCCGACTTCGACAAGCAGGCGTTCACCCTCGTGCTCATCGTCGAACTGCTCGGCTTCGACGCCGCACCGGGCGGCGCCGGCGCCCGGACGTCACCGAACCGTTTGCTCAAGGGTGTGTTCGGCGCCGATTCCCTGCGTAACATTGGCAACAGGGCGCGCAACGACCTTCGGCAGCGCATCGGCACCCTGCTGTATGAGGAGCGCACCCGCTTCACCGACACCCTGGCAGCGGTCAAGCTGCCCGACGAATCCGATGCCGTCCAGCTCTACCAGGCGACATACAACCTTGAGATTGCGCGATGACGACTCAGTGGAACCCCGCTCACGCTGACGAGGAACCGGAGGCGGCGGGGAACCAGGCGGCCGACCGCCCCGCACCCCAGCCCGCCGCGGACACCCGCCGCGCGCAGGCGGGCTGGACCGGCTACGTCGTGCCCGAGGCCGACCGGCTGAACGCCGGGTGGGCGCCGCCCGCCGGCGACACCTGGCCCGCCCGCCGCCCGGTGGGGCCGCCGGCCGACTCCTACCCCGCGCTGCGGCGCGCGGTGGACCTCCAGTCGGGGGTGGCCGCCGCGGGCATCGTCCCGCCCGAGTCCGCCGGGCCCAGCGTGCCCGCCGCCCCGCCCGCCCCCGCCGCCCGCCCCGATCCGGCCGAGCCCGCCCCGCCGGAGCGCCCGGCCGACACCGCGCCCCAGCGCGACCCCGGGTCCGCCGCCCCCGCCGGCCGGCCCGAACCCGCCCCCCGCAGCACCCCCGGCCGCCACGCCGCGCCGCCGCGCGGCGCCGCCCGCCGCCGCGACGACGACGACCCCGACGACGACCGCCTCGCCGCCTGGGTGGGCAGCCTCGCCGAGGTCGACGAAGCCGGCATGATCGCCGGCCGCCGCACCGGCCCCATCCCCGTGGTCGGCGCCGCCGCCGACACCCCGCGCGGCGCGGAGTCCGGCCCCGAGCCCGCGCCCGAGGCCCCCGCCGACCCGCCGGCCGACCCCGCCCCGCGGCCGGCGGCCGACCCCGAGCCGGCACCGGCCCCGGCCGCCTCCGCCGGCCCCGCCGACTACGACTCCTACGCCGCCGCCGACGACGACGAGTACGAGCCCACCACCGGCGAGTGGTGGCAGCCCATGCCGGCCACCACCCGCGAGGAGCTGATCACCCGCCTGGACGCGCTGTCGGCGCTGGTGGGCATCGGGCACGACGACTTCGAGCGCGAGCTGATCGAGGACGCCCACCACCTGCTCAACCACGCCGGAGCCCGGCTGCGGCTCTCGGCCGACCACACCGTGGTGGCGCTGGCCGGCGGCACCGGCAGCGGCAAGTCCTCGCTGTTCAACGCGCTGTGCGGGCTGGAGTTCTCCCGCGTGGGCATCACCCGGCCCACCACCTCCTCCGCCCACGCGTGCGTCTGGGGCAACGAGGGCGCCGAGGGCCTGCTGAGCTGGCTGGGCGTGCCGCGCCGCAACCGCCACTCCCGCACCAGCGAACTCGACCGCGCCGGCTCGGAGCTGTCCGGGCTGATCCTGCTGGACCTGCCCGACCACGACTCCGTGCGCGCCATGCACACCGCCGAGGCCGACCGCCTCATCGGCGCCTGCGACCTCATCGTGTGGGTCCTGGACCCCCAGAAGTACGCCGACGCCGCCGTGCACCACCGCTACCTCGCCGAGATGTCGGGCTACGGCGCCGTCACCGTGGCCGTCCTCAACCAGGTCGACCGGGTCGAGCCCGACGAACTCGAGGAGCTGCTGACCGACCTCCGGCGGCTGCTGGAGACCGAGTCCGGGGTGCAGACCCGGGTGCTGACCACCTCCACCGTCACCGGCCAGGGCATCCGCCAGTTGCGGACGCTGCTCGCCGACACCGTCGGCCAGCGCCGCGCGCTCATCGACCGGCTGGTCGCCGACCTCGACCGCGTCGTGGTCGGCTTCGAGCGCTACCACGGCGACGCGGGCGCCGCCGACATCGACCCCGTCCTGCCCGAGCGGGTGCGCGCCCGCCTGGTCGACGACCTGGTGGCGGCGGGTGGCGTCGCCGCGATCGCCGACACCGCCGAAGCCGTCTACGAGCAGCGCGGCGCCAAGCGCGTGGGGTGGCCGCTGGGCCGCTGGGTCCGCGGGCTGCGGCGCGACCCGCTGCGCGCGGTGGGCGCCGACCTCGGCGGCGAGGGCGCCGACCCCGCGCCGGTCGAGCCGCACGCCGCCGGCATCGACAAGGCGGCCGTGGCCGTGGCCGACCACGCCGCCGGGTCGCTGCCCTGGCCCTGGCCGCGCCGGGTGCGGGCCGCCGCGCGCGGCGGCCTGGACGTCCTGCCGCGCGAGCTGAGCCAGGCGGTGGCCGCCACCGTCCCCTCGGCCGATGACACCCCCGCCTGGTGGAACGCCGTGCGGGTGCTCCAGTACCTGCTGACCGTGGTCTCGGGCGCCGGGCTGGTGTGGCTGGTCGCGCTGCTGGTGAGCTGGCTGGGCGGCGGCCTCACCGGGCTGCCGGTGCTGGACGACCCCCGGTTCCTCGGCCTGGCCGCGGCGGTGGTGGTGGCCACACCGCTGGTGGGGTGGCTGATCGGCAACGGGTGCGTCAACCTGGTGTCGGTCGCGGCGGCGCAGCGGCGCGAGCGCATCGAGCAGCGCTCGGCCCAGCGCGCCCGCGAGATCGCCGAGCAGCGGATCCTGGCCCCCGTGGAGCAGGAACTCGCCCGCTACCGGGAGTCCTGCGAGGCGCTGGCCACCGCGCGCGGTCCGCGCCGCTGAGGGCGGTGCGCCGGCCCGCGGGGCGCGGCGGGCACACGCGAAGGGCGGTGGGCCGGGGTTCCTCCCCGGTCCGCCGCCCTTGTTCGTGTGCGTCCGACGCCTTGCCGCGCGGTTGGGCGGCGAAGGCGGGTGACGTGCCAGACGTGCTGGCCGTGCTGGTCGAGGGCCGCCGGCGGCCGGGGGCAGGCGATCCGGGAACCGCTCGCCCCGGCGGTCGGCACCGCGCCTAGACCCACTGGATACCGGAGGACATGGCCCCTCCTACTGGTCGCGACCACGCGGCCGGAGCGCCGGCGCGCGCCCGAGCCGCCCTGCCGGCCGTGGCGGGTGTACCACCCGAACGAGTCTGCCGGCGGCCGACCCGCCGGGGTCGGGACACCGCGCCGCGCCGCCGCCGGTGCCGCGGGCGCGGACTCGGCCGCCGGCCGGGCGCGTCAGTGGACACCAGCACACTTCAATCTAGCTGTTTCCCTCTACCACTGCACAATCAGCGATTAAAATATCACTGACTGTAATCCAAAGACGATCCTGTCGCCGGCACCCGACACGCCGAAACGGACGCGCGATCGGCCGCCGGGCGTCGACCGATCCGTGTCGGGCGGGATGCCCTGATCGCGAGCGGGGGAGATCCACGTGGCGGTGGCCGAGCAAGGGGTGGCTGAGCGGCGGCGGCCGTGGACCCTGTGGTGGAGGGACTGGCCGGTGTTCGCCCAGCCGCGCCGCCTGGTGGTCTTCATGGGCGTGGTCCTGACCTGCGCCGCCCTCATGGGCGTGTGGTCGGGCGTGCTGACCCCCATCCGCGGCGACGAACTCGCCACCTTCGCCGCCCTGGCGATCTGCGCGGGGCTGTGCGTGGAGGCCATGCGCCGCCTGGGCACCCCCGCCGGGCTCACCCGCGACCTGCTGGGGGCGTGGTGGTTCCCCACCCTGCTCCTGCTGCCGCCCATGTACTCCCTGATCCTGCCGGTGCCGGTCTACCTGCTGCTCCAGTTCCGCATCCGGCGCACGGTCATCCACCGGCGGCTGTTCAACGCCGCCTCGGTGGCGGTGTCGGGCTTCGTCGCCTCCCTGCTGTTCCACAGCGCGCTGGTCGACGGCACCGCCTCGGCCCTGCGCGTGCCCATGGCCGTCACCGAGCACCACATCACCTCGGTCGAGGGCGCGTCGCTGGCGGCCCTGTGCTGCGCCGTGTTCACCGTCGTCAACACCCTCATCGTGGCGGTCGCGGTGCACCTCAGCTCCTCCGAGGCCCCCTGGCGGCAGATGCTCTTCGACCGCGAGGCCCTGACCGTCGACTGCGTGGAGCTGTGCGTGGGCGTCACCGCCGCCGTCCTCACCGGCCTGTCGCCCGCGCTGCTGGCCCTGGCGCTGCCGCCGGCGATGCTCCTCCAGCGCAGCCTGCTGTTCCAGCAGTTGCAGACCGCCGCGCGCACCGACCCCAAGACCGGCCTGCTCAACGCCAGCACCTGGGAGGCCGAGGCCGCGGCCGAACTCGCCCGCGCCCGCCAGAGCGGCCGGGCGGCGGCGCTGCTGATCATCGACATCGACCACTTCAAGGCCGTCAACGACACCTACGGCCACCTGTTCGGCGACCACGTGCTGCTGGGCGTGGCCACCACCATCGGGGCGCAGTTGCGCAAGTCCGACGTCATCGGGCGGTTCGGCGGCGAGGAGTTCGTGGTGCTGCTGCCCGACTCCGACATGGCCGAGGCGTGCCGCGCGGCCGAGCGGCTGCGCATGCGGATCGGGCGCATGGCGCTGAGCGCCAACGGCGACGACGTCCGCATCACCGTCTCGCTGGGGGTGGCGGTCCTCAACGTCCACGGCGACGACCTGGTCGACCTTCTCGCGGCGGCCGACCTCGCGCTGTACCGGGCCAAGGGCGCGGGCCGCAACCGGGTGTGCCTGCCGGTCCTGACCCGCTCCGCGGTGCCCGCCCGCCAGCCCGGTCCGGCCGTGGCCGAGGTCCCGCCGGAGCCCTCGGTGGTCCGCCACGTCCCCCGGCCCCGCGCCACCGAGGGCGGACGGCCCGACGCCCCGAGCGGTTCGGGCGCAGCCAGCGGCCAGGAGCCCTGACCGCTCCGCAGCGCCGGGTTATCCACATCCCGCCAGGTTGCCGTTGCTCCGCGTGATCAAATTGATCACGCTGGGTGCATGGAACCCAACCGTCCGCGGCTCCCGGCCCCCGGGCCCACCGCCCCCCTCGCCCCCGCCGTCCTCACCCTCTCCAGCCCCGCCGACATCGTCGCCGCCGTCCCCTACCTCCTCGGCTACCACCCCGCCGACACCCTCGTCGTGCTGGGCCTGCGCGGCGGCACCCCGCGCCTGCACACCCTCTTCCGCTGCGACCTGGGCGAACACGTCCTGGGGCATCCGCTTGAGGCCGCCCGCCACCTCGTCACCGGGCTGCGGGCCGACCACTGCGGCACCGCGCTGATCGTGGGTTACGGCCCCGCCGCCGACATCACCCGCTGCGTCGACGCCCTGCGCCGCCGCGCGGCCGAGGCCGGTATCGCCGTGGGCGAGGCGCTGCGGGTCGCCGACGGCCGCTACTGGTCCTACGTGTGCGACTCACCCGGCTGCTGCCCGCCCGAGGGCGTGCCCGTCGACCCCTCCGCCTCGGCGGTGTCGGCCGCCGCAGTCGCCAACGGCCTCAGCGCCTGGCAGAGCCTGAACCGCATCCGCGCCTACCTCGCGCCGCTGGACGACCCCGCCCGCGCGCCCATGCGCGCCGCCACCCGCCGCGCCGAACGCCGGGGCCGGCGGCTGCGCGCGGCCTCGCCCGGCCGCGACTCCTTCGGCCCCCGGTTCCGGGTGCGGGGCGCCCGGGTGGTGCGGGCCGCCGTCGCGGCGGCGCTGCGGGGCGACCTCCCGCGCGCCCCCGACCACCTGGCGTGGCTGGGCGTGCTGCTGGCGTGCGTGCGGGTGCGCGACGACGCCTGGGTGCGCATCGGCCCCGGCACGGCCGACCCCCACGTGGAGCTGTGGCGGCAGGTGCTGCGCCACGTCGACCCCGCGTACCGGCCCGCGCCCGGGTGCCTGCTGGCGGTGGCGGCCTGGGCCCGGGGCGACATCGCGCTGGCCGACGCCGCCCTCGACCTCGTGCGCGCGGCCGACCCCCGCTACCCCCTGGCCGAACTCCTGTGCCAGGCGCTGCGGGCCGGGCTGCCCTGGCAGGGCGTCCCCGCCGAGCGCCTGGCGGCCGCCTGGCCCCGGGACCGGCCGTGAGCCCCGCGGTCGGCGCCGCGGCGCCCGCCGGCCCGGCCGGGGGCCGCTACCGCGCATGGCCGGGGCACCTGCGCCCACACCCTAGGCTTGGAGGCATGCCGGAGTACATCTACAGCTTGCGAAACGTGCGCAAGGCGCACGGCGACAAGGTCGTGCTTGACGACGTCTCGGGGCAGTTCCTGCTCGGGGCGAAGATCGGCGTGGTGGGGCCGAACGGCGCGGGTAAGTCCACGCTGCTGAAGCTCATGGCCGGGGTCGAGCAGCCGTCGAACGGAGACGCCCGCCTCATGCCGGGCTTCAGCGTCGGCCTGCTCGCCCAGGAACCGCGCCTCGACCCCGAGAAGACCGTCCTCCAGAACGTCGAGGACGGCGTTGCCGAGACCAAGGCGATGCTCCAGCAGTTCAACGACATCGCCGAGAAGATGGCCACCGACTACTCCGACGACCTGCTCGCCGAGATGGGCAAGCTCCAGGAGCAGCTCGACCACCGCAACGCCTGGGATCTGGACAGCCAGCTCGCCCAGGCCATGGACGCCCTGCGCTGCCCGCCGCCCGACTCCGACGTCACCACCCTCTCCGGTGGCGAGAAGCGCCGCGTGGCGCTGTGCAAGCTCCTGCTGGAGCAGCCCGACCTCCTCCTGCTGGACGAGCCCACCAACCACCTCGACGCCGAGAGCGTGCAGTGGCTGGAGACCCACCTCGAGGGCTACCCGGGCACGATCATCGCGATCACCCACGACCGCTACTTCCTCGACAACGTGGCGACCTGGATCCTCGAACTCGACCGCGGCAAGCTCTACCCCTACGAGGGCAACTACACCACCTACCTCGACACCAAGGCCGCCCGCCTCAAGGTCGAGGGCCAGAAGGACGTCAAGCGGCAGAAGCGCCTGGCCGACGAACTGGAGTGGGTGCGCTCCAACGCCAAGGCCCGCCAGACCAAGAGCCGTGCCCGCCTCCAGCGCTACGAGGAGATGGCGGCCGAGGCGGCCAAGACCCGCAAGCTGGACTTCGAGGAGATCCAGATCCCGCCGGGTCCGCGCCTGGGCACCACCGTGGTCGAGGTCAAGAACCTCACCAAGGGCTTCGACGACCGCGTGCTGATCGAGGACCTGTCGTTCTCCCTGCCGCCCAACGGCATCGTCGGCGTCATCGGCCCCAACGGCGTCGGCAAGACCACGCTGTTCAAGATGATCGTGGGCGAGGAGCAGCCCGACTCCGGCACCATCAACGTCGGCGACACCGTGAAGATCTCCTACGTCGACCAGTACCGGGGCCGCATCGACGACAAGAAGAACGTCTGGGAGGTCGTCTCCGACGGCGAGAGCTTCATCCAGGTCGGCAACGTCGAGATCCCCAGTCGCGCCTACGTGGCGGCGTTCGGGTTCAAGGGCTCCGACCAGCAGAAGCCGAGCGGCGTGCTCTCCGGCGGCGAGCGCAACCGGGTGAACCTCGCGCTCACCCTCAAGCAGGGCGGCAACCTCCTGCTGCTGGACGAGCCCACCAACGACCTCGACGTCGACACCCTGGGCTCGCTGGAGAACGCGCTGCTGGACTTCCCCGGCTGCGCCGTGATCACCAGCCACGACCGCTGGTTCCTGGACCGGGTCGCCACCCACATCCTGGCCTGGGAGGGCGGCGCGAACTGGTTCTGGTTCGAGGGCAACTTCGAGTCCTACGAGAAGAACAAGGTGGAGCGCCTCGGCGCCGAGGCCGCCCGCCCGCACGCGGTCACCCACCGCAAGCTCACCCGCGACTGACCCCCGCGGTCTCCGGCACACCGCCGCGCGGGCCGGCGCACCCCCTCCGGGATGCGCCGGCCCGCGCGTCAGGCGGCCAGGCATCGGCGAAGGCGCCGGTGCCGCTCGCGCGCGCGGGCGGCACCGCATAAGCTGACGGGCGACTATGACTTCCCCGCGCGAAGACCAGCAGACGTTCTACGACGCCGTGGGCGGAGAGGACACCTTCGTCCGCCTCGTGCGCCGCTTCTACGAGGGCGTGGCCGCCGACCCGGTCCTGCGTCCCCTCTACCCCGAGGAGGACCTCGGCCCGGCCGAGGACCGGCTGCGCCTGTTCCTCATGCAGTACTGGGGCGGTCCCCGCACCTACAGCGAGCAGCGCGGCCACCCGCGCCTGCGCATGCGGCACTTCCCGTTCCGCATCGGCTCGCGCGAACGCGACCACTGGTTGGCGCACATGCGCGCCGCCGTGGACGACCTCGCGCTGCCCGAGCCGCTGGACCGCCAACTGTGGGAGTACCTGGTCTATGCCGCGCACAGCATGGTGAACGCGCCCGACGACCTCCCTCCGGCGCAGGACTCCGCCGACCTGCCGGTGCAGCCCCCGCCGGAGAACCCCTCGTCCTGACCGCTGGCCGCCCCGACCCGCCCCCGGCCGCTAGCGTGCGCCGGGCGCGGGGTGCAGCGGGGAGTCCGCCGGCAGCAGGTCCACCGGCAGCAGTTGCTCGGTGAGCAACCGCCGCACCCGCCGCGCCCGGTCGGGGCCCGCCAGCCACGGCGCCACGATCCGCCGGCCCAGGTCGTAGCCCAGCACGTAGGTGCCCATGGCGGGGGCGCGCACCAGCGCCAGCGCCGCCGCAAGCCCGGCCTCGTCCAGCAGCGCCCAGCGGGTGAGGTAGGCGGCGACCTCGTCCTCGCCGCGCCCCTCGGCCGCCATCAGCGCGGCGTTGGCCCACACCCCCCACAGGACGTTCTTCGCCCGGTGGACCGCCGCCAGGTCGCAGTCGTCGGGGGCGGCCCCGGCCTCGGCGGGGAGGTGGTCGCACAGCCACCGCTGGGCGTCGTCGCCGGGGAACACCAGCTCCTGGGCGTGCAGGCCGAGCCCCTCGCTGAGGACGAACGACGGCGAGACCATGAACCGCACGCGGTGGTCGAGCAGGCCGCGCCGCTCCACCAGGTGCGACTCCTTGAGCATCGACTCCGCGATGTGCCCCGGATAGACCTCGTGGCTGACCAGGTAGAGCAGGTCGGCCAGGTTGAACGGCACCGAGGTGTTGACGAACAGCGTGCCGCGCGCGCCCCCGGCGTAGTGCCCGGCGCCCTGGAAGCCGCCCTCGGTGACCAGGCGAACCTCGACCGACGCGCCGGCGGGCAGCGCGGCGAACGCGGCCTCGGTGCGCCTGCGGCACTCCGCCACCGCGCGGTCCAGCAGGTCCGGCAGCAGGTCGGTGCGCCGCAGCGCGTGCCGGTCCTGCCAGGCGTGCAGCCGCCCGGCCAGCGTGCCGCCGGTGCGCGGCAGCGCGGCGTCCAGCAGGCCGTGCGCCGCCGCGAAGTCGGACTCGGGCCGGGGGACCGGCTCCACGCCCAGGCAGTCGCGCGCGTGGTCGCCGGGCGCGGCCCGCCGCCCGGCGAGCGCCCGCGCCACCGCCCGCATGGCGCGGACCTGCGCGCCCAGGTAGGCCGCGCGCGGCGGGCCGAACGGGATCTCGCCGAGCAGGCGCCCGGCGTCCTCGGCGAGCCGCGCGGGGTCGGGCGGGGGCTCGGCGGCCGCCGCCGCGCGCCACTTCTCGGGGCCGCGGTAGATCAGCACGGTGGCGCCCCCGCCCTCGGTGGCGAGCCGGTCGATGCGCAGCGCCGTCAGCGCGTATTCGCGCAGCCACCGGTCGGCCGCGCCGCCGGCGTCGTGCGCGCTCTCCGCCGGGGCGTCCAGGTCTGCCATGATCCCTCTCCTCTCCGCCGGTTCTGCCGGTACAGCCGGTGCGGCCGGATCGACGGGCCACCCGGCCGGCGGTTACGTTAGCCGTACGGTTTTCCGTACAGCGCACGGGCGCACAGCAGGCGGCCGGACCGGGATGGAGGACTGCATGGCGGCGGGCGGTGGAGCGGCCGGGGAGCCGGGCGGGGTGTGGCTGCGCGCCGAGGGCGGGCGGCCCCGCCGGGAGCGGCTGTCGCGCGAGCGGATCGTCGCCGCGGCGATCGGCCTGCTGGACGCCGAAGGGGTGGCCGGGTTCTCCATGCGCCGCCTGGCGGCGCGGCTGGCGGCCGGCACCATGTCGCTGTACGAGTACGTCAGCGGCAAGGAGGACGTCCTCGACCTCGCCCTTGACGAGGTGCTCGGCGAGATCCGCCCGGCCGCCGCCGGTACCCCGTGGCGCGCGGCCGTCACCGCCCAGGCCGTCCAGAGCCGCCAAGTGATGCTGCGCCACCCGTGGGTGCCGGCGCTGGTGGGCACCCGGCCCCTGCTGGGACCCAACGCGCTGGCCTCCTCCGAGCGCTTCCACGCCGCCCTGGCCGCCACCGGCCTGGACGACCGCCGGGTCGCGGCGGCGGTCAGCGCCGTGACCGGCTACGTCGACGGCTACGTTGTCAAGGAGGCCCTGTGGCGGGCGCGCCACCGCGACCCGGCGGCAGAGGCCGACCTGCGCGGCCGCGTCTGGGCGCACATCGGCGAACACGCCGACACCTACCCCGCGCTGGGGCTCTACGCCCGGCTGGCCGCCGAGGGCCAGACCGACTTCGACACCCAGTTCCGCATCGGCCTGGACCTCGTGCTCGACGGCGTCGAGGCCCAGATCCGCGCCGGCGGCACCTGAGCGGGGAGGGCGGCCGGCGCCGTCCGAGGCGGGGCGGAACAGGGACAGGACCCGGGGCGGGATCAAAGCGGGGGAGGGCCGGCAGCCCGGTCGCGGGGGACGGCCAGCACCGCCGCCGCGCAGAAGGCCGCCGCCACCGCGAAGACCGTGTGCAGGCCCAGTCCGGTGATCACCAGGCCCATCAGCAGCGGCGTGGCGGTGGTGCTCACCGCCTGCAAGGAGTTCTGCGCCGCCATCGCCCGCCCGGCCCAGGCCAGCCCGGCGGTCTCGGCGACGGCGGTGAAGGTCAGCCCGTTGTGGCTCATCGACAGCACCAGGCAGGCCAGCAGCAGCGGCACCGCCGCCCCCGGCAGCACCGCCGAGGAGGCCGTGAGCCCCAGCAGCGCCGCCCCCGACACCAGCGCCACGGTGCGCACCGGCCGCAGCCGACTGCCCAGCCGGTCCGACCACAGGCCCAGCAGCAGCCGGCTCAGCGCGCCGGGCACCTGCGTGGCCGCGATGACGGCCCCGGCGGTGGGCGCGCTCCAGCCGTGCTCGGACACCAGGTAGACCAGCGCGTAGGTCATCACCGTGAACTGCGGTACGCCCAGCAGCATGCTGACCCCGTGCACCCGCCAGATCGCGGCATGCCGGTAGGGCGAGGCCCCCCGGCGCGCGCCGCCCGGCGCGCCCGGAGCCCGGGGAACGGAGTCAGCGTGTCCGGCCGGGGTGCCAGCGGCGGTGCCGGGCTCCGGACTCGGGGACACGGGTCCCGGCTCAGGAGTCCGGGATTGGGAGCCGGGCGGCCCCGGCTCGCCCGGCTCGCGCCGTTCGCCGGACTCGCGCGGCTCGGCGTCGGGTGCGCCCGCGTACAGCAGCACCGGGGGCACCATGGCAACGGCCAGCGCCGCCGGCAGCAGCATCGCCGCGACGAACCCCCAGTGCTCGGCCACCAGCGGCATCAGCGCGGCCGACGCCCCGATTCCCAGCGGCTGGGCGGCCTGCCGTATCCCCATGGCGAGCCCGCGCTGGCGCGCCGAGAACCACGCCAGCACCAGCCGCCCACTGGCCGCGTTCACCGGCCCGCCCGCCGCTCCGACCAGCGTGAGGACCGCACCCGCGCCCCACGGGCCGTCGACGACGCCGAGCAGCAGCAGCGCCAGCGCGGTCAGGACCAGGCTCGCGGCCATGGTGAAGCGCTCACCGTAGCGGTCGATCACCACCCCCCACCCGAACAAGGTGGCCAGCAGCCCCAGACTGGGCAGCCCGGCGAGGGTCCCGGCCTCGGCGATGGTCAGCCCGTAGGCGGCCCGCAGTTCAGGCAGGACGAAGGGCACCCCGAACAGCGCGGAAACACTCGCGATCTGCGCGGCGATTCCGATACAGAGGATGACCCAACGTCTGTGCTCGCCCACCCGGCCAGGGTAGTCACCGGCGTTGACCAGGGTCGCGGGCAGGGCGGGTCACCGCTACGCCTCGAAGTAGCGCACGTAGGCGTTGCCCTTCGTCTTCCAGTACTCGAACACGCGCTCGTCGGAGTAGCCCAGCTTCGCGCGCAGGCGCGGAACCGCCTTGACCATCTGCGCATCGTCCGTGGTGAGGGAGCCGTCGTCGTGCAGCGTCAGGAACGGCCACGTCTCGCGCGTGCGCCGGTCCTGCATGTACAGCACTCGGGGCATGTCTCCTCCCCGCGCCGGTCCGCGCGGCGGTGCCGGGTCAGGCGGAGCCGGACGGCTCCAGGTGGGCGGTGAGGAAGGCCCGCTCGTCGCCGCTGAGGCGCCGGGGCGCCTGCTTGGCGGTGTCGTAGCCGACGAGCACGCTCATGGCGCGGGCGTAGACGTGGTCGTCGTCGCGAATCTCATAGGCCAGGCGGAAGCTGGCGGTGCGGACCTCGGTCACCCACGTCTCGACCCGCACGGGGTCGCGGCGGAGCAGGATCGGCTTGAGGTAGTCGATCTCGTGCCGGGCCACGACCAGCCCGCCCAGCCGGGTGTGCGACTCCGCGGGGACGTCCCACCGCAGGAACGCGATGCGGGCGTCCTCAAGGTAGGTGAGCATCCGGACGTTGTTGACGTGGTTGAGCGGATCCAGGTCGGCGAACCGCACGTGCGCCCAGTAGACGTGCCGCCCCGACTCCCGCCCCTGCACCCGGGCGCCCTCGGCCGTGGTGACTGCCTCCACCTGGAACCCCTCCCCTTCACAACGCGGACGGCACCACGCTACCGGCCGCGCCCCGAACGGGGTTCGGGAAGCCCAGGCCCAACGGAGCGACCCCGCTCACACCGGGAGCGACGGGCCCGGCGGCGGGGTCAGTTCTCGTCGGCCTTCGCGACGGCTTCGGCCTCCAGTGCGGCGGCGAGCCGGCGGCGCAGCCAGTCGGGTGTGGAGTCACTGTCCCGGGGATAGGCGCGGGAGTCCACGAGGAAATCGTAGTCGTGAGCCGGGATTGAGAATGAGGGTTCCTCGTCGTGGCTGTAGTGAACCGTGAACCGCCCCGGGCGGGTAAGGATGTAGACAGCCTTGAACCACGTGCCCTTGCCCGGTGAGTACATCCCGTCCCGCAACTCCGTCATCTTCGCGATGGCAGCGGGCGGCGTTGACACTGACGTTGACTGTTCGTCGTCCAGCACGGCGGTCGTCTTCGTGGAACAGAAGTCCAGCAATGCGTCGCAGCGCAAAGTGACCTTGTTCCAGTTCCGCGGCGCTGCTTTGGCTAGAGCCCGGCCGACCTCGCGGAGGATGGCCTCCTGCTGCGCGGGAGTGAGGCGACCACGGGCGCTCATGGGGCTACCTGTCTTATGAACGGGGCGCAGTCAATGGTCATTGTCCTTCGCGACGGCCTCGGCCTCCAGCGCGGCGGCGAGCCGTCGGCGCAGCCAGCCGGGGGTGGCGTCGCTGTCCCTCGGGTACGCGCGCGAGTCCACGAGGAAGTCGTAGTCGTTGACCGGTATAGAAAACGAGGGCTCGTCGGTGTAGTTGTAGTCGATTGTGTACCGCCCTGGTTGCATGACCCGGTAGATCGCTGTGTACCAGGTGCCTTTGCCCGGCGTGTACATACCAGTTCGGAGCCGTCCCATCTTCACCGCTGCCTCGGTGGGGACGGACACGCTCGTTGAGGTGCCGTCGTCCAGCACAGCAGTGGCCTCGGTGGACCGGAACTCGACAAGTGCGTCACAGCGCAAGGTCACCTCGCTCCAGTTCCGCGGCGCGGCCTTGGCGAGTGCTTGTCCGATCTCGCGGAGTAGGGATTCTTGCTGTGACGGAGTGAGGCGGTCGCGGGCACTCATGGGGCTACCTGTCTTATAAACGGGTCGCGGTCATTTGTCGTTGGCCTTCGCGACGGCCTCGGCTTCCAAAGCGGCGGCGAGTCGACGGCGTAGCCAGTCGGGTGTGGACGCGCTGTCCCGGGGATAGGCGCGGGAATCCCTGAGGAAGTCGTGGTCGTAAGCCGGGATCGGGAACGAGGGTTCTTCGTCGTAGCTGTAGTGAGCCTTGAACCGACCTGGGCGTGTAACCCTGCAGACCGCTCTGTACCACGTTCCCTTGCCAGGTGTGTACATTCCGGCCCGCAACTTCCCAAGCTTGACCGCGACTTCAACAGGAGTGGACATCTGTTCCGTACTGCCATCATCCAAAACGGCGGTGGCCTCCGTGGTACTGAAATCGAACAGGGCGTCACACTCCAATCTCAATTCTTCCCAGTTTCGCGGCGCCGCTTTTACCAGGGCGCGGCCAATCTCACGAAGCAGGGAGTTCTGCTGCGCGGAGGTGAGGTGGTCGTGGTGTCTCATGGGGCTACCTGCTCTTACGGGCGTTCACTGCCAGTTCGGAATATTTGGGTACCTAAGAGGGCGGGGGTACCTGACTCCGTTGACCTCCCACTCTACGAAAATATCGGTGGGCGGGGGATGCAGCACTCTTCCGTTTGGAGCGGTCAGCGTCGGCATGTTTGGATCGTACACATTGGTGATACGGACCTTGATCTCCGGCTTCGGATCCTGGCGCAGGAGGCGGACCCACTCCTCCTCAAGCCTGCGGAAACTGCCGTCGATACCGGGCAGGTGCGTCCGCTTCTGGTTGACCGTCTCCAGCATCGGGACCACATTGAGGCGTTCCCCACCACCGCCGAACTCGCTGGCGCCCGCCATGTGCCCGCCGTTCCACTCGACGTCCTCGTAGAGCGGAAGCTCGCCGGGGTTGGGCGGGCGCCCGTGCCTGGCCGTGAACTGCTCGGTGAGGTACTCGTTGTAGACCCGGTAGTAGTCGCGGCCCTCCCAGCCGATGGCCCGCTGCTGGGTGTCGTTGCGGGCATTGCTGTCCAGTTCAAGGACGCCCTCCATTGACTCCGTTCGGCCCAGGTGATCGGTGCGGTAGGTGTACCGGTCGTCGACTACGTAGGTGGCGTTCGGCCGGGGGTTCGTCAGTTCGGGGTTCTGCGCGCTGTCTCGATCCGTACGCGTGTGGACCTCGATGACCTCGCCCTTGTCGTTGGTGATAAACACCTCGGCGTGGCCGTTCTCGTAGTCGGCGTCACTCGCGTGGTTCTCCCGATAGTCCCGCAGTTCGTAGCGGGTGTTCGGGTCGAGTCGGCCGCTGTCGCCGAAGCGCTTTCCCTCCTCCGGCCACAGGGGACTGTCTGGGTCGAGCCTTTCCAGCGCGGGCGGCCGAGGTGGGGCGTCCTCACCCTCTTCGCCGTCCCCGCTGCCATCGTCGTCAGGGAGGTCGAAGTCGACCTCGGCGTCCTCGTTCCGTTCGTCCTCAGGAGACCCATTCGGGTCCTCCTGGGCCGGGTTCGCCCGGTCTGCCGGGTCGCCCTCGGGAGCGCCCTCCGGGCGCTGCCCCTCGGGGATGTCGGGTTCCTCGTCCGGTAGGCCGGGATCGTCGTCCCCCGGGCCGCCGGAACCGTCTCTGCCGCCGGTCCCGCCCCCGCCTCCGCCGGACGGGTCGGGACTCGCGACCGTCTCCGACCCCGAACCGGTCCGGGTGCCGCCGGACGGCGGCGGGTCGGTCGGGGTGGTGGTGGGTGGGCGGGTGGGGGAGTCCGAGGGGGTCGGGGTGGACGAGGGCGGGGTGTCGGGGCCGTCGGCGTTGGCCTCGATGTCGGGGGCGCCCACCAGTGCGGGTTGGCGGCGCCAGCCGGCGGCCTCCTCCAGGGCGGCCTCCAGGCCGATCTCGTCGGCGCGGATGTCCAGCACCTCGTTGATGCGCTGCTGGAGTTCGCTCGTGGTGGGGGCGTCCTGGCCGTTGATCCGGCTCAGGTCGAACTCCGTGCCGGTGCGGGTGAACTCCGGGCCGTCCCCGCCGCTGCCGTCGCCGTTGCGACCGGGTCCCAGGTCGCCGAGATTGCCCAGGGTGCGCACGATCCGCGTGCCCCGCCAGGCCATCAGCGGGACGCCCACGATCGCCCCGGCACCGGTGGCGGTCAGGGCCGCGCCGCCCACGATGCTGCCGATGTTGACGAGTCCCTGGGTGATCACGTAACCCGGCCGGTCGTCCCACTCCCGCCACGGGACCATGGAGTGGGCGATCTCCGTCCATGCAGTGCGGGCCGTGGAGAGGCTCCACTCGCCGTCGTGGTAGCCCGCGAGCATTCCGACACCGGCCAGCGTGTCGCCCCAGGCGGTGGTGGCGTTGTCCCACATGGTCCCGGGATCGATCGTCCAGTCGCCCTGGCCGTCGTGGAAGCCGAACATCCCCAGGGTGTCCTGCACCGAGCCCCAGGTCAGGTCCACCAGCGCCGAGCCGACGTCCTCGTACCAGGGGGCGTCGTGCTCCTGGGGGACCGCCCAGGGAGTGGCGACGTCCTCGGGAGGGCGGGTGTAGCCGTAGGCGACCTCGTTGCGGCCCAGGTTGGGTTGGGAGTCGGGGTCGGTGGCGACGAACCGGGTGCCGCCGAACAGGGCGGTGATGGCGTTGGCGCAGGTGCGCTCGGCGGCCATGAAGTCGTTCTGGACCTTGATCAGGTCGTTGTTGAGGGTGCTGAGCTCCTCGACCTTGTCCTCGTCCTTGCGCCAGTCGTCATTGCCGTCGATGTGAGCCTGCATGGCGACGGCGTCGGCCTTGAGGCGGTGCCAGCGCTCCAGGATGGGGCGCACTTCGGCGGCGAACTGGATGAGGGCGTCGCCGGCGGCGGTGGCCGCGTCGTCGATCTCCCCGCCCCAGGTGGGGACCTCGTCCACGGCGCTCAGCAGGGTGTCGGCTTCGGGCGCGGAGTAGATGCCGCTGAGGCCGTTCCACCCGGTCTTGATGTCGTCGCCGATCTCGGCGATGTCGCCGCCGGTGCCCTTGAGGGCGCGCCCGGCCTCTTCGACGTCGTCGGGCTGCACCGGGGGAATCGCGATCGCGGAAGGGTCGATTCCGTCCGAAAGACCCGGGGGAAGGTCGTCCTCGCCCATTCCTGTCACCTCGTCGGCGTTTCACCCAGAGTGGAACGCCAGACACTTTAGCGACGCTTTGCTTGTACTGAAGGGTGATTTGACCTGTTTGTGACTGGTGGTAATTCGGGCCGGACCGAAAAACGAATCCGCCCTGCGGAGTTCTCGCATGTAACAGGCGAAAAAGACAACGCGGCGGGCGCCGGTGCCGTGACCGGGAGTGGTCACGGCGAAACCGGCGCCCGCCGCATTGCGTCGCCGACCGCCTCGGGGCGGCCGGTCAGTCCTCCGCCACCTCCAGGCCGGTGTGGTGGGCCAGGAACGCCAGTTGGTCGGCGCTCAGCCGGACCGTGCGGCTGACCGACCGGGCGCTGTGGCCGACCTCCGCCTCGCGGCGCAGCAGGACGGGGCGCTCCCGCACCGGGGCCGGGGTGGCGTGCTGCATGGCCGCGCACATCTTGCGGGCGTGCAGGGGGTCGACCCGGGTGTCGTTGTCGAAAACCGTGAAGAGCGTCGCCGGGTAGCGCACACCCTCACGCACGTTGTGGTACGGCGAGTACGCCAGGAGCCACCCCAGCGCCTCAGGATCCTCGGCGCTGCCGTACTCCACGTTCCACAGTTCGCCCAGCCCGAACCGCTCGTAGCGCACCATGTCCAGCAGCGGTGCCGAGCACACGGCCGCCGCGAACAGGTCGGGCCGCTGCGTGATCACCGCGCCCACCAGCAGGCCGCCGTTGCTGCCGCCCATCACCGCCAGTCGCCCGGGCGTGGTGCGGCCGGTGGCCACCAGGTGCTCGGCCGCCGCGACGCAGTCGTCGAACACGTTCTGCTTGTCGCCCAGCATCCCGCCGCGGTGCCACTCCTCGCCCTCCTCCAGGCCGCCGCGCAGGTTGGCCACCGCGTAGACGCCGCCCGAGCGCACCCAGGCCAGCGCGGTCGCGGAGTAGTCGGGCGTCATCGAGATCGAGAACCCGCCGTAGCCGTAGAGGATGGCCGGGCGCGGCCGGACCTCCCCGGGGGGCGACACCACCAGCATCCGCACCGGCGTGCCGTCGCGCGAGGTGAAGGTGACCTGCTCGGTGCGCACCTCGGGCACCTCCGGCGCGCCCGGCGCCGACGCCCACAGCGCCACCTCGCCCGTGCGGGCGTCGTAGCGGTACACCGCCCCCGGTGTGGTGCTGTCGCTGTAGCGGAACCACGCCTCGTGGCCGCCCTCGGGGCGCGCCGCCACCCCGCCGATCGAGCCGATGCCGGGCATCTCCACCGAGCCCGTGCGCCGGCCGTCCGCCAGCGCGTGCACGCTGACCTCGCTCACGGCGTGGCGCCGCCACGACACAAGCAGCCGGGGCTCGGCCAGTCCGGGGCCGTCCAGCACGGCGTAGCCGCCGAACACCGCGTCGGGGTCGGCCGCCACCAGCGTGGTCCAGTGCTCGTAGCCGGGCGTGCGCGGGTCGGCCACGCACAGCCGCCCGCGCGGGGCGTCGCGGTCGGTCACCAGGTACAGCCGGCCGTCGCGCCCCACGTGCGGGGCGACCTCGGCGTCCACGCCCTCCTGCACGACGCTGAAGCGGGGCCGCTCCGGCCCCGACTCCGCCAGGTCGGCGATCCAGGCGTCGTTGCGCGAGGAGGTGCCCTTGGTGGCGGTGAGCACCAGCCACCGGCCGTCGCGGCTGACCCCCACCCCGTAGTACTCGGTCTTGTCGCGGCCCTCGCCGAACACCAGCACGTCGTCGTCGGGCGAGGTGCCCACCCGGTGCAGGTAGACCCGCCGGTGGTACTGCTCCTCGCCCTCGGGCACCGCGCCGGGCGCCAGCCGGCGCACGTAGTAGAACGCCTCGCCGCCGGGCAGCCAGGCCACCGGGGAGTAGCGGCAGCGGTCGATGGGGCCGTCCACCACCTCGCCGGTGGCGATGTCCATGACCCGCAGCAGCGACTCCTCGTCGCCGCCCTCGGAGACCTGGTAGGCCAGCAGCCGCCCCTCGTGGTCGGGCCGCCAGGAGTCCAGGGTGGTGCCGCCGGTGGGGTCGAGCGCCACCGGGTCGATCAGCGGGCGCTCGACGCCGCCGGGCTCGGCCAGGTAGAGCACCCCGTGCTCCTGCTCGGGCGCACGCCGCATGAACAGGTACCGCTCGCCCCGCCACACCGGCACCTGGACCGTGCCGGCGCCCAGCAGCGCCTGGACCCGCCGGCCCAGCTCCTCGCGCCCGCTCCAGCGCGCCGACTCCTCCGCGAACAGCGTGTCCTGGGCGTCGGACCACTCCTTGGTCCGGGGCGAGCGCGGGTCCTCCAGCCAGCGGTAGGGGTCGTCGACCAGGTGGCCGTGCAGGTCCTCCCGGCAGTGCACGCGCTCGGCGGCGGGGTAGCGAGGTTCAGGCATGACCAGAACTCTATCCGGCGGTCCCGGCGCGCCTCGGCGCCGCCGCCGGGGCCGCCGACGATCATGAGTTTCCCGCCGGTTTTCGCTGCCTACGCATAATTAGGGTGGCGGCGGAGCCGGTCGACCAAGCAAACTGAATGCGGGACGTTACTCGGCGGGAACCACCCACGGGAGGTCCGTGTGGCAACGCGAACAGTGCCGGTCGTCGTGCGACCGGTTGACAAGGAGGTCTCCTGGCTGGCCGATCGGCTGGCCGGGGATGAGACACGGCCGAGCGCTACGCCGGTCCGGGAGACGCCGTGAGCACCGCGCGCAGTACGGAGGGCGACACAATCCACCGCCACGTGCTGCTGCTCAACGCCAGCTACGAGCCGCTGACCACGCTGCCCATGCGCCGCGCGATCCTGCTGGTGCTGCGCGAGAAGGCCGAGGTCGTGCACGGCGACTCCGCCGGCAAGGCGCTGCACTCCGCGACCACCGCGCTGTCGGTGCCCTCGGTGATCCGGCTGCGCCGCTACATCAGAGTGCCCTACCGGCGCCGGGTGCCGCTGACACGGGTGGCCCTCATGCGCCGCGACGCCCACCGCTGCGCCTACTGCGGGAAGCGGGCCGAGACCATCGACCATGTCATCCCGCGCAGCCGCGGCGGCGGACACGTCTGGGAGAACGTCGTGGCCTCGTGCAAGACGTGCAACCACCGCAAGGCCGACCGCCTGCTCGACGAACTGGGCTGGACGCTGAACGTCACCCCGACCGTCCCGCGCGGCCTGCACTGGCGGCTCATCAACGGTGAGAGCCACGGCGACCCCCAGTGGGCGCCCTA
This sequence comes from Streptomonospora mangrovi, assembly GCF_027604915.1. Taxonomy (GTDB): domain Bacteria; phylum Actinomycetota; class Actinomycetes; order Streptosporangiales; family Streptosporangiaceae; genus Streptomonospora; species Streptomonospora mangrovi. The sequence continues at coordinate 25,303 of NZ_JAJAQC010000016.1, forward strand.
CATGGCGCGGGTGGCGGCCTAGCGGCCCCGCCCCCGGCACGGCCGGGCGCCCGGAGGCGGACTCCACGTCCCATCCGCCTCCGGGCGCCTATTCTTGTGCCATGCCTCGTTACGACTACCGGTGCCGCGAGTGCGGCGACACCTTCGAGCTGTCGCGCCCCATGGCGGAGTCCGACGCCCCGGCCGTCTGCCCCGGCGGCCACGACGACACCGTCAAGCTGCTGTCGACCGTGGCCGTGGGCGGGATGGCCGCCGCGCCCGCGCCCGCCGGGGGCGGCTGCTGCGGCGGGGGCTGCTGCGGCTGACCCGAGCCCCGCACCCCGCCCGCCCGGCCCGGCGCCCGGGGCACCGGCCGGACGGGCGGCGCGGGTCTGCTAGCGCTCCACCTGCGACACGTCGCGGGCCGCGCCGGTGGAGGCCGAGGTCGCCATGGCGGCGTAGGCGCGCAGCGCCGCCGACACCGGCCGCTGCCGGTCGCGCGGGCGGAACCCGCCCAGCTCCGCCAGCAGGGCGGTGCGGCGGGCGTCCAGTTCGTCGTCGGGCACGTCCAGGCGCAGCACCCGGTTGGGGATGTCGATCACCACGGTGTCGCCGTCGCGCACCAGCGCGATGTCGCCGCCCTGGGCCGCCTCGGGCGAGGCGTGGCCGATGGACAGCCCCGAGGTGCCGCCGGAGAACCGGCCGTCGGTGACCAGCGCGCACGCCTTGCCCAGGCCGCGGCCCTTGAGGAAGCTGGTGGGGTAGAGCATCTCCTGCATGCCCGGGCCGCCCTTGGGGCCCTCGTAGCGGATGACGACCACGTCGCCCGGCTCCACCCGCTTGCTGAGGATGCCGTCCACGGCGTCCTCCTGGCTCTCGAACACCTTGGCCGGGCCGGTGAAGGTGTACAGCTCCTCGTCGACCCCGGCGGTCTTGACGATCGCGCCCTCGGGGGCGAGGTTGCCGTAGAGCACCGCCAGGCCGCCGTCGGCGGTGTAGGCGTGGGCGACGTCGCGGATGCAGCCCTCGGCGCGGTCGGTGTCCAGCGACTCCCACCGGGTGTCCTGGGAGTACGCCTGGGTGGTGCGCCGGCCGCCGGGCGCGGCGTGGAACAGCTCCCGGGCCTCCTCGGTGCAGGTGTCGGCGGCGATGTCCCACTTCGCGAGGTACTCGCCCAGCGTGGCGCCGTGGACGGTGGGCACCGAGGTGTCCAGCAGCCCGCCGCGCGCCAGTTCGCCCAGGATGGCGGGGATCCCGCCCGCCCGGTGGACGTCCTCGATGTGGTACTTGTCGGTGTTGGGCGCGACCTTGCACAGGCACGGCACCCGGCGCGACAGCTCGTCGATCTCGGGCAGGCCGTACTTCACGCCGGCCTCGGTGGCCGCCGCCAGCAGGTGCAGGATGGTGTTGGTGGAGCCGCCCATGGCGACGTCCAGCGCCATGGCGTTGGCGAACGCGGCGGGGGTGGCGATCGAAAGCGGCAGGACCGAGGAGTCGTCCTCGTCGTAGTAGCGCCGGGCGACCTCGACCACCGTGCGGCCGGCGTCCTCGTACAGCCGCTTGCGCGCGACATGGGTGGCCAGGACCGTGCCGTTGCCCGGCAGCGCCAGGCCCATGGCCTCGGTCAGGCAGTTCATGGAGTTGGCGGTGAACATGCCCGAGCAGGAGCCGCAGGTGGGGCAGGCCGCCTCCTCGATGGCGTCCAGTTCGTCCTGGGACACCGACTCGTCGGCCGAGGCGATCATGGAGTCGATCAGGTCGAGCTTGCGCACCGTGGTGGCGCTGCCGTTGACGACGGTGACCTTGCCGGCCTCCATCGGCCCGCCCGAGACGAACACGGTGGGGATGTTCAGCCGCATGGCCGCCAGCAGCATGCCCGGGGTGATCTTGTCGCAGTTGGAGACGCACACCAGGGCGTCGGCGCAGTGGGCGTTGACCATGTACTCCACCGCGTCGGCGATCAGCTCGCGGCTGGGCAGGGAGTAGAGCATGCCGCCGTGGCCCATGGCGATGCCGTCGTCCACGGCGATGGTGTTGAACTCGCGCGGCACCCCGCCGGCCTCGCGCACCGCGCCGGCCACCACGTCGGCGACCTCGCGGAGGTGCACGTGGCCGGGGACGAACTGGGTGAAGCTGTTGGCGATGGCCACGATGGGCTTGCCGAAGTCCTCGCGTTCGACACCGGAGGCGCGCATAAGGGCGCGCGCGCCCGCCATGTTCCTGCCGTGGGTGACCGTTCGTGAGCGCAGCGCGGGCATGGGGTGCTCCCATCGACGCCGGGAGGCGTGGAAGACGTGTGGTTCTCGTTCGATGGTAGCGCCGCGCCGGACCTGTTGATGTCTCGACTCGAAAGACCGGGTGTCCGAATAATGAGATGGGCGGCGGTGGGGCCGCCCATCGCCTGGACGGGGGAGGGGCTGAAAATGGTGCGGCGGCCCGGGACCGGGCCGCGCGCCGAGGGTGTCGGGAGTCGGGGAGCCGGGAGGGGGCGGGGCCCCGCGGCAGCCTGGTGCCGCCTAGTACCGGGCCGGCAGCACCTCCTCGGCCGCCTTGTAGATCTCCTCGATCTCCTTCTCGCTGAGGTTCTGGGACTTGCCGCTGCGCAGCCACTTGCGGACCTTGGTGCCGGTGATGACGTCGACACCGCGCAGGTTGTGGCTGTCCCAGGGCATGCTCGGGCCGTAGATGGCCAGCGACGCCCGGATGTCGATCTCGCGGCCGATGCGCTCGCTGATCAGCTTCTGGGCGGTGCGGGCCTCCTCAAGCGCCTCGTCGATGCGCTCGTTCTTGGAGAACTTGCCGTGGTAGAGCTTCTCGAGCTTGTTGCGCAGGGGCAGCCGCTTGTCCCACGACTCGGAGTCGATGGCGAACGCGCCGCGCCGCCCCACAACGAAGTGGTCGATCTGGCCGTTGCCGCCGGGGATCCCGCGCGCGTGCAGCACGCGGTAGCCCAGGCGCTTCATCAGGCGCAGTTGCGCCTCGGTGCGGCGCTGGGCGGCGTTGGGCTTGCGCCAGCGCGGAACCTCGGAGTAGCGGCGCGAGGCGTGGACGACGAACGCGACGAGGGTGCCGATCCCCAGGGTGGCGCCGATCCGCCAGTCGGCCGTGAGCAGGCCGGCCGCCACGCCGACCGCCGCGGCCACCGCGCCGCGGACCAGCATGCGCCGCCCCGTGGCCGAGGTCAGTGCGCCGTATGTTTTTCGGGCTGCTCCATTGGAGCCCTGGGGACCGCGCGAATTCGCGGTGCGGGAGGTACTGAAGGGCGAGCCGCCGCGTTTCTGCTGCTGGGCAGTATCGGCGGGGGCGCCGTTGACTCTGCTTGCCGATTGCACGCTGGAAAGAGTAGTTCGATCCATATGCGAGTCCTAGTACATTGAATCTCACACTTTACTTGCCCGCCATAAATGGCGTTCTCACGTGTCCACAGGGTTGCCCGGGGGGAAGACATATCTTCTCCAGGGTTCTCTAGAGAGATCCCCCTCGCGGGCCGGTCTGACACCCGTTTGGGTTACGCTTCCTGCCCATGGCCGAGATTCACGACCTCACGGCGGTCCAGCAGGCCGCGGCCGTGCGGCGGCGCGAACTCTCCCCGGTGGAGATCACCGAGCACTACCTCGACCGCGTCGCCCGCCTGGACCGCAAGGTCGGGGCGTTCATCACCGTGGCCGCCGACTCCGCCCGCGCCCAGGCCCGCGCCGCCGAGCGCGAGGCGCTCTCGGCCACCCCGGGCGAGCCGCCGCCGCTGCTGGGCGTGCCCGTGCCCGTCAAGGACCTCGAACCCGTCGCCGGCCTGCGCCACACCTCCGGCTCGGCCGTCCACGCCGACCGCGTCGCCGACGCCGACTGCGACGTCGTGGCCGAGCTGCGCGCCGCCGGCGCCGTGTTCACCGGCAAGACCAACACCCCCGAGTTCGGCCTGCCCTGCCACACCGAGAACGACATCGCCCCGCCCGCCCGCACCCCCTGGGACCCCACCCGCTCGGCCGGCGGCTCCAGCGGCGGCGCCGCGGCGGCGGTGGCCGCCGGGTTCGCGCCGGTGGCCCACGCCAGCGACGGCGGCGGCTCCATCCGGATCCCGGCGAGCGCCTGCGGCCTGTTCGGGCTCAAGCCCACGCGCGGCCGGGTGACGTCCGGCCCGTTCAAACCCGACTTCATCGGGCTGTCCACCGCCGGCCCCATCGCCCGCACGGTCGCCGACGCCGCGCTGATCCTCGACATCGTCTCCGTCAACCGCCCCGGCGACTACTACACCGCGCCGCCGCTGCCCGCCGGCGAGACGTTCCTGGGCTACGCGCTGCGCGACCCCGGCCGGCTGCGCATCGCCCGCTACGACACCGCGCCGGTGCCCGGCCTGCGGCTCGACCCCGAGGTCACCGCCGCCTACGAGGCCGCCACCAAGCTGCTCATCGACCTCGGCCACGACGTCGAGGACATCGACCCGCCCTACGGCGCCGACACGGTCGAGGACTTCAACCTGGTGTGGGCGGCCATGGCGGCGGCCACCCCGGTGCGGCCCGAGGACGAGCACCTGCTGCGCCCCCTCACCCGGTGGCTGCGCGGGCGGGCCGCGGACTCCTCCGTCGGCGCCTACATGGCGGCCACCGCGCGGATCCAGGGCGCCGTGCGGGCGGCGCTGCCGCGGACCCTGCCCTACGACGCCGTGCTCACCCCCACCCTGGCGCTGCCGCCGGTGCCGGTGGGCCACTTCGGCACCGACCCCGAGGAGGAGTTCCGCCGGATGACGGCCTTCACGCCGTTCACGGCGCTGGCCAACATCACCGGCCAGCCCTCGGTCAGCGTGCCGCTGCACTGGAGCGCCGAGGGCCTGCCGATCGGCACCATGCTCACCGGGCGGCCGGGCGGGGAGCCTACTCTGCTGGCCCTGTCGGCCCAGTTGGAGGCGGCGCGCCCGTGGGCGGGCCACCGGCCGCCGGTCTGGGCGGAGTAGCGGGGCCGGAGGAGTCCGGCGGGCCGGGGGCCTCCGCGCGCTCCCCGGGTTCCGCGCGCTCCGCCGGCTCCCCGGGCTGCGCGCCGTCCGGGCCGCCGGGCGCGCCGCGCCGCAGGGCCAGCGCCACCAGCGCCGCGACCAGCGCCGCCGCCGCGGCACCGGCGGCACCGGCCGCCGCGCCGCCGAGGTCGATCAGCCAGCCGGTCATCGGCGCCGCCACCGAGATTCCGCCGGTGATCGCCGAGGACAGCCAGCCGTATGCTTCGCCGCGCCGGTGCGCCGGCGCCATCTCGCCCACGCGCTCGGTGACGGCGGCGATGGTGGGCGCGATTCCCAGCCCGGCGGCGAACAGCACCGGCGTGATCAGCCACGGCGAGGGCAGGTGCAGCACGGGCGGCAGCAGCGGCACCAGCAGCACCACGCCCGCCGCCGCGGCGAACGCCCGCCGCGCCAGGCGCGGCCGGCCCGGGAACGTGCCCGCCAGCAGCCCGCCCACGGCCGAACCGGCGGCGTAGACCGCCATCAGCGCACCCGCGTAGCCGGGCGTGCCCAGCTCCCGCGACCAGGCCACCGAGGTCAGGTCCACGCCGCCCAGTCCGGCCACCAGCAACGCCGACATCACCAGGATCAGCAGGATCTGGGCGTCCAGCAGCAGGGAGCGCCGGGCCGGGGCGGGCCCGCCGGTGCCGGCGGCGGGGGGTTCGGGCGCCGACAGCCCGGCGCGGCGCAGCGCCCAGGCGAACCCCGAGGCGCCCACCACCGAGAGCACCGCCATGACGGCCACGCCCGCGCGCCCGTTGGTCAGCCCCACCACGGCCGCCGCCAGCAGGGGGCCGACGATGAACAGCAGTTCCTGGAAGGTGGCCTCGGCGGCGTACATGGTCTGGCGGGTGGGGCCGGCGGTCAGGCGCGGCCAGACGGCGCGGGCGATCTGGTTGGCCGGCGGCAGGAACAGGCCGGTGGCCAGGGCCAGCGGCAGCGCCGCCCACCACAGCGCGCCCGGCAGCAGGGCCAGCACGGCCAGGCCCGCGCCGTAGACCAGCGCCGAGGAGGTGAGCAGGCGGTCCTTGGCGCGCAGGTCGGACATGCGGCCCCGGATCGGCCCGGCCAGGGCCGTGCCCACGGTGAGGCCGCCGGCCACCAGGCCGGCCACGGCGTAGGAGCCGGTCCACCCGGCCACCAGGAAGGTGACGGCGATCGGCAGGCCGCCGATGTGCACGCGCGCGAACAGCGACCAGAACAGCAGCGCGGGGACGTGGGGGACCGCGAAGAGGCGGCGGTAGGAGCCGAGGGCCGACCGCACCGGGCCGGCGGGCGGCACCGGCGGCGCCGCGAGGTGGTCGGGCGCGGGAGGCGCCGGGGGAGTCGGGACCGCCGGAAGGGCCGGGGGTGCCGGGGGTGGCGGAGGCCCTGCGGGCGCCGGGGGCGGTGCCTGGCCGCCCGGTGCGCCGGGCGGCGCCGGTCGGTCCGGTCGCGTGGGTGGGGCGGGCTCCGCCGGTTCCGCTGAGTGCATCGACCGAATCGTACATACCGGCTCGGAATATGAATAAGGGATATTTCCGGTTTAGCCGATGGGGGTCGGCCCGAAACGCATGTTCCGGGACCGGTGACACGGCAAGGGCATGGCGCACCCGCCACGGAACGTCCCCGTACGGCATTATCAGTATCTGTGAGTGATGCGGACCTGGCCCGGCTGGCCGAAGAGTACGGTGTCGCGACGACCTACGAGGACTGGCGCGGCCGCCGCGTGCCCGTCGCCGTCGACACACTCCGCCACGTGCTGGGGTCCCTCGGCGTCGACGCGTCGGCCCCCCGCGCGGCCCTGGAGGCCCACTGGGCCGACCAGGCCACCCGTCTGCTGCCGCCCTGCGTGGTCACCCGCGCCGGGCGCACCCCCCAGATCCCGCTGCCCGACGGCTCCCGCTGCTGGGTCGAGAAGGCGGGTGGCGGCTGGGCCGAACCCGGCCCCCAACTCCCGCTGGGCACCCACACCCTCCACGTCGAACACGGCACCGTGCGCCAGCAGGCGCCCCTTCTGGTGGTGCCCGACCGCCTGGCGCCCGTCGCCGCCGACCGCCGCGTCTGGGGGCTGATGGCGCAGCTCTACTCGGTGCGCTCCCGCGCCTCCTGGGGCATGGGCGACCTGCGCGACCTCGCCGAACTCGCCGACTGGAGCGCACGCGACCTCGGCGCCGACTTCGCCATCGTCAACCCGCTGCACGCCACCGAGCCCGTCACCCCCATCGAGCCCTCGCCCTACCTGCCGGTCAGCCGCCGCTACGCCGGCGCGCTGTCCATCCGCATCGAGGACATCCCCGAGTACGCCGCCCTGGAGCCCACCCAGCGCGAGACCATCCAGCGCCTGGCCCGGCCGCTGCGCGAACACGCCCGCACCGCCGACCTGCTCGACCGCGACGCCATCTGGGAGGCCAAGCGGACGGCCCTGGGCATGCTGTTCTCGGTGCCGCGCCCGCCCGCGCGCGAGGCCGCCTTCCAGGCGTACCTGGAGCGCGAGGGCGCCTCGCTGGTGGAGTTCGCCACCTGGTGCGCGCTGGCCGAGGAGCACGGGCGCGACTACCGCGCCTGGCCCTTCGAGCTGCGCGACGTCCGCGCCGACGCCGTGGGCACCGAGGCGCTGCGCCACTGGCCCGCCGTGGAGTTCCACCGGTGGCTCCAGTGGATCCTCGACGAGCAGCTCGCGGCGGCGCAGGCGGGCACCCGCGCCGCCGGGATGTCGATCGGCATCGTCCACGACCTCGCCATCGGCGTGCAGCCGGGCGGCGCCGACGCCTGGATGTTCGGCGACGCCATCGCGCCGGGCGTGAGCGTGGGCGCGCCGCCCGACGAGTTCAACCAGCAGGGCCAGGACTGGGGGCAGCCGCCGTGGCACCCGGTGCGGCTGGCCGAGCTGGGCTACGGCCCCTTCCGGCAGGTCCTGGGGCAGATCCTGCGCCACTCCGGCGGCGTGCGCATGGACCACATCATGGGGCTGTTCCGGCTGTGGTGGGTGCCCGAGGGCGCGTCCCCGGCGGAGGGCACCTACGTGCGCTACGACCACGAGGGCATGGTCGGCAGCCTGCTGCTGGCCGCCCAGGCGCACGAGGCCGCCGTCATCGGCGAGGACCTGGGCACCGTCGAGCCGTGGGTGCGCGACCACCTCGGCGAGCGCGGCGTGCTGGGCACCTCGGTGCTGTGGTTCGAGCGCCGCGACGACGGCAGCCCCCGCCGCCCCGAGGAGTGGCGCGCCGACTGCCTGGCCACGGTCGCCACCCACGACCTCCCGCCGGTGGCCTCCTACCTCTCCGCCGAGCACGTCGAGCTGCGCGACCGGCTGGGGCTGCTCAACCGCCCGGCCGCCGAGGAGCGCGCCGACGCCGAGGCGGCCGTGGCCGCCTGGCGCGACCGCCTGGTGGGCCTGGGGCTGCTGGATCCCGACGTGGACCCGCTCTCCGAGCCCGCGACGGTCGTGACGGCCCTGCACGCCTACCTGGCCCAGACCCCGGCCCGCCTCATCGGGGTGGCCCTGACCGACGTGGTCGGCGACCGCCGCATGCAGAACCAGCCGGGGACCAGCGACGCCTACCCCAACTGGCGCATCCCGCTGACCAGCGCCGAGGGCGAACCCGTCCTGCTGGACGAGCTGATCGCCGACCCCCGCCTGGCCGAGACCGCCCGCCGCGTCCTGCGGCCGCTGACCGACCCCGCCTACCGGGGCCCGGGGGCGGGGAGCGCAGCCGGGGAAGCCCTCTCAACGGATCCCGGCTCCGCCACCTCCGCCACCTCCGACGGTCCGGCCGGCTCCCCCGGCTCCGCCGCGGGAGCCCCGGAGCCGCGGTCGCGGTTGGACTCGGAACTGGAGACCGGCCTGGAGATGTAGCACCGGGCGCGCGGTCGACGGGGCGAGCCGGGCGCTTGGCGGGCGTTCGACGATCCGCCCGTCGTCATCCCTCAGGGCGGCGCCCGACGGTGATCAGGATGACGGCGACCACCAGTGAAGCAATGACCGCCCCGTGGACCACGGCCCAGAGCACCGCCTGGTCGTAGACGACGTGGACCCGCGTGCGGCGGAGGAACTCGGCGGACACCCCATGCCCGCACCAGGCCGGGCCGTCGAACAGCAGCACCCGCACGGCACAGAACTCCCGCACGACAGGCCCCGGGCCGGGGGGGGGGGGCCGCGGGGGCCCCCCCCCCCGCGGGGGGGGGCGGGCCCCCCCCCCGCCCCCCCCCCCCCCGGCCGCCGGGGGGGGGGGCGCCCCCCCCCCCCCCCCCCCCCCCCCCGGCCCGGGGGTGTCAGCGGCCCAAGGACCAGGGCGCTACCGCGCCACCGGTGCTGCCCGCCCTACCGCCTACCGCGCCGCCTCGGCGTCGCGGCGGCGGGCCCGCAACGCGCGGCGGACGCCCGCCTCGCCCTCCACCAGGAGGCGGCGCAGGGCCGGCGCGGGGGAGCGGTCGGCGATGTAGGACTCGGTGCGCGTGATGGTCTCCTCCTCGATGAGGTGGGCGGGGTAGGCCATCTCCGCGAACGTCTGGGCGAACTCGCCGGTCCAGTCGCGCCACGCCGCCTCAAGCTGGGCGAAGTAGCGGTCGACGTAGGGCCGGTACAGCTCGGCCTGCCCCGGCTCGGTGAACCCGGCCAGGGTCGCCCGGAACTCGGCGTTGGCCATGCTCCCCGAGACGATGCGGTCCCACGCCTGGGCCTTGGCCTCCGGCGTGGGGATCGCCGCGCGGCAGCCCGCCGCCTGGCGCTCGCCCGTGGCGGTGGGGTCGAGGTCCAGTTCGGCAGCGATCTCCTTCTCGTCGGCGCGCCCGGCCGCCACCAGCCTGCGCAGCAGGGTCCAGCGCAGGTCGGTGTCGATGGTCAGCCCGTCGACCGTGATGGCGCCGTCGTAGAGCCCCTGGAGCAGCGACAGGTGCTCGTTGCTCACGGCGGAGTCGGCGAAGCCGTGGGCGTAGGCGAGTTGGAGGTCGCCGCCCGGCTCGGCGGCGGTCAGCAGGTCGCGCAGGCGCCCGGCCACCAGGTCGAAACCGGTCGCGCGCCACTCCGGGTCGGTGTAGTTGTACAGCGCCGAGACGGCCTGGCGCAGCAGCATCTGCACCACCGCCACGTCGCTGACCCCGCCGATGCCCGACACCACGAGCTTGACGTAGTCGCGGGCCGCCATCTCGGCGTCGCGGGTCATGTCCCAGGCGGCGGCGAAGCACAGCGCGCGCGGCAGCGACTCGGCGATCTCGCCCGCGCCCTCCACCACGGTGCGCAGCGACCGCTCGTCCAGCCGGATCTTGGTGAAGGTGAGGTCGTCGTCGTTGATCAGCACCAGGTCGGGCTGGGCCTGGCCGACCAGTCGCGGGACCTCGGTGCGCGGGCCCGACACGTCCAGCTCGACCCGCTCGCGCCGCACGATGCCCTTGTCGGTGCGGTCGTAGAGGCCGATCGCCAGCCGGTGCGAGCGCAGGGTCGGGTGGTCCTCGGCCGCCTCCTGGAGCACCGCGAAGGAGGTGAACGCACCGTCCGCGCCGACCTCGAACTCCGGGCGCATCGTGTTGACGCCGGCGGTCTCCAGCCACTCCCGCGACCACGCCGACAGGTCGCGCCCGGAGGCCGCCTCCAGGTGGCGCAGCAGGTCCGCCAGTTCGGTGTTGCCCCACTTGTGCTCGGCGAAGTAGGCCCGCACCCCGGCGAAGAACGCCTCCACGCCCACGTAGGCCACCAGTTGCTTGAGCACCGAGGCGCCCTTGGCGTAGGTGATGCCGTCGAAGTTGACCTCCACCGCCTGCATGTCGGGGATGTCGGCGGCGATGGGGTGGGTGGAGGGGAGCTGGTCCTGGCGCAGCGCCCACGCCTTCTCGATGTTGGCGAAGGTGGTCCAGGCGTCGGTCCACTTGGTGGCGTGCGCCTGGCAGTACACGCTGGCGAAGGTCGCGAACGACTCGTTCAGCCACAGGTCGTCCCACCAGCGCATGGTGACCAGGTCGCCGAACCACATGTGCGCCATCTCGTGCAGGATGGTCTCGGCGCGGCGCTCGTAGCGGGCGTCGGTGACCCGCGACCGGAAGACGTAGTCCTCCAGGAAGGTCACCGCGCCGGCGTTCTCCATCGCCCCGGCGTTGAACTCCGGAACGAAGAGCTGGTCGTACTTGCCGAACGGATACCGCAGCCCGAACAGCTCGTGGTAGAAGTCGAAGCCCTGCTTGGTGACCTCCAGGATCGCGTCGGCGTCGAGGTGCTCGGCCAGCGAGGCCCGGCAGTAGACGCCCAGCGGGATCCCGTCGTGCTCGTCGCGGACCACGTGGTAGGGGCCGGCGATCAGCGCGGTGACGTAGGTCGACATCCGCTCGGTCGCGGGGAAGTGCCAGCGCGACTTCGGCCCGGCCGGGTCCTCCACCACCGCGCCCGACACGTCGGGGGCGCTGTTGGAGACCACCTGGAAGTCGGCGGGCGCGAACACCGTCAGATCGAACGTCGCCTTGAGGTCGGGCTGGTCGAAGCACGCGTACATCCGGTGCGCGTCGGCCGTCTCGAACTGGGTGTAGAGGTAGGTGGAGCCGTCGACCGGGTCGACGAACCGGTGCAGACCCTCGCCGGTGCGCATGTAGGCGCAGTCGGCCAGCACCCGCAGCTCGTTGCGCGCCTTGAGGCCGGGCAGCCGGATGCGGCCGCCGTCGAACACCTCGGCCGGGTCGAGTTCCTCGCCGTTGAGCACCACGGCGGACACCGAGGGCGCCACCAGGTCGATGAACGTCTCGGCGCCGGGCTCGGCGCACTCGAACTCCACCACCGTCTGCGAGGGGAAGGTCTGGTCGCCCGCCGTGAGGTCGAGTTCCACGGTGTAGGAGCCCACGCTGAGGATGCGCGCGCGTTCGCGCGCCTCGTCGCGTGTCAGGTTGCCCGCCACGTCGCTCCCTTCGGGCCGGCGTCCTCGTCGGCCTCAGTCGCTGTCGTCCCCCCGCGAGCAGCCGCGTCGCCGCCGGGACCTGCGCAGGGGGGTGCAATGCCTGCCGGGTCCGATCCTGCCACGCCGGGCGCCGGAATGCGGAACCCGGCGCGAAGGTTGCAGCAGGGTGCGGGCCCGGCCCCAGGCCGCGGCAGGCCGGCGGTGGAGGCCGCCGCGCCGCCGCGCGCGCCCCCGGCGCGGCCGCGGCGGCACCCAGGCGAGCAGCGAAAAGGAGACACACGTGAGTGGTGGCGAGGAGCGGGACGGCACCGTCCCCGTCGACTTCTGGTTCGACCCGGTGTGCCCGTGGGCGTGGATGGCCTCGCGGTGGCTGCTGGAGGTCGAGAAGGTGCGGCCGATCACCCCGCGCTGGCACGTGATGAGCCTCAGCGTCCTCAACGAGGGGCGCGACCTGCCCGACGACTACCGCGCGCTGCTGGACGACGCGTGGGGGCCGGTACGGGTGGCCATCGCGGCCGAGGAGCGGCACGGGTCCGAGGTTCTGGGCCCCCTCTACACGGCACTGGGCACCCGCCTGCACAATCGGAAGGAGCCGCGCTCCGACGACACCGTCCGGGCGGCGCTGCGCGAGGCGGGGCTCCCCGAGGACCTCGCCGAGGCGGCCCGCACCGACGCGTTCGACGAGGCGCTGCGCCGCTCCCACCACGACGGCATGGACCGCGTGGGCTACGAGGTCGGCACGCCCGTCATCTCCGTTGAAGGCGTGTCGTTCTTCGGCCCGGTGGTCTCGCCCGCACCCAAGGGCGAGGCGGCGGCCCGGCTGTGGGACGGTGTGCGGCTGGTCGCCGGCACCGACGGGTTCTTCGAACTCAAGCGCAGCCGGACCCGCGAACCCGTCTTCGACGACGAGGCCGGGCGGCCCTGACCGCGTTCACCCGGCACGGCGCGCGGGTGCACCGGGCCGGAGGGTGCAGGGGGCGCGGGGGCGGCCACCGGCACGAACGGGCAGGCAGAGCACGCTAGGAAGGCGGCAGCGATGAGCGGACCCGAGGACGACCGCCCGGTCGACCTCTTCGAGGACGGGCTGGAGATCCTGCCCGACACCACCAGTGACGAGCGCGGCCCGGGCTGGGGCGACCCCGACCGCGACGACAACATCGACCGGCTGCTGGAGGAGCGCCCTCCGCACTGGTAGCCCGGTGTCGGGGGCGGTCCGCGCGGCGGGCCGCCCCCGCCCGCCGTCCGGCGGGCCGCCACCCGTCCGCTGCGCCGCTCCACGGCCGGCCGCCCCCACCTCGTTCCCACGGGTCCGCCCCCGCCGGGTCCCGGCGGGGGCGGACCCCTCAAGCGGATTCCCCCCGTCCCGCCCCGCGCGGCCGCCCCGACCCGGTGTCCCGGTCGGCCCGGTTCCGGCATTCGGCGGAGTAATAGAATCCCGTTCTGGGAACGTGGTCACCATGCGATCCCTTTACCTCAACGGCACCTGGACCGAGTCGGCGTCCGCCACCGCCATCGACGTCGTCAACCCCGCCACGGAGGAGGTCGTCGACTCCGTCCCGGCGGGCGACCCCGCCGACGTCGACCGCGCGGTCTCCGCGGCCCGGGCCGCCTTCCCCGCGTGGTCCGCCCTGCCCTACCCCGAGCGCCGCGCCGTCCTGGCCCGCGCCCTGGAGCTGCTGCAACAGCGCTCCGCCGACATCGCCGCCGCCATCGCCACCGACATGGGCGCCCCCCTGCGCTTCGCCACCGGCGTGCAGACCGGGTTCCCCCTGCTGATGTTCCAGACCTTCCTGGACCTCCTCGACACCCACCACGAGCGGCTGTTCGGCGGCGAACCGGTCGGCGACTCCATCATCGTCCGCGAGCCCTTCGGCGTCGTCGGCGCCATCACCCCCTGGAACTACCCCCTCCACCAGATCGTGCTGAAGGCCGTGCCGGCCATGGCCGTGGGCAACACCGTCGTGCTCAAGCCCACCGAGGTCGCCCCGCTCGCCGCCTACGCCCTCACCGAGGCACTGCACGACGCGGGGCTGCCGCCGGGGGTGTTCAACCTCGTCTCGGGCACCGGCCCGGTCGTCGGCGAGGCCATCGCCGCCCACCCCGGGGTGGACATGGTCTCCTTCACCGGCTCGGGCCGCGCCGGCAAGCGCGTCGCCGAGGTCGCCGCCGCCACCGTCAAGAAGGTCGCCCTGGAACTCGGCGGCAAGTCGCCCAACGTGATCCTGCCCGACGCCGACCTCACCGCCGCCGTGGCCGCCGGGGTCGCCGACGTCATGCGCAACACCGGGCAGAGCTGCAACGCGCTGACCCGCATGCTCGTGCACCGCGACCACTACGCGCGCGCCCGGGAACTCGCGGCCGAGGCCGCCGCGAAGTTCGAGCCCGGCGACCCCTTCGAGGAGGGCGTCCGCATGGGGCCGCTCGTCTCGCGCACCCAGTTGGACCGGGTGCGCGACTACATCGACACCGGAGTCAAGGAGGGCGCCCGCATCGTGGTGGGCGGCGCCGAGCCCCCCGCCGGCCGCGAGCGCGGCTACTACGTGCGCCCCACCGTCTTCGCCGACGTCGACAACGGCATGCGCATCGCCCGCGAGGAGATCTTCGGCCCCGTCGTCGCGCTCATCCCCTACGACACCGAGGACGAGGCCGTGGCCGTGGCCAACGACACCGACTACGGCCTGGCCGCCGCCGTGTGGTCGGGCGACTCCGACCGCGCGCTGCGCGTGGCCCGGCGCCTGCGCGCCGGCCAGGTGCAGGTCAACGGCGCCCGCACGCAGCCCCTGCTGCCCTTCGGCGGCTACAAGCAGTCGGGTGTGGGCCGCGAGTGGGGCCTGCACGGCATCGAGGAGTTCTGCGAGACCAAGGGCATCCAGCGCTAGCGCCGCCCCGGCGCGGGCCGGGCGCCGGCGTATGGCAGGATCGGCGTGCAGAGGTGCGGGTTCGCCCCGCGCCGTGTCCGTACCCCGATACCCGAGGTGTGAGTTGAGCAAGCCGACGGAGTCCAAGGCCGGCCCGCTGAGCAAGGACATCAAGGCCATCGTCCTGGTGAACGTCATCGCGGTGCTGTCGCTGGCCCTGTTCGCCGCCATGGGGATGGCCATCGCCTCGATCGCCACCGGCGTCCCGCTCATCTAGCGGCCGGGCCGCACCGGCCCCGCCGAATTCCGTTACGCCCGCCCCCGGTGCTGCGCGCCGGGGGCGGGCTCGTGCCATGGGAAACTAACGACGTGCGTGTCTACCTGGGATCCGACCATGCCGGATTCGATCTCAAAGAACATCTGGTGACCTGGCTCAAGGAGCAGGGCCACGAGGTCGTCGACGCCGGCCCCGCCGCGCTCGACCCCGCCGACGACTACCCACCCTTCGTGCTGCGCGCCGCCGAGGGCGTCGCCGGCGACCCCGGTGCGCTGGGGGTGGTGCTGGGCGGCTCGGGCAACGGCGAGCAGATCGCCGCCAACAAGGTGAAGGGCGTGCGCGCGGCGCTGGCCTGGAGCGAGGAGACCGCCCGGCTGGCGCGCGAGCACAACGACGCCAACGTGCTCAGCCTGGGCGCGCGGATGCACACGGCCGAGGAGGCCACGTCGTTCGTCGCGGTCTTCCTGGCCACGCCCTACAGCGGCGAGGAGCGGCACAGCCGGCGCATCGGCATGCTGTCGCGCTACGAGGAGTCGGGCGAGCTGCCCCCGCTGCCCTAGCGTCCCGGCGCCGCCCGCGCAGCCCCCGGGACGGTCCGGGCGGCCCCAGAGGCGGTCCGGACGGGCGCCGTTGGCCGGTTCGGTCGGCCGCCGGCGCTCGATCGGCCCGCCGCCCCTCCAACCCGCCCGCCGGTGCCCGGTGGGCGGCTTTGCCGTGCGGTGCATCCGGCCCGGCCCGGCGGATCCGCGGCGCTGCCGGTGCGCGGATCCGCCGGGTCCGGTGAGCGCGCGGCGCGGCGGCTGTGCGGCGGTGCGCTCGCGCCCCGCAGCGGCCGGCCGACGCCGTTCACGCTCTGCCGTGACGGTAATACGGATCGGCGGAGCTGAGAACCCCGCGATCCGCCGGCGCGGTGCGGGGCGCGCGCCACCGCGCCCGCCCCGCCCGCGCCGGTCTCCGGCGTGCGCGGCCTAGAAGACGTTGCCGCAGTAGGGCAGGTCGGCGCGGTGCAGGGCGGTGTCCAGCCGCTGGACCGCGCCCGGCGCGGCCTCGCTGAGCAACCCGGCCGCCAGGTAGCCGCCGAGCCGGGTGCCGCCCAGGTAGGCGGCGCCCAGGTGGGCGGCGTCCAACCGGATGTCGGGCTCCTGGTCGGTGGGCCGGCAGCGCGCGGCGGCGGTGTCGGCGGTCAGCCGCCACCGGCCGGCGTTCCACGGGCAGTGGCGGTCGGCGACCTCCAGCACCACGTCCACCGCCGCCGCGTAGGAGCGCCGCTCCAGCGCGGCGGGGAGGTCCACCAACCGGATCCACAGGTTCTCGATGTGCCGGCGGCGCGCCCGGAAGGGGTCGGCCAGCAGGTGGAACAGCGGGTCGTCGAGCGCCGCCATGTCGCAGGTCACCGAGGTCACCAGGTCGCGGGTCAGCACGTGCTCCCACAGCAGGGTGTGCGCGGCCGGCGCGGTGGCGTAGACCTCCTCGACCCGCAGCGCGGAGTCGGCGGTGCCGTGGTCGTCCCACACCTGCCGGGTGCGGTAGAGCACGTAGCCCAGCGGGCCGGCGTCGTCCTCGGCCACGGCGCACTTGAGGTCGCTGAACGGGTTGCCCGGCGGGTTGTGCAGCACCCGGGTCCACCACGCCTCGGTGCGCTGGAACTCGCCGACGCGCTGCGGCGCCGCCGCCTGGTGCACCACGGAGATCTCCTTGCGGGCCTCGGCGGCGTCGAGCAGCCGCAGACGCAGCGCGGGGTCGCGCGGGGCGTCGGGGCGCAGCGCGGTCTCGCGCGTGGGCAGGGTGAAGGACACGGCGGAGGCCGCCGGGCCGTAGCCGAACCGGCCGTAGATCGCGCCCTCGCTGGCGAACAGCGCCGCGACGTCCTCGCCGCGCTCGCGGATGTCGGCGAACTGGCGGCGCATCAGCGCGCTGAGGACGCCGCGCCGCCGGTAGGTGGGCCACACCCCCACCGCCGAGACGCCGGAGACCCGGCGCGCGCCGCCGGGCAGGGTCATGGTGAGGGGCAGCGCGGTGGTGTTGCCCACCGGCTGCGCGCCGTCGAAGACCGTCAGGGTGCGGTCGAGGTGGGTGAGTTCGCGGTAGGACTCGGCGTCGGACTTGCCGCCGAGCAGGGCCTCGCCGACGAGGCGGACGACGGCGGGGAACTCGGATTCGTCGGGCACCCGCGGGTGCCACCGCGAGGTCGGCCCGGGGTCCGCGCCGGCGGCCCCGTCTGCGGAAATGGACATGGTCCGTGCCTACCACCCCGGCGCGCGGCGGCGCGAGCGGTTTTTCTGGCCCCGGCGGGTTGCGCCCTGTCCGAAGACCGGGTTGACGACCGTCCGCGGCTGTGAATTTGCCGGGATTCCGTCCCGGGCGCCCGTCTGGACTGACGAGCACCCGATTCTCGGCACATACTGGATCATGCGGAGTTCGACGCGATTTTCGGTGCGTGTGCAGGCACGATATCGGCTCGGCCGATACACGGGGCCCGAGGGGAGGCACCCCGCGGGCCGCGTGCCCGCCCCTGCCGCGCGCGCTACAGTGCGGGCACGATGAACGCCACGCCGACCGCCCGACTCCTGCGCCGCGCGCGCTCGCTGTGGCAGCGCGCGGCCGCGCTGCTGCGGCGCAAGGTGCTGTTCCGCTACCGCCTGGTATTGATCACGCTGGTCCTGCTGGCCGTGGGCATCGGGGTGGGCGCGGTGTGGGGCCCGCCCGGGTGGTTCCCGCCCAGCTCCGTCATCGTCACCGTGGTCGCCGGCGGGCTGCTGCTCAAGCGCAAGAGCCTGGCGTTCCTGCTCGCCGTCGACGCCGCCGTGCTGCTGTTCACCGCCTTCAGCCTGGACTTCGGCCAGGTCGGCCCGGGGCTGCTGGTCACCATCGGGGTCACCGCCGTGGTGGCCTACCTGCTGTCGGGCGTGCGCGAGCGGCTGGGCGTCCAAGGCCTCAGCGGCGAGCGCATGCTGCTGGAGTTGCGCGACCGGCTGCGCTCCCAGGGCGAGCTGCCCGAACTCCCGCCCGGCTGGCGCGGCACCTCGGTCCTGCGCCAGGCCGGCGGGTCCTCGTTCGGCGGCGACTTCGTGGTCTCCATGCGCCAGGACGACCGCCTGGAGGTGGCGGTGGTCGACGTCTCGGGCAAGGGCATGGACGCCGGCACCCGCGCGCTGCTGCTCTCGGGCGCCTTCCGCGGCCTGATCGCCGCCGTGCCCAGCGGGGAGTTCCTGTCCCGCTGCAACGACCACCTGATCCGCACCTCGCTGGGCGAGGGGTTCGTCACCGCCGTCCACCTCAGCCTGGACCTGGAGACCGGCGACTACATCCTCGCCTCGGCCGGCCACCCGCCCGCCGTGCAGTACGACACCGCCACCGGCGTCTGGAGCCCGGCCGACGCCCGCGGCATGGTGCTGGGCGTGCTGCCCGAGACCGCCTACACCCCGGTCAAGGGGCGGCTGCGGCCCGGCGACGCCATCATGCTCTACACCGACGGCCTCATCGAGACCCCGGGCGAGGACCTCGACTCCGGCGTCGAGCACCTGCTGAAGGCGGCCGAGTCCGCCGCCGCAAAGGGATTCGACCAGGGCGCCGTGGCGATCGTCGACTCCCTCAGCAAGGGCAAGAACGACGACACCGCCCTCGTTGTGATCTGGCGCGACTGACCCCTCGGGCGCGGCGCGGCGTGCCGGGGCCGCCGCCGGGGCCGGTAGGGTCGTCATGTTCCCCGGGCAGACGAGAGGTGCCTCGTTGCCGTGTCCAGAGGCCCCCGCGCCCCATACGCGATCGACAAGGGGGTGCTCAGCATGGCCGACGACGACGAGCGCGAGATCGAACTCACCTCGCTGGTCGAACGCAACGACCTCACCGGGATCCGGCTGTGGCTGGCCGAGCACCAGCCCTACGAGATCGCCGACGAGCTGTCGCGCATGGACGTCCACCTCGCCCTGGTGCCCTTCCGGCTGCTGGACAAGGACCGCGAGCTGGAGGTCTTCGAGGAGCTGGACCCCCACCACCAGCACCAGATCCTGCTGGGACTGCGCGACTCGGCGTTTCGGGCGCTGCTGGAGGAGATGGACCCCGACGACCGCGCGCGGCTGATCGGGGAGGCCCCGGCCAAGATCGCGACCCGGGCGCTGGCCGGGCTCAGCCCGGCCGAGCGCAAGATGACCGCCGCGCTGCTGGGCTACCCCGAGGGCGCGGTTGGCCGGTACATGACCCCCGAGACCGTCATCCTGCACCGCGACCTCACCGTGGGCCGGGCGCTGGAGGTGGTGCGGGCCAAGGGCGCCGACGCCGAGACCGTCTACACCCTGCCGGTCGTGGACGACGGCCGCCGCCTGGCCGGCACGGTCCAGCTCAGCGACCTGGTGGTCAGCGACGACTCCGAGCTGATCAAGGACATCGTGGACGTCC
Organism: Streptomonospora mangrovi; assembly: GCF_027604915.1. Lineage (GTDB taxonomy): Bacteria > Actinomycetota > Actinomycetes > Streptosporangiales > Streptosporangiaceae > Streptomonospora > Streptomonospora mangrovi. The sequence goes on from NZ_JAJAQC010000016.1 coordinate 44,656, forward strand.
TGGTGCCCCGGGTGCGCGCCACCGAGCCCGCCGAGGACGCCGCGCGGCTGATGCAGCAGGCCAACCTGGTGGCGCTGCCGGTGGTGGACTCCGAGGAGCGGTTCGTGGGGCTGCTCACCTTCGACGACGCCCTGGAGCTGATCGAGGCCGCCGACACCGAGGACATCGCCCGCCAGTCCGGCGCGAGCCCGGTCTCGGGCCACTACGTCGCCGCCGGGGTGGTGCGCCTGGCCCGCGCCCGGTCGGTGTGGCTGCTGCTGCTGATCGTCGCCGCCACCCTCACCGTCAACGTGATGCAGGTCTACGAGGCCACCCTGGAGCAGGTCACGGCGCTGGCGCTGTTCGTGCCGATGCTCACCGGCACCGGCGGCAACGTCGGCTCCCAGTCGGCCACCGCCATCGTGCGCGCCCTGGCCGTGGGTGAGGTGCGGCTGCGCGACCTGCCCAAGGTGGCGTGGAAGGAGTCGCGGGTCGGCGTGCTGCTGGGGCTCATGCTGGCCTCCGTGGCGCTGGTGGTGGGCACGGCGCTGGTGGGGCCGCTCATCGCCGCCGTGGTGGCGGTGTCGGTGATCGCCATCTGCACGTGGGCGGCCGTCATCGGCAGCACCATGCCCATCCTCGCCCGGCGGGTGGGGGTGGACCCGGCCGTGGTGTCGGCGCCGCTGGTGTCGACCCTGGTCGACGCCACCGGCCTGCTGATCTACTTCTCCATCGCCCGGCTGGTCCTGGGCATCTGAGCGTTCGGAGGCCGTGCGCCGCCGCGCGTGTGTCGCTTTACGCGACCGTGGTGCCACACTTCGGAGTATCCCGCGGTCGGGGCGGGTATGCCCAGACGACCGACGAACGTCGTCGCTGCGAGCAGGAGGTGGAAGGCATGGGTGCCTTCGACAAGTTCAAGGACGCGGCCGGGGACCACGGCGACCAGGTCGCCAAGGGCGTCGACAAGGCCGAGGAGTTCGCCAAGGACCGCACCGGCGGCAAGTACGACGACAAGATCGACAAGGCCGGCGACTCCGCCACCGAGTACCTGCGCCGCCAGGCCCAGCAGGACCGCGCCCGGGGCGGCTCCGGCGACGGCCAGGGCACCTGACCCCGGGCACCGCCCGACCACCGGGGCGGCCGCGGACCGGGGGCACGGTCCGCGGCCGCCCTTCGCGTGGGCCATGATGGGGGCGTGCCCTTTGCCGCGCCGCCCGCCCGCGCCCGCCGCCTGCCCCCGGTACCGGTCCTGCTGGCGCGGGTGCGGATGCCGCTGATGTGGGCCGGCACCCTGGCCCTGGCCTTCGGCGGGCTGGCGGGGCTGTCCTGGTGGGTGCGCGGCCCGCTGTTCGTCCTGGGCCTTGCGGTCTACCTGCGGCTGGGCCGGGTGCGGTGCGCACCCCGAACGGTCCTGCCGCCGGTGCGGGGGCGCTGGATGGCGCTGGCCGGCCCGGCCGAGGCCGTGCCCAGCCTCGGCGCGCACGCCTACGGCCAGACCTACGCCCTGGCCCTGGTGGCCGAACCCGCCGACGGCGCCCGCCCCGACGTCGCCTGGCGGCCGCTGAGCCGCCCGCCCGAGGAGTTCCCCGCCTTCGGCGAACCCGTCCACGCGCCGCTGGCCGGCACCGTGGTCACCGTGCACCGGCGCGGGCGCGACCACCGCAGCCGCACGTCGTGGCCGTGGCTGGTGGCGATGGTCGCCGAGACCGCGCTGCGCGAGCTGCGCGGCCCCGCCGGGCTGCTGGGCAACCACGTCGTCATCGCCGCCGACGAGGGCGGCTACCTCCTGCTGGGCCACCTGCGGCGCGGCTCGGTCGTGGTCGCGCCGGGGGAGCGGGTGGCGGCCGGGCAGATCGTCGCCGCCTGCGGCAGCTCGGGTAGCTGCGCCGAACCGCAGTTGCGCCTCCAGCTCATGGACCACAGCCGACCGCTCGTGGCGGCCGGCCTGCCCCTGCGGTTCGCACCGGACTCCTTCGCCGGCCCCCACCGCGACGGCGTACCGCGCGCCTGGCGGCCGTTCACCGCCTGATCAGGCTCCGGGCGCGGCGGTGCGCGCGCTCCAGCGGCCCCCGCGGCGCTCGATCTCGATGGGATGGTCGAAGCACGCCGTGACGAGCTTGGTGGTGAGCGTGGCCGCGGCCTCGCCGGCCGCCACGACCTGCCCGCCGCGCAGCAGCATGGCGTGGGTGGTGGAGGCGGGCAGCTCCTCCAGGTGGTGGGTGACCAGCACCGTGGCCAGCTCGGGGTGCTCGGCGCGCAGTTGGTCGATGCTGGTCAGCAGTTGCTCGCGGGCCGCGACGTCCAGGCCCGTGGCCGGCTCGTCGAGCAGCAGCAGGCGCGGCACCGGCATCAGCGCGCGGGCGATGAGCAGCCGGCCGCGCTCGCCCTGGGACAGCGTGGGCCAGGTCTCCTCGCGCAGCGCGGTCACCCCCAGCATGGCCATGAGGCGGTCGGCGCGCGCCTCCTCCTCAGGGGCGGGCCGCCAGCGCGGCGGGATCTCGATGCTGCCGGTGGCGCCGGTGAGCACGATCTCGCGGCCGCGCAGCGCGGAGCGCAGGTCGTGGCGCGGGTTGACGTGGCCGATGAAGCGGCGCAGTTCGCGGATGTCGGTGCGGCCCAGCCGGCGGCCCAGGATCTCCACGGTGCCGCGCGTGGGGTGCCGCACGGCGCCCAGGAGGCTGAGCAGGGTGCTCTTGCCCGCGCCGTTGGGGCCAAGAAGCGCCCAGTGCTCACCCGGGCGCACCACCAGGCTCACCTGGTCGAGGAGGGTCTTGCCCGACCGGACGAGATCGACGCGGTCGGCGCTGAGCAGGGGGGAGGCCGCGGCCTCCGCGGAATCGGAAATCACGGCGTCCACGGTAGCGCCACGCGGCCGAGGGCCGCGCCGCGCAGGGCGACATAGCAGGTCACAGCGGTGCGAGGCGGTGGATACCGTTGGAGGGGCGGCGGACGGGCGGCCGCTCGGCCGCCGCCGCGCCGCCCGAGACCGGAGGAGGCCCCGACCCCGTGGAGCCCGCAGGACGCCCGTGCCGGCTGGTGGTGTGCCGCGGCTGCTGCTGCGGCACCCGCAAGAAGGTGCCCGGGGTGGACCACGCGGCGCAGTTGGCGCGGCTGCGCGGCCTGCGCGACGGCCGGGGCCGCGACGTCCCGGTGCGCACCAGCACCTGCCTGGGCATCTGCTTCCAGGCCAACGTGGTGGTGGTCCAGCCCTCCGGGGAGGGGCGGGCGCGCGGCGGGCGCCCGGTGTGGCTGGGGGAGTTCACCGAGGACCGCCTGGTCGACGACCTCCAGGAGTGGATCGCCGAGGGCGGCCCCGGCGCCGCGCCGCTGCCCGAGCGGCTGGCCGGCCACCTCACCTCCAAGGACGCCAAGAAGCCGAAGAAGGCGAAGAAGAAGGCCAAGGACAAGAAGTCCAAGAAGCTGAAGAAGGCGCGCGAGGCCGAACAGGAGCGCCTGCGCGACGACGCGCGGCCGGGATCCGCCGCGCCCGCCGGCACGCGGGCGGACGGGACGGACCCGAAGGCCACGAAAGCCAAGAAGAAGGACACGAAGGCCAAGAAGAAGGCCAAGCGGGACAAGAAAGAGGACAAGAAGGCCAAGCGCGGGAAGAAGGCCGAGCGACGCGAGAAGAAGGACCGCCGGTAGTCCGGCGGTCCTTCCTCTTCCGGTGCGGCCGGCGGCCGCATGAGCCGCCGGGAGAACGGTGTGCGGCGGCCGCGTGCCCCGGGCCGCCGCACACCCAGCGGTCCGCGGCGCCCCCGGCCGGGCGAAGCCGGGCCGCCGCGGACCTGCTCCCGCGGGGGCGGGCTAGTCGGCCACCCCGGCCGGCGCGGCGGGCCGGTCCTGGGCGGCGTCGGCCTCGGCGTCGGCCGCGTTCTCCCCGAGGCGGGTGGCCAGCGGGCGCTCGGTGATGAAGAACGTCAGCGCGAACCCGACCAGCACGATCGGCACCGCGTAGACGAAGATCGGCGGCAGCGCCTGGGCGAACGCCTGCACCAGGAAGTCGCGGACCTGCGGCGGCAGCGCGGCCAGCATCTCGGGGGTCAGGGAGCTGAGGCCGGCCTCGCCGCCCTCGAACTGCATGCCCTGCGCGGCGCCGGCCGGAAGCCCGGCCACCTGGTCGTTGAGGCGGCTGACGAAGACCGACCCGAAGACCGCGATACCGAACGACGCGCCGATCTGGCGGAAGTAGTTCGTGGCCGAGGTGGCGGTGCCCAGGTGGCGCGGCGGCGCGGAGTTCTGCACGATGAGCACCAGGTTCTGCATCACCATGCCCACGCCCAGGCCCAGCACCAGCATGCCCGTCGCGTTGAACAGGTAGCTGGAGTCGGCGTCCATCCGCGACAGCAGGAGCAGGCCGAGCATGATCACGGCGGTGCCCACGATCGGCCACACCTTGTAGCGCCCGGTGCTGCTGATCAGCCGACCGGTGGTGATGGTGGCGGCGAGCATGCCGACCACCATCGGGATCATCCGCAGCCCCGACTCGGTGGCGCTGGCCCCGTTGACCATCTGGAAGAAGGTCGGCAGGTAGGACACGGTCGAGAACATCGCGATGCCCACGGTGATGCCCACCAGCGAGGTCAGCACGAAGTCGCGGTCGCGGAACAGGCTCAGCGGGATGACCGGCTCGGCGGCGAACCGCTCGGCCACCACGAACAGCACCGCGGCGACCACGGCGGCGGCCCCCAGCCCGAGGATGACCGGGCTGGTCCAGTCGTACTCGGTGCCGCCCCAACTGGTGACCAGCACCAGGCAGACGCTGGCCGCGGCCAGCAGGAGCGTGCCCAGGTAGTCCAGGCGCGGGCGCGGGCCCTGGGGGCGGGGCAGGTTCAGCGCCACGGTGACGACCAGCAGCGACAGCGCGCCCAGGGGCAGGTTGATGTAGAAGATCCACCGCCACGACAGGTGGTCGGTGAACAGCCCGCCCAGCAGCGGCCCGGCGACCGAGGCCAGGCCGAACACGCCGCCGATCAGGCCCATGTACCGGCCCCGCTGGCGGGGCGGCACGATGTCGGCCACGATGGCCTGCGCGCTGATCATCAGCCCGCCGCCGCCGATGCCCTGGAGCGCGCGGAACAGGATGAGCTGCGTCATGTCCTGCGCGGCGCCGGAGAGCACCGAACCCAGCAGGAAGGTGACGATGGCGAACTGGAAGACGATCTTGCGGCCGAACAGGTCGCCGGCCTTGCCGTAGATCGGCATGCCGACCGTTGCCGCCAGCATGTAGGCGGTGACCACCCACGACAGTTGCTCAAGGCCGTGGAGTTCGCCCACGATGGTGGGCAGCGCCGTGGAGACGATGGTCTGGTCGAGGGCCCCCAGCAGCATCGTCAGCATCACGCCGACGAAGACCCAGCGGACCCGGCGGCGCGGCAGCGGGCCCGAGGAGTCGGCGGCCGCGGGTGCGGGTTCGGGTAACGGCGTTTGCGCGCGGGTGGACGTCATGGATGACTGCTCGCTTCCCCTGATCGGAACACGCGCCGAGCGGGAGCGGCCGCGTGTACTGGTGGCCCGCCTCAGCGGGCCGTGTCGAATGTCTGCCGCAGGGCGTCGAACGCCTCGTCGAGCAGGTCGCGGAGTTCGGCGATCTCCGCGGCCCGCGCGCCTTCGGCGCCCGCGCCCTCTGCGGTGTCCCCGTGGTGGTGCAGGTGGCGCAGGGCGAACCGCAGCGCGGTCATGCCCAGCGCGGCGACGATCTGCGGGCGGATGGCCTCGGGTTCCTCGCCCAGCCGGGCGGCCACCCCCGCGACGACCTCCCGCTCGGTGGCGGCGAAGGTGGCCATCATGCGCGTGACCAGGTGGGATTCACGCAGCATGAGCTGCTTGCGGGCCAGGAAGTCGGTGAAGGTGTAGCCCAGCTCCTCCGCGCTCAGGTCGAGCATGGGGGAGAGGATGAAGTGCTTGAGGTCGTCCAGCAGGTCGCCGGTGGGGCCGTTGGCCACGAAGACCGCGGTGGCGTCCGCCGTGGGCCGGGGCGGACCGTCGCCGATGATCGCCTCCTCCTTGGAGGAGAAGTAGTTGAAGAACGTCCGCGTGGACACGTTCGCCGCGGCGGCGATGTCGTCCACGGTGACGTTCTCCGAGCCGTGCTCGATGGCCAGCCGCAGCGCCTCGTGCTGGAGGGTGCGGCGGGTGGCCAGTTTCTTGCGCTCGCGCAGTCCCATGGGCTCCATGCCATCACCCCCGTCGACCGTCCGGTACCTGCCTTGGGTTAGATCATTGCACTCCATGAAAAAATGCACCAAACGAATTAATGCGTGACATGAATCTCTTCACGGTGTGCAACGAGTGAAGTTCGGTGTGTCGCCGTCGCCGGCGGCGGAGGAGGGGACAGGGTGGCCGCGGTCGGGGCCGCACACACAGCGGCGCCGGGCGCGAAGGGCCGGGCGCGTGCGCGCCCCGCCGATCGCACCCGGCGCCGCCGGGATCAGGCGCCGACCTCGGCCGACGGAGTGCGCCGGGCCGTCCCGCGCTCGCGCTCCTGGGCGGCGAACTGGGTGCGGTAGAGCGCGGTGTAGAGCCCGCCGGCCGCCAGGAGTTCGTCGTGGGTGCCGCGCTCCAGGATGCGGCCGTCCTCCAGCACCAGGATCTGGTCGGCCTCGCGGACGGTGGCCAGCCGGTGCGCGATCACCAGCGAGGTGCGGCCCTCCAGCGCGGTGCGCAGCGCCTCCTGCACCGCGGCCTCGGACTCGGAGTCCAGGTGCGCCGTGGCCTCGTCCAGCACCACCACGCGCGGCGCCTTCAGCAGCAGCCGGGCGATGGCCAGGCGCTGCTTCTCGCCGCCCGACAGGCGGTAGCCGCGGTCGCCGACCATGGTGTCGAGGCCGTCGGGCAGGCTCTCCAGCAGGGACTGGAGCTGGGCGGCGCGCATGGCCTCGACCAGTTCGTCGTCGGTGGCGTCGGGCCGGGCGTAGCGGAGGTTGGCGCCCACGGTGTCGTGGAAGAGTTGGGCGTCCTGGGTGACCACGCCCACCGCGTCGCGCACCGCCTGGGCCTTGGCGTCGCGCAGGTCCACCCCGCCGATCCGCACCGCGCCCTCGACCGGGTCGTACAGGCGCGACACCAGGTGGGTCAGCGTGGTCTTGCCCGCGCCCGAGGGGCCGACCAGGGCGACCAGTTGCCCGGGGGGCGCCGTGAACGAGACGTCGCTGAGCACCTGGGTGTCGTCGGCGGTCTCCGCCTGCGGGGTCAGCTCCAGGGACTCCAGCGACGCCTCGGCGGCGGTGGGGTAGCGGAACGACACGGCGTCGAAGCTCACCTCCAGCGGGCCGTCGGGGAGGTCGCGGGCGTCGGGGCGCTCGTCGATCATCGGCTTGAGGTCGAGGACCTCGAACACCCGGTCGAAGCTGACCAGCGCGGTCATGACCTCCACGTGCACGTTGGACAGCGCCGTGATGGGCGCGTAGAGGCGGGTGAGCAGCGTGGTCATGGCCACGAGGGTGCCCAGCTCGAACGCGTCGCCCACGACCAGGGTGCCGCCCACGCCGTAGACCACGGCGGTGGCCAGCGAGGTGATCAGCCCGATCATGGTGAACAGCAGCCCGCCGAACACGGCCTGGGAGACGCCGATGTCGCGGACGCGGGCCGCGCGGTCGGCGAAGCCCTCGGCCTCCTCGTCGGGGCGGCCGTAGAGCTTCACCAGCATCGCGCCGCCGACGTTGAACCGCTCGGTCATCAGCGAACTCATGTCGGCGTTGACGTTCATGCCGTCGCGGGAGATGTTGGCGACCTTGCGGCCGATGAACTTGGCGGGCAGCACGAACAGCGGCACCAGCGCCAGCGCGATGAGGGTGATCTGCCAGGAGAGCACCGCCATGGTGGTGACCACGGCGACCACGCTGATCAGGTTGGACACCACCGACTGGAGCACCGAGGTGATGGCGCGCTGGGCGCCCACGACGTCGGTGTTGAGCCGGCTGATGAGCGAGCCGGTCTGGGTGCGGGTGAAGAACGCGAGCGGCATGCGCTGCACGTGCCGGAACACCTGGGTGCGCAGCAGGTAGATGACGCCCTCGCCGATGCGCGAGGACAGCCACCGCCCGGTGAGCCCCAGCCCGGCCTCGACCACCGCGAGCAGGCCCACCGCGCCCGCGAGCAGGGCGATGAGCTGGGTGTCGCGGTGGGCGACGCCCTGGTCGATGATGGTCTTGAGCAGCAGCGGGTTGGCGATGACGATCCCCGCGCTGACCGAGGTCGTGACCAGGAACAGCAGGATCGCGCGCCAGTGCGGCCGGGCGTAGCCGACGATGCGGCGCACGGTCCCCGGCGTGAGGCTGGTCCTGCGGGCGCTGCCGTCGTTGACCAGCGACCGGTAGATGGGCGGACCGCCCGACATCATCATCGCGCCACCCCGTTCCGGTGAATGTGCTCGGACCGCTCAGGCACTGGCATAACCCCTCCCGTTCGGATGCCTCAACACCTCCGCCCGGCACCTGCTTCCCCGGGGGGCTCCCGCAGGCGGCTTCCACGCCCAGAGCGAAATCGCGGCGTTCGCACAACGAAAGGGTCACGGCGACGCGAGTACAGCGAACCACGCCCCAGTGACAATCCACCGGACCCGCACGGGGGCAGCCCGGAGCGCGCGGAAAGCACCCGGACAAAGGTCGCGACCGCCGCCCGGGCCGGCGGGACGCGTCAGAGGGAGCGGGCCAGCCGGTTCAGCGCCGCGCTCGTGGAGCGGCCTTCGGTCAGGGGCAGCACCCACGCGTCGGCCCCCAGCGCCTCGGCGCCCCGCCGCTTCTCCTCGGTGTAGGGGTCGCCCGTGGTGAAGGCCAGCGCCGCCATGCCCAGCGGGCGCAGCAGGTCGGCGTAGGAGTCCCAGTCGGCGACCTCGGCCGGCCCGGAGATGATGAAGACGCCGTCGACGCACCGAAGGGCCGCCAGCATCTCGGCGCGCTCCTCGGCCGGGTTCACCGGGCGGGTCGGCCCCTTCCAGCCGCTCACGCGGGCGTCGTCCTCGACGCCCACGACCAGGGGGGCGTGGCGGCCGCGCACGTCGGAGAGGAAGCGCACGTGGCCGACGTGGAGGACGTCGAAGGCCCCGGTGACCACCACGGGGGCGGCCGGGGACTCGGGCCGCGCGTACCAGCGCATCGTCAGAGGTGGCAGGTGCAGCGGATCAGGACTCGTCATCACTCACCTTCACAACCGGCCCGCGTCGCTCGGTCGGCCGCCGTCCGGCCGCACGCACAACATATCCGCCGGGCTCGACCGTTCCGCAGCGCACGCCGTGTCGTTCAACACATTCCGTATTGAACAAACCGTTTGCAATGAATCGTTCAACGACGCACACTGTCCTCATGCCCGAGAACCAGCAGCCCTCGCCCGAGGGCCACCAGGCCCGCCCCACCGGCCCCGACGACCCCTTCACCCCGCCCGACCCCGACACCGCGCGGCGGCACCGGGAGTACGCCGCCCTGCACCGCATCACCGAGCGCCACGCGGCCGGCGACGCCCGCCGCCGCTGGGACGAGGGCGGCCTGTTCCTGGAGCCCTTCGACGCCGTCCGCCGCGTCCACGACCTCGCCGCCGGCTCGGCCCTGCCCGAACCCGGCGAACCCCCGCTCGACACCGCCGACATCAGTGCCGCGCTCACCCTCACCCCGCGCATGCGCGCCGACATCGACGCCCTGGAGTCGGGCCTGCTGGCCATGGCCCGCGGCCGCGAGATGACCTGGCAGGAAATCGCCTTCGGCCTCGGCCTGGGCACCCCCCAGGCCGCCCGCCAACGCCACGAACGCCTCAGCACCCGCACCCCGTCCGCGGAGTGACGGCGGCGCCCCCAAAGCGAGAAAGCCCCCGTCGAGGAGGCCCAGCGGCAGACGGCCGAGGCGCGCACCCACCGCCGCAGGGGTCACGGAAGGATGACGGATTCCGGACCCTCCACCCACCCCTCGGCGCGCGGTCGGGCGGCGGTGGTGGGGGCAGTCCGAAGGGGAGGCCACAAGAAAGGAAGCCCAAAGCGAAAGGGCCGGGGCCGGTTCACACCGGCCGCCCGGCCCTTCGTGCTGTGGAGCGGGCGACGGGAATCGAACCCGCACGGCCAGCTTGGAAGGTCGCGCGTGGCGTAGCGGTCTTTGCCAAGCTCTTCTCACCTGCGACGGAAGCACCCACGGCGGACGCTGTTGCCCGTGGCTTCCTTTCGATCACCGTCCTGTGTGGCACGAGTGTGGCACGTCCTGACGATGCGGCGAGAGGGTGGCGGGGGTCGGAGTCGGCCTCAGTCTGAAAGGGCTTCCTTGGCCACTACACGGCCACCCGAGGGGTGAGAAACCACGGTCCCGGTCCGAGGCGCTTGGTCGCGCCGGGGCCGGCACCCCAGACAGTGAGGGTCGCGCGACCAAGTGCCTCGGGACCGTGGGCGCCAGGAACCACAGCCGGTTCGCCTGGAGAGGCTTCGGCGCTTCGTATCGGATCGTCCCGGCGACGGCGCGACCCACAGCCGACGGACGGCCTCAAGGCGACGGACGCTTCCGCGGCCCCGGCGGCCGACCGCGCGCTCGGGACCGGGCGGCAGCCCGCAGCCCGAGCGGCGGGCGGCACGCCGGGAGCGACGGCGCGAAGCGCCGTCGCCTTGATCCCATACAGCCCAATTCGGCAATGCCTAGTGGCAGCGCACGACTCCCCATGTCATCCGTTCGGCCGGGCCGCCTTGGCTTCCCCAGCTCTCGGTGAGACGGTCGACCAAGTGCAGGCCGCGCCCCCTCTCCGTGTCGAGTGGTGGCGCGGCGATGTAGGGCACGTGGGAGGCGCTGCCCGCGTCATGGACGGTGATGAGCGCGCCCTCGGCGGTGTGCTCCAGCATGACGAGGAAGCCGGTTGTCCAGTTGCCGGACTCGGTGTGCTGGAGGGCGTTGCTGGCAAGCTCGCTCGCAACGAGGATGGCCGCGTCCGGCTCGGCGCAGTACTGGAGGCGGTTGGCGACGAACCGGCGGACATCGCCGACGGACGAAGGGTGACCGGGGAACCAGCGGAGGGCCGCCACCTGTCCTCGATTAGGGCCGTTCGGGTGCAGAGACATAGGGCTCACCTCGGTGAGATCAACAGCTCACGAGACACTGAGCTGCATGTCTAGTACTATTAGTACGGCTACCGTACATTAGGTGTCTGGTACTTGCACTACGTTCGCAAGACAATTAGTGCGACAAGTGATGTCGAAGTGAGTTGAGGAGTCCCCATGTTCGGACTTGCCGTGCGATTCACGCTCAAGGACGAGGACAGCGCTTCGGGCTTTGATGTCCTGGTGGGGGAGACGCTGCCCCACATCCGCGAGAGTGAGCCGGGCACGCTCGTCTACGCCGTTCACCAGGTCGAAGGCAAGCCGCTGGAGCGGTACTTCTACGAGCTGTACCGCGACCCCGCCGCGTTCGACGAGCACGAGGAACAGCCCCACGTCAAGCGGTTCCTTGAGGCGCGCGGTGCGTTCCTCGACTCCGTCGAGGTCGACTTCCTTTCACTCCAGGGGGCAAAGGGGGTCGCAGGGTGAGCAATGACTACCAAAAGGCTCTAGGCCGAAAAATCGCGCAGCACAGAAAGCGGCGCGGCCTCTCACAGCGCGAATTCGCCCGTCTGGTCGAGCGCTCGGAAGCCTGGGTCTCGCAGGTGGAGCGTGGCGTTCGCCGGATTGATCGCATGTCGGTCCTGGAGACTGTCGCCGATGCGCTGGAGGTCCCGCTTTCGGAGCTGGCCGCCGAAGCGCCCATTGTCGCCTCGGCCGCCGAGGAGGCGCCCGGCAGCAGTCGCCTTCGGTTGGTCCTGAGTCGGGCGCATGCGCTGACGGCGATGCTCAGCGCCGGGGGCGAACCGCCGGATGTCGACGCGCTGGGCCGCAAGGTCGAGCACGTGTGGGAGTTGACCCATACCAGCCGCTACCTGGACCTGACGGAAGCGCTCGAGCCGCTGATTCCCGAGTTGGAGGCGGCGGCGCGCTCGGTGCCCAACGGACAGCGGGTTCCGCTGTTCCGCCTGCTCAACAGCGCCTATCAGGCGTGCTCTTCGGCGTTGACCAAGCTCGGGGAGTACGAGGCGGCCTGGATCGCGGCCGATCGGTCGATCACGGCGGCCGAACGCGCCGATGATCCGCTGTTGATGGCCGCCGGTGAGTTCCGGTTGTGCCTGACGTTCCAGGGTGCGGGCTACTACGAACAGGTCGAGGCGACCGCCGGCACGTCCTGTGAGGCGCTGTCGCGTCTGGCCGACAAGGGCGACCCCGAAGCCATGTCCCTGTTTGGCGCCCTCACTCTGCAACGGGCGGTTGCCGCAGCTCGGCGCAACGACGCCACGGCCGCCTATCGCAACGTGGCCCATGCGCGCTCGGTGGCGGACCGCCTGGGCGGTGACCGCAACGACTACAACACCGAGTTCGGGCCGACCAACGTGTCCCTCCACGAGGTCGCCGTGGCCGTGGAACTGGGAGATGCCGGGGTGGCGCTGCGGGCGGCCGAAGGTGTCGACGCGTCCGGCCTTTCGCCTGAGCGGCAGGGGCGCTTCCTCATCGATGTCGCGCGGGCTCACCTTCAGCGGCGCAACGCCGACAGGGCGGTCTCGACGCTGGAGAAGGCGGAGGCGATCACGCCTGAGCAGGTGCGCACTCACCCGCTGGTGCGCCAGGCGCTCGGAGACCTTCTGACCATTCAGGACCCTGCCGGACCGGCTCTCCAGGGGCTGGCGAGGAGGGCGGGCGTACTTTGAGTACGAACTAGTACTACAACTACTAGACAGAATTAAAAGTACGGGTTAGCGTGTGGGCTATCGCCGATGACCTTCCAACCCTGGAAGCGGCGACGGCCCACACGCTTTCGTATGTCCGGCCCGGTCACCGGGCCGTAGAGAGGTCCAACCATGGCGATTCAGGGTGCGCTGCCGATCGAGTTCGGGACGGTGTTCCCCTACGGCGCCTTCGCGCTGGGCGTCGAAGCGCTGATCGACTTTGAGACCAAGCGCCCGCAGCTGGACAAGGCCACGGGGCTGCCGCTGTGGGCGGTGGACGTGATCGACGCCGACCCGGACGCGCGGGGCAAGGCCAAGTCGGTGAAGGTCAAGCTCGCCGCCGAGCACTGCCCGACCCTGCCCGACGAGGTGCCCGGCCTGCCGTTCCGCCCGATCGAGTTCGAGGCCATGTCGGTCGTCCCCTACGTGGACGAGTCCGGCCGCCGTCCTCGGGTGGCCTACTCGCTGCGGGCGCGGGGCGTGAAGACCCCCAGTACTCCGGCCTCGCGCAAGTCCCCGGCGGCTGCGGCGGCCAAGGACGCCGCCTAACCAGCCGCTGAACCCAAGCGGGGCGGCCGTTGGTGTTGGCGCACCCGGCCGCCCCTTCAACCCCTCTGATCCGCGACTTCCCAATCACGTGATGGCAGAAGAGGTGTCTTCAGTATGTCCGACCGAACCGCGCGGGTGAGTCCGCGTGAGATCGCCGACTTCCTGGCCGCTCTGCGCTCCCGCTCTGCTGGTGACGGTGCGGCGCTGCTGGCCTGGAAGTCCTCCCTGCTTGACCGCATCGCCCAGTCCACGGCCGATCCGGGGACGCACGCGGTTGCTGAGGCGGCGCGCGCCGAACTGGCCGCCGCCCGCTCCAGCGACGATGTTGAGGCGGGTGGTCTCTGATGCTGGGCCGCAAGAGCGCCGGTGCCGCGCAGGTGCAGCCGACCGCGCCCGTCCCGGCGCAGAGCTTCCGCTTTGCCACCCCGGTCGTCCAGACGCCGGGGGTGTTCATCCTGGCCGGGTGGATGTGGCGCCTGGTGCGCTTCCTTCTCGTCCTACCGTTCCGGTTCCCGGTGGCGGTGGGGACTGTGGCCGTCTCGGTGGCCCTGTGGTACTTCACCGGCTGGCTCGGGCTCGCCGTCGCCTGGTCGATCGCTGATGCGGTGCTGCTGGTGTGGTGGCGGCGGTGGCCGCGCTCGTTTCGCGACCGGGTGGCGCTGCGGGTGCTGGCCGGGTGGCGGTGGGCGTGGATCTACCAGCGGCACTGGCAACCCGTCCTGGTGGTCGCCGGTCTGGCCGAGTCCTACCTTGAGCGCCAGTACCTTCCCCGCATCCGGGGTGTGACGTGCTCGGCGTGGGCCGACCGGGTGCGGGTGCGGATCGTGGCCGGCACGTCCCCGGCCGACTTCCAGAAACGCGTGACCGAGCTGGCCCACGGGTTCGGCGCCCCCTCCTGCCGGGTCGAAGTGCGCGGACCCAGGGATGTGGTGCTGGAGTTCCCGCGCTATGACACCCTCGCCGACCCCATCGACGCACTCCCGATCCCCGAGGAACCGGACCTGGCGGCCCTGCCCGTGGGGGTGTGTGAAGACGGCGAGGTGTGGACGCTCCGCCTCCACGGAACCCACGTCCTGACGGTGGGCGTCACCGGGGCGGGCAAAGGGTCGGTGCTGTGGTCGGCCATCCGGGCGATGTCCTCGGCCATCACCGCCGGTATCGCCGAGGTGTGGGCGATCGACCCCAAGCGCATGGAGCTGTCATACGGCCGGGCGCTGTTCGCCCGCTACGCCGACGACGGCGAATCCGCGGTGGCCCTCCTGGAAGCGGCGGTGGCCGCGATGCAGGAGCGGGCCGAGCGCTACGCCGGACGTCAACGCATCCACACCCCCACCACGCGCGACCCGTTCACCGTGATCGTCCTGGACGAGGTGGCGTTCCTGACCGCCTACCACCCCGACCGCGACATCCGCCGCCGCGCCGAGAACGCCATCGCGACGTTGACCAGCCAGGGCCGGTCGGTGGGGTTCTGCGTCCTGGCCGCGCTCCAAGACCCCCGCAAAGAAGTCCTCAACCTGCGCAACCTCTTCCCCGACAAGATCGCCCTCCGGTTGGACGAGGCAAGCCAGGTGGACATGGTGCTCGGGGAGGGAGCCCGGGACCGGGGCGCCAACGCCCACCTCATCGACCCCGAGCTTCCCGGGGTGGGGTTTGTGAAGCTGGAGGGCTCCCCGGTCCCCGTCCGTGTGCGGGCCGCGTTCGTCTCCGATGCCGACATCGACCACACGACTGCTACGGCAGCTGGAACGGGGGAGTGATGCCCACCCCGACCGGTAAGAGCACGCGGGCCGAGCGCCTCGCCCAACCCCTGGCGCGTGAGGTCGCCGAGACCATCGCGGCGGAGAAGGGGGTGTGCATCCGGCCGGTGGCGCTGCGCCGCACTGACATCGTCACCGGGCGGACCGAGATCATCGATGTGCCCTGTGGGGCCACGCTGGAGTCGTGGTGCCCGGCGTGTGCCCGCCGGAAGCGCTCGATCCGCCGCACTCAGTGCGAGGAGGGCTGGCACCTCACCGAAGACCCGGTTGTGGTTCCCGATCCCGCGAGCCAGATGCAACGGGCCTGGGTCGAACGCCGGGCGATGGTCACCGCCGAGCGCGACCGCCTGGTGCAAGCCGGTCAAGCGTCCCCCGATGAGGTGGCGGCGCTGGATGCGGCCATCGCCGACCTGGACGCCGAGATCACCGCCTCCGGCCTGCGGGGGTCGGTCACCCGGAACACCTCGCCCTCGGGGCGGTCCCGGCGGGTGCGCTCCACCAGACGCCGCCAGGACACACCCGACCTGCCCAAGAGGCAGAAGGCGCCCACCACCGTGGGCCGGACCTTCGAGGACCCGGCCACGGGCAAGACGTTCCGGCCGTCGCTGTTCATCACTCTGACCTGCGACACCTACGGCCGCGTGCGCTCGGACGGTACCCCGGTCGATCCCTCGACGTATGACTACCGGCGTGCCGCGCGCGACGCGCTGCACTTCTCCAAGCTCATCGACCGCTTCGTGCAGAACCTCCGCCGGGTGGCGGGCTTCGACGTCCAGTACTTCGCCACGGTGGAGCCGCAACGGCGCCTGGCGCCTCACCTGCACATGGCCACGCGCGGCACGATTCCGCGCGCGGAGCTGCGCCAGATCGCCGCCGCCACCTCCCACCAGGTCTGGTGGCCCCCGGCCGACACCGTGGCCTACGACGGCGCGAACCTGCCCGTCTGGGACGAAGACGCCACCACCTACGTCGATCCCCGCACGGGGGAGGTGCTGCCCACCTGGGATGAGGCGCTGGACGCCCTCGACGCCGACCCCCACGCCAAGCCGATGCACGTGGTCCGCTTCGGGCCGCAGGTGGATGCCAAAGGCGTCCTGGCGGGGTCTCCCGATGCCGACCGGTGCGTGCGCTACCTGGCGAAGTACCTGACCAAGGACATCGCCGAATGCCACGCCGTGGAGACCGACGCCCAAGCCCGCCACGTGGAGCGGCTCGTTGAGGCCCTGCGGTTCGAGCCGTGCTCGCCCCGCTGCGCCAACTGGCTGCGCTACGGCGTCCAGCCCGACAACCCCAAGCCGGGGATGGTGCCGGGGTTCTGCCGGTCCAAGGCGCATCGCCGTGAACACCTGGGCTACGCCGGGCGCCGCGTCCTGGTCTCGCGCAAGTGGTCCGGAAAAACGATGGCGGACCATAAGGCCGACCGCCTGACCTGGGTTCTCAACGCGCTGGGCGCCCGACCCGGCGATGAGGGCCTGGACCACGACGCCCAGCAACCCCCGGCGCTGGCGTCGGTGGCCTCCGGCAACCACGCCTGGGAGCTGGCACGCCCCACTGACCCCGACGTTCCCCCGCGTGAACACCGCCTGCTGCGCGCGGTCGGCGAAGCCCTCAAACGCCGCGCCCAACTCGACGCGGCACGGCACGGCAGTCTTTCGGCAACTGAGAGGGCAGCGTGATGACCGGCAAAGACAAGCACCCTTCTGGGCGGCTGCTGACGGTGGCGCAGGTGGCCGAACGGCTCAACACCAGTGAGCGCTATCCCCGCCGCCTCATTGAGGAGCGACGCATCACCTTTGTCAAGCTGGGGCGCCACGTGCGCATCCCTGAATCGGCGCTGGACGAATTCATAGCCGCCGGTCTGGTTGAGCCGGTGCGGCTGCGGATGAGGAGGGCAGCGTAATGCCAGGGGAGAAAAAGCGGTCTTTCGGCAACGTGCGGGTGCTCGCCTCAGGGCGCTTCCAGGCACGGTATCGCGGGCCGGACGGACGCCTCCGTAACGCTCCGATGACGTTCGCCACGAAGAAGGCGGCGGAACGTTGGCTGACGCTCAAGGAAGCCGAAATCGTCCAAGGCGACTGGTTCGATCCGGACGCCGGGGCCGTCCGCTTCGCCGAGTACGCCGAGCAATGGGTGGCGGAACGGGACCTCGCTCCGCGCACGGCGGACCTCTACCAAAGTCTTCTTCGCCTCCATCTGGACCCGACCTTCGGAGACGCGCTCCTCAAGGACATCCGGGAGTCGCACGTCCGCGCGTGGCGGGCCTCCCGCCGCCGGGCCAACGTCGGAAAAGTGACGGTGGCCAAGGCGTACCGCCTGATGCGGGCCGTGATGAACACCGCCGTCCGTGACCGCCTGGTCAAGGACAATCCCTGTCGGATCGAGGGCGCCGGTCAGGAGGAGAGCGAGGAGCGCCCGGCACTGTCCGTGGCCGAGGTGTACAAACTCGCCGACGCCGTTCCACCGCGCTACCGCGCGCTCGTGCTCCTCGCCGCGTTCGGCAGTCTGCGGTGGGGCGAGCTGGCCGGGCTAAGGCGTCGCTGTCTCGATCTCGACGGGCGTACCGTCACCGTCCGTGAGGTGGCCTATGAGCTCAAGGGCGTGCGCTTCGGGCCGCCCAAGTCGAAGGCCAGTCGGCGGACCGTACAGCTCCCCAAGCTGATCGTGGCCGACCTCCGCGCACATCTCGACACCTTCGCCGCTCCGGGACCGGACGGACTCGTCTTTGTGGGAGAGAGGGGCAACCCGCTGCTGCGGTCGAACTTCTCACAGTTGTGGGTGAGAGCACGTGCGTCGGTCGGGCTCGCGGGAGTCCGCTTCCACGACCTCCGGCACGCGGGCAACACGTACTCCGCCGAAGCGGGGGCCTCGCTGCGGGAGTTGATGACCAGGATGGGTCACTCCAGCACCCGTGCCGCGCTCATCTACCTGCACGCTAGGGACGACCGCGCCCGCGCGCTGGCGGACAGTCTCGGCGAACGGGCGGCGCGGGAGTTGGCAGAGGCGCGTGAGCGGGAGCAACGAGAGGGCTCCGGAGGGCCGGAAGCGGCCTCAGGCGGGGGCTGAACCGGCGGTTGTGGCACGTGTGTGGCACGGCGGGTGCGCCGCCTCCCGGCATGAACGAGGGCCAGGTCTCCGGATGCTCCGGGCTGACCTGGCCCCTTGCTCTGTGGAGCGGGCGACGGGAATCGAACCCGCACGGCCAGCTTGGAAGGCTGGAGTTCTACCATTGAACTACGCCCGCATGGCGCCGACGGCCCGGAGTTTCCTCTAGACTCTTGGGGCCGACAGGGACAGACTACAGTCTCCGCAGCGCGGGTTGTGCACTGATTTCGCGGGTATCGGCACCTGGTCCACGGGGAGTAGCGCAGCTTGGTTAGCGCGCATGCTTTGGGAGCATGAGGCCGCGGGTTCGAATCCCGCCTCCCCGACAAGATGCCCGGGCGGCTGCGCGCGGTCATGGTCCGGCTGACTGCCCTAGACTTGGCACGATCAGCAGGAAAACGTCAAAGCCAGTGTCAGGCCCACAGCTCGGTGCCTCAGCCTGCGCCGGCCCGCCGGTACCTCCGCGTACGGGTCGGGAGTGCGCCATGCGTGCCGGGTCGTCCCGGAAAACTGCCGGAAATCTAGGAGTACCGCCCCGTGAAGACCGATGTCGAGGAGCTCAGCCCGACCCGGGTCAAGCTGACCATCGAGGTTCCCTTCGAGGAACTCGAGCATGCCTTCGACGTGACCTACAAGTCGCTCGCCAAGCAGGTCCGGATCAAGGGCTTCCGCCCGGGTAAGGCGCCGGCTCGGCTGATCGATCGGCACGTCGGGCGCGGAGCGGTGATCAGCGAAGCGGTGAACCACGCCGTTCCCGAGCTGTACAACGAGGCCATCCAGAAGGAGGAGATCTTCGCGCTCGGCCAGCCCGACGTGGAGGTCACCAAGCTGGAGGACAACGCCGAACTCGCCTTCACGGCCGAGGTCGACGTCCGCCCCAAGTTCGAGGTCACCGGCTACGAGGGCCTCGAGGTCACGGTGGACGACGCCGAACCCACCGAGGACCAGGTCGAGGACCAGGTCAACAACCTGCGTGAGCGCTTCTCCACCCTCGTGGGCGTGGACCGCCCGGTCGAGATGGGCGACCACGTCTCCATCGACCTCTCCGCCGCCGCCGACGGCGAGCCGCTTGAGGACGTCCAGACCAGCGGCCTGTCCTACGAGGTCGGCACCAACACCGTCCTCGAGGGCCTGGACGACACCCTCCAGGGCATGTCCGAGGGCGACTCCGCCACCTTCGCCACCAAGCTCGTCGGCGGCGAGTACGAGGGCCGCGAGGCCGACGTCACCGTCACCGTGCACAGCGTCAAGGTCAAGGAGCTGCCCGAGCTCGACGACGAGTTCGCGCAGATGGCGAGCGAGTTCGACACCATCGAGGAGCTGCGCGCCGACATCCGCTCCCGCATGGAGCAGGTGCGCCGCCTCCAGCAGCTCGCCCAGGGCCGCGACCGCGCGCTGGAGAAGCTGGTCGACTCCATCGACATCCCGCTGCCGGAGTCGGTCGTCGAGGAGGAGCTGAAGCGCCGCCGCGACAGCCTCGAGCAGCAGCTCGCCCAGAGCGGGCTGACCAAGGAGGCCTACCTGGAGACCCAGGAGCAGACCGAGGAGGAGTTCGAGGAGGAGCTCGCCAAGGGCGCCGCCTCCGCCGTGAAGGCCGGCTTCATCCTCGACCAGCTCGCCATCCAGGAGGAGCTGTCGGCCGACAACAGCGAGCTGAGCCAGTACGTGGTCGAGCAGGCCCAGCGCATGGGCGTCTCGCCCGACCAGCTCGCCCAGCACCTGGTCGAGACCAACCAGATCCGCGTCGCCTACACCGAGGTCGTGCGCTCCAAGGCGATGGACCTCGTGCTGAGCAAGGCCGTCATCACCGACGAGTCCGGCAACACCATCGAGTCGCCGCAGGCTGAGACCGCCGAGGGCGAGGAGGCCGAGACCGTCGAGGACGTCGAGGCCGCCACCGCCGCCGGCGCCGAGGAGCTGGACGCCGACGACACCGCCGAGCCGGCCGCCGCCGAGGCCCCGGCCGCCGACGCCGCCTCCGACGACTCCGCCGAGGCCGACCGCAAGTAGCACCCCGGGCGCCCGCGGCCCCCGCGCCGCACCCGCCCTCGCCGAGCCCCGCACCCGCGTCCCGGGTGCGGGGCTCGCGTGCTTGCGGCGCCCCTGGTCGGAGCCGGTGGACCTGCGCTCAAAGCGAACAGGCCGTTGTTCCGTGCGAGCGGGTCCCCGCCGCGCGTTAGTGTCGCTAGCGTCGCAACCGTTTCGATTCCGGAGCAGGTGACGAGAGTGCCGCCGACCTTCAACGAGTCCATGCGAATCGATGCCCGTACGGCCGAGTCGCCTATTCCCTCGATGTACGAGCAGACGTCGCAGCGCCTGCTGCGCCAGCGCATCGTCTTCCTCGGCCAGCAGGTCGACGACGAGATCGCCAACCGCATCGTGGGTGAGCTGCTGCTGCTGTCCGCCGAAGACCGCAACAGGGACATCACGCTCTACATCAACTCCCCCGGCGGTTCGGTGACCGCCGGCATGGCGATCTATGACGTCATGCAGTACATCCCCAACGACGTCCGCACCGTGGGCATGGGCATGGCCGCGTCCATGGGCCAGCTCCTGCTGTGCGCCGGCGCCGCCGGCAAGCGCTACGCGCTGCCGCACACCCGCGTCATGATGCACCAGCCCTCGGGCGGCATCGGGGGAACCGCCTCCGACATCCGCATCCTGGCCGACCAGCTCCTCTACGTGAAGCGGATGTTCTTCGAGCGCGTCTCGCTGCACACGGGCCAGTCCCAGGAGCAGATCGAGAAGGACGCCGACCGCGACCGCTGGTTCACCGCGCAGGAGGCCAAGGACTACGGCTTCATCGACGAGGTGCTCGAAGGCACCCTCGACGTGACCGGCGAGCAGAGCAGGTAAGCCGGAGTCCTCCCGTTCGTGTCGACAGGTGCAGTGTGGAAGGCCAGAACATGACCGAGTACAACCCCAGCCCCTATGGCGGCGGTATGGCGCCGATGAGCCCCCAGAGCCGCTACATCCTGCCCTCCTACGTCGAGCGCACGTCCTACGGCGTCAAGGAGATGAATCCGTACAACAAGCTCTTCGAGGAGCGGATCATCTTCGTGGGGGTGCAGATCGACGACACCTCCGCCAACGACATCATGGCGCAGCTCATCACCCTTGAGCAGATCGACGCCGACCGGGACATCCAGATGTACATCAACTCCCCGGGCGGCTCCTTCACCTCGCTCATGGCGATCTACGACACCATGCAGTTCGTGCGCCCCGACATCCAGACGGTCTGCATCGGCCAGGCGGCCTCGGCCGCGGCCGTGCTGCTGGCCGGCGGCACCAAGGGCAAGCGCGGCTGCCTGCCCAACGCCCGCGTGCTGATCCACCAGCCCGCGACCGAGGGCACCCACGGCCAGGCCAGCGACATCGAGATCCAGGCCAACGAGATCATGCGCATCCGCGAGCAGATGGAGGTCACGCTCGCCCGCCACACCGGCCAGAGCCAGGAGCAGGTCTCGCGCGACATCGAGCGCGACAAGATCCTGACGGCCGAGGGCGCCAAGGAGTACGGGATCGTCGACTACGTCCTCCCGTACCGCAAGACCTCCCTCAAGACCTCGTCCTGAATCCCTGAGCAGGGCGGTCGACCGAGGCGCCGAATCGGCGGACCGGCCGCGCCACACGCCGTTCCCGGCGGTGTGGTGAAGCCGGTCCGCAACTTCGCTTAGTCTCGGAGGAACGACGCACAGATCGCTCCGCCACGGCCTCCCGGGAGCGCATATCCTGCAAAAGCGGTAGCTTGCTCGACACAGGGGCACGTCATCCGCTTTCGCGGCGCCGCCGGGTGGCCGATGACGGAGTGGCCTACGTTTTAAGGAGTGGCTGGGTGGCACGCATCGGCGACGGTGGAGACCTGCTGAAGTGCTCGTTCTGCGGCAAGAGCCAGAAGCAGGTGAAGAAGCTCATTGCCGGCCCCGGCGTCTACATCTGCGACGAGTGCATTGATCTGTGCAACGAGATCATCGAAGAGGAACTCGCCGACTCCACCGAGCTGAAGTGGGACAGCCTGCCCAAGCCCCGGGAGATCTACGAGTTCCTCGACTCCTACGTGATCGGGCAGGAGCAGGCCAAGAAGGCGCTGTCGGTGGCGGTCTACAACCACTACAAGCGCGTGCGCTCCGAGAACGACCGCCCGCGCGAGGAGGACGTTGAGATCGCCAAGTCCAACATCCTGCTGCTGGGCCCCACCGGCTCGGGCAAGACCCTGCTCGCCCAGACCCTGGCGCGCATCCTCAACGTCCCCTTCGCCATCGCCGACGCCACCGCGCTGACCGAGGCCGGCTATGTGGGCGAGGACGTCGAGAACATCCTGCTGAAGCTGATCCAGGCGGCCGACTACGACGTCAAGAAGGCCGAGACCGGGATCATCTACATCGACGAGGTCGACAAGGTCGCGCGCAAGAGCGAGAACCCCTCGATCACCCGCGACGTCTCCGGCGAGGGTGTGCAGCAGGCCCTGCTGAAGATCCTCGAGGGCACCACCGCCAGCGTGCCGCCGCAGGGCGGGCGCAAGCACCCCCACCAGGAGTTCATCCAGATCGACACCACCAACGTGCTGTTCATCTGCGGCGGCGCGTTCGCGGGTCTGGAGAAGATCATCGAGTCCCGCACCGGCCGCCAGGGCATGGGCTTCAACGCCGTGCTGCGGCCGGCGAGCGAGACCACCGAGGGCTTCGCCGAGGTCATGCCCGAGGACCTGCTGAAGTTCGGCATGATCCCGGAGTTCGTGGGCCGGCTGCCGGTCATCACCAGCGTGCACAACCTCGACCGCGAGGCGCTGATCCGCATCCTGACCGAGCCGCGCAACGCGCTGGTCAAGCAGTACCAGCGGCTGTTCGAGCTGGACAACGTCGAGCTGCACTTCACCGACGACGCCCTCGACGCCATCGCCGAGCAGGGCATCATCCGCGGTACCGGCGCGCGCGGGCTGCGCGCCATCATCGAGGAGGTCCTGCTGTCGGTGATGTACGAGGTCCCCAGCCGCGAGGACGTCGGCCAGGTCATCATCACCCGCGAGGCCGTGCTGGAGCACGTCAACCCCACGATCGTGCCGCGCACCAAGCGCGGGCCCGAGCGCGAGGAGAAGAGCGCCTGAGGGGCGGCCCGCCGCCGCCCTCCCACGCGCCGCCACGCGCCGCCGCGCGGCACCGCCAACCGCCACGCACCACCGCCGCGGGGCGCCCCCCCCCCGGGGGGGGCCCGCGGGGGGGGCGGGGTGCCCCCCCCCCCCCCCCCCCCCCCCCGCCCCCCCCCCCCCCCGGGCGCCCCCCCCGCGGCGGTTCCGGTGTGCGGCGCGGGTGCCCACCCGCGCCGGCCGGTTCACTCGCGCCGGTCCATGACCTCTTCCATGCGCTCGATGTCGGCCCGCTGCTCGGCGATCACGTCGTTGGCCATCTTCAGCACCGTGGGGTCGTTGCCCTCCACCGTGGCCTCCTCGGCCATCTCGATGGCGCCCTCGTGGTGGGCGGTCATCAGCTCCACGAACAGCTCGTCGAACTCCTCGCCCTCGGCCGCGCGCAGCTCGTCCAGCTCCGCCTCGGAGGCCATGCCGGGCATGTCGGAGTGGTCGAGGTTGACCGGGCACTCGCCCCCGCCGCCGTGGTGGCCGCCCCCGCTGTCGGGGCCGTTGGCGCAGAACCCCTGGTGGTTGGGGTTCTCCTCGGCCGGGCCGTAGACGTTCTCCTCCATCCACGCCTCCATGGCCTCCACCTCGGGCCCCTGCGCCGCGGCGATGCGGTCGGCGATCTTGGCGAGGTCGTCGTCGGCCATCCGGTCCTCGGCGAGGTCGGTCATGACCAGCGCCTGGCCGTGGTGCTCGATCATCTTCAGGATGTACTCGACGTCGGCCTCGTTGTGCTCGGTGGCCTCGACCGCCTGGTCGATCTGCTCCTGGGAGGCGGGCGACGCCGACTCCCCGGGCGCCCCGGGCGCGAGCACGGGCGGGCCGTCGGCTGAGTCGGCGCCGTCTCCGCTACAGGCGGAGACTCCGGTCAGCATGATGGCGGCTCCGACCGCCACGACCCACTTCCGCACAGGGGGCTCCTTCCAACAGGGGGAGGCGGCCGCGGGGCCGCTCTGGGGGTCTGTCTACTCACTGTGGCGACGGTTTGTCCAGTATCGGCCCGAGTGCGCCCGTCCTCCCGCGCGCCCGCGCGGCGCGCGGGGGAGGGTGCCGCGGCTGGTGTCCTCCGACGTCATCGCCGGTTCCGGCCGCCGATCCGGTCCGTCCTGTCATTGTGTGTAACAAAAGGCCCATGTTCGTCACAGAATGTTGAGTTCGCGTTTCTTCGCGAAACTCCCCTGTACAACCGTGGTGTGATGTCGGTAGTTTTCTCCTGTTTCGGGTGCTTCGGATAAGGAGTCCACATGTCGACATCCCCCGGGCCTTTCCGGTCGAGACACTTCCGGCTTCGAGGAATCGCCGCGTCCCTGGCGGGCGCCGCGGCGGCCCTCCTGGCCGCGACCGCCCTCGCACCGGCGGCTCTCGCGGATTCGGCCGACGACGACGTGATGACCAGCAGCAACGTCGAGCACGTGGCCAACCTCCCCAAGGAAGGCCCGTTCGCCAACACCAGCGCCTACAATTCCGACCTGGCGTTCATCGGCGACTACGCGATCGACGGCAACTACAACGGCTTCGTCATCTACGACATCTCCGAGCCGGAGTCGCCGCAGGTCGTCAGCCAGGTGCTGTGCCAGGGCGGCCAGGGCGACGTCAGCGTCAGCGGCGACCTGCTCTACTTCTCCGTGGACTACCCGCGCGCGAGCGAGGAGTGCGGCGCCCCCGCGAGCACCCCGGCCAACGCCGACGCGTTCGAGGGCATCCGGATCTTCGACATCTCCGACAAGTCCGCTCCGGAGTACGTCGCGGCCGTGCCGACCGACTGCGGCTCCCACACCAACACCCTGGTGCCCGGCGACCGCGACACCGAGTACGTCTACGTGTCCTCCTACGCGCCGTCGGACAACTACCCCAACTGCCAGAAGCCGCACGACAAGATCTCGGTCATCGAGGTCCCCAAGGACGACCCCGCCTCGGCCTCGGTGGTCAACGAGCCCGTGCTCTTCCCCGACGGCGGCAACGAGGGCGGCGGCGTGCGCAGCGCGACCGAGGGCTGCCATGACATCACCGTGCTGCCCCACCGCGACATCGCGGCCGGCGCCTGCATGGGCGACGGCGTGATCATGGACATCAGCGACCCGGTCAAGCCGCGCGTCACCGAGACCGTCCGCGACGAGAACTTCGCCTTCTGGCACTCGGCGACCTTCAGCAACACCGCCCGCACCCTGATCTTCACCGACGAGCTGGGCGGCGGCGCCGGCGCCACCTGCAACGAGGAGATCGGCCCCGAGCGCGGCGCCAACGCCGTGTACTCCTTCAAGGGCGGCAAGCGCAACCCCGACCTGGACTTCGCGAGCTACTTCAAGCTCCCGCGCCACCAGGAGGACACCGAGAACTGCGTCGCGCACAACGGCTCGCTCATCCCGGTGCCGGGCAAGGACTACTTCGTGCAGTCCTGGTACCAGGGCGGGGTGTCGGTCATCGACTTCAACAACCCCCGCAAGCCCCGCGAGATCGGCTACTTCGACCGCGGCCCCCTCAGCGACGAGGAACTGGTCCTGGGCGGCTCCTGGTCGGCCTACTACTACAACGGCTACGTCTACTCCTCTGACATCCAGCAGGGCTTCGACGTGCTGAAGCTGGACGACCGCCGCCTGCGGCCCGCCGAGCGCGTCACCTACGACGAGTTCAACCCGCAGAGCCAGCCCGTCTACCGGCCCGGACGCGGCTAGCGCCTCGGGGCCGCCCGGCCCCGCCGCACCGCCCACCCTCCACCCCCAAGCGCGGCCCGCCCACCCGGCGGGCCGGCGGCTAGCCCCTCGGGGCCCCCCGGCCCCCCCCCCCCGCCCCCCCCCCCCCCCCCCCCGCGGCCCCCCCCCCCGGCGGGCCGCGCTCGCCGTAGCGGGCGGACCCGGCCGCACCGCGCCGCCCCGCCCCCGCCCCGCACCCCCGACGGGCAACCGCCCGGCGGACCGATTCGGTGTGCTACCGAGGAGTGATACATGCCGAAGTCCCCCGCACCCCCCACCCGGCGCGCGACCGCCCTGCGCCGCCGCCTGGCCGCCCTCACCGGCGCGGTCCTGGCGGCCCTGGTCGCCGGCACGGCGCTGAGCCCGGCGGCCTCCGCCGACACCACCAGCCCCAACGTCGAGCACGTCGCCAACGTGCCGCTGAGCGCCCCGCTCGACGGCACCGGCACCGACCTCGCCTTCAGCGGCGACTACGCCATCGACGGCAACTACAACGGCTTCATCGTCTACGACATCTCCGAGCCGGAGTCGCCGCAGGTCGTCAGCCAGGTGCTGTGCCCCGGCGGCCAGGGCGACGTCAGCGTCAGCGGCGACCTGCTGTACTACTCCGTCGACTCCCCGCGCGCCAGCGACGAGTGCGGCGCCCCGGCCAGCACCCCGGCCGACGCCAACGCCTTCGAGGGCGTCCGCATCTTCGACCTCTCCGACAAGAGCAACCCCGAGTACGTGGCGGCCGTGCCCACCGACTGCGGCTCCCACACCAACACGCTGGTGCCCGGCGACCGCGACACCGACTACGTCTACGTGTCCTCCTACGCGCCGTCGGAGAACTACCCCAACTGCCGGCCGCCGCACGACAAGATCGCCATCATCGAGGTCCCCAAGGACGACCCCGCCTCGGCCGAGGTCGTCGCCGAGCCGGTGCTGTTCCCGCGCGGCGGCAACCACGACCAGGACAACCTGCTGCGGCCCACCGAGGGCTGCCACGACATCACCGTCTACCCCAAGCGCGACATCGCCGCCGGCGCGTGCATGGGCGACGGCGTGATCATGGACATCAGCAACCCCGTCAAGCCGCGCGTCACCGAGACCGTCCGCGACGAGAACTTCGCGTTCTGGCACTCGGCGACCTTCACCAACGAGGCCAACGCGGTGCTGTTCACCGACGAGCTGGGCGGCGGCGGCGCCCCGACCTGCACCGAGGAGATCGGCCCCGAGCACGGCGCCAACGCCATCTACACCCTCAAGGGCGGCAAGAAGAACCCCGACCTGGACTTCGCCAGCTACTACAAGCTGCCGCGCCACCAGGGTGAGCAGGTCTGCGTCGCGCACAACGGCTCGCTGATCCCGGTGCCGGGCAAGGACTACTTCGTGCAGTCCTGGTACGAGGGCGGGGTGTCGGTCATCGACTTCAACAACCCCCGCAAGCCGCGCGAGATCGGCTACTTCGACATCTCCGCCGACGAGGAGGCCGGTGTCACCGGCAACGACACCTGGTCGACCTACTACTACAACGGCTACGTCTACTCCTCCGACATCGTGCGGGGCCTGGACGTGCTCAAGTTGAACGACCCCCGGCTCAAGCCGGCCGAGCGCGTCACCTACGACGAGTTCAACCCGCAGAGCCAGCCCTTCTACCGGCCCGGGCGCCGCTGACCGCGCACCCGCGCCGACCCGGCGGCCCGTCCGCCCCCGCAACGGGGGCGGGCGGGCCGCCGCACGCGTGCCGGTGATCCGCCGCGCGCGGCGGTGAGTAGGGTGGAAGCAGGTCCGCACCCGTGCACAGCACCCGGCGCGGACCCCAGCCCGCACCCCGCCGCGCACGCGAAGGACGCCCGTGACTGACCCCGGTATCCACGACGCCTACACCCAGGTCGTCGCGGAGATCACCGCCCGCCGGGTCGAGACCGACATCGACCCCTCCACCGAGCGCATCAGCGCGCTGATGGACCTGCTCGGCCACCCCCAGCGCGGCTTCCGGGTCATCCACATCACCGGCACCAACGGCAAGACCTCCACCGCCCGCATGATCGACGCGCTGCTGCGCGAGCGCCACCTGCGCGTGGGCCGCTACACCAGCCCGCACCTGCGCACCGCGCGCGAGCGCATCGTCATCGACGGCGAGCCGGTGTCGGAGGAGCGGTTCGTGGCCGCCTACAACGACATCCGGCCCTACCTGGAGATGGTCGACGCCTCCCACGGCGTGCCGATGTCGTTCTTCGAGGTGCTCACCGGCATGGCCTACGCCCTGTTCGCCGACACCCCGGTCGACGTCGCCGTGGTCGAGGTCGGCATCGGCGGCACCTGGGACGCCACCAACGTGGTCGACGCCGACGTCGCGGTGATCACCCCCATCGACATCGACCACACCGAGTTCCTGCCCGACACCGTCGAGGGCATCGCCGAGGAGAAGGGCGGAATCATCAAGCCCGGCTCCATCGCCGTGCTCGCCCAGCAGCCGGTGCCCGCCGCCGAGGCGCTGCTGCGCCGCGCCGCCGAGGTCGGCGCCCGGGTGGCCCGCGAGGGCCTGGAGTTCGGCGTGGTCCACCGCGAACTGGCCGTGGGCGGCCAGCAGATCTCGCTCAAGGGCCTGCGCGGCGGCTACGACGACCTCTTCCTGCCCGTGTTCGGCGCCTACCAGGCCGGCAACGCCGCCGTCGCGGTCGCCGCCGTCGAGGCCTTCGCCGCCCCCGGCGAGCACGACGACCGGCTCGACCCCGAACTGGTGGCCGCCGCCCTGTCCGGGGTGGAGTCGCCGGGCCGGATGGAGGTCGTGCGCACCACGCCCACCGTGCTCGTGGACGCCGCGCACAACCCCGCCGGCATGCGCGCCGCCGTGGAGACCCTGCTGGAGGAGTTCGGGTTCGTCCGGCTCGTCGGCGTCGTGGCGATCATGGCCGACAAGGACGTCGAGGGCATCCTGGAGCCGCTGGAGCCGGTGCTCGACGAGGTCGTGGTCACCCGCAACTCCTCACCGCGCAGCCTGGCCCCCGCCGACCTCGCAGCCGTGGCCGAGCCGGTGTTCGGGCCCGACCGCGTGCACCGCGCCGACCGCCTGGACGACGCCATCGACCAGGCCATCGCCCTGGCCGAGGCCGAGGGGCAGCCCACCGGCACCGGCGTCATCATCACCGGCTCGGTCGTCACCGCCGGCGACGCCGTCCATCTCATCAAGGGGGAGTGACCGTGCGCAGGCTGTGCGCCGTGGTCCTGGCCATCGAGGTCGTCGTGATCGGGCTCGCCGTCCCGGTGGCCGTGCAGGTCGCCCAGATCCCGCCGGCGGTGGCCGGGGGAGTGTGGGGCGGCCTGGCCGCCGCCGCGCTCGTGCTGGCCGCCCTCCAGCGGTTCGCCTGGGCCTACTACGCCGGCTGGGCGCTCCAGGTGGCGTTCGTGGCCAGCGGGTTCCTGGTGCCGGGGCTGGCGCTGCTGGGCGTGGTGTTCTTCGCGCTGTGGGTGTGCGGCGTGCTGCTGGGCCGGCGCACCGACGCGCTCCAGGCGCAGCGGGAACGGGCGGCCGCCGACAGCGGCGCCTGAGCCGCGGCCGACGGTTCCACCCGGGCCGACGACAGGCGATACAGTTACCTCGGCCAGGGGCGGCCTGCGCCGCGCGTCGGGCGCCGCCCGGTGCCGACCCCGGTCGTCAACCAGCCCCGACTCCCGAGGAGCAGCACCGTGGAGCGCACCCTTGTCCTGATCAAGCCTGACGGCGTCGCGCGCAACATCATCGGCGAGGTCATCACCCGCATCGAGCGGCGCGGCCTGAAGATCGTCGCGATGGACCTGCGCACCCTCGACGCCGACACCGCCAAGACCCACTACGAGGAGCACGCCCAGCGGCCGTTCTTCGACTCCCTCGTGGAGTTCATCACCGGCGGCCCGCTGGTGGCGATGGTGGTGGAGGGCGAGCGCGCCGTCGAGGCGTTCCGCGCGCTGGCCGGCGCCACCGACCCGGTCTCGGCCGCCCCCGGCACCATCCGCGGCGACTTCGCCCTGGAGGTCCAGCAGAACATCGTGCACGGCTCGGACTCCACCTACTCCGCCGAGCGCGAGATCAAGCTGTTCTTCCCCGACCTCGCCGCCTGAGGCACCCTTCCGCTCCACCGCCGCGCCGGGCTGAGCCCGGCGCTTTTTTTGACCCTCACCCGCCGGATCCATCCGGTGTGTTTGCGTAGCCAGGCGACCACTCAGCGTTACGATACGGGTACTGGATCCACATCCGTGCTGGAACGAGTCCGTATTGACCGCCCCGCGAGGGCCTCACCCGGTTGGGGCCGCTGAGGATGCTTTATGACCAATAACCTCGCCTTCCTGGGCCGCGACATGGCGGTCGACCTCGGCACCGCCAACACCCTGGTCTACGTGCGCGGGCGCGGCATCGTGCTGAACGAGCCCTCGGTGGTCGCGCTCAACTCCTCCACCGGCAAGATCGTCGCGGTTGGCCTCGACGCCAAGCAGATGATCGGCCGCACACCCAGCAACATCACCGCCGTGCGCCCCCTCAAGGACGGCGTCATCGCCGACTTCGAGATCACCGAGCGCATGCTGCGCTACTTCATCCAGAAGATCCACCGCCGCCGACACTTCGCCAAGCCCCGCATCATCGTGGCCGTGCCCAGCGGCATCACCTCGGTGGAGCACCGCGCCGTCAAGGAGGCCGGCTACCAGGCCGGCGCGCGGCGGGTCTACATCATCGAGGAGCCCATGGCCGCGGCCATCGGCGCCGGCCTGCCCGTGCACGAACCTACCGGCAACATGGTGGTCGACATCGGCGGCGGCACCACCGAGGTCGCGGTGATCTCCATGGGCGGCATCGTGACCTCCCAGTCCATCCGGGTGGGCGGCGACGAACTCGACCAGGCGGTCATGACCTTCGTCAAGAAGGAGTACTCCCTGATGATCGGGGAGCGCACCGCCGAGGAGCTGAAGGTCGCCATCGGGTCGGCCTATCCCACCGGCGGCGAGGAACTGCACGCCGAGGTCCGCGGCCGCGACCTCATCAGCGGCCTGCCCAAGACCGTGGTGATGTCGGCGGCCGACGTCCGCCAGGCCATCGAGGAGCCCGTCACCGCCATCATCGACGCGGTGCGCACCACCCTGGACAAGTGCCCGCCCGAGCTGTCGGGCGACATCATGGACCGCGGGATCGCCGTCACCGGCGGCGGCGCCCTGCTGCACGGCCTGGACGACCGCCTCCGCCACGAGACCGGAATGCCCATCCACGTCGCCGAGAACGCCCTGGACTCCGTCGCGGTGGGATCGGGCACCTGCGTCGAGAACTACGAACGCCTCAGCCAGGTCCTCGTCCCCGATCGGCGGCGCTGACATGCGCCGCGACACATCCCGGTCGCGGCTGGTCATCGGACTGCTCGTCGCCGCCGCCCTCGCGCTGATCGTGCTGGACTCCCGCGAGGGCGCCGACCCCGTCACCACCGCCGCCCGCGACGCCGGCGAACTCGCCTTCGCCCCGGTCGCCTCCGGGGTGACCGCCGCCACCGCGCCCGTGCGCGACGCCTACACCGCGCTGGCCGCCGCGCCCGGCGCCCGCGACCGCATCGCCGACCTGGAGGAGCGCAACCGCGAGCTGCGCACCGAGCTGGCGGCGCGCGACCGCGACGCCCGCCGCGCCGAGAAGCTCGACGACCTCCTCCAGCTCTCCGGCATGGGCGGCTACGAGATCGTCCCGGCCCAGGCGGTCACCCGGGTGACCGCGCGCGGGTTCTCCGACGCCGTCACCCTCGACGTCGGCCGCGAGGACGGCGTGCGCGAGGACATGACCGTCATCAACGGCGACGGCCTGGTCGGGCGCGTCACCCACGCCGGGCGCACCACCTCCACCGTGCTGCCGGCCGTCGACCGCTCCTCGGCGGTGGGCGCCCGCCTGGAGGGCTCCCAGGAGATCGGCGTGGCCGAGGGCACCGGCGCCGTCGGCGGCTCCAAACCGATGAGCTTCGAGCTGATGAGCGCCGACGCCCGGATGAAGCCCGGCCAGCGCATCGTCACGCTCGGCTCGCACGACAACGCGCCGTTCGTGCCCGGGGTGCCGGTGGGCACCATCACCTCCGTCAACGAAACCCCGGGCTCGCTGACCCGCACCGGTCACGCCCGGCCCGCCGTTGACTTCGGTTCTCTCGACGTCGTGGGGGTCATTGTGGCCGGACCGCAGGACGACCCCCGCGACTCCCTCCTTCCGGGCCCTCCGCGCGAGGCGCCCGAACCCGAGAAGGCCGGCGACGAGGCCGACTCCCAGGACTCGGAGTCGGCCTCCGACACCGGTGAATCCGGCGACCCCGAGGAGGGCCGGCGATGAAGACCGCCGTCGCGGCACTGCTGGTGGCCGCCGCCGTCCTGGTCCAGGCGGCGATCCTCAACCGCCTGCCGCTGCCCTGGGGGCTGGTCCCCGACCTCGTGCTGCTCGTGGTCGTGGGCGTCGCCCTGTGGTCGGCGCCCACCACCGCCGCCGCCACCGGGTTCGCCGCCGGGCTGGCCGCCGACATCCTGCCGCCGGCCGACCACGAGATCGGGCGCCAGGCCCTGCTGCTGTGCCTGGCCGCGTTCCTGGTGGCCTCCATCCGCGACACCGGGGTGCGCGCCGGCGCCGGCCCCTACATCGCCGCCGCCCTGGCCGCGCTGGGCGTCTCCCTGGGCTACGCCCTGCTCGGCCTGGTGCTGGGCGACCCCCGGGTGGGCTGGGCCACCGGCGCCGCCGCCGTGCTGGGCGGCACCGCCGCCACCGCGCTCGTCAGCCCGCTGGTGCTCGTCCCGCTGGGGGCGGTGATGCGCCGGCTCACCGGCGAGGCCCACTCCGACCTCCCCGCGCCCTGGGAGACCGCGAGAGGACTGGGCCGATGAGCCCGCTGCGCAAGCGCTACCGCCTGGCCAGCCGCCGCGCCCGGCGCGAGGCCGGGGTGCCGGCGATGCGCGGCGCCCACACGCGGCGCGGCGTGCTGCTCGCCCAGGCGCTGGTGCTCGTGCTGTTCGCCACCCTGACCGCGCGCATGTGGTACATGCAGGTGCCCCAGGCCGACCACTACCACGAGCTGGCGCTGGCCAGCCACACCCAGAAGCTCATCGTGCCCGCCGTGCGCGGCAAGATCCTCGACTCCCAGGGCCGTCCCCTGGTCCGCAACCGCACCGAGCTGACCGTCACCGCCGACTTCCACACCCTGCTCAACCAGCCCGACGACGGCGCGGCCGTGCTGCGCCGGGTGGCCGAGGTGCTCGACGTCCCCTTCGCCGAACTGCGCGACCGCGTGCGGCTGTGCGGCCCCGACACCGGCCGCCCGTGCTGGCCCGGGTCGCCCTACCAGCCCATCCCGCTGGCCGAGGACATCGACCCCCGGGTGGCGTTGCAGATCATGGAGCGCAAGACCGAGTTCCCCGGCATCTCCGCCCAGCAGATGGCGGTGCGCGACTACCCCAACGGCGACATGGCCGCCCAGATGCTGGGCTACCTCCAGCCCATCACCCAGGAGGAGTTCGAGGCCCGCGAGGAACTGCGCGTGCAGTTCTCCGGCGTGGACCAGGTCGGCCGCGACGGCCTGGAGTACGTCTACGACGACCGGCTGCGCGGCACCGCCGGCACCCGCACCCTGGCCGTCACCAGCCAGGGCGGGGTCAACGGCGTCGTCGAGGAGACCCCGGCCAAGCCCGGCATGCACCTGGTCACCAGCATCGACCAGAAGGTCCAGCGCATCACCGAGGACGCCCTCAAGGCCGGGGTGGAGCGCGCCCGGGCCGAGGGCCGGCCCACCGACTCCGGCGCCGCCGTGGTGCTGGACGTGCGCACCGGCAACGTCATCGCCATGGCCAGCCTGCCCACCTACGACCCCTCGGTCTGGCAGGGCGGGATCGACCAGGCCACCTACGACCAACTGCTCAGCGAGGACGCCGGCGAACCGCTGACCTCCCGCGCCCTCCAAGGGCAGTACCCGCCCGGCTCCACGTTCAAGGTGTCCTCGCTGTCGGCCGCCGTGCGCAACGGCGCCGACCTCAACGGCACCTACAGTTGCCCGGGCTCGGTGCACCTGGGCAACCGCTCCTGGCAGAACTTCGAGGGCGGCGGGCACGGCAGCGTGAGCCTGCACAAGGCCATCGTCGTGTCGTGCAACACCGTCTTCTACCAGTTCGGCTACGACACCTGGCTCCAGGACGGCGGCACCTCGCCCAAGGACGACCCCGAGGAGATCATGGCCGAGACCGCGCGCGGGTTCGGCTTCGGCGAGCCCACCGGCATCGACCTGCCCCACGAGTCCAGCGGGCGCATCCCCGACCGCCAGTGGAAGCAGCAGTACTGGGAGGACACCCGCGAGCAGTCCTGCCGCCGCGCCGAGAAGGGCTACCCCGAGGTCGCCGAGGAGGACCCCGGCCACGCCGCCTACCTCAAGCGCGCCGCCCACGAGCACTGCCTGGACGGCAACCGGTGGCGGGCCGGCGACGCCATCAACTTCGCCATCGGCCAGGGCGACGTCCTGGTCACCCCGCTGCAACTGGCCCGCGCCTACGCCGCCATCGCCAACGGCGGCACCCTGTACGAGCCCCGGGTGGCGCGCGGGTTCCTCTCGGCCGACGGCACCCGGGTCGAGGAGCTGGAGCCGGTCAAGGCCGGCACCCTGCCCATCGACGACCGCACCCTGGAGTACCTCCAGCGGGCGCTGACCCAGGTGCCCAAGGAGGGCACCGCGCGGGGCGCGTTCGACGGCTTCCCCCAGGACGAGGTCTCCATCGCCGGCAAGACCGGTACCGCCACCATGACCGGCAGCGAGGACTCCGCCTGGTTCGCCTCCTACGCGCCGGCCGACGACCCGCAGTTCGCCGTGGTCGCGATGCTGCCCGAGGCCGGCACCGGCGGTGTGGCCGCGGCTCCGGTGGTCCGCGAGATCTACGAGGGCATCTACGGCATCTCCGGCTCCACGCCCGGTGAGGGCGGCGACAAGGGCAAGCCGAAGATCGGCGAGCCCGCCATGCCCGGCGCCGCGCCGCCCGAGCAACTGCCCCGGGTCCGCCCCGACGGCACCGTCGCGCCGCCGACCGACACCGGCGACTCGGGCGACTCGGCGGACTGACCCTCCGCCACCGGCCCGCACCCGCGAATTCGACCCGCCATCCGGCCCGCATCCGCCATCCGACCCGCCGCGAGCCCCGGCAGGAGCGCCATGACCGCCTATTCCAGTTCCAGCACGCAGCCCAGCGGCCAGGGCCTGCGCGGCCGCGCGGGGCGGCTGTTCGCCTCGACCCTGCCGCACCGCATGGACTGGCCGCTGATCAGCGCGGTGGCCGCGCTGTCGCTGCTGGGGGTGCTGCTGGTGGCCTCGGCCACCTACGACCCCGCCGACCCCGGCACGGCGCTGGGCCACGCCGAGCGGCAGGTCCTGCACCTGGCGGTGGGCGCGGCGGCCTTCGTGGTGGCCGCGGCGGTGGACTACCGGGTCTCGCGCGCCTATGCGCCGTTCCTCTACGCCGCCGCCGTGCTGGGGCTGGTGCTGGTCCTCACCCCGCTGGGCGAGACCATCAACGGCTCGCGCTCCTGGCTGGTCATCGGCGGCCTCCAGATGCAGCCCGGCGAGATCGCCAAGATCGGGCTGATCCTGGCGGTGGCGATGCTGCTGGGCGAGCCCCGCGACGGCGAGTTCGCGCCCACCAGCCGCGACGTCCTGGTCAGCCTGGTGGTGCTGGCCGTGCCGCTGGGGCTCATCCTGGCCCAGCCCGACCTGGGGACCGGCCTGGTGCTCATGGCGACCTACCTGGGCATGCTCGCGCTGTCGGGCGCGCCGGTGATGTGGGTGGCGGGCCTGGTGGGCGCGGGGCTGGCGTCGGCGTTCGCGGTGGTGTGGTTCGGGCTGCTGGAGGAGTACCAGCTCCAGCGGTTCACCACGTTCATCGACCCCGGCGCCGACCCGCGCGGCGCGGGCTACAACGCCAACCAGTCGATGATCGCGGTCGGCTCGGGCGGCCTCAACGGCACCGGCCTGTTCCAGGGCGAGCACACGCGCGGCCGGTTCGTACCCGAGCAGCACACCGACTTCATCTTCACCGTGGCGGGGGAGGAGCTGGGGTTCTTCGGCGGGGCGCTCATCATCGGCCTGCTGGCGTTCGTGCTGTGGCGGGTGCTGCGCATCGCCGCCCTGTGCGAGCAGCCCTACGCCCGCATGGTGTGCCTGGGCGCGGCGGCCTGGCTGTGCTTCCAGAGCTTCATCAACATCGGCATGACCTTGGGGATCAGCCCCATCACCGGCGTGCCGCTGCCGTTCGTCTCCTACGGAGGTACGGCCACCATCGCCCACCTGGCGATCCTGGGCCTGGTGCTCAACATCTACGCCCGGGACCGGCGGGTGGACTAGCGGTGGTGCGGGTGCGCGGTCACCGCCACGCCGAGCCGGACGCGCCGTCCGGCCGCCCGCCGCCGTCGTCGTCCGTCGCCACCTCCACCATCCGCCCCGCCGCGCGGAAACCGTTTACTCGCCCGGCGGGGCGGCACGGGGGTCCGGCACGGCGGGGTCGTCGCAGCGGGGGCGGTGGCTAAGCTGGGGAGACCGACCGACCATACGGCACCAGCCGACCTAGAGGTGGACCATGCCCGTCGAAAGCGTGTTTTCCCAACTGGAGGCGCTGCTTCCGCAGGTGCAGAAACCCGTGCAGTACGTCGGGGGCGAGCTGAACTCCGTCGTGCGCGACTGGGACGCGGCCGAGGTCCGCTGGGCGCTGATGTACCCCGACGCCTACGAGGTGGGCGTGCCCAACCAGGGCGTGCAGATCCTCTACGAGATCCTCAACGAGCGCGAGGGCGTGCTGGCCGAACGCACCTACGCGGTGTGGTCGGACCTGGAGCGGCTGATGCGCGAGCACGGCGTGCCGCAGTTCACCGTCGACGCCCACCGCCCGGTGGCCGCCTTCGACGTCCTGGGCATCAGCTTCGCCAGCGAGATGGGCTACACCAACATGCTCACCGCGCTGGACCTCGCCGGTATCCCGCTGCACGCCGCCGACCGCACCGGCGACCACCCCGTGGTGCTCGCGGGCGGGCACTCGGCGTTCAACCCCGAACCGGTGGCCGACTTCCTCGACGCCGTGGTGCTGGGCGACGGCGAGGAGATCGCGCTGGCCGTCACCGAGGTCATCCGCGAGTGGAAGCGCGAGGGCCGCCCCGGCGGGCGCGACGGCCTGCTGCTGCGCCTGGCCGCCGGCGGCGGGGTCTACGTGCCGCGCTTCTACGACGTCGCCTACCTGCCCGACGGCCGGATCGAGGGCTACCGGCCCAACCGCCCCGGCGTGCCGTGGACGGTGGCCAAGCACACCGTCATGGACCTCGACAAGTGGCCCTACCCCAAGAACCCCGTCGTGCCGCTGGCGGAGTCGGTGCACGAGCGCTACAGCGTGGAGATCTTCCGCGGCTGCACCCGCGGCTGCCGGTTCTGCCAGGCCGGCATGATCACTCGGCCGGTGCGCGAGCGCTCCAAGGACACGGTCACGCGCATGGTGGAGCAGGGCGTGCGCTCCTCGGGCTTCCAGGAGGTCGGGCTGCTGTCGCTGTCCAGCGCCGACCACAGCGAGATCGGCGAGATCGCCAAGGGCCTGGCCGACCGCTACGAGGGCACCAACACCGGCCTGTCGCTGCCCTCCACCCGGGTGGACGCCTTCAACATCGAGCTGGCCAACGAGCTGACCCGCAACGGGCGCCGCTCGGGCCTGACCTTCGCGCCCGAGGGCGGCAGCGAGCGCATGCGCCGCGTCATCAACAAGATGGTCACCGAGGAGGACCTCATCCGCACGGTGACCGCCGCCTACGCCGCCGGGTGGCGCCAGGTCAAGCTGTACTTCATGTGCGGCCTGCCCACCGAGGAGGACGCCGACGTCCTGGCCATCGCCGACCTCGCCAAGGCGGTCATCCGCACCGGCCGCGAGGTCACCGGCCGCTCCGACATCCGCTGCACGGTCTCCATCGGCGGGTTCGTGCCCAAGCCGCAGACGCCCTTCCAGTGGGCCGGGCAGACCTCCGCCGAGGTGGTCGACTCCCGGCTGGCCAAGCTCCGGGCCGAACTGCGCTCCGACCGCCGCTACGGCAAGTCGATCGGCCTGCGCTACCACGAGGGCAGCCCCTCCATCGTCGAGGGCCTGCTCTCCCGCGGCGACCGCCGCGTGGGCCGGGTCATCGAGGCGGTGTGGCGCGAGGGCGGCCGGTTCGACGGCTGGAGCGAGCACTTCTCCTACGAGCGCTGGGTCTCCTGCGCCGAGCGGGCGCTGGCTGATGAGCCGGTGGACCTGGACTGGTACACCGTGCGCGAGCGCGACCGCGACGAGGTCCTGCCCTGGGACCACCTCGACGCCGGGCTCGACCGCGACTGGCTGTGGCAGGACTGGCAGGACGCGCTGCACGGCGAGGAGTCGGTGGAGGTCGACGACTGCCGGTGGAGCCCCTGCTACGACTGCGGGGTCTGCCCCAGCATGGGCACCGAGATCCAGATCGGCCCCACCGACCCCGGCCGGGTGCTGCCGCTCAGCGTGGTCTGAGCCGGGCCGCCGCGCGGGGGCGCGCCGCGCCCCCGCCGGGCCGGCGCCCTGCCCGCGAACGCGAATCGGGGCGCCGCGGCCACGGCCGCGGCGCCCCGATCAGGACTCGGCGGGCGGCACCCGCCGGAGTCGACAGACGAGGTATGGCCCGGCGCCCCGCTCGCGCCGGGCCATACGCAAGTAAGACGGGTAGGGGGTGCCGATGGTTTGCACGCCCCGCGCGATTGCTCAAAGATTTTTTGATCAGGCGCCTTCGCGCAGGTCAGCGCGGGGGGTGGCCTGATGCGGCCACGCGCGGGCGCGGCGGATCCGCCCCGAAGATCGCTTTTCAACTCTGGTGCCACCGGGAACAGCACATACGTGGGCGATCCCGAGCGGAGCGCCGCGGCATCCGGTCATCCGGTGGGCGGGCCGATTCGGACCGCCACCCGGCCTACCCCGGCGCCGGTGGCGCGCGCTCCCCGGCGCGCACCGTACGCTGAAGTAAGACGTGAATCTCCCAGGTGGGTGGGTCGGGGAGGAATTCGGCCCGTCCCGCCGGGAGTTACCGAGGAAAGGAGCAGCACTGCCCCCCGCACATGAGGGCACCACCGAGCCCTCCACCGGACGCACTGGCACGCGGCTGCGAGTCCGCTACGCCAAGCGCGGCAGGATGCGGTTCGCGAGCCATCGCGACATCGCCCGCGCGCTGGAGCGGGCCCTGCGCCGCGCCGAGGTCCCCGTCGCGTTCTCCGCGGGGTTCACGCCGCACCCGAAGATCTCCTACGTCAACGCCGCCCCCACCGGGGTGGCCAGTGAGGCGGAGTACTTCGAGATCACGCTGGCCGAACCCGCCGGACACGACGAGGTCCGCGTCCGACTCGACTCCGCGCTGCCCGACGGGCTCGACGTGGTCGAGGTCGTGGAGGCGATGCCGGGCGGTCTCGCCGACCGCCTCCAGGCATCGGAGTGGACGGTGGAACTGCCCGGCGTCGCCCCCGACGACGCCGCGGAGGCGGTGGCCGCCTTCATGGCGGCCGATACGGTTGAGGTGGAGCGGCTCACCAAAAAGGGCCGCCGCCGCTTCGACGCCCGTGCGGCGGTCCGCTACCTGCGGGTGGACGGGCGCGCCACAGGGGTCCGACACGAGACATATGCCATACTTCGGATGGTCGTTCGGCACACGACACCTGCCGTTCGACCGGACGACGTGGTGAACGGCCTTCGCCAGGTGGCCGACCTCGCGCCGCCGTCATCCCCGGTGATGACCCGGCTGGCGCAGGGGCCGCTCGACGACACGTCCGACACGATCGCCGATCCGCTCGCAGCAGCGGATGCCCAGGCCGATCCGGTCGGACGCGCGCAGCCCGCACCACTGCCGTCCTCGCCCGCGCGGAGTGCGTCCGATGCGTGAACTCACTCGGGGGACGCGGGCGGCCCAAGACGACTTTGCACCGGTGGCCCACGGGCTGCCGGCGCCGACATAGCGACAACAGTCCGCGCGCGCAGCGGCCGACGCGACGAAACGCCGACGCCGCGCCCGCGGACTTGACGGGAGACCGCCCGGATGCTCGAGAACGAGCCCAACAGCGGTGCCGAGAGCACCGCGGGTACAACTGAAACCACAGTGGCGGAGGCGGCACCGGCCGCCCGCACCGCGACCTTCGCCCCACCCCAGGAGGCCGAGGTCAAGGTCAGCGGCCCGAGCCGGCGCAGGGGGGCGCTGCGCTCGGCCGGCCCGCCGCCCGAACCCGGCCCCGTGGTCCCCGCGGGCACCGGCCCGCTGACCACGGTCGCCGGCCAGCCCGCCCTGGAGGACACCGACCCCACCCAGACCGCGCCCGACACCGGCGCGGCCGAGGCCGAGCGCGCGCCCAGGCGCCGCACCCGCACCGCGCGCACCGCCCGCGCGGGCACCGGCGCGCGCGCCCGCGCCGCCGACCCCGCCGCGGCCGAGGCCGCCGACGACGACACCGGGCAGGCCGCGGAGCCCGCCGCCTCCGGCGACGACTCCCGCGTGGCGCCCGAGGCCACCGGCGCCGCCTTCCAGCCGCCGATGGTGCTGTTCCAGCCGCCGGTCGCCCCGCCCGAGCCCGCCCGCGCCGAGAGCAACGGCTCCTCCGCCGCCGCGCCCGCCGACGACTCCGCCGAGGAGCTCGAGGACGACACCGAGGCCGAGGCCGAAACCGACGACGACTACGCCGACGACGACCGCCCCTCGCGCCGGCGCCGCCGCCGCGGCGGCCGGGGCCGGGGCCGCTCCCGCACCGGCGAGGATGACGGCGAGCCCGAGCGCGCCGGCGAGGCCGCCGAGGCCGAGGAGCCCGACACCGAAACCCCCGCCGCCACCGCCCCCGCCGACGAGGGCGCCGATTCCGGCTCGGAGACCGGCAGCCGCCGGCGCCGCCGCCGTCGGCGCCGCTCCAGCGGCGAGGGCGACGAAGCCCCCGGCCAGGACGACCCGCCCAACACCGTGGTGCGCGTGCGCGAGCCGCGCGTGGGCAAGCCGATCGAGGACGAGGTCCAGTCGGTCAAGGGCTCCACCCGCCTGGAGGCCAAGAAGCAGCGCCGCCGCGAGGGCCGCGAGCAGGGCCGCCGCCGCGCGCCCATCATCACCGAGTCGGAGTTCCTGGCCCGCCGCGAGTCCGTCAAGCGCGACCTGGTGATCCGCCGCCTGGGCGAGCGCACCCAGATCGCGGTGCTGGAGGACGACGTCCTGGTCGAGCACTACGTCGACCGCGCCGCGCACAAGTCGCTGGTGGGCAACGTCTACCTGGGCCGCGTGCAGAACGTGCTGCCGTCCATGGAGGCCGCGTTCGTCGACATCGGCAAGGGCCGCAACGCCGTGCTCTACGCCGGCGAGGTCAACTGGGACGCCTCGGGGCTGGAGGGCCAGCCCAAGCGCATCGAGTCGGTGCTGAAGTCGGGCCAGTCGGTGCTGGTGCAGGTCACCAAGGACCCCATGGGCCACAAGGGCGCCCGCCTGACCAGCCAGATCAGCCTGCCCGGCCGCTACCTGGTCTACGTGCCCGACGGCTCCATGACCGGCATCAGCCGCAAGCTCCCCGACAAGGAGCGCGCCCGCCTCAAGCAGATCCTGAAGAAGGTCATGCCCGAGAACGCGGGCGTGATCGTGCGCACCGCCGCCGAGGGCGCCAGCGAGGAGGAGCTGGAGCGCGACATCTCGCGCCTGGCCGCCCAGTGGGACTCCATCAAGCGCAAGTCCCGCTCGGCCAGCGCGCCCTCGCTGCTCAACAGCGAGCCCGACCTCACCGTCCGGGTGGTGCGCGACGTCTTCAACGAGGACTTCTCCAGCCTGGTGGTCGCCGGCGGCGAGGCGTGGGACACCGTGCGCGAGTACGTCGACTACGTCGCCCCGCACCTGGCCGAGCGGCTCTCGCACTGGACCGAGGACCGCGACGTCTTCGACGCCTACCGCATCGACGAGCAGATCGCCAAGGCGCTGGAGCGCAAGGTGTGGCTGCCCAGCGGCGGCTCCCTGGTC
Source organism: Streptomonospora mangrovi (assembly GCF_027604915.1). Lineage (GTDB taxonomy): Bacteria > Actinomycetota > Actinomycetes > Streptosporangiales > Streptosporangiaceae > Streptomonospora > Streptomonospora mangrovi. Next base: position 86,563 of record NZ_JAJAQC010000016.1, read on the forward strand.
ATCGACCGGACCGAGGCCATGACCGTGGTCGACGTCAACACCGGCAAGTTCACCGGCCAGGGCGGCAACCTCGAGGAGACCGTCACCAAGAACAACCTCGAGGCCGCCGAGGAGATCGTCCGCCAGTTGCGGCTGCGCGACATCGGCGGCATCATCGTGATCGACTTCATCGACATGGTGCTGGAGAGCAACCGCGACCTCGTGCTGCGGCGAATGCTGGAGTGCCTCTCGCGCGACCGCACCAAGCACCAGGTCGCCGAGGTCACCTCGCTGGGCCTGGTGCAGATGACCCGCAAGCGGGTGGGCCAGGGCCTGCTTGAGGCGTTCTCCCACTCCTGCGAGCACTGCAACGGCCGCGGCCTGGTGATCTCCACCGAGCCGGTGGGCGTCAAGGCCAACGGGTCGGGCAGCGGCGGCGGCCGCAAGAAGAAGGGCAAGGGCGACAAGGACCGCGCCGAGCAGCCGGCGGCCGAGGAGTCGCCCGAGCCGGCCGTGGACGAGCCGCTGGGCGGCACCGAGCCCGAGCCGGTGGCCGGGGTGGCCGCCGCCGTCGAGGCCGAGGACGCCGTGGAGGAGCCCGACGAGGCGGTGGAGCCGGCCGAGGCCGAGCCCGCGCCCGCCAAGGCCAAGCGCTCCCGCACCGCGAAGTCCGCCAAGGCCAAGGAGACCGGCAAGACCACCGCGCGTCGCTCCCGCAAGGCCAAGCAGGAGGAGTCCGCCGAGGGTGAGGCGGCGGAGGGCGCGGCCGCCGAGCCGGACGCCCCGGCGGCCCCGCAGGCCGACGCGGACACCGCACCGGCCGGATCCGCCGAGCCGGGCGAGCCCGCCGACTCCGACGCGGCCGACTCCGCCGACCCCGACAGCTCCGCCGAGCAGCGCCCCCGGCGGCGCCGCACCCGGCGGACCAAGACCACCACCGCCGAGTCGGCGGTGGCCGAAGCGACGTAGCACGCCCCCGTGCTTCGCCGGGGTCCGGGCCGCTCGCCGAGCGGCCCGGACCCCGCGGTCGCGCGACGTGCGCGCGTGCCGGGTGCCGTCCCACCGGTGGTAACCTTAAGGACGGTGCGTCGGCGCGCCCCAATCGTTCGCGCGCCCGAGACCTACTTCTCGACCTCGCGCCGCCGCGGGCGAGCGCCCGGGTCGAAGGTCGATTTTGAGCGCATTTCCCCTCGCTGCGGCGGTGGGGGATGTCCACACGAGCAGGAAGAGAGTTCCCCGGTGTACGCGATCGTGCGAGCGGGCGGCCGGCAGGAGAAGGTTGCCGTCGATGACGTCATCAACATCGACAAGGTCTCCGAGGAGGCCGGCGCCACCCTCACGTGGGAGCCGCTGCTTGTCGTCGAGGACGGCAAGGTCATCAGCGAAGCCTCCGAGCTGAGCGGCTACTCCGTCACCGCCGAGGTGATCGGCGAGGCCAAGGGCCCCAAGATCAACATCATCAAGTACAAGAACAAGACCGGCTACAAGAAGCGCATGGGCCACCGGCAGAAGTACACCCAGGTCCGCGTCACCGACATCGCTTCCAAGTCGACGAAGAAGTAGGGGAGGGGCGCGAGATGGCACACAAGAAGGGCGCTTCGTCCAGCCGCAACGGCCGCGACTCCAACGCCAAGCGGCTTGGTGTCAAGCGCTTCGGCGGCCAGAACGTCAAGGCCGGCGAGATCCTCGTCCGCCAGCGCGGCACGCACTTCCACCCGGGCGACAACGTCGGCCGCGGTGGCGACGACACCCTGTTCGCGCTGGTCGCCGGCCAGGTGCAGTTCGGCAACCGGCGCGGCCGCAAGGCCGTCAACATCGTCCCGGCCCCCGCCCCCGCGGAGTAGGGCCGGCGGCACGCGACACCTAACACGCGTAGGGCGGGCCAGGTCACCTGGCCCGCCCTACGCGTGTCGCGGGCCGGGCGGGGCCGCATCGGCACCGCCCGCCGCGCGCACGACCGCATACGCTGGTCAACGCAGAGCATCGGTACGGGGAGAGAGACATGCCTGACTTCGTCGACGAAGCGGTCTTGCACATCAAGGCCGGTGACGGCGGGCACGGCTGCGCCTCCGTCCACCGCGAGAAGTTCAAGCCGCTGGGCGGGCCCGACGGCGGCAACGGCGGCCGGGGCGGCGACGTCGTCCTGGAGGTCGACCGCAACACCGCCACCCTGCTGGAGTACCAGCGCCGCCCGCACCGGCGGGCCGGCAACGGCCAGCCCGGCCAGGGCGGGCACCGCGCCGGCGCCAACGGCCAGGACATCGTGCTGCCCGTGCCCGACGGCACCGTGGTGCTCGACTCCGCCGGCGAGGTCATCGCCGACATGGTCGGCGCCGGTACCCGCCTGGTGATCGCCCAGGGCGGCAGCGGCGGCCTGGGCAACGCCGCGCTGGCCTCGCCCAAGCGCAAGGCGCCCGGGTTCGCGCTCAAGGGCGAGCCCGGCGAGGCGCTGGACGTCCGCCTGGAGATCAAGACCATCGCCGACGTCGGCCTGGTCGGGTTCCCCAGCGCCGGGAAGTCCTCGCTGATCGCGGCCCTGTCGGCGGCCCGGCCCAAGATCGCCGACTACCCCTTCACCACCCTGATCCCCAACCTCGGCGTGGTCGAGGCCGGCACTGTGCAGTACGTGGTGGCCGACGTCCCCGGGCTGATCCCCGGCGCGAGCGAGGGCAAGGGCCTGGGCCTGTCGTTCCTGCGCCACGTGGAGCGCTGCTCCACCCTGGTGCACGTGCTGGACTGCGCCACCTTCGAGTCCGACCGCGACCCGCTCAGCGACCTCGACGCGATCGAGGCCGAGCTGGCCGCCTACGGCGCCGCCACCGGCATCGACCTCTCCGACCGGCCGCGCATCGTCGCGCTGAACAAGGTCGACGTCCCCGACGCCCGCGACCTCGCCGACATGGTCGCGCCCATGCTGCGCGAGCGCGGCCTGCGCGTCGTGGAGGTCTCGGCGGTGGCGCGCGACGGCCTGCGCGAACTCTCCTTCGCCATGGCCGAGCAGGTCGAGGCCGCCCGCGCCGCCCGGCCCGAGGCCGAGCCCAGCCGCGTCGTGCTGCGCCCGCGCGAGATCGGCGAGACCCCCTTCGAGGTGGTCCCCCTGGGCGACAACACCTTCCGGATCCGCGGCGACAAGCCGGCCCGGTGGGTGCGCCAGACCGACTTCGCCAACGAGGAGGCGGTGGGCTACCTGGCCGACCGGCTCAACCGGCTGGGCATCGAGTCCGCGCTGGCCAAGGCCGGCGCCACCGAGGGCGCCGAGGTCTACATCGGCGACGAGGACGACTCCGTGGTGTTCGACTGGGACCCCTCGATCGACGCCGAGGCGACCCCGATCGGCCCGCGCGGCACCGACTCCCGGCTGGGCTAGTCGCGCGGGGGCGGTAGGCAGCCAGCCGCCAACCACACCACGGAAAAGGGAAGCGACGTGCGCGACGCACTGTCAGAACACCGGGAAGAAGGGGAGGACACCGCCGCCCGGCGGACCGAGCTGGCCCAGGCGCGGCGGATCGTCGTCAAGGTGGGGTCGTCCTCGCTGACCACCCCCGCCGGCGACATCGACCGCGACCGCATCGGCGAACTCGCCGACGTGCTGGCCGAGCGCCGGGCCGCCGGCGCCGAGGTCGTGCTGGTGTCCTCGGGGGCGGTGGCGGCGGGGCTGGGCCCGATGGGCCTGCCCGCCCGCCCCCGCGACCTCGCCACCCAGCAGGCCGCGGCGAGTGTCGGCCAGGGCCTGCTCATCGCCCACTACACCGCCGCGTTCGCCCGCCACGGGCTCACCGCCGCCCAGGTGCTGCTCACCGTCGAGGACATGATCCGCCGGGTGCAGCACCGCAACGCCCAGCGCACGCTGCGCCGGCTGCTGGACATCGGGGCCATGCCCATCGTCAACGAGAACGACACGGTGGCCACCCACGAGATCCGCTTCGGTGACAACGACCGGCTGGCCGCGCTGGTGGCGCACCTGCTGCGGGCCGACGCGCTGGTGCTGCTTTCCGACGTCGACGCCCTCTACGACGGCAACCCCGCCCGGCCCGGCGCGCGGCGCATCGCCCGCGTGGCGGCGGCCGCCGACCTCGACGGCGTGGACATCGGCAGCGCCGGGCGGCGCGGGGTGGGCACCGGCGGCATGGTCACCAAGGTGGACTCCGCGCGGATCGCCACCGAGGCGGGCGTGCCCACCGTGCTGACCTCGGCGGCCAACGCCCGCGCCGCGCTGGCGGGCGCGCCCGTGGGCACCCTGTTCACCGCCCGGGCGCGGCGGCGGCCCTCCACCCGGCAGCTCTGGCTGGCCCACGCCACCACCGCGCGGGGCAGCATCGTGCTCGACCCCGGCGCGGTGCGGGCGGTCGTCGGCTCCCACGCCTCGCTGCTGCCGGCCGGGGTGGTCAAGGTCGAGGGCGACTTCTCGGCCGGCGACCCCGTGGACCTGCGCGCCGAGGACGGCACGGTGGTGGCGCGCGGCCTGGTCAACTACGACGCGGCCGAGGTCCCCGACCTGATGGGCCGCTCCACCCGGTGGCTGGCCCGCGAGCTGGGGCCCGACTACGAGCGCGAGATCGTGCACCGCGACGACCTGGTGCTGCTGGTGCGCGACGGCGAGCGGGTGGCCGGGCCACCGGGCCGGCCCTAGCCGCGGGGCCGCCCCCGCGCGCCGGGGCCGGGCCGGCTGGGCCCGGGTCGGCCCTGGTCGGCGCGGTGGCGGGCGCGGCGCGCGCTCCGCGCGTCGCCCGGTGGGGGTGCGGCCCCGCCACTAGGCTGGCGCAATGATGTCCGCCACCCACGAGTTCGACACCGAGCTGCTGTACGAGGGCCGTGTGGTGACCCTGGGCGCCGTGACCTACCGGGGGCGCACGGTGCTGCGGCCGGGACCCGACCGGTTCGCGCCGCTGCGGCGCTGGGCGCAGGACCTCGCCGACCTGCTCGGCGGGCCGGTGACCTGGCGGGCCAGCTCCGGGGGCGGGGTGGTGGAGGAGGGCACGGTCGCTCCGGCGCCGCGCGCCGCCGTGGGCGCTCCGCGGGCGCGCTGAGGGGCACCCGCGGAGCCGTGCCGCTCTGACTATGCCGTCGGCCGGCGGTTCAGAGGCGGCGGGCGCTCTCGGCGCCGCATTTGGAGCAGTGGAACTTGCGGTCTTGGCCTAAGACCCAGTCGTGCTCTCCTCCGTTGGGACACGCGGACATGGACACCACCTAAGCTCTCGGCGAGCAACCTGGCGCCGTCACCGTACCCGGTGGATGCCCGGACTGTCTGGGAAATCGCGAAAGCTCCTCGCGTCGGCCCGGCGGCGCCGCACCCTCGGCGAACGCGCCCCGAGCCCTCGGCGCGCCACGACATAAGCTGGGCGCAGGCAGCGCCCATCCCCCTAATGCGACCTGGAAAGCGAAACACCACCATGAGTGACATCGAGCGCGAGGTCCGCGCCTGCGCGGAGCGGGCCCAAGACGCCGCGGCGGACCTCGCGCCGCTGAGCCGCGCGGTGAAGGACGAGGCCCTGCTGGCGATGGCCGACGCGCTGAGCGCCGAGGCCGAGTCGATCGTGCGGGCCAACACCGAGGACGTCGAGCGCGCCCGCGCCGGCGGCGTGAGCGAGGCGATGATCGACCGGCTCACGCTGACGGCCGACCGCGTCGGGGCCATCGCCGACGCCGTGCGCGCCATCGCCGAGCTGCCCGACCCGGTGGGCGAGGTCGTGCGCGGCACGGTGCTGCCCAACGGGCTGGAGCTGCGCCAGATCCGGGTGCCGCTGGGGGTCATCGGGATCATCTACGAGGGCCGGCCCAACGTCACCGCCGACGCCGCCGCGCTGTGCCTCAAGAGCGGCAACGCCGCGCTGCTGCGGGGGTCGTCCTCGGCCTACTCCTCCAACACCCGCATCGTGGAGGTGCTGCGCGGCGCCCTGGCCAAGGCCGGCCTGCCGCTGGACGCGGTGCAGTTGGTGCCGGGGTCGGGCCGCGACTCCGCCCAGGCGCTGATGCGCGCCCGCGGCCTGGTCGACGTGCTGATCCCGCGCGGTGGCGGCTCGCTGATCCAGACGGTGGTGCGGGAGTCCACGGTGCCGGTGATCGAGACCGGCGAGGGCAACTGCCACGTCTACGTCGACTCCGCCGCCGACCTGGACATGGCGCTGGCCATCGCGGTGAACTCCAAGACCCAGCGGCTGTCCACCTGCAACACCGCCGAGACGCTGCTGGTGCACGCCGAGGTCGCCGACGCGTTCCTGCCGCGCGCGATCGCGGCGCTGCGCGAGTTGGGGGTGACCCTGCACGGCGACGAGCGGGTGCGCGCCCACGACGACGCGGTGGTCGCGGCCACCGAGGAGGACTGGCGCACCGAGTACCTGTCGGCGGATCTGGCGGTGAAGGTGGTGGACTCCCTGGACGACGCGGTCGCCCACATCCGGCGCTACTCCACCTCCCACACCGAGGCGATCGTCACCGACTCCCAGGCGGCGGCGCGCTGGTTCGTGTCGCGGGTGGACTCCGCGGCCGTCATGGTGAACGCCTCGACCCGGTTCACCGACGGCGGGGAGTTCGGGTTCGGCGCGGAGATCGGGATCTCCAACCAGAAGCTGCACGCGCGCGGCCCGATGGGCTTGCAGGAGATGACCTCGACCAAGTACGTGGTGACCGGCGAGGGCCACCTGCGCTAGAGGTGTGCACCCGGCCGCCGCGCGGTGCGGCGGCCGGGTGTGGCCAGGAACGGTCGGATGGCGGGCGCGCGGTCCGGGCGCGGGGCACAGGCCCGCGGGCCTCAGGAGGACGAGGACGAGGAGCCGGCGTTGGAGTCGGTGCGGCGGGTGCCGGCGCTCTTCCAGCGGTCGGCGACGGTGTCGAAGATGCGGCCGCCGGCGCTGGCGGCGCTGCCGGCGACGTCGCGCAGGGTGCCCAGCAGGGGGTCCTCGCTGCGCTCCCAGGACTCGCGGTAGGAGTTGGCGGCGCTGCGCGCCTCCTCGCCGACGTTGGCGGTGCGGTCGGAGTCGCGGCGCGGGTAGTCGCCGTTGATGATGCGCTGGTAGTCGCCGTTGTCCAGCCACCGGGTCAGCTCGGCCATGCGGATGACCGCGAACGGGTGGGTCTGGCCCATCAGGCTGAGCAGCTTGATGAGGCTGTCGCGGGCGTCGCCGCCGCGCTCGTACTCGCGCGCCTGCTCCAGGAAGGAGTCGGGGTTCATCTCGGCCAGGCGGGAGCCGCCGGCCAGCTTCATCAGCGCCCGCTTGGCGGCGTCGGGGTTCTGCCCGGCCAGCACGCCGGCGCGGTCGCAGGAGAGTTCGGACTTGCGGTACCACTCCTCCAGCGCCGTGACGATGGCGCGGATGCCGATGTAGCCCAGCGGGATCCAGGCCACCCGGGCGGCCAGGCGGATCAGGGCGAGCAGCATGGTGCGGTAGACGGCGTGGCCGGAGAGGATGTGGCCGACCTCGTGGCCGACGACGAACCGCTGCTCCTCGGCGTCGAGGAGGTCGAACAGGCCGGTGGTCATGACGATGAACGGCTTGTGGCTGCCGATCGCCATGGCGTTGGGCCGGGGGTTCATCTGGATGTACAGCTCGGGGACCTCGTCCAGGTCCAGGATGTAGGCGGCGTCGCGGACGTAGTTGTGGACCTCGGGGAACTGCTGCTCGTTCACCCGCACGGCGCTGGAGAGGAACATCAGCCGCAGGGCGCGTTCGTTGAACAGGCCCGAGAGCCGCTTGAAGACCTCGTCGAACCCGCGCAGCGACCGCAGCGCGACCAGCGCGCCCCGGTCGGCCGGGTGCTCGTAGGCCCGGGAGCTTATGTTTTCGAGTCGGACGCGTGCGCGGTCCGGAGCGTTGGTGGCCATGTCGGCATGCTATGCGTCGGGGCTGCGCGGCGCCACGGTTCCGGCCAACGAGATATGACGCGATTTTTCGGCCCCCTCGGGGTACCGGCGGGGTAGGGAGCCGGGCGGGTGGGCGGCGTCGGTTAGTCTCGGCGTAGTCAGTGCCAAAGCGTGCAAAACCAGCGAAATCCGCACAACGCGCGCGACCGCGCGGCGGGCGGAGCCGCCCGATGGGGGCGCCGAGAAGACGAGGAACGGAGCGGCACGTGGCCAGTGAACCGACCGGTGCGAACGGCGCGTTCTCCCACGCGGAGCGCCGGCGCCGGAGTCCGCGCCGCGTGGGGATCATGGGCGGCACCTTCGACCCCATCCACCACGGGCACCTCGTGGCGGCCAGCGAGGTCGCGCACCTCTTCCACCTCGACGAGGTCGTGTTCGTGCCCACGGGCCGGCCCTACCAGAAGGACCTCGACAAGGTCACCTCGGCCGAGGACCGCTACCTCATGACGGTCATCGCCACCGCCGAGAACCCCCAGTTCAGCGTGAGCCGCATCGAGATCGACCGCGAGGGCCCCACCTACACCATCGACACCCTGCGCGAGCTGCGGCGCCACTACGGCCCCGAGATCGAGTTGTTCTTCATCACCGGCGCCGACGCCCTGGGCGCTATTCTGAGCTGGCACAACGTGGATGAACTCTTCGATCTCGCGCATTTCGTAGGCTGTAACCGCCCCGGGCACCGGCTCACCGACTCCGGGTTGCCCGACGGCAAGGTCAGCCTGGTGGAGGTCCCGGCCCTGGCGATCTCGTCGTCGGAGTGCCGGGAGCGCGTCCGCAAGGGCGAACCGATCTGGTACCTGGTGCCCGACGGCATCGTCCGCTACATCACCAAGACCGGGCTCTACCTCGACGCGGGGTAGCCGCCCAAGAGAGGCTGCTGCGACATCGTGTCCGCCACCGAACGGGCCGTCGGGCTCGTGAACATCGCCGCCGAGGCGGCGGCCGACAAGCTCGCCCAGGAGATCATCGCCTACGACGTCAGCGACCAGCTCGTCATCACCGACGCGTTCGTCCTGTGCTCGGCGCCCAACGACCGCCAGGTCCGCGCCATCGTGGACGAGGTCGAGGAGCGGCTGCGCAAGGAGGGCGGCGTCAAGCCGGTCCGCCGCGAGGGGGAGCGCGACGGCCGCTGGGTGCTCCTCGACTACGCCGACATCGTCGTGCACATCCAGCACGAGGAGGAGCGCGGCCACTACGGCCTGGAGCGGCTGTGGAAGGACTGCCCGCGCATCGGGCTGCCGGAGTCCGCGCAGGGCGCCCGCCGCTCCGAGGCGAACGGGGCGTGAGCGCCGCGACCCCGGCCGCGGGCGGCGGCGGGGCCGTGGCCGACACGGTCGAGACCCGCCGCGTCCTGTGCTGGCGGCACGGGCAGACCGCGTGGAACGCCGAGAAGCGCTTCCAGGGCCAGACCGACATCCCGCTCAACGAGCGCGGGCTGGCCCAGGCCGAGCGCGCCGCCGGGCTGCTGGCGCGGCTGCGGCCCGACGCCATCGTGTCCTCCGACCTCAGCCGGGCGGCCACCACGGCCGGGTTCCTGGCCCGGGCCACCGGGCTGCGGGTGGAGCTGGACAAGGGGCTGCGGGAGCGGTTCGGCGGCCAGTGGGAGGGGCTGACCACGCCCGAGATCCGCGAGCGCTGGCCCGAGGAGAACGCCCGCATGGAGATCCCCGACGGCGAGGACATCCTGGCCGTGGGGGAGCGGGTGCAGGAGGCGATCCTGCGCGCCCTGCCGCGCGTGCCCGAGGGCGGCCTGCTGGTGGTGGTCGGCCACGGTGCGGCGCTGCGCGCGGGCATCAACCGGATGATCGGCCTGCCGCCGGAGATCCGCCAGGCCCTGGGCCCGATCGGCAACTGCGCCTGGTCGGTGCTGGGCCCCCGGGGCGACGCCTGGCGCCTGCTGGAGCACAACGCCACCAGCCTGCCGGAGACCCACCCCCTCAGCGACGACCGCTGAGGCGACGCCCCGGCCGCCGAGGAGGGCGGGGGGCGACGCCGAAGCGGCGGCGGGTGCCGCGCCGGTTATCCGTTTCGACGTGGGAGCCGGTTTCCGCTATTGTTCTGGTGCTGCCGAGGTGGAGAAACCTCAGGCGGCACCCGTTCGGGGCTATGGCGCAGTTGGTAGCGCGCCTCCATGGCATGGAGGAGGTCTGGGGTTCGAATCCCCATAGCTCCACCTCAGTTGAGAAGTTGCCACCATGCCCCGCCCGGCTGCGGGGCATGTTCGCGTCCGGCCCCTTTTGAGGGGCTGAGCTTCCGCCGTGATGGGTGGGCGAGGACTGTGGCTGCCTGGTTCCGCTGGGACTCGGTATGGTTTCGTCTTCTTCGACGGTGGTCGTGCGAACAAGGCGGGTTGAGCCTGCGACGTGCTGCTGTTCTGATCTTGATATTCCGGGCTCCGATGTGGCCGGCGCTAGGGGTGTGTGCGGTATTTCGCTCGCGGTCGCGGCGATTCGGTCAGGGATGTGAGCAGGGCGAGCCGGTCGGCGCTTTCTGGATGCGCATCGGTGGGATGGTAGACCACCAGTAGTTGGTCGCCGGTGTCGTCGACGGCGAGCTTGGAGATGTTCAGCTCCATTGGACCGACCTGTGGGTGGTCGATGCGGACGGGCCCGCCCCTGACCGGTCCCACGTGGTGGCGTGCCCAGGCTTGACGGAACGCCTCGCTGGCTGCGGAGAGTTCTCCGGCGAGCTCTGCGATCCGCGGATCGTCGAGATCCGCCCCGATGCGCTTGCGGAACATGGCGACCATTTCGCGCTGATCAAGGTGTACGCGCTCGTCCGTGTTGAGAAAAACCTCGCGCAGCAGGTTCACACCTGGTCTGAACGCCGGCGACAGCGCGATGGCGAGCGGGTTGCTGGTGAGCACGTCGAGATACCGCCCGGTGACGAACGCGGGGAAGCTGATCGAGCCGACGAGCTCAACGATCCTGGGGGTGACCGCTTCGCGGCGCCGGGTTCTGCGACGCGGTCGTGGGGCCGTCGCGCCGAGTGCGAAAACATGTTCAGTAGCGGGCTGGTCAAGCTGTAGCACCCGGGCGAGAGCTTCCAGTACCTGCACCGAGGGGTTCCTGTTACGCCCTTGTTCCAGACGCAGGTAGTAGTCCGAGCTGATGCCTGCGAGCATGGCCACCTCTTCGCGGCGCAGCCCCGGCACCCGACGCCGTTCGTCCTCAGGCAAGCCGACAGCCGCCGGGGAGACCAGTCCGCGCCGTGCTCGCAGGTAATCACCCAAGCTGTTGGCGCCACTTCCATCAGAGCCGTTCACCATCGGTCAATGGTAGTTCCGGCGGTGCGGGGTTGACTGGTCCTGTCACTCCCAGGAGCGAGGTGGCCTTCCCCCTAAGCCGAGGGACCCTCATAGTGATCTCGCGAGCTGCCCATTGAGCATTGCCACACCAGCTTGGAGGAGGCCCTGTGCCTGCGAACCGCGTCGCGTTGATCACCGGAGCCAACCAAGGAATGGGTGAACAGGTCGCCAAGGAACTGGCCGCAGACGGAGCCGCGGTCTTCATCGGGTCCCGCGATCTCGCTCGAGGTCAGACCGCGGCTGCCGAGATCGGCGAGGGTGCGGTCGCAGTCCGGCTCGATGTAACCGATGCCGCCTCGATCGCCGCAGCCGCCGATCAGATCCGCGAGAAGGCCGGCCGACTCGACCTGCTGGTGAACAACGCCGCCATCTCCACCACTCACGCCCAGATGTCCGGCATGGCCGAACTACGCGCGGCGTCCAAGCCCAGCATTGTCTCCTTGGACGAGGTGCGGGCCGTCTGGGAGGTCAACGTCTTCGGCGCGCTGGCGGTCTATCAGGCCATGCTGCCGCTGCTGCGGGAGTCACCGGACGCGCGCATCGTCAACGTCACCAGCGCACTGGGATCACTCACCACCGTCGCCGATCCGCGCTCCCCTCTTCACCCGGCCTTCGAACCCGTCTACGCCGCCTCGAAGACAGCGCTCAACGCAGTGACGCTCTCAATGATGATCGAACTGGAGAACACCGGCATCAAGGTCAACCTCGTCTCACCAGGCTTCGCGAACACCGCACTGGTCAACTTCGAGGGAACGGAATCCGTCGCCGACGCCGCCCGCGAGGTGGTCCGGGTCGCCCGCCTCGGACCCGACGGCCCCTCCGGCACCTTCACCCTCTGGGAGAACGTGAACCTCCCCTGGTGACCCGGTCCAACAGGACGCACGCACCGCTTCAACAAGACTGACGCGACTCGGCGCCCTCCCCAGCGGGCCGCCACCGAATCCGAGCAGTCGCCTCGGAACTCCCACCCACGGCTACACAAAGGGCCTCCGAGCTGGTGTGCGGGTGCCGGCATGCTGACACCAACCGCCTCGCCGCCCTCGTCCGCGACGGCGCTCACCCGAGACGGCCTGGGCGCGGCCGTCCGGCCGCGCATCAAAGGTAGAGGCCGGTGCCCCGTTCGGGCGCCTCGTTGGCCACCGCGTGGATGTCGCGCTCCCGCAGGACCAGGTAGCGCTCGGCGTGCAGTTCGACCTCGCTCTGGTCCTCGGGGTTGAACAGCACCCGGTCGCCGGTCTTGACGTGCCGGGCGCCGGTGCCGGCCCCGCAGACCTCGCCCCACACCAGCCGGGTCGCCATCTTCACGGTGTCGGGGATGACCAGACCGGCGCTGCTGCGGCGTTCGCCCTTCTCGGGGATCTCGCGGACCAGCAGGCGGTCGTGCAGCATCTGGATCTCAAGCTTGGACTGGGACACCACTCCACTTTATTGGGCCCGCCCGGAACCCGAGGACCGCAGGGCCCTGCAAGACGCGGGCGCACCCGCCCCCAAGTTCCGGTAATATGCTGGTGAACGCGGGGCTATGGCGCAGTTGGTAGCGCGCCTCCATGGCATGGAGGAGGTCTGGGGTTCGAATCCCCATAGCTCCACTCGATTGAGTCGGTGCGTCTCAGGGCGATCCTGCTTGCAAGCTTTGCTTGCCGGCCGGGTCGCCTCATTGTTTTCCATCCCAATCGGGGTGGCGTAGGGGCGCCGAGACGAGGTGCGAGGCCGGGCGCGGTCCATCGGTTTCGGGGCGGATGGCCGGGCGGCGACGGGCGCACCAGGAGGTCGGCGCCCGCCTCTGCGCGGGACAGCGCTGCGGAGAGTCGGTCTCTACAACCAGCACCAGTGGCGGGAACGTAGGCCGCGCAGCGGCGCGCTTCGGGGCCTGCGCCAACCACCCGCCCTGGGATCCAACGGCAGCCAGGCCCGATCACGCGCCGCCGGCGCGACGTGTACCTCACCGGATGGGTCAGGGCACTCCGCGGGTCCGTTAGACTGAACGCACTACGGGGCTATGGCGCAGTTGGTAGCGCGCCTCCATGGCATGGAGGAGGTCTGGGGTTCGAATCCCCATAGCTCCACAAGTCGCACAGAAGTCGACACACACGCGAGATCGCCCCGCCCCATGGCGGGGCTTTTTCGTGTCCGGGCCCCGATCGGCGCCCCCCTTCAGCGTTCCCCGCCGTTCCTCGGCCCGTTGCTCGGCGCCGGCCTCGTTCGCGGAGGTGCGGCGGGCGCCACGGGGCGGGCGGGAACCCGCGCCACCGCCCGGTCGTCTAGCGGGGCGGAACCGTCGGGCCGTGGCGGTCCGCGCCCGGGGGCCGCCGGGCGCGCCGCCGTCCCGGCACCGCCCGGCTATGGGATACCGGGCGCGGAATGTAAGTTCGGAGTAGCCCCGTTGAACGGCCGCGGACCCCCGAGCGGCTCCCCCCGGAACCGCCGCCCGGCCCCGTGGTCGTTGACCTTGCAGAGGACGACCGTGACCTCGAATTCCCCCATTCGGTCCCGCCGCGGTACCGCGGGCCGCCTCCTCGGCGCCGCCGGCGTCGCGGGTGCGCTCGCGTTCTCGGCCATCCTGCCCGCAGCCGCCGACCCCATAACCCCCTTCCTTCCCGGAGATCCTGACCACCCCTCCGCCACCGCCCGCATCGCCGCCGTGGAGTGGTGCCGCTCCGGGGCGGTCGGCGAGATCGGCACCGGCCCCGCCGACGGCTCCGTCACCGCCGACTGGTCGGCCGACCCCGACCACGTCGCCACCGTCCGCCACTTCAGCCACCGGCCCGCCTCGGCCTACAGCACCGTCACCCGCGACGGCGACCGCCTGACCGCGGCGGCGGGGATCACCGACGTCAGCTTCGCCCCCGACTGCAAGCCGGCCGGACGCGGCGGCGACCCCCTGGGGGTGCCGCTGAGCACCGCCTTCGGCGGAGCGGCCCTGGTCGCGCTGGACTCCGCCGCCTCCTCCGCCTGGTGGACCCCCTCCGGCGGGCTGGGCGCCGACATCGCCGTGGAGGGCCTGGAGATCCTCGGCGCCCCCGCCGACCTCGCCGACGGCCGCCACACCGACACCTTCACCACCGACCTGGGCCGGGGCACGCTGAGCGTGCGCGTCAGCGCCGAGCGGCGCGAGCGCGAACCCGGTTCCGGCGGCCGGGGGGACGGCCCCGGCACCGCCTCGGCGTGGCTGTCGCTGCGCTTCGAGGTCGACCGCCTCAACGCCGACGGCGCGCGGATCGACGGCTTCGACTACGGCGTCGACTTCACCGGAGTCTCCGTCCACACCCCCGACACCGACCCCTCCACCGCCGGCGACACCCCCGAACCGCCCACCACGGGCGCCACCGGCCCCGAGCCCACAGGCCCGCCCGGCGGCGGCAGCGGGGGCAGCGGCGGCGGGCAGCAGGACGGCTCCGCCGACCCCGCCTCACCGGCCACCGACGACTCCCCGGCCGACACCGGCCCCGACCCCGGCACACCCGAGCCCGACATCGCGCCGGACCGCTCCGGCGGCGAGGAGCAGAGCGGGGGAGGGAGCGGGTCCGTGCCCGCCGACGACCCCGTGCCCCGACCCACCGTCTCGGCACCCGTCCCCGACCTCGACGACATCCCCACCGGTTCCACCGACCCCGCCGGCGGCCCCCCGGTGACCTCCCCCGACGGCCGCCTGCCCGTGGCCGGAAGCGCGTTGGCCGGCCTGATCGCGACCGGCCTGGCCGCCCTGGGCGGCGGCGGTGCCGCCCTCTACCTCGGCCGGTCCCGCAAGTCCGGACTGGACGACGACCTCCGCCACGCCCCCCGCGACGACCGCACCTGGCGCTCCGCCGACCCCTACCGCGACGGCGACTGGCTCTGACCCGCCCCCGCTTACCCGCTCCCACCCTGCCCCACCGCCTCCGGCGCCGCCCCCGCCCCGGCCGGCGCGGACCGCCGATCCCACGGCCCGCGCCGGGGGTGAGCCGCGCCGCCGGAGGGTATGACCCGCCCGTTGGTCGAATCAACGCTCTGAAGGAGACCCCGGATGTCGCTGACCATGGGCGGCGGCCCGCTGGCGCGCAACGCCCCCGCCACGGTGAACTACCGGCTGGAGAGCCCGCGCCACGCGCTGCTGCTGCACCCGTTCCCGCGGCGGGTGCGCGCCGAGCTGGCCGGCCGCACGGTGCTCGACACCCTCCGGGGCGCCCTGCTGCACGAGACCTCGCTGCCGCCCCAACTCTACGTGCCCACCCAGGACATCGACCCCGCCCTGCTCGAGTCCAGCGCCCACACCACCCACTGCCCCTACAAGGGCGACGCCGCCTACCACCACCTGCGGGTGGGGGAGCGCGTGGTCGAGAACGCGGTGTGGACCTACCCCGAGCCCCCGGCCGAGGCCGCGTGGCTGCGCGGGCTCTCGGCGCTGTACTGGTCGGCCGCCGACACCTGGTACGACGAGGACCAGGAGGTGCGGGGCCACCTGCGCGACCCCTACCACCGGGTCGACACCCGCCCCACCTCGGCCGCCGTGCGCGTCTCCTACGGCGACCTCGTGCTCGCGGAGTCCGCCGCGCCCCAACTGCTCAGCGAGACCGGGCTGCCCAACCGCCACTACCTGCCGCCCGGCGACGTCCGCCGCGAGTACCTGGTGCCCAGCGAGACGGTCACCCACTGCCCCTACAAGGGGCGCACCGTCTACTGGAACCTGCGGGTTGACGGCCGCGAGGTCCCCGACGTCGCGTGGTCCCTGCCCGACCCGCTGCATGAGGCGCTCGACGTGCGCGACCACCTCTGCTTCCTCCACGAGGACATCACCGTCGAGGTGGAGCGCCGCTAGCACGGGCGCCCGCCCCGGCACCGGGGCCGGCCTGTGCACAACCGGCCCGCGCCGTCGGTGGCAGGCGGTACTGTCGCACGCGTGGCTGAGATTCCCGACGTCGACACCCTGCTGGACGCCGCCGTGCGCGCCCTCGGCGGCGCCCGGCGCGACGGCCAGGTCGCCATGGCCGAGGCGGTCGCCACCGCCATCGACACCGGCGAACACCTCGTCGTGCAGGCGGGCACCGGCACCGGCAAGTCGCTGGCCTACCTGGTGCCCGCACTGCGCCACGCCGTGGCCGAGGACACCACCGTCGTGGTCTCCACCGCCACCCTCGCCCTCCAGCGCCAGCTCATCGACCGCGACCTCCCCCGGCTCGGGGCCGCGCTGGCGCCGCTGCTGCGCCGCGAACCCACCTTCGCCATCCTCAAGGGCCGCCGCAACTACCTGTGCCGCCACCGCGTGCACGGCGCCGACACCGCCGACCCCGACGACACCGAGCTGTTCGACCCCCGCCAGCTCTCGTCGCTGGGCCGCCAGGTCAAGCGGCTGCACGAATGGGCCGAGGACACCGTCACCGGCGACCGCGACGAACTCGTGCCCGGCGTCAGCGACCTCGCCTGGCGCCAGGTGTCGGTGTCGGCCAACGAGTGCGTGGGCGCCGCCGCCTGCCCCTTCGGCCAGGAGTGCTTCTCCGAGCAGGCGCGCGCCGACGCCTCGGGCGCCGACATCGTCGTCACCAACCACGCCCTGCTGGCCATCTCGGCCATGCAGGGCTACCAACTGCTGCCCGAGCACCGCGTGCTGATGATCGACGAGGCCCACGAACTGGTCGACCGCGTCACCTCCGTGGCAACCGGCGAACTCGGCGAACGCGTGGTCGCCGCGGCCGCCAAGCGCGCCGCGCGGCTGTGCGACGCCGACCTCACCGAGCGGCTGAGCGAGTCCGCCGACGGCCTGGCCCTGGTCTTCGCCGACGCCGAGGCCGGCCGCCTGGACCACCTGCCCGACTCCCTGGCCGGCGCTGTCGCCGCCGTCCGCGACTCCGCCCACACCTGCCTCAGCGCCGTGCGCTCGGCCTCCGGCGAGCAGGACCCCGACCACGCCGCGCGGCGCAAGCAGGCGCTGGCCGCCCTGGAGGAGCTGCACGACACCGCCGTGCGGATCCTGGAGTCCTTCGAGCCCCCGCTGCGCGAGCGCCACGACGTCGTGTGGCTGGCCAAGGGCCCCAAGCACGCGCCGACCCTGCACGTGGCGCCGCTGGCGGTGGGCGGCCTGCTGCGCGAACGCCTCTTCGGCGACCGCACCACCGTGCTGACCTCGGCCACGCTGGCCCTGGGCGGGTCCTTCGGCCCGCTGGCCGCGCAGTGGGGCCTGGGCCGGGAGTCCACCGGCCCGGCGCCCGCGCGCGCCGTACCGCCGGCCGCCGACACCGCCGGCACCGGCGCGGCGGGGACGGACGACGGGGCCGAGGAGGCCGCCTCCGGCGCCGCCGCCGCTCCCGGCGCCGCCGAGCCCGACGACTCCCACACCTCCGCCGGCGAACCCCGCTGGCGCGCCCTCGACGTCGGCTCGCCCTTCGACCACGCCCGCAGCGGCATCCTGTACGTGGCCCGGCACCTGCCCCCGCCCGGTCGCGACGGCCTGGACCCCCGCTACATCGACGAGATCGCCGAACTGGTCGAGGCCGCCGGCGGGCGCGCGCTGGGCCTGTTCTCCTCGATGCGCGCCGCCGCCCAGGCCACCGAGGAGCTGCGCGACCGCCTCGACGTCCGCATCCTGTGCCAGGGCGACGACTCCACCGGCCGCCTGGTCGAGGAGTTCGCCGCCGAGGAGTCCGCGTGCCTGTTCGGCACCCTGTCGCTGTGGCAGGGGGTCGACGTCCCCGGGCGCTCGCTCCAGTTGGTGATCGTGGACCGCATCCCCTTCCCCCGCCCCGACGACCCCCTGGCCTCGGCGCGCCAGCGCGCGGTGGGCGCGCGCGGCGGCAACGGGTTCATGGCGGTGGCGGCCACCCACGCGGCGCTGCTGCTGGCCCAGGGCACGGGCCGGCTGCTGCGGTCGGTCCACGACCGGGGGGTGGTGGCGGTGCTCGACCCCCGGCTGGCCACCGCGCGCTACGGGGGGTTCCTGCGGTCCTCGCTGCCGCCCTACTGGGGCACGACCGACCCCGAGGTCGCCCGCGCGGCCCTGCGGCGGCTGGCGGCCGCTCCGGTGCCCGGGTGACCGGTGCGGCGGGCGGGCGCGGCGGGTGCGGTCAGCGGCGCACGCGGTAGCCGAACAGCCGGACCGCGTAGCCGGGGGTGTCCTCGTCGGCGGGGTGGATGTACCAGCGGTCGTCGTTGTCGCCGATCGACAGCTCGTTCCACATCAGGTCGATGAGCTTGAGGCGGGCCACCAGCGACGCGTTGGGGTCCAGCACGATCGCGTAGGAGTGGTCGGTCAGCCGCTGGGTGACCATTCCCACGGGCTGGCCGTCCCAGATGGCGGGCACCGGGGCGTGGCCGACGTCGACCCCGCACAGCCGCAGTTGCTCCATCTCCTCGTCGAGCGCCTCGGCGGCCAGGGCGTCGTCCAGCTTGAGCGCGTCCTCGAGTTCGTCGCGGTCGGGGTCGTCGCGCAGGTAGGCGTGGTAGGTGCGGTATCCGCAGGTGCGGCAGGCGCGCCAGACCACGCAGCGGGCCAGCCCGTAGGCCGACTGGGCCTCGCCGATGGCGCGGTAGGCGCTGACCGGCCGGCTTGTGCCGCATTCGCAGCACAAAGCGGTGAGATCCTGCTTCATCCTTCAGTCCCCCTCCCAGGCGAGTATGCGATGGGAACCCCTGATTATGGAACCCGGCCGCTGAAGGAGTTCCGGCAAACTGTCGTCATCAATGACCAAAAACGCCCGGCCCCGGAGCGGCCGCGCGCCGGGGGGCTGGCCCGGGGCGCTCAGCCTGATGTAGGGTTCCCGTCCTCGCCGGAGGGGCGGGCCGAGGAGCCCTGCCGGCGCGGGCCGGCCGGCGGCTGCGCGTCCCCCGGCGCGTCGGGTTCGGCGCCGGCCTCCGGTGCGTCCAGCAGCGGGTGCTCGGCCACCTGGTAGCGGCGGATGTAGATCCCCAGGAACGCCTGGAGGCTCGCGCCCGCCGGCAGCGCCAGCAGCGCGCCGGGCGCGCCCATGATCGCCGCCCCCGCCATCACCGCGCCGAAGGCCACGGCCGGGTGCATGTCCAGGGTGCGCGCGGTGATGCGGGGCTGGAGCAGGTAGTTCTCGAACTGCTGGTAGAGCACCACGAAGATGAGCATCCACAGGGCCGGCCACGTGCCCTGCATCAGCGCCACCAGCACCGGCACGGCACCGCCGATGTAGGTGCCGATGGTCGGGATGAACTGGGACAGGACGCCCACCCACAGCGCGAGCGCGAAGGCGTAATGGACGTCCAGAACCGCAAGGGCGAGGTAGTGGGCGAGCGTGGCGATCAGCGCCAGCAGCGCGCGGGAGTAGATGTAGCCGCCGGTCTTGCTGATGGCGATCTCCCAGGCGCGCAGCACCTCGCGCTGGGTGCGCGGCGGCAGCACCGAGCAGATGGTGCGACGGAACCGGGGGCCGTCGGCGGTCAGGTAGAAGGTGAACAGCGCCACCGTAAGCCCGTTGAACAGCAGCACCAGCAGGGTGGTGCCCGCGCCCCAGGCGTTCTCGGCGACGCTGGAGGCGTACTGGTTGATCAGGCCGGTGGCGTCGGTGATCTCGCTGAGCAGCGTGTTGGGCGAGAAGTCGGTGTGGAAGGTGACGTTCACCCAGTTCAGCAGCCCGCGGCTCATGGCGGGCACCTGGTCCACGAACTCCAGCACCTGGCCCACCAGCATCGAGCCCAGTACCGAGAAGAACACCACCACCACGACGACCACGCCGAGCATGACCACCCCGGTGGCCGGGCCGCGCGGCCAGCGGTGCTTGTGCAGCCAGTTGACCGCCGGCTCCAGGGCCAGCGCCAGGAACAGCGACATCAGCAGCAGCACCAGCAGCCCGCGCAACTGGAGGAACAGCCACGCCGCCACGGCGAACCCGATCACGGTCCAGGCCACGAGCAGCAGCGCCCTGGGCAGCCACGACGGCATGCCGTTCTTGCCCGGTCCGGGCGGCGGCGGGGTGCTCATGGGCGCTGGCGGTGTCCTTCCTGGTCCTTCCTGCCGCGGACCGGCGGCTCCGCGGGCGCGCCGGTGGGCGACCGCGCCGCCGGTGGCGGTGCGGCGGCCGGGGCGCCTACGGCGGCGGGCCGCGCCCCTACTCGTCCATCGACAGGCCGCGCTTGTTCCGGGCGGTCCAATCGCGCATCCGCTGCGGATAGCCGACGGCGTGTACATCGTAGACGGGCGCCCTCAGTTTGCGGGCGACCCGGGCGATCACGTCGGGCGAGCCGACCCGGCGGCGGATCCACTCGCCGTCGGTGGCCACGGCCACGGCCGTGGTGCCGGTGGCGAAGGTCTCGGGCTCGACGTAGAACTCCACACCCGTGCGCGTGCCGTGGAAATCGATCAGCGCCTGGAGGTCGGAGTCCTCGGCCGCGCGGTCGAAGCGCGCCTTGCCGCCCCGCCTCGCCCGCCGGAGTCCGAACCGGTCTCGCCATCCCACGGTCGTGCTCCCGTCCCTTGTGCCGCGCTCCGCCCGCGGATCAGCGCATATCCACCGGCGCCGGAGCATCGAGTCTATCGGCACAATCCGCCCCCACTTTCCGGGTTTCCGCCCGCGATGCGTGACCGCGCTGCTACGTTCGGTCGCACCCCGGGGCGAAAGGGCGCCCGGCGGGGCAGGGGGCGAACGGGGGAGCGCCGATGGCGATGTGGAGATGGCTGGCCGGTGCCGTGGGGGACCTCCGCGCCCAGGGCGGCGCGGACCTCGCCGAGACCCTGGTGCGCCTGGCCCGGATGGCGGTCGACGGCCAGGCCGCCCGCATCGCCGAGGCCCTGCCCGAGGCGCTGCGGGCGGCCCGCGCCGACACCGCGCCCGCCTGGGCGCCGCCGCTGCTGGCCCACCTGGCGCTGGACGCCCGCACCGGCGCGCGCGCCGAGGGCGAGACCGCCCTGCACGAGGCGCTGGCCCGGCTGCGCGCCGCGCACGCCCCCGGGGCCGCGCCCCCCGAGCACACCGGTGCGCCCGGCGGCGCCGACCCGGAGTCCGGCACCGCCCCGGCGCCCGCCGCCTCCGGCGCCGACGCGCCCCTGCACGCCTGCACCCCCGCCGCCTGCGCCGCCGAGCCCGTCCTGGCCTGCTACGCCACCATCGACGGCCCCGGCCACGTGGTGGAGCGCGCCACCATCGCGGCCGAGGGGCTGGCCCACGTCCGCCCCGGCGAACCCGCCTGGGAGGCGCTGGTGCTGGCCCGCGCCGACATGCTCGTCGACGACGAGCGCCCCGAGGAGGCCGTGCGCGAACTCGACCTGCGCGCCGCCCAGGCCCGCGCCGCGGGGCGCGACGTCACCCTCGGCTACGCCTTCGGCTACGTCCGCGCCCTGCGCCACCAAGACCGCCACGCCGAGGCCCTGGCCGCCCTGGAGCGGGTGGAGGCCGGCGCCGCCGCCGCGTGGCCCGCCGGCGCGCCCCGCGCCGCCGCGCTGCGCCGCGCCCGCGCCGAGCGCGCCCGGCTGCTGGCGTGGCTGGCCCGCGCCGGGCGGGTGGCCGCCGACGACGCCCTGGCCGCCCTGCCCGACCCCCGCGAGGCCGACGCCCACCCGCGCCTGCGCCGCGCCTGGGCCGAGGCCGCCGAGCACCTGGTGGCCTGCGGCGCGCTGGCCAACGACTGGCGCCTGGGCGTGCGGCTCACCGGATGGGCGCGCTACTTCGAGCACACCGGGGCGCACCGCCCCTGCCTGGAACTCGCGCTGGTGGGCGCGCGGCTGGCCACGGAGCGGGGCGCCCGCTGGGCGGCCGGCGCCGCGCTCGGGCGCGCCCGCCGCGCCCTGGGCCGGGTGCGGCGCGGGGCCGACCTCGCCGCCGACCTGGAGGAGGCGGCCCGCGACCTCGCCGCCCGGGGGCCTGTGGCGCTGCCCGTCCCCGCCGCCGACGTGCTGGGTCTGCTGCGCCGCCAGCGCCCCGAGGACGTCGACCCCGAGCACCAGGCCGACCTGGTGGCGGCGGCCCTGGAGCACCGGCCCCACGACGCCTCGCTGCTCAACGCGCTGGGCCAGGTCGGGCGCACCCTCCAGTTGGCCGACGTCGCGGCCGCCGCGCACTGGCCGCGCGTGCGCTCGGCGCCCGGCGACCAGAAGGCGGCGCTGTCGCTGCTGGAGACCCTGCTGCACGACAACGACACCGGCGGCGTGCGCGCGCTGGTGCGGGTGCTGACCGAGGGCGCGCTGCACGCGGTGCCGCCGGCGGGCCACACCCGTGCCGCCGCTCCCGCCGCCCCGGCCGCCGAGGTGGCCGCGCCGGTGCCCGACGATTCGCCCGCCGCCGAGCGCGACCCCGCCGCGACCGTGCCGGCCGCCCGGTGAGCGCGCCGGGCGCCCGGGCTCAGGGCTGGGGCACGCCCGCCAGGTCGGCGCCGGGCGCGTAGGCCAGCGCCGCCGGCGGCAGGTCGGCCGGGCGCCCGCTGGCCAGCACGGTCACGGTGCCCGTCGGCGCCAGCTCCGGCGCGGGCGCGAGGCCGAGGCGGCGCAGGGTCTGCGCCGCCACCGCGTCGGCGGCCGTGAACAGCGCCGCCGTACCGCCCAGCGCCGCCGCGATCCGCTCGCCGACCAGGTCGTAGTGGGTGCAGCCCAGCACCACGGCGGCGACGTCGGCGGGGGTGCGCTCGGCGGCGTAGGCGATGGCCGCCTCGACCTCCTCGGGCCGGGCCGACTCCACCGCCTCGGCGAGCCCGGCGCAGGCCACGGCGGTCACCGCCAGCCCGGGGGCGAACCGCTCGACCAGGTCGGCCTGGTAGCGGCTGCGCGAGGTCGCCACGGTGGACCACACCGCCACGGGGCCGCCCAGCGCGGCGGCGGGCTTGATCGGCGGCACCGTGCCCACCACCGGCACGCCGGGCTCGAACTCCGCGCGCAGCGCGCTCAGCCCGTGCACCGAGGCGGTGTTGCACGGCACGACGATGGCGTCCAGCGCCGCGCCGGCCGCGTCGCGGGCCGCGCGGGCGCCGGCGAGCACCCGCTGGACCACCTCGTCGGGCGTACGCGGGCCCCACGGCATGTGGTCGGGGTCCATGGACAGGAACAGATCGGCGTCGGGCCGGGCCGCGCGCAGCGCGGCGGCCGTGGACAGCATCCCGATCCCGGAGTCGACGAAGGCGATGCGCACGTCAGCCGATCCTATGCGCCCGGCCCCGCGCGGCGCGCCCGCCGCACCCCTCCGCTCCGCCGCCTCGCACCCCCGCCACGCCGCCCGCCCGCCACGCCGCCCGCCCGGCCCGCCACGCCGCCCGCCCGGCGCGCCGCGCCGGCCGGGCGGGCGCGGCGGTTCGGCGGCCCGGCGGTCATGGCGGGCACGGGGGCGGCCCGACACAATGGGGGTTTGTGCCGGCGACGGCCCGCCCCGGGGGGCGCTGAAACGCCCTACTGGCGGGTAGGCATAGGCTGTCTGGCGGCCTTGGCAATCGTCGGCACAGGTCAGCAGCGACGACGACGGCGCGCGGCGCCGCCTGGCACAGAAGCGGGTGAGTGGGATTCGTCAGCATTCCGAGCACGACTTCGCCGACCACGTCGAGGCCGTCCAGCGGCTCCGGCGCGACTACGCGCGGCTGCCGGCCGACGCCCCTGTCCGCCTGGCGAAGCCGACCTCCAACCTCTTCCGCTTCCGCGAGTCCGCCGCCACCGCCCGGCTGGACGTCTCGGCGTTCACCTCGGTGCTGTCGGTGGACCCCGCCGAGCGCGTGGCCGAGGTCGGCGGCATGACCACCTACGAGGACCTGGTGGCGGCCACCCTGCCGCACGGCCTGATGCCGCTGGTGGTGCCGCAGTTGCGCACCATCACGCTGGGCGGCGCGGTCACCGGCCTGGGGATCGAGTCCTCGTCGTTCCGCAACGGCCTGCCGCACGAGTCGGTGCGCGAGATCGAGATCCTCACCGGCGCGGGCGAGACCGTGGTGGCGCGCCCCGACAACGAGCACCGCGAGCTGTTCTACGGGTTCCCCAACTCCTACGGCACCCTGGGCTACAGCCTGCGGCTGCGCATCGAGCTGGAGCCGGTCAAGCCCTACGTGCACCTGCGCCACCTGCGGTTCGGCGACGCCAAGGAGGCCATGGACGCCTTCGGGCGGATCTGCGCCGACGCCGAGCACGAGGGCCGGCGGGTCGACTTCGTGGACGGGGTGGCGTTCGGGCCCGACGAGCTGTACCTCACGCTGGCCACGTTCGTCGACCGCGCGCCCTGGACCAGCGACTACACCGGCACCGACATCTACTACACCTCCATCCCGCGCTACGCGGGCACCGGGCCGGGCGACTACCTGACGGTGCACGACTACCTGTGGCGCTGGGACACCGACTGGTTCTGGTGCTCGGGCGCGTTCGGGCTGCGCAACCCCACCGTGCGGCGGGTGTGGCCGCGCTCCCTCAAGCGCTCCGACGTCTACCGCAAGCTGGTGGCGCTGGACCGGCGCACCGACTTCAGCCGGCTGCTCAACCTCTACCGCGGCCGCCCGCAGCAGGAGCCGGTGATCCAGGACATCGAGGTGGGCGTCGAGCGCGGCGCGGAGTTCCTGGACTTCTTCCACTCCGAGATCGGGATGTCGCCGGTCTGGATGTGCCCGCTGCGGCTGCGCGAGACCGCGCGCCCGGCCGAGGGGCAGTCCCATGTGTGGCCTCTTTACCCACTTGAGCAGGACCGCCTCTACATCAACTTTGGTTTCTGGGGAATGGTCCCCATGCGTCCCGGTCAGCGCCGGGCCCACCACAACCGCCTCGTGGAGGAGGAGGTCGCCCGGCTGGGCGGCCACAAGTCGCTGTACTCGGACGCCTTCTACGCCGAGGACGAGTTCTGGCGGCTCTACAACGGCGAGGGCTACCGCCGGCTCAAGCACGCCTACGACCCGGACGGGCGGCTCCTCGACCTCTACGCCAAGTGCGTCGGAAACAGGTGACACGCCTGCCCACCGCGTGGGCGACGTGGGTGAGAAGGGAACAACAACCATGCGGTTAGCGGAGATCTTCGAACGCGTCGTCGGCCAGGACGCGCCCGTACACTTCCGCGCTTACGACGGCAGCACCGCCGGAGACCCCACCAGCGACACCGCGGTGGTCGTGCGCACACCGGTGGCGCTCAACTACCTCGCGCAGTCCCCGGGCGCACTCGGGCTGACCCGGGCCTACGTGTCGGGCCACATCGACGTCGAGGGCGACATGTACACCGCCCTCAAGCGGATGGCGGACGTCACCTTCAGCGAGGGCCACCGGCTGTCGCCGCTGGAGATGGCCAGGATCGCCCGCAGCATCGGCTGGGTCAAGTTCGTCAACCGGGTGCCTCCGCCGCCCCAGGAGGTCCTGCCCACGCGGCTGTTCAACCTGGGCACCCGCCACGCCAAGGGCCGCGACGCCGAGGTCATCCACCACCACTACGACGTCTCCAACGCCTTCTACGAACTGGTCCTGGGTCCGTCCATGACCTACACCTGCGCGGTGTTCCCCACCGCGGACGCCACCCTGGAGGAGGCGCAGGAGGCCAAGTACGACCTGGTCGCCCGCAAGCTCGACCTGCGCGAGGGCATGCGGCTCCTGGACGTCGGCTGCGGCTGGGGCGGCATGGTGCGCCACGCCGCCAAGAAGTACGGGGTCAAGGCGCTGGGCGTCACCCTGTCCAAGGAGCAGGCGGAGTGGGCGAGCAAGCGCATCGCCCAGGAGGGCCTGTCCGACCTCGCGGAGGTCCGCCACATGGACTACCGCGACGTCCCCGACGGCGCCTACGACCGGATCAGCTCCATCGGCCTGACCGAGCACATCGGCAAGAAGAATCTGCCGGGCTACTTCGCCGGCCTCTACGCCAAGCTCAAGCCGGGCGGCCGGCTGCTCAACCACTGCATCACCCGGCCGCGCAACGACCTGCCGCCCATGCACCGCGACGGCGTGATCAACCGCTACGTGTTCCCCGACGGCGAGTTGGAGGGGCCGGCCGAGATCCAGCAGGAGATGAACGACGCCGGTTTCGAGATCCGCCACCAGGAGAACCTGCGCGAGCACTACGCGCTGACGCTGCGCCAGTGGTGCGCCAACCTCGACCGCAACTGGGACGCGGCGGTGCGCGAGGTCGGCCAGGGCACCGCGCGCGTCTGGCGGCTGTACATGGCCGGCTGCGTGCTCGGCTTCGAGCGCAACGTCGTGCAGTTGCACCAGATCCTGGGCGTCAAGCTCGACGGCACCGACGCCCACATGCCGCTGCGCCCGAAGTTCCAGTAGGGAGCCGGACGGGAGGACCCGTTCCGTCCGGTCCCGCTCCGCTTCGCCGGGGCGGGCCGCCGCCGCTCCGGGCGGCCCGGCGTGCCCATCACGTCGGCCGCACTGGGCATCATGGGGGTATGCCTGGCACTGAGGACACCGACCGCACCAAGCGGCTCGCCATCGCCCTGGTCGACTCCTACGTCCGCAAGGACCGCGACCTGCTGGCGCGCACCGCCGAGGAGGCCGCGGCCGACACCGACGGCACGGTCTCGGAGTTGAAGGTCTTCGCGGCCT
Organism: Streptomonospora mangrovi; assembly: GCF_027604915.1. Lineage (GTDB taxonomy): Bacteria > Actinomycetota > Actinomycetes > Streptosporangiales > Streptosporangiaceae > Streptomonospora > Streptomonospora mangrovi. The sequence continues at coordinate 113,119 of NZ_JAJAQC010000016.1, forward strand.
TCCTGGCGCGCCGCGTCGAGGAGACCGGGGTGGTGTGGAAACCCGCCGACTCCCGCGACGCCGTGGCGGCCGCGGTCGCCGACATGCTCCCGCCCGAGGTCGAGTTCGCCGTGATCACCGCCTGGGAGGCCTACGCGGTGGGCGAGGAGGCCGCCGCCGAGCGGCTGAGCAACGGCGACCCGGCGGTCTACCTGCACATGCTCGCGGCGTTCTCCGCCGCCGTGGGGCAGGCCGTCTACAAGCCCGCCGAGCTGATCTCGACGCTGCGCATCGCCACCGACACCGCCGAGTAGCGCGGTCCGGTGGCGGCGGGTCTCCGGCGCGGTCCGGCGCCGGTGCGGCCCGGACCGCGCCGGCGCCGGAGAGCCGCCACCGCCCTTGTCGACACCATGCATTGACACCGAGTGCTGCCGTGTAAAGAGTGGGTGATCCCGGCCCGACCGCTAGGAGAGCCCCCCATGGCCCAGCCGACCCCCCGCTCCGGCACGCAGCCCGCACCCGCCGACCCGGCCGCGCTCCCCGACGTCTCCGACATCGACCTGTCCGACGACGGGTTCTGGGCGCGCCCGCTGAGCGAGCGCCACGACGCCTTCGCCCGGCTGCGCGCCCACCCGCCCCGCTTCTTCGCCGAGCGCCCGATGGGGCCCGTGCCCACCGGCCCCGGCTATTACGCCCTGGTCACCCACGCCGACGTCGCCGAGGCCAGCCGTGAGCCGCGCGTCTTCGCCTCCGAGCCCAGCGCGATCTCCATCCCCGACCTGCCCGAGGGGTTCGCCGAGTACTTCGGTTCCATGATCAACCTGGACGACCCCCGCCACGCCCGGCTGCGCCGCATCGTCTCGCGCGGGTTCACCCCCCGGATGCTGGCCAAGCTGGAGGACGACGTCACCCGGCACGCCCGCCGCATCGTGGACCGGCTGGTGGAGACCGGCCCCTGCGACTTCGTCGGCGAGGTCGCGGCGCGCCTGCCGCTGGTGGTGATCTGCGAGATGATGGGCATCCCCGAGTCCCACCACGACATGGTCCTGGAGAACTCCAGCACCGTCCTGGCCGGCCAGGACCCCGACTACCTCGGCGCCGACGTCGAGACCGCCATCACCCGGCTGCTCCAGGCCGGCGCCGACCTGTCGGCGCTGCTGGCCGACCTCGCCGCCCACCGCCGCGAGCACCCCACCGGCGACCTCACCTCGGCCCTGGTCACCGCCAACGTCGACGGCGAGAGCCTGTCCGACCAGGAACTCGGCTCCTTCTTCATCCTGCTGACGGTGGCCGGCAACGAGACCACCCGCAACGCCATCAGCCACGGCCTGCACCTGCTCACCCGGTACCCCGACCAGCGCCGCCTGTGGTGGTCGGACTTCGAGGAGCACGCCGGGCGCGCCGTGGAGGAGATCGTCCGCTACGCCTCGCCGGTGGTGTGGATGCGCCGCACGCTCACCCAGGACTTCGAGCTGAACGGCCACCCGCTGCGCGCCGGCGACAAGGCGGTGCTCTACTACGCCTCGGCCAACCGCGACGCCGCCGTGTTCGCCGACCCCGACACCTTCGACATCACCCGCCACCCCAACCCGCACCTGGGGTTCGGCGGGCCCGGCCCGCACTTCTGCCTGGGCGCGCACCTGGCGCGGCGCGAGATCACCGTCATGTTCCGCGAACTGCACCGCCGGGTGCCCGGTATCGCCGCCACCGCCGAGCCCGTGCGCCTGGCCTCCAACTTCGTCAACGGGATCAAGTCGCTGCCCTGCGCGTTCTGAGACCGTGGGGGCCTCCGGCGGGGCGCCGGCGGGGGCCGTCGGCCCCGGCGGTCGCGCGGCGGTCGCGGTCCCGCCCGGCGGTTCGGCCCGCCGGGCGCCGGGGCGCGGGTTAGCGTTGCGGAGGGTGTCCCGCCCGACGCGCAAGCGTTGCCGGGCCGTTGTGTTGTTTACTTCACAGTCACGGCATTTTTGCGTAGGTTTCTTACCACCCACGGGGATCGCGAGTGGACGGGAGACCTCCGATGACACGCATCCGCGCCCTGCCGGCCGCCTCGGCCGCCGCCGCCCTGGCCCTGCTCGCCACCGCCTGCGGTACCGGCGGCGGCGGTGAGGGCCAGACCCTCGACGTCTGGATCATGGAGGGCACCAACCCCGACGCAACGGCCTACTTCGAGGAGGTCGGCCGCCAGTTCCGCGAGGAGACCGGGGTCGAGGTCAACGTCGAGTTCGTGCCCTGGGCCGACGCCCACGACAAGTTCACCACCGCCATCGCCGGAAACACCATGCCCGACGTCGCCGAGGTCGGCACCACCTGGACCCTGGAGTTCGCCGAGGCCGGCGCCCTGCTCGACGTCTCCGACCGGGTCGGCGACACCGGCGGCTACGTCGAGGGCCTGGCCGAGGCCGGCCAGGTCGACGGCAGCCTCTACGGCGTCCCCTGGTACGCCGGGGTGCGCTCGGTCATCTACCGCACCGACGTGTTCGAGGAACTCGACCTGGAGGAGCCCACCACCTGGGCGGAGCTGCGCGAGACCGCCATCACGATCTCCGAGGAGCGCGACAACCTCACCGCCTTCCCGGTGGCCGGCGACGCCATGTACCAAATGCTGCCGTTCGTGTGGGGCAGCGGCGCCGACGTCGCCGAGCAGGGCTCCGACGGCACCTGGACCTCGGGCATCGACTCCGCCGAGGCGCGCGAGGGCCTGACCTTCTACACCGACCTGGCCCTGGAGGACGGCGTCTCCAGCACCGGCGCCAGCACCTGGCTGGAGACCGATCTCCAGGACAACTTCATCTCCGGCGACGTCGCCATGATGATCGCCGGAAGCTGGACCCCGGCCGCGATCCTGGCGGCCGACCCCGAACTGGAGGGGCGCATCGGCGCCTTCCCCATCCCCGGTCCCGAGGGCGGCTACAGCCCCTCGTTCCTGGGCGGGTCGCACCTGTCGGTGTTCAACGCCACCGAGGACCCCGACTTCGCCTGGTCCTACGTCGAACTCCTCACCAACGACGAGAACGCGCGCCGCTGGTCGGAGGAGACCACCTACTTCCCCGGCAAGACCGAGCAACTGGAGCCCTACACCACCTCCGACGACCCGCTGGTGCGGCCCTTCGCCGAGCAGATGGCCGAGGCCGGGCGCGGCCTGCCCGCCAGCGCCAACTTCGGCAAGGTGCAGGGCGACGCCGTGCTCCAGGCGATGCTCCAGGACATCCTCAACGAGAAGGCGTCGGTGGAGGAGGCCACCTCGCGCGCCGCCGAGGAGATCGAGCAGACCCTCAACGAAGGCTCCTGACCGCCGTGGCCCCGCCCGTTTCGACCCGCCCGGCCGCTTCGGCGGCCGGCGCGCCGGCCCCGCCCCCCGGGCGGCGCCGGCGCGCGCCCCTGCTGCGCGCCGGCACCCGCCGCCGCGCCCTGCCCTGGCTGCTGCTGGCCCCGGCGCTCGCCGTCATCGCGGCGCTGCTGCTGTTCCCGCTGGGGCGGGTGCTGTGGCTGTCGGTGCAGGACTACGGCCTGGACAACGTCGTCTCGGGCCGGCCCGACTACATCGGGCTGGACAACTACGCCCAGGTGCTGGGCGACCGCTACCTGTGGACGGTCGCGCTGCCCAACACGGTGGTGTTCGCGGCGGTGGCGGTGGCCGGCACGGTGGTGCTGGGCACGCTGGTGGCGCTGCTGCTGGCCGAGCTGCGCCCGCTGGTGCGCACCGTGGTCCTGGGCTGCGTGCTGGTGGCCTGGGCGATGCCGGCCGTCTCGGGCACCTACGTGTGGGTGTGGATCTTCGACGTCGACGGCGGGCTGGTGCGCCAGGGGCTGGAGGCGGCGGGGGTGGTCGGCCCCGAGGGCTACAACTGGTTCACCGACCGGCTGGCGTTCTACGCCATCGCCGCGCTCAACGTGATCCACCACGGGTTCCCGTTCGTGGCGGTCACCGTGCTCGCCGGGCTGCTGACCGTGCCGCGCGAACTCCACGAAGCCGCGCTGCTGGACGGCGCCGGCGCCTGGCAGCGGTTCTGGAACGTCACCGTGCCCACCATCCGGCCGGTGTTCGCGGTGGTCACCATCCTGTCCACCATCTGGGACTTCAAGGTGTTCGCGCAGGTCTACCTGATGCCGGGCGGCTCCGGCGGCAACCGCGAGGTGCTCAACCTGGGGGTGTGGTCCTACATGCAGTCCTTCGGCCAGCAGTCCTACGGGCTGGGGGCGGCGATCGCGGTGCTGCTGACGCTCATGCTGCTCGGCATCACCGTCGCCTACCTGCGCGCCCTCTTCCGCGACGAGGAGCTGCGGTGACCGCCCGGCCGCGCGGGGCGCGCGGAGCGGCGGCGGCCGCGGCCCGGTGGGCGGCGGTGGCCGCGGTGCTCGCCTTCACCCTGTTCCCCGCCTACTTCATGGTGGTCAGCGCGGTGTCGGAGCGGCCCCGCAGCGGCACCGACTCCCTGCTGCCGACCTCCTTCACCCTGGACAACTTCCGCTACGTGCTCCAGGAGGCCGGGTTCCTGGGCTACCTGGGCAACTCGCTGGCCGTGGCCGCGCTGACGGTCGCGGGCAGCAGCCTGCTGGCGCTGCTGGCGGCGGTGGCCGTGGCCCGGTTCCGGTTCCGGCTGCGCACCACGGTGCTGATCATGGTGCTCACCGTGCAGATGGTGCCGCTGGAGGCGCTGGTCATCCCGCTGTTCCTCCAGGTGCGCGACCTGCGGATGCTCAACTCGCTGCTGGGGCTGAGCGTGGTCTACATCGCGCTGGCGCTGCCGTTCGCGATCTGGATGCTGCGCGGGTTCGCCGCCGCCGTGCCGGCCGAGGTCGAGGAGGCCGCCTACATCGACGGCGCCTCCTGGGGGCGCATGTTCTGGTCGGTGCTGTTCCCGCTGGTGGCGCCCGGGCTGGTGGCCACCGGGATCTTCTCCTTCATCACCGCCTGGAACGAGTTCATCCTGGCGCTGACGTTCATGAACGAGGCCGACCGCTACACCGTGGCGGTGGGGCTGCGGCAGTTCTTCGGCCAGTACACCACCGACTGGGGCGCGGTCATGGCCGCCTCCACCGTCATCACCCTGCCGGTGATGGTGTTCTTCCTGATCGTGCAGCGCGGGCTGGTGGCCGGCCTGGTGCAGGGGGCGGTGAAGGGATGACCGCCCCCGGTGCCGACCCGGCCGTGCGGCGCATGGCCCACACCGTCCTCATGCCCGGGTTCACCGGCACGGACGTCCCCGCGTGGCTGGAGCGCGCGATCGGCGAGGGGCTGGCCGCCGTGTGCTACTTCGCGCCCAACCTCGCGGCCGACCCCGCCGGCCTGTCGGCGCGGCTGCACGCGCTGCGCCCCGACCTGCTCACCGCCTCCGACGAGGAGGGCGGCCGCGTCACCCGGCTGCACGCCGCCACCGGCTCCCCGCACCCCGGCCACGGCGACCTCGGCGCCGAGGGCGACCCCCGGCGCACCGCCGCCGTCGCCGAGGCCATGGGCCGCGACCTGCGCGCCGCCGGGATCACCGCCGCGCTCGCGCCAGTGGCCGACCTGCGGCTGGACACCGCCAACCCCGTGGTGGGCGGCCGGTCCTTCGGTGCCGACCCCGACCAGGTCGCCGCGCACACCGCCGCGTTCGTGCGCGGCCTGCACGCCGCCGGGGTGCGCGGCGCGGTCAAGCACTTCCCCGGGCACGGCGCCACCCGGGTCGACTCCCACGTGGCGCTGCCCGTGGTCGACGTCGCCCTGCCGGTGCTGCGCCGCCGCGAACTCGCGCCCTTCGCCGCCGCCGTGGCGGCCGGGGCCGACATGGTGATGGCCGGGCACATCGTGGTGCCCGACCTCGACACCGCGCCGGCCAGCGTCTCGCCGGCCGCCTACCGGATGCTGCGCGCGGACCTCGGGTTCACCGGGGCGGCGGTCACCGACGCGCTGGACATGCGCGGGCTGGCCGCCCACACCGGCGCCGCCGACCCGGCGCGGGCCGTGGCGCTGGGCGCCGCCGCCGCGCTGGCGGCCGGCGCCGACCTGCTGTGCCTGGGCAACCCCGGCAACGCCGCCGCGGACGGGCGAACGCCCCCGCCCGGGTTCGACGAGCGGGTGTTCACGGCGGCGCGGGAGGCCGTGCTGGCGGCGGTGGACTCCGGCGCGGTGCCCGTGGCGCGGCTGGCCGAGGCCGCCGGGCGGGTCGAGCGCCTGCTGGCCGGTCCGGCCTCGGCGCCTTGACCGGCCGAGCCGGGTTCGCCAGGGTGGCAGCACCGCGCCACCGCCGCGGCGGCACGCCACCGCCCGCACGGGAGAAGGGGACAGATGGCCGACGACCGCGCCGCACACCCGATCGAGCCCGACGACCCCTGGCCGCGCAGCCCCACGACCGTGCCGATCCGCTGCAACGTGTGCATGGACCTGCGCTACTTCGCCGACCGGCACGCCGAGCACCTCGGCGACTACAGCCCCGGGCCGCACTGCAAGACCTGCGGCAAGCCGATCGAGTTCCGGTGCGTGGTCTGCGACTCCCAGTGGCGCCCGCTGTCGTAGCGGCGCCCGCCGCCACTGCGGCGGCGCGGGCCGGCGGTCGGCGGCGGCCCGCCGGCCCCCGCCGGCCCCCGGCCGGCCCCCGGCGCCGCGGCCTCAGCGCAGCTCGCGCTTGAGGATCTTGCCGGTGGCGGTCATCGGCAGCTCGTCGCGGAACTCCACCAGGCGCGGGTACTTGTAGCCGGCCAGCCGCTCCTTGGCCCAGTCCACGAGCTGCTGCTCGGTCAACTGCGCCCCCTCCTCGCGGATGACGTAGGCCTTGATCTCCTCGCCGTGGCTCTCGTGCGGCACACCCACCACGGCGGCGAGGCTGACCTCGGGGTGGGTCATCAGCACCTCCTCCAGCTCGCGCGGGTAGACGTTGTAGCCGCCCCGGATGATCATGTCCTTGGAGCGGTCGACGATGAAGTAGAACCCGTCCTCGTCGCGGCGGGCGATGTCGCCGGTGCGGAACCAGCCGTCGCGGAACACCTGCTCGTCGGCGTCGGGGCGGTTGTGGTAGCCCTTCATCACGCAGTGGCCGCGCACCGCGATCTCGCCGGGGCCCTCGCCCTCGACGTCGTTGAACGCGCTGTCGACCAGCTTCATCTCCACGCCCCAGATCGGCAGGCCGATCGAGCCGGGCTTGGCCTTGACACGGGGGTTGTTGAACGACACCACCGGCGAGGTCTCCGACAGGCCGTAGCCCTCCAGGATCTCCACGCCGAAGCGCTCCTTGACCTGGCGGGAGAGTTCGGCCGGCAGCGCGCTGCCGCCCGAGACCGCGACGTTGAGGCGCTTGGCGATCCCCTCGACGTCGTGCTCGCCCTTGGCGCCCAGCAGGCCCCAGTACATGGTGGGCACCCCGGCGAAGACGGTGACGCCCTCCTTCTCCATCAGCGACAGCGCCTCGTCGCCGTCGAAGCGGGCCTGGAGCACCAGCGTGGCGTGCCGGTAGAGGCCGCAGTTGAGCATGGTGGTCTGGCCGAAGATGTGGAACAGCGGGAGCACGGTGAGGTAGACGTCGTGCTCGGTGCGCTCGAACAGGGCGTCGGAGGCCACCGCGTTGAACAGCAGGTTCATGTGCGACAGTTGGGCGCCCTTGGGGCTGCCGGTGGTGCCGCTGGTGTAGATGATCACGGCGGTGTCGTCGGCCTCGGTGCGCACCGTGGAGAACGTGCCGGGCCGGCCGTCCAGCGCCGCCCACAGGGTCTCGGCGCCCTCGATGGTGGACTCGGTGGCGCCGGGGGTGGCCGGCAGGTCGATGAACAGCTCGCAGGTCTCGGTCTCGCGGAAGGCGGCGAAGGCGCGCTCGCCCAGCGGCAGCTCGGGGGTGCCGGCGAAGGCGAACAGCGCCTTGGCTCCGGAGTCGCGCAGGTGGTAGGCGATCTCGCGGCTGGTGAGCAGCACGTTGAGGGGGACCACCACCGCGCCGGCCTTCAGTGCGCCGAAGTACACGAACGGGAAGTAGGGGGTGTTGGGGGAGGCGAGCGCGACCCGGTCGCCGGGCGCGATGCCCCGCGCCACCAGCAGGTTGGCCACCTGGTTGGCGATCATGTCGACCAGGGCGTAGTTGAGCCGCAGGTCACCGAACACCAGGCAGTCGCGGTCCGGAGTGGTCCGGGCGCCGTCTTCGAGCAGTGCGGCGAGGTTGAGCATCGCGCCCTCCAGCAGTGTGACGTGGTATCGGTCACCTTCTTACCGCAGGGTAACTTGTGGGCTGGTCAGCGGGGTGGACTAAGCGCCCTCACGCGTCAGCGTGGCGCTGGCCGGCTGGTTGGCCGTGCCGCTGATGCCGATCTCCGACACCCGCCAGCTCGACCCGGCGGCGTCCAGGTGCTCGCCCAGGCGCAGCGTGAACTCCTCGGGCTCGCCGCCCTCGGGGCGGGCGCTGATCACCACGGCCGGCTCCTCGCCGTCCTCGTAGCCGGTGAGCTGGAGCTCCACCGGGTCGCCCGAGCCGCCCTCCACCGACGCCGGCGTGCCCTCCAGCAGTTGCACGCGGTCCTCGTCCACCCCCAGCACCGGCGCCGAACTGCTGGGCTCGGGCTCGGGCTCGCCGCCCTGGGCGCACGCGGCGGCCCCCAGCAGCACGGCGGCGCCCAGGGCGGCGGCGAGGAGGGTGCGGCGGACGCGGCGGGCGGCAACGAACTCGGTCATGGTCGGCGGATCTCCACAGGCTCATCGGGTGTGCCGCGCGGCGCGGCGGCGGCACGGCGCAACGGTTTGGCGGGTCGGGGGAGCAGAGGCAGCGGGAGCGGCGGCGCGGAGGGACAACGCCCCGGCCGCCGGCCACGGAAGGCAGGGGACGGAAACCAACAGGGACAACGGGAAGGGGCACAGCTCGAACGGGAACAGGAAAGGGCCGCACGGACGGCCGGAGGCGAGCGGCCGCGAACCGCGGGAACGCCTGCATTCTCCCACCGCTGAGGCGATCCCGGTGCCCGGCGCGCGTTCACACCCCGATTCTGCGGGCAGGGGACTACGCACAGGCACGACACAGCCCCGAGGAGACCCCCATGTCGACAGTTTGGGCCGTTGGCATCATCATCGCCGCGTGCGCGGTGTTCGCCATCTGGTGCCTGGTGCGCTGGACCGCGCAGCCGCGCACCTACTTCCGCGGCGGCCTGGCCGACCCCGAGCGCCGCCGCTTCCCGTGGTGGCAGCGCGGCCGCCTGGCACCCCAGACCGTCGTGGAGGAGCCGGCCGATCGCGGGATCATGGACACCAGCATCGACCACGAGGCCGCCACCCTGATCGAGGGCCCGCGCCACGAGTCGGTCCCCATCAGCACCAGCATCGACCGCGAGGCCCGCAAGCTGGCCGAGGAGGACGCCACCGGCGAACCGGCCCCCGACCACGCCGTCGAGGTCCACCGCCCGGCCGTCCGCCACGAGGCCGAACTGGAGCCCGACCCGGTGCGCCAGCGCCGCCTGGCCGCCGAGGAGCACGAGAAGGCCGCCGAGGAGTACCGCCGCGCCGCCGAGGCCCGCGAGCCCGGAGGCGCCCCCGCCGACGAGCCCGCCGGCGGCGAAATCCGCCGCACCCACACTTTCGACCGCACCAACCGCGACAACGTGTAACCCCGTTCAGGAGCCAAAGGACCACACCCCACCGAGATCCGGCGCCGTCCCGGGCGGCGGGCGCGCGACGGCGGGGCGAGGCGGGGGCGGGCCGCGCCGCTTCGTGTTGCGGGCACGCGGCGATCGCGCGGCGCCGTGCCGCGGACGCGCGTCAACGCGTCGAGAAGGCGCGGCGAACCGCGCTAACCTTGAGGTGGACACCCGGCTGGTGAGACTGCGGCGAGGCCGAACTCCAGCGGGCGCGGTCTGACCGCCGCCCTCCAGCCGCTCTGTGCCCCCAAGTGCGACCCGTTAGAGGACGATCCAGCGATGACAGCGGTAGACGGCGACCAGGCCGCGGGCGACACCTATGACGCCCGGGCGGTCCAGGAGAAGTGGCAGGCCCGCTGGGCCGAGGAGAACCCCTTCGCGGCCAGTGAGGATCCGGCCGACGACCGTCCGCGCCGCTATGTGGTCGACATGTTCGCCTACCCCTCCGGCGACCTCCACATGGGGCACGCCGAGGCGTTCGCCATCGGGGACGTCATCGCCCGCTACGGGTTCCAGCGCGGCGACAACGTGCTGCACCCCATCGGCTGGGACTCCTTCGGGCTTCCCGCCGAGAACGCGGCCATCAAGCACGGCACCCACCCCGCCGAGTGGACCTACGCCAACATCGAGACCCAGGCGGAGTCCTTCAAGCGCTACGGCATCGCCGTGGACTGGTCGCGGCGGCTGCACACCAGCGACCCCGAGTACTACAAGTGGAACCAGTGGCTGTTCCTGCGGTTCTTCGAGCGCGGGCTGGCCTACCGCAAGAACGGCCTGGTCAACTGGTGTCCCAAGGACCAGACCGTGCTCGCCAACGAGCAGGTCGTGCAGGGCCGCTGCGAGCGCTGCGGTACCGAGGTCGTGCGCCGCAGCCTGAACCAGTGGTACTACCGCATCACCTCCTACGCCGACCGGCTGCTGGACGACATGGACCAGTTGGAGAACGGCAACTGGCCCGACGACGTCCTGACGATGCAGCGCAACTGGATCGGCCGCTCCCACGGCGCCGACGTGCGCTTCGCCATCGAGGGGCGCGACGAACCGGTCTCCGTCTTCACCACCAGGCCCGACACCCTCTACGGCGCCACGTTCTTCGTCGTGGCCGCCGACGCCCCGCTGGCCGAGGAGCTGTGCGCCGAGGACCGCCGGGCCGAGTTCGAGTCCTACCGCGACCAGGTCGCCAAGCTGTCCGACATCGAGCGGCAGTCCACCGAGCGCCCCAAGACCGGCGTCTTCCTGGGCCGCTACGCGGTCAACCCGGTCAACGGCGAGCGCATCCCCGTGTGGGCCGCCGACTACGTCCTGGCCGACTACGGCCACGGCGCCGTCATGGCCGTCCCGGCGCACGACCAGCGCGACCTCGACTTCGCGCTCAAGTTCGGCCTGGAGGTCCGCGAGGTCGTCGACACCGGCGAGCCCAGCCCGGTCGAGACCGGCCTGGCCACCGCCGGCGAGGGCCGCCTGATGAACTCCGGCCCGCTGGACGGCCTGTCCAAGAGCGAGGCCATCCCCCGGATCATCGAGATCCTGGCCGAGCGCGGCACCGGCTCGGCGGCGGTCAACTACCGCCTCCGCGACTGGCTGCTGTCGCGGCAGCGCTTCTGGGGCACCCCGATCCCGATCGTGCACTGCCCCGACTGCGGCGAGGTCCCGGTCCCCGACGACGAGCTGCCGGTGCGGCTGCCCGAGAACCTCAAGGGCGCCGACCTCGCGCCCAAGGGCGTCTCGCCGCTGGCCGCCGCCGCCGACTGGGTCAACACCGCCTGCCCCAAGTGCGGGGGAGCGGCCAAGCGCGACACCGACACCATGGACACCTTCGTGGACTCGTCCTGGTACTTCCTGCGCTACTGCTCGCCGGGCGCCGACACCGCCCCCTTCGACGTCGACCAGGTCGCCAAGTGGGGGCCGGTGGACCAGTACATCGGGGGCAAGGAGCACGCGACCCTGCACCTGCTCTACTCGCGCTTCTTCGTCAAGGTCCTCTACGACATGGGCCTGGTCGGGTTCACCGAGCCGTTCCGCCGGCTGCTCAACCAGGGCCAGGTCATCAACCAGGGCAGGGCGATGTCCAAGTCCCTGGGCAACGGGGTCGACCTGGGCGAGGAGATCGACAAGTACGGCGTCGACGCCGTCCGCCTGACCATGGTCTTCGCCGGGCCGCCCGAGGACGACATCGACTGGGCCGACGTCTCGCCGGCCGCGTCGCTGAAGTTCCTCAACCGGGCCTACCGGGTCATGGCCGAGGCCGGCGCCGCCTCCGCGCCCGGGGCCGACCCCGCCGACGGGGACCTCGCGCTGCGCAAGGCCACCCACCAGGCGCTGGACAAGATCACCGCCGCCGTCGACGCGCACCGGTTCAACGTCGCGGTCGCCCGCATCATGGAGCTGGTCACGGCCGCGCGCAAGGCCATCGACTCCGGCCCCGGCGCGGCCGACCCCGCCGTGCGCGAGGCCGCCGAGGTCGTCGCGATCACGCTCGCGCTGTTCGCGCCCTACGTCGCCGAGGAGGGCTGGGAGCGCCTGGGGCACACCGGCTCGGTGTCGGTGGGCAACTGGCGCCGGCCCGACCCCGCGCTGCTGACCCAGGAGTCGGTGACGTGTGTCGTGCAGGTCGCCAGCAAGGTCCGTGACAAACTGGACGTCGCTCCGGACATCAGCGCCGAGGAGCTGGAACGCCTCGCGCTGGCCTCGGAGAAGGTGCAGGCGTTCATCGACGGCAGGGAGGTCCGCAGGATCGTGGTGCGGGCGCCCAAGCTGGTCAACATCGTGGTGGGCTGACCCATGGCGTGGGCCGGCCGTGCCGTCGAGGCGGCGACCGCCACCCCCGCGCGCCTGTGGCTGACCGCCGGGGCCGGGGTGGTGCTGCTGGTCGCCGCGTCGCTCACCGCGGGGATCGTCCTGAGCAGCGACGACCCCGCCGTGCAGGCCGACGAGGGCGACACCTTCGCCTCCGCGCCCGCCTGCGACTCCGTGCCGGCCGACGCCGTGGAGTCGCTGGTGCCCGGCGCCGCACTGGAGACCAGCGAGCACGGTCCCATGACCGACGCCGACAGCGCCACCTGCGTGTGGACCTCGATCGGCTCCGGCGACGGCCCGCCGCGCTCCCTGCACCTGGACTTCACCGCCCACTTCACCGACAAGGCGGGCGAGGTCAGCGGTGCGCGGGCGGCGGCGCTGCGGCTGGAGCAGTTGGCGCCCATCGGCCGGGTGGACGGCGCCGACCCCGTGCCCGAGCTGGGGGAGTCGGCCCTGGTGTGGCCCGCCACCTCCGACGGCACCTCCGCCGAGGTTGCCTTCCGCCGCGAGAACATGCTGATCCAGGTGTTCTACGGCGGCGACGAGAACGACCAGGGCCAGGGGCTGAGCTACGAGGACGCCCGCGAGGGCGCGATCGGGGTCGCCGAGCAGGTCGCCGAGTCACTGTAGGCGGCGGGCGGTCGCCACTCCGGCTTCCGGTGCGCGGGCGGCCGCTTCCCGGTGCGGCCGGTGTGCGGACGGGGGCGGCCTCGGGCGCGGCGCGGTTATCCATTCCGGTCAGCGCCCTAGTAGCGTGACGGTCGGTTCACATCCTCGGCGGTCCGGGAACCGGACGGCGCCGGGCGCGCTCTTACCCGAGGCAGGCCGCGACGCACCGCGCCCGCCTCCGGCCGGGCCACGTAGGACAGGAGGGCACCGATGACCCAGCCACCTTCCGGAGGCTCCGAGCCCGAGCGGGACGAGCCAGACGGCGGGTCGTCGCCCTCGGCACCGCGCTCCGCCACCCCACCGCAGGGCGCCCCCGCGCCCCCGCCCGCCCCTTCCGCTCTCGCACCCGGCGGCGACGGGACCGCACGGCCCCCGGCCCCGGGAGCCCCCCGGACCCCGGGAGCGGTGCCGCCCCCACCCACCGCCGGCCCGGCCGGGCGCGGCGCCCGCCCCATCGGCTGGGACGCGCAGCAGCACGGCGGGTCGGCCCACGGCGGGGACCGCCCCGCAGGCCCGCCCGCGCCGCAGGGTGGGCAGGCCGCGCCCGCGCAAGGCGGGGACCGCCCGGCGGGGCCGCCTGCGTCTTCGACCACGGGTACGTTCCAGGCTCCGTTCGCCGCCGGCAGTCCTCCGCCTTCGGCGCAGGGCGGTCCGCAGTCGGCCGCTCCCTCGGCCACGGGTACGTTCCAGGCTCCGTTGGCCCCTAATAGTTCTCCGCTTTCGGGGCAGGGCGGTCCGCAGTCGGCCGCAGGAGCGCCGCAGGGCGCTCCCGGGGCCACGCCCAACCCCGCGCCCGGTGGGCCGGGGGCGCCCGGCGGTCCGGGGGCGGGCGGTGTGCATCCGGTGCCTTCGGCGCCCGCGCAGAGCCGGGGGTGCGCCACGGCCGTGGTCGCCACGCTGGGCGTCATCGTGCTGCTCATGGCGGTCGGCGGCGTCTGGGCCATCGTGGCGCTGACCTCCGGGGGCGGCGACTACGGCACCGTGCCCGACTGCGCCGTCGCCCAGACCGACGCCCTGGAGTCCCTGGTCCCCGACCGCCGCAGCGAACTCGACCAGCCCATCGACGGCTTCCAGCGCAACTGGCGCGAGGGCCGGGAGTGCCGCTGGGCCACCGACCGCTCCGCGGAGTCCGTGCCCGCCGCCGCGCGGATGGTGTTCGTCCGCTACGACGACCACGGCGACACCGAGGCCACGGCCGCCGCGGCCGACGCCATGGCGGCCGCCGCCGGCCCGCACTCGGCCGAGCCGGTGGCGGACCTGGGCGACGAGGCGCTGTCCTGGCACGAGGAGACCCGCGGGTTCGGCTGGGGCTGCGTGGCGGTGCGGATGTCCAACCTCTACACCCTCACCTGCTACACCGCCTCGATCGACTACCAGTCCTCCGAGGCCGTGCCCGCCGACGAGACCGTCGCGGGCGCCGAAAAACTCGCCCGCGCGGTCGCCGACGCCGTCGAGGACGGCGACTACTAGCCACTAGCCACACGGTCCCCGCCCCGGTGCCGCGCACAGCGTCGGCGCCGGGGCGGCGCCGCGCCGTGCGGGTGCCGACCGGCCCGCGGCGCGGAAGGGACGCCGACCCCTGCCTTGCTCCGGATTCCGGCGGTGCCTGCACGCCCGCCCCCCGCAGGACGCGCGGCTTCTCCGCCGCCTGGCGGCGGGTGTCGATAGGGTGACAGCGTGGTCCCGCCTCGGTCGCGGTCGGCGGCGGGACCGGTCGATGGCCGGCCGAGTGAGCGGCGGGCGCTGAGGTCCCCGATGCCCCCGGCCGCCGTGCGGAGCTGGGGGGACGTCGTGTCCATGCGCGCCGTCCTGGTCGGCGGTGGTGCGGACGGGGCTCACCCGCCCCAGGCGGGCCTCTGCCGTGCCTCTGCCGTGCCTCTGGACTACGCGCCTGCCGGCCGCCGGATGCGCGGCGTCTCCGTCGCCTGGCGAGCGCGTTCCGGGCCGGCGCCGGCGTGATCCCGCGCGGCCGGCGGGGGCCGGAAGTCCTGGCGCTGCTGGGGCTCTCGCGGGTCCTGGGAGTGCCGCACCCAGGTGCGGGCCGGTCTGGTCGGTCGGCGGTGCGCGCACCAGACTCGAGTGTGTCGGACCACCCGTCCGGCTTCCACGTGCGGCGGCCGCGCACTGGAATCGACCTGGACTTCGATCTGGAGGAGAACCATGTCCACCACCTCCGTGCCCGACACCTCCGGCGGCCGGGCTGACGCGGCCCAAACGGTCGCCGCCCTCCACCGGGCGTGGGTCTTCCTGTGGGACCGCGCCGAGGGGGATCCCGCGTTCGACTTCGCGGGGGTGTTCGGCGACTACTACGACTTCGACGGCGAGGACGTCATCCTGTTCGACGACGCGGACTCCCAGCGGCGCGTCTTCCGCGACGCCGCCGCGTTCGGGCGCGCGTTCACGCCCGTGTTCTCCGCGCTGCGCCGCGCCGAGCACGCCGTCGAGGAGGGGCCCGAGGTCATCGCCTCCGGCCGGCTGGCCGCCAGCCGCCTGGTCTTCGTGGCCCGGCTCACGGCGGCGGACGGAGCGGTCACCGCGCTGCGGGCGCTGAACTCCCAGGTGTGGCGGCTCGGCGCCGACTACCGCTGGCGGATCGTCCGCGACCAGACGGCGGTGCGGCCCATCACCCCTGAGGAGGCCGACACCGTACTCGCCGGGCGGCCCTCGGCGGGGAGTTGACGTCCTGCTCGCCGGGCGGCCCCCGTAGGGAGACTGACGACCGGGGCGGCCGCCCGGCGGGGCTCCGGCTCCGGCCGGGGCTTCCCGCGGGGCCACCGGCTCCTCCCGGAGGCTCCTCCCGGGTCCGCGTGAAAGACCGACCGGGGCGGGGCCGCCGGGGCTTCAGGGGGTCGTGGTCATGGTCGCGTAGCTGTCGTGGACGAGGGCGATGAAGTCGGGGAACTCCTTCAGTTCGCCGTACTTGACCTCGAACAGCACGGCCCCCCACTCTCCGTCGGCGTTGACCCGCGCGGGGTCGAGGAGCCAGAGGTCCTCGCCGTAGGCGACCTCCAGCGCGCGCTCGAACAGCGCGACGTACTCGTCGGCTTCGCCCAGGTCGCGGTACATGTCGACGATGTAGTCGGAACCCTCGCTTTCACGCATCCAAGCCAGTTCCGCGCACGAGCACACCGCCTCGGTCCAGCCGTCGACCGCCGGCCAGCCGTCGCTCGCCTTCAGGAAGGCGCGCAGGCTCGGCGGCAGCCGCACGCCCAGCCGCTCCTCGGCGGCCGCGACGGCCTCCTCGGTGGCGGGCGCGCGGCCCAGCCAGCGGGTCCGCCGCTGCTCCTCGGTGATGCCGGGCAGCCGGTACTCGTTGGCCGTGCGGAGGTAGATGTCGCCGTACATCAGCAGGTAGGCGCGCCACTCCTCGGGCGTGGCGGGGCGGGTAGGGGGGACGGGCCGGTCGTGGCTCATGCCGTGTCTTCCTGGTGGGGGCGTGGCGGGGCGGCGCGCCGCCGCGGCAGCAGGTTAGGCGGCCGTACCGACACTCCTCGGGGAGCCCCGGCCCGCCGGCGCACCCCTATACCCCTACAGGCCCACCGACTCCTCCAGGAAGCCCACCAGGGCGGGGGCGACGTCGGGGGAGAAGCGGCGCTGGGCGTCCAGGACGGGGGCGCCGGGGGCGTCGTCGTACATGCGCAGGACGTGGTCGGCGCCCTCCAGGTCGACGCGCTCGGCGCGGGGCAGGCCGGTCATCAGGCGGTCGACGTCGGTGTCGGGGATCTGGGAGTCGGCGGTGCCCCACAGCACCAGCACGGGGATGTCGCCGGGCACCTCGCGCGCGAGGTCGACCGGGTCCATTGCGTCGGCGGTGCGCAGGAACGGGGCCGTGCGCGGCTCCAGGACGCCGCCCAGCGGCGACCCGGGGTCGAGGTCGGGGACCTCGCCGTCGCGGACGCTCGCGATGGCGTAGCGGGTGTCGGAGAGCATCTGGTCGGCCTCGGTGAAGCCGAGGGAGCCCGCCGCCTCGGCCTGGCGGACCTGCTCGGTGACCTGGCGGTCGAGGACGTCGAGGTAGCGGCGCCCGGGCGGCGCCGCCAGCACCAGGGCCGCCGGCGGGGTGGCGCCCGCGAGTTCGTGGGCGCGCAGCGCGAACAGCGCGCCCTCGCTGTGGCCGATCACGACGAGCCGCTCGGGGTCGACCTCGGGCTGCTCGGCCATGAAGGCGTAGGCGGCGGCGACCTCGTCGGCGAAGACGTCGTAGTCGACCGGGGCGTCGGGGCCGCGCGAGGCCGTGCCCGTATCGCCGCTGCCGAACTTGTCGTAGCGCAGCGACGCCACCCCGGCGTCGGCCAGCACGCGGGCGAGGTTCTCGTTGGTGCCGGCGTCGGGCCGCGCGGGGTTGTCGCCGTCGCGGTCGGTGGGGCCGCTGCCGGAGACGATCAGCGCCGCCGGCAGCCCCTCGCCGGCCTCGGGCGGCAGCGCGAAGGTGCCGTGCAGGGTGTCGGGGCCGCTGGTGAAGGTGATGTCGCGTTCGGCCGGGCGCACGCCGGGCGCCGAGGCGATCGGGTTGGGTTCGGTCTCGGGGGAGCAGGCGGTGCCCAGCAGCAGCAGCAGCGGGACGGCCGCCAGCGCGGCGAGGGCGCGTGCGGCGCGGGCGGGGCGCGGAAGCGGCACGAGGGGCATGGTCACCACGGTATTGCCCGCCGGGCGGCGGCGGGGCGGGGGCTGCGGGGGCGGGCGGTGTCCGGGGGCGGCGCGGCACCGGCGGGCGCGGGAGGCCGCCGGTGACCGCGCCGGTAACCCTTGGGTTCCGAATCGGACAAGGATCCGTGATCTACGCCGAAGATCACGGACCACTATCAAAGCGAGTCGAAGTCGTTACAGAACCGCTCAGACGCGCCGCAGGACGGCCACGACCTTGCCCAGGATGGTGGCCTGGTCGCCGTTGATGGGTTCGTAGGCGTCGTTGCGCGGCAGCAGCCACACGTGGTCGGAGTCGCGCTTGAAGACCTTCACCGTGGCCTCGTCGTCGAGGAGGGCGGCCACGATGTCGCCGTTGTTGGCGTCGGGCTGCTGGCGGACAACGACCAGGTCACCGTCGGTGATGGCGGCCTCGATCATGGAGTCGCCGACGACGTTGAGCATGAACAGCCGGCCCTCGCCGACGAGCTGCTTGGGCAGCGTGAGGACGTCCTCGATGGACTCCTCGGCCAGGATCGGGCCGCCGGCCGCGATCCGGCCGACCACGGGGACGTCGGTGGCGCGGGCGCCGTCGGCCTCGGGGGTGTCCTCCAACTGGTCCCAGGACCGCACCGGGGGCTGTCCCGGTATGCGAATTTCCACCGCTCGTGGGCGATTTTGGTCGCGGTGGAGATAGCCCTTGCGTTGCAAGACCTTCAACTGGTGCGCAACACTGGACGGGCTCGATAGCCCCACCGCGTCGCCGATCTCGCGGATGGACGGCGGGTACCCGCGCTGCCGCACGTAGCGGTGAATACAGCTCAGCACGCTCTGCTGGCGGGCCGTGAGCTGCGGCGCACCCTCCGCTCCCTCGGCGGACCCCTGTGGATCGGCGGAAGACGCGGCGGTGGACCGGAGCGCGGTGACGGAGGTTCCGCCCGCGTGAGGTTCCTGGGTTCCGTGGTTCTCCTCCGGCACGGCCGGCCTCCTCGGCGGTCGGTGGGTCAAATGGTGCGGCTATCGGTGCGGACGTCGGGCGGATCCCCGAAAAGGCGGAGCCGACCAGTCGAGCGGGTTTTTCAGCAGCGGTAGCGCGCGTGCCGCCACCTGGAGTGGCGCAGCCGATACCGCGGCGAAACATGTCCAACGTTAGTGCGTGTACACGGCAATATCAAACAAACGTTCGAGATGGTGCTGAAAAATTCGCTCGTATGCGGTAGTAATCGAACGTCAGTTCTAACGAACGGGCGTACGAAGGTGAGGGCAGTGTCCATGACTGTTTCCGCGGCTGAATCCGCATCCGCGTGCGAATCCCCGGTGCGCTGGTCCACGTCGTCCGCCGCGCGCCGCGCGGTGCCGCGCCGCCTGTCCGTGGTGTCGGCCCCCGGCGGTCACGGAGCGGGACCTGGCGTGGCCGAGGCACCCGCGCGCGCCGACCGGGAGGACCGCCCCGGCCGCGGCGACCGCCCCGCCGGGGCCCCCACCACCGAACCGTTCGACTGGGCGCGCGAGATCCCCGAGTGGCGCGGGCGGCCCGAGCCCCGCCCGGTGCGCCGGCCGCGCGCCGAGGCCCCCGCCCCGCGCCCCGATGTCCAGCGCCCCGCCGCCCAGCGCCCCGATGCCGCCCAGGGCGCGGCGCTGGCGCCGGCGGTGTCGCTGTGGCGGCACCGGCTCACCCGGCGCGGCAGGGTGGTCGTGGTGGCGTCGGCCTCGGTGCTGGCCACCGCGCTGCTGTCGGCGGCGTTCATGGCCGCCACCACCGCCGGCGCCGCGGCCTCCAACACCGCCACCGACTCCGTGCTCAACGGATCGGCCCCGGGCACCGTGGTGGTGCGCGAGGGCGACACCCTGTGGGAGATCGCCGAGCGGGTGCGACCCGGCGACGACCCCCGCCGCATCGTGCACGAGATCGTGCGCGTGAACGGCCTCGACGAGTCCACGCTGGAACCCGGCCAGGAACTCCTCATGCCGGAGTTCTAACAGCCGGCGGTGACATTCCGGCCGGCGGCGCCCGCGCACCCGGCGCACCTAGCCGCCGGTCAGCGGCGCGGCCCCGCTAGAGGTCGGCCACCCGCCACTCCGCCGGCGGATCGGCCACCAGGCGCACCTCCTCGACCCGCAGGTCGGCCGGGCCGGGGACCGTGGTGCCGGGCAGCGCCACCGCCGCCGCTCCCCACGCCACCGCCTGGCACAGCCGCTCCTCGGGCGGCCCCTCGGCCGCCAGGTAGCCCGCCAGCGAGCAGTCGCCCGCACCCACCGTGCTGCGCGGCACCACGGCCGGTCCCTGCGCCCACCACGTGCGCTCGCGGTCGACCAGCAGCGCGCCGTGCGCGCCCAGGGTCACCAGCACCAGGCCGTTGCCCCAGGACACCACCTCGCGCGCCGCGCCGACCACGTCGCCCACGGTCTCCAGCGGGCGGCCCAGCAGCGCCGCCAGCTCCTCCATGTTGGGCTTGAGCAGCGCGAAGCCCCCGGCGCCCGCCGCCGTCTCCAGGGGCTTGCCCGAGGTGTCCAGGGCCACCTGCACCCCGCGCGCGGCCGCCAGGCGGGCGATGCGGGCGTAGAGGTCGGGCGGGGTGCCGCCGGGGAGGCTGCCGCTGGCCACCAGCCAGCGCGGGTCGCGCTGGAGTTCGGCGTCGAGCGCCGCCAGCAGGTCCTCGATCTCGGCGGGGGTGAGCGCGGGCCCGCTGCTGTTGAGCTTGGTGGTGGTGCCGTCGGCCTCGGTGACGGTGACGTTGGTGCGCGTGGCGTCGGTGATCGGCACCCGCACGCAGGGCAGGTCGCCCAGCAGCGCGGTCAGTTCGGCCCCCTGGGCGCCGCCCACGGGCAGCACGGCGGTGGTGTCGCGCCCGTTGCGGCGCAGCGCGCGCGAGACGTTGACCCCCTTGCCCCCTGCCTCGGTGCGCGAGGTCTGGACGCGCAGGATCTCGCCCTGGAGGAGTTCGGGGATCTCCAGGGTGTGGTCGACACTCGGGTTGGGCGTGCAGGTGAGGATCATCGCGGGCGCGCTCCGTGGTTCAACGGCGGACGTGGTCGGCGACCGTCTCGAAAGCCGAGCCCGCGAAGCGGGGGCCGCGCGGAGCGGCCCGCCGCCGGTGCGGGGTCCCGCCGGCGCGCCGGGCACAGGCCGGGGCCGGTGGCCCCGGGCGGGCAGCCGACCGGCCTCCGTTCTCGCGCGGATTCGGTCCGTTTGGTTGTGACTGCTTTTGATTATGTCCGGTTACCAGGTCAAGTCAATGTGTTTTGGTGTGTTTTGCGGTCCGGGCGGCCCGCTGACCACGGGTTGCGTCCGCCCGGACCCGCGCGGTGACTACGGTGCCGGGATGTCCTCGGGCAGCAGCGCGGTGAAGTCCTCGGCCGCCACCCCCTCGGCGCGCACCAGCCGGCCCGCCTGCCGGGTGATCATCCGCTCCAGCACCTGGCGGGCGTAGCGGCCGTTGCCGAACGCGGCGCCGCGCGGCACCGCCGAGAAGTGCTCGTGCAGCGCCGCCAGCGTCTCCTCACCGCACACATACCCCGAAGCGGTCGCCATGCTCTCCACGATCGTGACCAGCTCGTCGTCGCTGTAGGAGGCGAACTCCACGTGGTGGTTGAACCGGGAGGCCAGACCCGGGTTGGAGGCCAGGAACCGCTGCATCTCGCCGGTGTAGCCGGCCACGATGACCACCACCTCGTCGCGGTGGTCCTCCATCAGCTTCACCAGGGTGTCGATGGCCTCCTGGCCGAAGTCGTTGCCGCTGGCGCCCGCCGGCGCCAGGGTGTAGGCCTCGTCGATGAACAGCACGCCGCCCTTGGCGCGCTCGAACACCTCGGCCGTCATCTGCGCGGTGTGGCCGATGTAGCGCCCGACAAGGTCCGAGCGCGCCGTCTCGATCACCTGGCCGCCGGGGAGCACGCCCAGCGTGTGCAGCAGCCGGCCGTACAGCCGCGCCACGGTGGTCTTGCCGGTACCGGGCGGCCCGGCGAACACCAGGTGGTGGCTCATCGGCGCCACCGGCAGCCCCATGGACGCCCGGCGCTGCGCCATGATCACCAGGTTGATCAGGTCGTTGACCGTCTCCTTGACCTGGGACAGGCCGATCATGCCGTCCAGTTCGGCGCGCAGCGCGGCCAGGTCGTCCTGGGTGGCCCCCGCCGAGGCGCCCTCCAGCACCTCCGGCCCCAGGTCGGCCGGGGTCAGCCGGGCCAGCTCCGCCGGGTCGTCGGGCGCCTCGCCGCCGAGCCGGTAGGCCTGGCGGTCGATCATCCCCTCGAAGATCTTGCGGGCGTCGCGGCCGTTGCCGAACGCCGGCCCCTTGGGGATCCGCTCGAAGTACTCGCTCAGCGCCTCGACGGTGGCCTCGTCCATCGTGTAGTGGTTGGCCTCGCACATGTTGCGCACGATCTGGACCAGCTCGTCCACCTCGTAGTTGGGGAACTCAATGGTCTTGCTGAACCGCGACGCCAGGCCCGGGTTGGCCGCCAGGAACCGCTGCATGTTCTCGGTGTAGCCGGCGACGATGACCACCACCTCGTCGCGGTGGTCCTCCATCAGCTTGACCAGGGTGTCGATGGCCTCGCGGCCGAAGTCGGGGCCGCTGCCGCCCTCGCTGCCCTCCGACAGGGTGTAGGCCTCGTCCACGAACAGCACGCCGCCCTTGGCGCGCTCGAACACCTCGGTCGTCTTGATCGCCGTGCCGCCGACGTACTGCGACACCAGGTCGGCACGCGCCACCTCGACCACGTGGCCGTAGCGCAGCACGTCCAGGTCGGCCAGGATCTGGCCGTAGAGCCGCGCCACCGTGGTCTTGCCGGTACCGGGCGGGCCGCCGAACACCAGGTGCCGGCTCATCGTGGGCGTGGGCAGCCCCATCTCGGCGCGCCGCCGGTTCATCTGCGTGCGCTTGATCAGCGTCTTGACCTCGTGCTTGACGCTGGACAGCCCCACCAGGCCCTCCAGTTCGGCCAGCGGCCCGCTGGCCTGCGGCCCGCCGTCCTCGGCGGCGTCCTCGGCCGGCTCGCTCGGCGCCGACGACGGCGCCGGAGCGGTGCCGGCGTTCTCGCCGTAGGCGTCGGGCGAGCCGTTGTCGTGGCTGAGCAGGTCCTCGGCGCGCACCCGGTCGCTCTTGGCGGTCTGGCGCAGCCCCGACCGCTTGTTCTCGCGCACCGAGCAGTCCTCCAGGACCACATCCTCGGTGGAGTGGATCAGCACGCCGTCGCCGCCGTTGCCGAACACCTCGCAGTGCCGCAGCGACGCGGTGGCGCCGGCGGCGACCAGCACCCCGTTGCGGCGCCCGTTGTACACGCGCGAGCGCAGCGCCGACACCTCGCCGCCGTTGTGCACGGCGATGCCCTCGTTCACGCAGCCGGAGATGTCGCAGTCGCGCAGGTCGGCCTTTGCCTTGGCGCCGACGGTGACCCCGTTCTCCTGGCTCTCGCCGATCTGCACGCCGGTCAGCAGCGGCCGGGAGCCCTCGCTGACCATGACCGCGGCCTTGCCGGTGCGGTCCAGCGACACGTCCTCCATGCGGCCGTGGCCGTCCTTGCGGAACAGCACGCCCTGGCCCCGGGTGTCGGTGACGGCGAGCCCGCGCAGGAACGGCGCGCACTCCTCGACCACGATCCCCGGCCCCGAGGTGCCGGTGACGATCCCCCGGTCGAACTCCGCGGTGGTGCCGCCGCTGAGGCTGACGCCCGTGCCGCCGCGCACGGTCAGCCCGATGAACGAGGTGCCCGCGCGGTCCTCGGCGCGCACGCCGTCGCCCTCGGGGTCGGTGACGTCGCAGTCGGCGAACAGGCCGCGGGCCTTGCCCCACACGTGGATGCCGACCCCCTTGGCGCGGTTGACCGCCACCCGCGACAGTTGCGGGTCCGATCCGCTGTGCACGCCCACGCCGCGCCCGCCGACGTCCTCGATCACGCAGTCCTCCACCACCGGGCGGGCGCGGCTGGAGATCATCAGGCCGTCGCCCTTGGTGTCGTGGACGCGGGTGTCGCGCACGCTGGTGGAGGCGTCGTCCTCCAGGGCGATGGCCGGCTTGGTGGTGCCGGAGATGTCGCAGCCCTCGACCGTGCCCGCGGCCTGGCCGCTCGCGAACAGGCCGTTGCCGCCGGCGTCGCGCAGCACGCACGAGCGCACCGTGGGCCGGCCGCGCTCGCCGATGACCAGGGCGCTGGTGCCGACCTCCTCGATGAGGCAGTCCTCCACCGCGCTGGGCTCGGCCGCGGTGATGACCACGCCGGCCCCGCCCGAGCAGGTCACCCGGCACTCGCGCATCGCCAGCGCGCCGGTGCCGCGCACCGACACCGCCGCCCACGCCACGGAGCTGATCTCGCAGTCGGCCATCTCGACCTGCCCGGCCGCGATGTCCACCGTCGGCCGCTCGTCGTTGCGGCCGCTGAGCACCAGCCCCGAGAGCTTCACCGCCTCGGCCGCCGAGGCGACGGCGCTGCGCTCCTCGGCGAGCACCTCCACGCTGCCGCGCCCGTCGCGCGCCACCAGGGTGACCACCTTGCGCAGCACGAGGCTCTCCTCGTAGCGGCCGGGGGCGATCGAGATCAGGGCACCGTCCTCGGCCGCAGCGACCGCCGCGCCGATCGTCGGATGCGCGTCCGCGGAGTCCGGGTCGACCGTAAGAAGCTGCCTGGCCATCGGAACGTTCCTTCTCTTCGGTTCGGGGACCGCCCGCGGCGGGGCCGTCGTGGTTGTGCGGGGCGGGCGGCGCCGGGGCCGCCCGCGCGGTGTGCGGGGTGGGGTCAGGTGCACTCGGCCCGCACGGCCGAGGCCGCCACGTGCGTGGTGAGCCCTTGGTCGGCCAGGCTGTTCTCGCCGATGTTGGTCAACTGGACGGTGAACTGCTCGGCGGGGGAGGTGAACCCGGTGACCCGCACCCATCCTCCCCTGGCGGACGCCTGCTCGACACCGAAGACGGCCGCGGCGGTGCCCGAGGGCTCGGCCCCCGGGAAGATCTGGTACATCGCCTCCTGCTCGGCGACCCACTGCGGGCTGTCGTCGTCGGGCACGAAGACGAACAGGTCGCAGTCGGCCTCGGCGCGGCCGGGCCGGAAGGTCCAGTAGGCGAAGCGGCCGTCGCCGTGCTCGGTGGTGCCCGACACCGGGATGGCGTCGTAGGAGCCGTCGCAGCCGTCGTCGGCGTAGCCGCCGGAGCGGGTGGCCCAGCCGTCGGTCCCGGCGCCCTCGGCGCCGTAGGCGGCGGCCGAACCCGCCGGGCAGCCCGGCCCGGCGACGGCGGTGAAGGCCGCCGCGGCGGGCGCGGAGGCCGACGGGCTCGGCGAGCGGGCGTCGCCCGCCGCGGCGGTCCCGCCCTCCGGGCCGCCCGCCCCGGACTCCCCGGACTCGCCCTCCTCGTCGCCGGGGGAGGGCTCGCCGCTGGGACCGGCCCCGGCCGCGGCCGCCGCGGCGCCGGGGTCCCCGGCCCCGCCCTCGCCGCCCCCGCTGCCGGTGTCGGCGCCCTCGTCATCGCCACCGCCCCCGCCGGCTGCGCCGCCCCCGCCGCCGGTATCGCCGCCCCCGCCCGCGTCCGCGGGCGGCGCGCCGGCCACCGGCGCGCCGCCGGCGCCGTTGTCGGCCGAGCCCCCGGAACCCCCGGAGCCCCCCGAATTCTCGCCGCCCGGCGCGCCCGGGCCGGCGGCGTCCTCCGACATGGCCTCGGGCACGAACCCGGGGTCCTCCTGCGCCTGGGCCGCGCCCCCGCCGGCCGCGCCCGCCGCGTCGGCGGCGGAGTCGCCGCCGTCCTGGCGGGCGCCTCCGGAGCCCGGGCCGTCCGCGCGCAGGCCCGCGCCGGCGGCGGTGATCGGCACCGTCGCCACCGTCTCGGGCCGGCTCAGCGCCGACAGCGCCAGCGGCGCCACCACCAGCAGCGCGCCGGCGATGGCGGCGCCCGCGATCGCCGGCGCGCCCGGCCGGCCCAGCGGCCGGTCGGTGTCGGCCGCCGGCTTGGCCAGGGGCGTGGGGTCGCTGTCGGGCACGGTGATGCCCGGCCGGGCGGCGGCGCGGGCGGGCGCGCCCGTACGGGCCGGCGGCGCGGCCCGCTCGCCGAATCCGGTGTCGGGCGCCGGCGCCCGGGCCGGTTCGGGCGGCCGGTTCAGCGGGATCCGCGCGGGCCAAATCAGCAGTCCCGCCGGTCCGCGCCCGCGCGTCTGGCCGGCGGGCTGGAAGGAGGGTTCGGTCATGGGGGTCGGTCGCCCTTCCGTGAGGGCGGACGCGGCGGACCGGGCGGGGCCGCCGCGTCCTCGCGGGGGGTCCTACGGGGGGTGGGGGGTGTGGTGCGTGGGAGGGCGCGGGGTCAGCGCCGGCCGCCGCCGCCGGTGTCGGCGCCGCCGCCCGTGCCGGTGATCGTGGTGATGTTGTTCTCCTCGGTCACCTGGAAGTTCTTGGCGGTCCGGATGGTGTTGTCGGCCGACATCCGCAGCGCCTCGGCGATGTAGCCGAGGTAGGTCATGAGGTTGGTCTGGAGCGGGCCGAGCACCTTCTCCATCTGCTCGGCGAACTCGTCGCCCTCGCCCCAGGGCTTGCCCAGGGCGGCGCTGGCCGCCTCGTAGCGGCGGATGAGTTCGTCGATCATGTCCGCCGGCACGTGGATGCTCGCACCGTCGCGCGAGACCCCGTCGGGGTAGACGAACAGGTCGACCGAGCCGTTCTCGTTGACGGTCACCGAGTCGCCAGGAGGCATGTCGGGGGTCCTTTCTGCTGGAGGCGGGGGAGCCGGCCGGGGGGGCCGCCGGGGCGCGCGGCGGGCCGCCGCGCGCCCCGAGGCGGCGCTACTTGGTGGGGGGCGGGTCGATGCCGAGGTCGCGGAAGAGGTCGCCGGCCCGGAACGTGCCTTTCATCAGCTCGTCCATGTCGATGCCCTGCGGCGCGAACGGCTGGTACAGCTCCGCGACCCGCTTGGCCATCTGCTCGCGGGCCTTGCGCACCACGTCGAGGATGGCGCCGGCCAGTTCCGTGGGCGCCATGTCCCGGTAGGACTGGGTGTGGAACTTGAGGTCGACCAGCTCACCTTTCGCGTTCACCGTCGCCGCGACGAGCCTGTTCTTCGCGACGGCCTCCTCGGTTGCCTGCTCCAGGCTTGCGCTTGCGTCCTCCACTTCGCGCAGAGTCCGATGCAGCCGAGCCAGTTCTTGTGCGCTCTCCTCCGGCATCCACGTACTCATTGCGCGCTCCACTCCTCTTGTCGGCTCCCGGCACCGGCCGGCCCAGCACCGTGCGGTTCTGGGCGGCGTTGGTGCCCCATACTCGCTCATCCTCCGACAGCCACGTCGTGCGCTGCCGTTCGCGGTTCTCCTGGCCGCCGCCGCCCATGCCCCCCATGCCGCCCATCATGGGCGGCATCATCGGGGTGCCCATGCCGTTCATGCCGTTCACCCCGTTCATGGCGCCGCCCGGGCCGCCGCCGGCCAGGCCGCCGCCCCCGGCGCCGCCGGCACCGGCCGCGGGCCCCCCCGCCCCGGCGCCGCCGGCGCCCAGACCCGCGCCGGGGCCGGTCAGGTTGGCGCCGCTGCCGACACCGCCCCCGGGGACGTTCGCGCCGTCGGCGCCGCCGCCCGGGGAGGAGCCGGGGCCGTTGAGCGGCAGCGGATCGGGGATGTCCCGGGTGCTCGGCTGGGGACCCCCGGCGAACAGCGAGGACCGGTCGGAACTCCCCGGACTCTGGCCGGGGTTGTCCGACCCGTAGTTGAGCGACTCTGGCGGCGGGGGCACGGAGGCCACCGGCGGCGGCTCGTACTCGGGGAAGTCGCGGGACAGGTCGGTGGGCGCGTCCGGGCCGTTGCCGCCGCCGAAGTTGAGCGGCTGCCCGGTGTCGGGGTTGTACTGGCCCCCGGTGTCGGGGTCGATGGGGAACGGCTCGCCCGTCTCGGGATTGATGGCCTCCCCGGTCGTGGGATCGACGGGGTAGACCTCGCCGGTGGAGGGGTCGAAGTTGAGGGGCAGCCCGGTGTCGGGGTTGTAGGGCATGCCCGTGTCGGGATCCGTGGGGAAGGGTTCGCCGGTCTCGGGGTTGAGCGGCAGCCCGGTGTCCGGGTCGGTCTCCAGCGTCGGGGGGTCGCTGGGGACGTAGGGCTCGCCCGTGATCGGGTCCAGCGGCAGCGGCTCACCCGTGGCGGGGTCGTAGCTCACCGGCAGCCCGGTGTCGGGGTCGAAGCTCTCGCCGGTCATCGGGTCGATCGGCAGGACCTCGCCGGTGCCGGGGTCGAAGTTGATGGGCAGGCCGGTGTCGGGACTGTAGGGCACACCGGTGTCGGGGTCGACGGGGAAGGGCTCGCCGGTCTCGGGGTTGAGCGGCAGCCCGGTGATCGGGTCGGCCTCCAGGTCGGTCGGACCGGTGTCGGGGTCGATGGGCTCGCCCGTGACCGGGTCGATCGGCGTGACCTCGCCGGTCTCGGGGTCGAAGTTGATCGGCAGCCCGGTGTCGGGGTCGAACGGCCGGCCGGTCTCGGGATCCACGGGGAAGGGCTCGCCCGTCTCGGGGTCGATCGGCAGCCCGGAGTCGGGGTCGGTCTCCAGCGGCTGCCGCGAGCGCGGCGTGTTGAGGCTGGATCCCGGGCCGGTACCGCCGCCGAAGTTCGTCGGCAGCGGCGGCGGGGGCACGACGGCCGGCGGCGGGGGGGCGTCGCCGCCGCCGGAGCCGCCGGGGCCGTTGAGATCGAGGGGGGCCTCGCTCAGGGGCGGGGGCACTGTGGTGTCGGGGATCCCGTCGCCGTTGGTGTCGGTGCCGCCGGGGCCGTTGAGGTCCAGTGGCGGTGGCGGCGGCGGGGTGGTCGCCGACGGCGGCGGGACGGTGGTGTCGGGAATGCCGTCGCCGTTGCTGTCGACGCCGCCGGGGCCGTTGAGGTCCAGCGGCGGTGGCGGCGGCGGGGTCTCGGCCGGCGGCGGCGGGGAGGAGGTGGTGTCGGGGATCCCGTCGCCGTTGGTGTCGGTGCCGCCGGGGCCGTTGAGGTCCAGTGGCGGTGGCGGCGGCGGGGTCTCGGCCGGCGGCGGGGTGGGACTGTCGGGAACACCGTCGCCGTCGGTGTCGAAACCGTCCGGGTAGTCCAGAGGGGGCGGCGTGTTGTCGCCGCCGCCGAAGATGTCGTCGAACATGTCGTCGGGGAAGACGTCGTCGAACATGTCGTCGGGGAACATGTCGTCGAACATGTCGTCCGGAAAGACGTCGTCGAACATGTCGTCGGGGAAGACGTCGTCGAAGATGCCGTCGAACGGGTTCTCCTCGTCCCCGCCGCCCGGGCCCTCCCCGCCGTCGGGGCCCATGGTGGTGATCGGCGGAGCGCCCTCGAGGTCCTCCCACTCCGAACTGATCTTCGCCACCGACTCCTTGTAGGCCGTCTCCATCGCGGTGTAGGCGGCTTCGGCGGCCAGGATGACCGGGTTGAGCTGCTTGAGCCACCGCTCGTTGAGCACGCGGTGCGCGTTGTCGGTGGTCACGGTGTCCGTGGGAACGCCCCAGACCCCCGTAGGGTCGGTACTGCCGATCTCCCCGGGCGCGGCGACCCGGATCCAGAACCGGTCCTCGTTCGCGTCCCACCGCTCGGTGCCCGAGGTCGTGTTGAAGTACCAGTCGTCGAGGAGCCACTTCATGCGGCCGTTGCCGTTGTTCATCCAACTGGTGACGGCTTCGCCCAGCTTCTCCAGCTTCGGCTGGATCTGGTCCCGCATCCAGGTGATCTGCTGGTCCAGCTCGTCCAGGCGGTCGGCCATGTCGAGCAGGCGCAGGGAGAGGTCGAAGATGCGGTAGCCGAAGTGCCCGGCGGCGGTCCCCTGGAAGGCGCTGTCAGGCAGGTTGAGCTTGTAGTACTCGTTGATGAGCCCGGTGCCGCCCTTGTCGCCCACGTAGTTCTTGAGGTAGTGCTCCAAGGTGTGGACCTGGTGGGCGATCGTGCCGCTGGACGCGCGGTCGTACATGGTCGAGATCGCGCCGCCGGCGTGCGTGGCCACGTTCGCCAGCGCTTGCAGCTTGTTGCGGAAGTCGGGTTCCTTGGTGTCCCACAACTCGTCGTTCATCGTGTAGCCGGCGTAGTGCCACGATGCTCTCGCGTCGGTCATCTGCTTGCGCCACCAGCGGTTCATGCCGTCCCACTGCTGATCCAAGTCCGTGGTCTTGGGGAAGTAGTACATCCCGTCCTTGAGCCAGGGGGTCTTCAGCAGTTCGTCGACGTTGGGCAGCGGCATGACGGGACCCTTGTCGCCCGGGTCCGAGAAGATGTTCATGATGTCGTGCAGTTTCGGCGGCGGCATGCTCGCCTCCTTCCGCGTCGGCCAACAGGGAGCAGGACGGTCAAGGGGCGGGCGGAGGGTCTTCGCCGTTGGTCTGTTCGCCGCCCGCCTGCGATCCCGGCGGCGAGTCGATGAGCCAGTTGAGCTGCTGGGCGGTCAGCTCCTGGTTCTCCTCCTCGATGATGAACTTCGTCCGGCTGCTGTTGAGGCGGTCGATGATGCGGTCCATCTCCTCGCGGAGCTTGTCGATCTCCGCGCTGATGCCCTTGAGCTGGGCGTCGACCCGCGTGCTCACCTGACCCGCCGCCGGCAGGTACTGCTGGTTTCCCATCTTCAGGTGGAAGACCGGCGCCTGCTCGGTACTACCGGTCGGAGGGTTGGCGTAGAGGCTGAAGGTGACGTCATGCGTCTGCATGTCGTCGTAGAAGTCTTTGAGGAAGTTGTCGCTGAGGGCCTTGACGCGCGCGAAGTCGATGGCCATGACGTCGGGCTTGTTGCCCGGGCCGTCACCGGGCTTGTCGCCGGTGTCGTCGCCGGGCTTGTCGTTCGGCTTGTCGCCGGGGCCGTCGCCGGTGTCGTCGCCGGGCTTGTCTTCCGGCTTATCATCGGGCTTTTCGTGCGGTTTGTCCCCGGTTTGGACGTCGGGCTTGAAGCTTGTGGTGGGCGTGGCCTGAGGTCCGGGGGAGTCTCCGCCGCCCGCGTTGTCGGTGTCGGTGGGCGGATTGGCCTGGTCGTCGGGAGTGTCCCCGGTTTGGACGTCGGGCTTGAAGCTTGTGGTGGGCGTGGCCTGAGGTCCGGGGGAGTCTCCGCCGCCCGCGTTGTCGGTGTCGGTGGGCGGATTGGCCTGGTCGTCGGGAGTGTCCCCGGTTTGGACGTCGGGCTTGAAGCTTGTGGTGGGCGTGGCCTGAGGTCCGGGGGAGTCCCCGCCGCCCGCGTTGTCGAGCCCGGGCTGGTAGGGCGAAAGGCGGTTCTGCTGCTGCTCCTCCGGGGGCGGCTGCTCTCCGGTGCCGCCGCCCGTCTGGCCCGGAGGGGTTCCACCCCCCACGACCGTGCCCTGCTCGGAGGGCGGGATGGGCGTCTCGTTGTCGCCGCCGGGAGTGGTGGGGCCTCCGCCCGTCTCGCTGGGAGGTGTCTCGCTCCCTACGACCGTGCCCTGCTCGGATGGCGGGATGGGGGTCCCGGTGTCGCCGCCGGGGGTCGAGGCGCCCGGCGTGCCGCCCACCGGCATCCCCGGCATGGGGCCGCCGCCCACGGTCGTTCCCGGGGAGCTGGGCGGGATGGGGGTCTGGCTGCCGCCGGGCCTGTCGCCACCGGGAGTGTCGGTGCCCGACCCCGGCTCACCCGGCCGGGGCGCGGCGCCCGGCTCACCCGGCTGCGGTGCGGCGCCGGGCTCCCCCGGCTGGGGCGCGGCGCCCGGTTCGCCGGGACGCGGTGCGGCGCCGGGCTCGCCCGGCTGCGGAATGCCGTCCTCGCCCCCCGACTCGGTCGGGATGTCGCCGGAGGGCAGGCCGCTGTCGCCGCCGGAGGAGTCGTCCCCGCTGTCGGAGTCCTCCTCGCCGGGCTTGGGCTGGGTCTGGTAGTCGGACCCGGAGTCGTCCTGGCCGCCCGGCCCGTCCTTGCCCGGGCCGTCCTTTCCGGGTCCGTCGTCGCCCGGCCCGGTCTGGCCGCCGGGGGAGTCCTGCCCGGTCTGGCCGCCGCCCCCGCCGCCCTGCTCCTCGTCGGCCGGCACGATCGTGATCAGGCCCGTCTCCGGGTCGACGTCGAACTTGTTGCCCTCGCCCGGGTCGACGGTGACCGTGTCGGACTCCGGGTCGACCGTGACGTCGAGGTCGCCCATGTCGATCGACGTGGCGCCGGTCTCGGGGTCCATGCTGATCCGCGGGTCGTCGGGGGAGCCCTCGCCCTCCCCGTCGCCGTCGCCGGAGCCGGCCGCCGGGCCGTCCTTGGGCGGGGTTCCGATGGTCAGCAGCCCGGTCTCGGGGTCGATGGACACCGGGGCGTCACCGGGGTCGATGACGGTGCCGACCGCCCCGTCCTCGCCCGGGTCGACGGTGATGGGGTCGGTGCCGTGCTCGATGCTGATCGCGTTGGTGTCGGGGTCGAGACTGATCTCGCCGAGTTCGGTGCCGCCCCGCCCGTCCTCGTCCGCGCCGCTCCCGGTCTCCCCCGACTCCTGGGAGCCGTCGTCGCCCTCGTAGCCGTTGCCGAGGTCGACGCCGATCTCGGTCTCGGCGATCTCCGCGGAGTCGTCGTCGCCCCCGGAGTCGTCGTTCCCGACCGTCTGCACGTCGGGGCCGTCCGCCCCCTCCTGGCCGGACTCCTCCTCGCCGCCCGTGCTGATCAGGCCGGTGTCGGGGTCGATGGTGAGGCGCTCGTCGCCGGGGTCGATGGTGATGGAGTCGGCGCGCGGGTCGACGGTGACCTTGAGGTCGCCGACGTTGACCGTGATGACGCCGTTCTCGGAGTCGACCTCGATGGGCGAGCCGGAGCCGTCCTCGTGGCCGGGGACCGGGTCGCCGTTCTCCTGCGGCGGGTTCTCCTCCAGCTTGCTCACCAGCCGCTCGCCCAGGCCCTCCGGAATGGGCTCGGTGGGCACCTCGGCCAGCGGCTTGGTCAGGATCTCCGGCTCCCCCTGCCGCACCGGGTCGAGCAGGCGGGCCGTCCCCTGCTCCAGCGGCTCCGCGGTCGCCGCGGGCTCGCCGGCGACGAGGAGGGCGGGCTCGGCGGCCCGCACCGGCTCGGCCTGCTGGAGGGGCTCGAAGCCGGTGTCCTGGACGGCCGCCGTGCTCTGCTCCTGGGGCGTGACCGGGTGCTGGGGGGAGAGGGCGGCGCGGAAGGCGGTGGCGTGGTCGGTCACCGGCGGGCTGGACAGGTCGGGCGCCGACGGACGTTCGACCGCGACCTCCGCCTTGAGGGCCAGGGCCGACTCCGGTTCGCCCGCACCGCCGGTCCCGGAGGTGTCGCCCCGGCCCAGGTTCAGGTGGGCCAGCCCGGTGCCCGGGTCCATCACGACCGCGCTGGGGCCGGGGTCGACGGTGGCGCGCCGCGCGGTGGAGGGGTCGAGGGTGACCACGCCCTGCTCGTGCTCGATGGTGACCACCCCCGTCTCCGGGTCGTGCTCGACACTGCCCGACCCGGTGTCGTCCTCCCACGTGGCGTGCTGGACACCGGGGTCGGTGCCGTTGGACACCGTGGTGATGACGAGGGGCGTGTTCAAGGGGTCGATGACGTCGTCGGTCGACCCGTTGTCGAGGGGCTTGGACACGGCTGTGTCTCCTTGGTCTCCGGTGCGCCAGGGGGGTCAACGGGGAGGGCGGCGCCGGAGCGGGGCACCGCCAAGGGCAAGCGGTCCGACTGGTGGAGGGGGCGGCCGGCGGCTCGGG
>NZ_JAJAQC010000017.1 GCF_027604915.1 Streptomonospora mangrovi
GGCCGGGCGGCGCCTCGCGCGCCGCCCGGCCGCCGGGCCGTCGCGGTGTCCCCGCCGCCACCCGCGTCGGGCCGCGCGCTACACGTCGAGGGACTCGATGTTGTCGGCGTTGCTCTGGGCGTCGGCCGCCATCTGGAGGTTGCCCTCAAGGTAGTAGCCGGTGGCCTTCACGCAGCCGTTGATGGCGGCGGCGGTCTTGAGGACCATGCTCTCCAGGGTCCCGCCGTACTCGGTGACGAACTCCTCCAGCGCGGTGCCGATGGGTCCGCTGGCCGCGGCCGTGCCGGCCTCCTGGATGTGGCCGCCGAAGGTCTCGATCTTGGCCACGAGGCCGCCTGTGCCGTCGTCGCCGCCGACATGCCCGCCGACGGTCTGCACGACCTCGTTGACCTGGGGGGCCTCAATGTCCCACGTCGTCATCGTCGTTCCGGCTCCCTTCTGCCCTGCTCCCGGGTCCACCCGCGCGGGCGGGCACGGGGTGCGGGACGGGTGATCGTTCGGTCGGAGGGTCGGAGGTGGCGGAGTCAGGCTTCTCCACGTTAGGCGCCGGCGGCGGCCGCGGGGTTCCCGTCCGGTTCCGGACGCCGCCCGGTGCTTGGGGCGTCCCCGCCCGGCCGCTCGGCGGCGGGCCCGGCGGGTGCGGCCGCCGCGGCGGGTGCGGCGGCCGCCGCACCGGTGTCCGGGCCGAACCGGGCCGGGCGGAAGGTGGAGGGCGCGCGGGTGGGGCGCTGGCCGGTATCGGTCACGGCCAGTTCGGCGCGCGCCACCTGCTCCATGAGCTGGGCGAGGTTCTCGCGGATGGCCGCGGCGTTGTGCCTGACCTGCTGCGACAGCCGCCGAGTGGCGATCCGCAGCCGGGCGTTGGGGTCGGCCTCGGGCGGGGCGGCGGAGGTGTCCTCGGCGTCCGCCGGGGTGTCGGGGTCGTCGTGGCCGTCTTCGGCCCGCGCTCCCGCGGGCTCGGGCCACTCAGCGGGATCCACCAGTTCGAACTTCATGCAGAGTCCCCCCAGTCGTCGTATCCACAACCGGCAACAACCAACTCCCGCCTGTCATTATGGCCCATATAATTGTCCTCCCCGATGAATTCTTCCGTTATATGGTCCACACGCGGATTGCGGGAACCAGCGATACGGACTGGACGTCCTACCGCAGTAGACGGCAGGTAACCGAGGAGCAGGTGAACAGATGTCACGTTGGGACTTCGGCGATCAGACCCTTACCACCCTGAACCGCAACACCTCCACCTCCGGAGATCAATTGGCGACGCTGATCAATCAGCTCATCGACGCCGCCGAGCCCCTTTCCGGCCGGTTCAACGGCGCCGGCAAGGCCGCCTTCGACTCCTTCAAGGCGCGCTCGGAGCAGATCACCGCCGACCTCAGCGCCGGGCTGGGCTCCATCAACCAGGGCCAGACCGGCATGCAGACCGCGTTCGCGACCGGTAACCAGACCATGGCCGACGACGCCACCCGCAACATGGGCGCGGCCAACTTCGACGCCGCCAAGTTCCGCACCGCCTGACCGCCCCCGAGCCGAGGAGACCCCCGATGACCAACGGACGCAACAGCTACGACATCGGCGCCTCCCAGGAGGCGCAGACCAACATCCACGCGGTGATGTCCCAGCTCGAAGCCATCATCGGCGAGCACGACGTCGACGTCAGCAACGCCATGGCCGACTTCCAGGCCGACGGCGTCTCCGACGAGTACAGCGCCAAGGAACTCAAGTGGCACAACGCGGGCAACGAGGTCCGCGAGATCATCCGCCTGGTGCGCGACACCCTTGAGGCCAACGACGGCACCGCCCAGGAGGCCCTGGGCCGCGCCAACGCCGCCGTCCAGGCCATCTGACCGCTCCAGCGCGCACCCGCGGCCGTCGCGCGGCCGCCCCACGCCCCACGGGAGGGGCCCCGTAGGCTGACGGGCGCCCCTCCCGCCCCATGCGCCCCACCCTGCACGCGCCACGGCGCACCGGCCGCCCCGCGCGGCGCCCGCCCCGCCCGTCAGCCCCGGCCGCCCCCGGAAAGGAGGCCCGATGGCCCGCGACTACGACAGCCAGCTCCTGGAGTCGGTCGCCGTCCGCCGCAAGCGCCTCCGCGAGGCCGTGCTGTTCGGGCCCCAGCGCACCCGCCGGCGGCTGGACGAAAACGTCGGCAAGATCCTCATCGGCCTGGCGCTGTCGGCGGTCATGTGCGCGGGCAGCATCGGCTGGTCCTTCCTCCAGAACCAGCTCGCCACCCAGGAGCAGGCCCAGCGCGAGCAGGACCAGGCCGCCTCGCCCCCGCCCGAGGTCGCCTCGGCGCCCGTGCCCGCCGACTGGGTGGGCGCCGACGTCACCATGGAGATGCTCCAGGAGGAACTCGACCTCGCCGAGGTCCCGCCCGGCCTCTACGTGCTGCCCGGCGAACCCCGGCCCGAGCCCGGCACCGTCGACAGCTACTACCTCCTCACCGAGAACGAGCGCGGATTCGCCGCCGGCATCGTGGAGTTCGAGCAGGGCCGCACCGGCGCCGAGTTCGCCACCGAGGACGAGGCCGCCCGCTGGCTCTACAGCGAACTCGTCCTGGTCGACGCCGAACCCCAGGCACTCAGCGCGGCCGAGGAGCTGGCCGCCGACCAGCGCACCGCCGAACTCACCCAGCAGATCGAGCAGCAGATCCGCGAGGGCAGCGGCGACTCCGTGCGCCAGACCCTGCGCGCCGGCACCGTGCTCGACGCCTTCGGCAACGAGAGCGGCTCCCTGCTCTTCCCCGACGGCCTGGCCTTCAGCGAGCGCGGCCTGCCCGAGATCAGCCGCGGCGGCGAACCCGCCGCCCCCACCGCCGAGCCTTCGCCCTCCGGCTCGCCCGCCGACGAACTCCGCCCCGCCGACCCGCCCGACCCCTCTCCCTCGGCCTCGGCCGGCCCCAGCCCCACCCCCTCGGGCGACCCCGACGACCAGGCCGCCGCCCAGAACTACCACCGCTACCGGGTGACCCACCCCTTCAGCGTCGAGGCGTCGCTGTCGCCCAGCAGCGACCCCCACCCCGGCGGCGGCGTCCGGTTCACCGTCGACGCCGGCGGCTTCACCCAGCCGCCCGCGCTGCCGAGCATCCGCTGGCTGCTGGCCAACGGCTACCTCGAACGCGTCGAGGTGACCGACGTCCCCGCCTGACTCCCGCCGCCGCGCCCGGCGGCACCGCCTCCCGCCAACCTAGACAAGCGATGGGAAAGGGCCCGATGACCTCCTGGAGCCGCGTGACCCTCGTCGGCGAGAACCGCCGGGTCGACGCCGTTCTCCCCGCACAGGAGCCGGTCGGCGCGCTGATGCCCGAGGTGCTGCGCCTGCTCGGCGACCGCGTGCACAACCCCGCGCTGCCGATGCACCTGGCCACCGCCGCCGGGGTGCACCTGGACACCGACGCCACCCTGGCCGACCGCGGCATCGCCGACGGCGACGTCCTGCGCCTGGTGCGCGTCGACGAACCCGTCCCCGCCCCGGTCGTGCACGAGGTCCCCGACGCCGTCGGCGACGTCCTCGACGGCAACCAGGGCCGGTGGAACCCCACCGCCGCCCGCTGGAGCGCCACCGGCGCCGTCACCGCGCTGGCTTTGGCCGTGTGCCACCTGCTGTGGCAGGGCACCGGCTCCACCACCGGCGCGGCCGTGCTCGCCACCGTCGCGGTGGCCCTGCTGGGCCTGGGCTGGGCCGTCGCCGCCACCTGGCGCGAGCCCTTCGGCACCGCGCTGGCCATCGCGGGCGGCGCCGTGGCCGCCTCCACCCTGTGGACCGCCACCGCCGCCTTCGGCTGGCCGGGGTGGGTGCTGTGGGGCGGGCTGGCCTCCGTCGTGGCCGCCCTCGCCACCGGGCTGGGCCTGACCACCGGCCTGGGGCGCGGCGGGGTCATCGGCGGAGCGGTCATCGCCGCCTACGCCCTGGTGTGGGCGGGCGGTGCGGCCCTGGGCCTGGAGCTCCCCCGGATCGCCGCCGCCGTGGCGGTGGTGTGCGTGGTCGTACTCAGCCTGATCCTGCGGGTCGCCATGGCCATGTCGGGGCTGACCGTCCTCGACGACCGGCGCGGCTCGGGCTCTCCGGTGGCGCGCTCCGACGTCATGACCGCGCTCGCCGGCGCGCACCGCACCATGACCCTGGCCACCGTCGCCACCGCCGTGTCGGCGGCGGCCGCCGGGGTGTGGCTCACCCGCGACCTCGGCGGCTGGACCGCCGCCCTGGCCGCGCTGCTGGCGATCGTGGTGGCCAGCCGGTCCCGGCTGTTCCCCCTCATCCTGCAAAAGGTCCCGCTGATGGCGGCGGCCCTGCTCGTCGTCGTCGCCCTGGCCACGGCCTGGGCCGACACCGGCGGCTGGACCCTGTGGGCGGCCGCGGGCGTGCTGGCGGCCTGCCTGCTCATCCCCGTCGTGGTGCTCACCGTGGACCAGCCCGAGCACACCCGCGCCCGGCTGCGGCGCATCGCCAACCGCTTCGAGGCGGTCGCGGTGGTGGTGCTCATCCCGGTGGCGATCGGGTCGCTGGGCACCTACGAGCGGCTGATCAACACGTTCTGACCGACGAAAGGGGAGGGTCATGCGCGACACCGCGACGACCGCGGGGCCGGGCGGCGGACGGCGCGGCGACTCCCTGCTGCGCCGGGTGGGCCGCGGCGCGGTGTGGCCGTTCCGGCCGCCCGAGGACGTGCTGACACCCATCGCGCTGGGCCGCGAACTCCAGCGGTCGGTCACCACCGGCCGCCGCATCGTGGTGAGCCGCCCGCGCGGCGGCCCGGCCGAGAGCACCGTCAGCGCGCTGCTGGCCACCGTCTACGCGCACTACCGCAACGACCGCGTGCTGGCCATGGACCTCGGCCCGGGCACGGGCTCGCTGGCGGCCCGCTTCGGCACGGGCCACGGCGGGCCCGACACCGGCCTGGCGGCGCCCGGCATCGAGTCCGACTCCTTCGAGCACGTCGAGCCGTGCCTGGCGCCGGTGCGCGAGCGGCTGTGGCTGCTGCCCGGCCTCCAGGAGGTGATCGCCGAAGGCCGGCTGGACGCCCGCACCTACCAGAACAAGGTGCTGTCGCTGACCCGGTTCTTCGGGCTCACCGTCATCGACCGCGCGGCCGACATCTCCGACGGCCTCAACCGCGCGGCGCAGGCCAGCGCCCACGCCCACGTGCTCGTGGTGCCGGCCACCCGCGAGGGCGCGGCCGACATCGGGCGCGCCTTCGACTGGATGACCGCCAACGGCGCCGACTCCCTGCCGCGCCGCATCGTGGTGGTGTTCACCGAGCACGAGCGGGGCCAGGATCCCGCGTTCGACTACCCCGGCTCCGCCGAGATCCTGCGCCACAGCGGCGCCGAGGTGTTCCGGCTGGCCTACGACCGCCACCTGGCGGCCCCCGCCCCCATCGACCCCGCCCGGATCTCGGCCGCCACCCACGCCACCGCCACGCGCGTGGCCGTGGAGTGCCTGCGCCGGGCCATGTGACCATGGGACCGGCAGACACCGCGCCGGGCGCCGCCCCGGCACCGCACCGGACCACCGCCGGCGACCGGGTGACCGGGCCGCCCTCGCGCCGCCCCGCCCGCCAGGAGACCCCCAGCATGCCGAACCGCCCGCACCCGGGAGAACCCCCGCAGCCGCCGCCCGAGCCGGCGGAGCCCGCCGCGGCGTCCCCCTTCTACCCCGAGGTCGACCCGCCGCCCCCGCCCTACAGCCGCCCACCCGAGCCGTCGGCCGCCCCCGGCCGGCCGGGCGAGCCGGGCGCCGCCGGCATGCGGGGGGAGGCGGCCGCCGCCGGCCGGCCGGAGGAGCCGGGCACCGCCGGCTCGCCGGGAGAACCGGCCGCGCCGTCCACAGCCTGGGGACAACCCACACGGCCCGCCCCCACGCGGCGGCGTCCCGCGCCCGCACGGCGGGCGCCGGCAGCCGCCCCGTCGCCGCACCCGGCCCCGACCGATCCGACGGCGCCCACCCCGCGCACCGCACCCACGCGGCGGAAGCCGATGCCGACGGCCGAACCCGCCGCCCCGGCACCCGGTGCAGCCCACGCGCACCCGCGCCACCCCGCCGCAGGCGGAACCGGAGCCCCGCCCGCGCACCCGTCAGCCGCTGGGGCGCCGCCCACCACGCCGGCGCCCGAGCCCACCGCGCCCTCGTCCGCCTGGCGCTCCGACCCCGCCTACCGCCAGAGCACCCCGCCGCAGGGCACCGGCCCGCACGCGTCGGCAGCCTCCGGCACCGAGCCGCACTCGTCGGCCATCCCGGGCGCCGCGTCGCCTCATGCAACCGGCCCCCACGTCTCAGCCGCCCCCGGCACCACCCCGCACCAGGGCACCGGTCCCCACGCGTCGGCGGCCCCCGGCGCCGCCCCGGCCCACGGAACCGGCCCGCACGCGTCGGCAGCCGCCGCCGGCGCCACCCCGGCCCACGGCACGCCGCCGCACGGTGGTCCCGCCCCCGCTGCGGCCCCGGGTACCCCCGGCGCCCCGAGTGCCTCCACCGCGCCGCCCGCTCCGGCCGCCTACACGCGCGCCGCCGCGACCGCCCACCCCCGGTCGGCGGCGCCGGTCACGCCCGCCGCACCTGCGGACCCGGCCGCATCGCCCGCCCCGCCGTCCCACGGCGTGGCCGGTCCCGTGCCCGCCGCGCCGGATCCGGCCACCGGCCCCACCGTCTCGGCCGTGCCCGGATCGGCCACGGCCCGCGCGTTCATGCACGGCCCCACCGGGCCGCAGCCCTCGGCCCCCGCCACCGGCCACCAGCGCCGGTTCCCGCCGCGCGCCCCCACCGACTACGAGAGGCAGTTGCGCGCCCTTCCCGGCGTCCCGGTCTCCTTCCTGCCCCGCCTCCTCTACAAGGCCACCGGCGGCAGGCTCAACCTCTCCGCCGGGCGGAAGACCTCCTGACCCCGTGCCCGTGCCCGGGCGCGTACCCGGGCGCGGCACCACGCCCGCCGGCACGGGGGCCGGCACCCCCGGAAGTGGCGTGGCAGCGCCCTTGAGGCGCCCCCCGCACCCGCGCGTAGGCTGCCGCAGTGCCCACACCCCGCTCCCTCCCGCTCCGCCGCGCCTTCACCACCGCGCGGGCCGGCCGCCTCGTCGCCGCGGCGTTCGCCGCCGTCCTGACCGCCGCGTCGATCGCACCCGGCGCTGCCGCCGCCGACCCCGGCGGCGGCGCGGAGGGCGCCGGCGCCACGCCCGCCGCGATCGACGCCCTCGTGCGGGAGTACCGGGCCGCGTTGGACGTCCCCGGCGTCGCGGTGACCGTCACCCGGGGCCGCGAAACCGTCCACGCCGCCGGTTACGGCACCACCCCTTCCGGCGCGGCCGTCACCGCCGACACCCCCATGGCCGTGGCCTCGGTCAGCAAGTCCTTCACCGCGACGGCGGTGCTGCAACTGGTCGAGGCCGGCGAGGTCGACCTCGACCGGCCCGTGGCCGCCTACCTCCCCGAGTTCACGATGGCCGACCCGCGCGCGGCCGACATCACCGTGCGGCAACTGCTCGACCAGACCTCGGGCATGTCCGACACCACCTTCCCCGCCTTCACCCGCGAGCAGCCCGACACGCTGCGCGAGGCGGTCGCCGGCATGCGCACCGGGCGGCTCGCCGCCGCCCCCGGGGAACGGTACGAATACCACAACCCCAACTTCCAGGTCGCCGCGCGCCTGGTCGAGGTGGTCGCCGACCGCCCGTTCGCCGAGCAACTCCGGGCCGGCGTCTTCGCACCGCTCGGCATGGACCGCAGCACCACGCTCAACACCGACCGCGACCTGCCGCCCAGCGCGCACGGCCACCTCAGGGTCGCCGGGCAGGCCGTGGCGCTGCCCGAGCCGTGCGCGTTCGGCGCCGGCTCCGGCGGCGTGGTCAGCACCGCCTCGGACATGGCCGCCTGGCTGATCGCGCAGAACAGCGGCGGCCGGGGCCCCGGCGGCGCCCGGATCCTCTCCCCCGAGAGCACCGCGCTCGCGCACACCCCCTCACCCGACTCCGGCTCCTACGCGCTGGGCTGGTCCACCGGCGAGACCCCCTCGGGCGCGCCGGTCATCGAGCACAGCGGCGACCTGTTCACCTCCACCGCCTACCAGGCGCTGCTGCCGGAGTCCGGGCACGGTGTCGCGGTCATGGCCAACACCGGTATGGCCCACGGCGACGCGCAGGCCATCGGCGCGGCGCTGGTCGCCCTGATCGAGGAGGGCCGGGCGCCCGCCGCCCCGGCGCAGACCGCCCTGGTGTGGCTGGACGCGGGGTTCCTCGCGCTGGCGCTGGCCGCCGCCGCGGCGGGCTGGCGCGGCGCGCGCCGCGCGGGCCGCTGGGCGCGCGCCCGCGCCGCGCGCCCGGTGTGGGCGGTCCTGCGGCTGCTGCCGCTCGCGCTGCCCCCGCTCCTGCTGGCCGAGGTCCACCGCGTCGTCGGCTTCCTGTACCGGGGCCGAGACGTGGCCTGGATCCAGGTGGCCTACCTCTACCCCGCGTTCCTGGTCCTGCTGGCCGTCGCCGCGCTGGCCTGCGCCGTCGTGGCCGCGATGCGCGTGGCGCACCTGGTGCGGGAGCGCCGGCGCCGCCCCTGAGGGGGCCGCGGGAACGCGGAAACGGGTATTCCCCGGCGCTGCGGGCCGGGGTATCCTCGCCCTGAACCTGCGGTCGACGGGAAAGGCGCGCGCGGAGATCGACGACCTGGTGCTCGGTGTCCTCCACCCTCTGGGTGGCCCTTAACCGTCGTCAGGCTGCCCGAAAAACCGCCGCCGACCGCCTTCCTCCTCAGCCCGACCCAGCTCCTCACCTACTTCGCCGCCATCGCCGCCGGACTGTTCACCTGCGTCGTGGCGGTCGGGTCGGCGCTGCTCCTGCTGCGGATCCTCAACCGCGCGGCCGAACGCCGGTGGCCCGCCCTCCGCTCCCCCGGCCCGCCGCCCGGCCCGTCCCCCCGGCCGCCGGACCCGCCGCCGGGCGACCTGCGCAACGAGGTCCACGGCGACATCTGGGGGACCGCCGTCCAGGCCGGGCGCATCGACCACCTCCACCTGCACCTGCCGCCCCCGGCGGACCGCCCGGCCGCACCCGGCCCGGCGGGCGGCGCGGACCCGGGGTAGCGGCGGCGGGCGCGCCCTCGCCGAGGGCGTGCGCCGTGCTCAGGAGTCGAGGACGGCGGCCACCGCCTCGATCTCGACCAACTGGTGGTCGTAGCCCAGGACGGTCACGCCCA
This sequence comes from Streptomonospora mangrovi, assembly GCF_027604915.1. Taxonomy (GTDB): domain Bacteria; phylum Actinomycetota; class Actinomycetes; order Streptosporangiales; family Streptosporangiaceae; genus Streptomonospora; species Streptomonospora mangrovi. The sequence continues at coordinate 9,181 of NZ_JAJAQC010000017.1, forward strand.
TCAGCGTGCTGGGGACGTCGTGGTCGCCGAACGCGTCGCGCACGACCTCCCACGCCGCCACCAGGTCCGGCTGCCGGTCCGACGCCACGAGCACGCGGGTGCTGATGACGTCCTCCAGGTCGGCGCCGGCGTCGGCCAGGGCCGTCCGCAGGTTCTCCACCGCCTTCGCCGCCTGCCCGGCGACGTCGCCCACCGCCGCCGTCGAGCCGTCGGCGTTCAGCGGGCACGCCCCGGCGAGGAAGATCAGCCGGGCCTCGGCCGGAGCCGTGGCCGCGTAGGCGTACTCGGCGACGTCGGACAGCGAGGCGGAGCGGATCAGCGTGACGGCACGCGGCATGGGACACCTCTCACGAGCGGTGGACAGGGGCACAGGGGCACGGTCCCATGAAACGCCCCGCGATCTCGACCCGTTTTCGCCCGGCCGTCCCGACCCGCCCCGCCCGGCCACCGCCGTCGCCGCCGGCGGCGCGGCATCAGCCCGGGGCGCCGAACCGCCGTGCGGCGTCGCGGTGCCGGTCCGCCGCCGCCCTCCCCTGGGCGGGGCTGACCACCGATCCGGGCATGCGCGCCAGGCGTTCGACCTGCTCCGCCAGGCGCAGGTGCTCGCGCCGCGCGTGCTCGCGGCAGGCCAGGCAGGTGACGCGGTCCGGGCGCGGAGAGGTCATCGCCACGGGCACCCGCAGCCCGCAGCCGGTGGCGACGCGGGACGGCAGGTCCCCCGCCAGTCCGAACGCGGCCGCCATCATGTCGCGGACGGCTACGCCGTCCTGGCCGAACCGCTCAGTGACGTGCACATGGGGATCACGACCGTCCATAGCCCCGTTCTTCCCGGAAACGCGGCCACGGCATGGTTTTCCGGGTCGAAAGTGGCGGACGTTCGGGACATGGGTGACGTGTGGGCAGGTCAGCGGCGTGGTACCTATCTGACGGACCACCCGCGGTAACCGACCGACCACGCCTCCCGCGCCGCCGCCCACCCCACGGGGCGGCGCCGCCTCCGCCGCTCCCTCCCGGCCGCACGCGCGGCGCCACCGCGCGCCCCGGCCGCCTGCCCCCGAAAGGACGACCATGAGGCGCCTGACCACCGCCGCCGCCCTGTCCACCGCCGCCCTCGCCGCATCCCTCCTGGTCGCCGCCCCGGCCGAGGCCGCCGAGGGCTCGATCACCATCGAGGTGGTCGAGTACGACATCGTCGAGAACAGCGACAACTGGCTGCGGACCGAGACCATCATCATCGAGGACCCGGCGGCGGGCGGCTGCCATCCCCTCCCCGAGCAGTGGACCGACACCCAGACCCAGATCGAGCGGGTCATCGCGAAGTTCCACAACGGCACCGACGTCACGGTCATGATCACCAAGGACCCCTGCGCCGACCTCCAGGGCGGCCTGTGGCTCGACGACTGGTTCGACCTCGGCGCGGGCAAGGAGACCGACCACATCCCCCAGCACATGCGCAGCGTCGTCGCCCTGGGCTGACCCCCGCACGCGCACGCGGTGCCCCCGCCCGGCCACCGTGCTCACCCGATGGGAAAGGACACCCCCGTGAGCTTCTCCGACACCTCCCAGACCCGCCGCGCCTCCTCGGCGCCGCGCAGCCGCGAGTAGAGCTTCTGGCTGCCGGGAGGACCGCCCATGTGCCCGGGGCCGCGCGGCCCGTAGAACCCGCCGCGCTCGGCGTCGGGCGAGGTGGCGGCGTAGAGCGCGGGCAGTTGCGCGGTCTGCACGGTGCCCACCACGATCCCGCGCGCCGACAGCGCCCGGATCAGGCGCACGGCCATGGTGTCCCGGCCGCGCCCGACCTCGGGGCGGGCGGCGAGCAGGTTCGTCGGCGCCACCCCGGGGTGCGACAGGTTGCTCGTGATGCCCCAGCCGTGGGCCTGGCTGCGCCGGTCGAGTTCGAGCCCGAACAGCCCGAACGCGATTTTGGACTGGCTGTAGGCGCCCATGCCGTCGTAGGAGCGTTCCCAGTTCAGGTCGTCCCAGTTGATGGCGCCCTGGTTGGCCGCGACGCTGACCTGCGAGGTCACCCGCGCGCGGCCGGCGCGCAGAAGCGGCAGCAGGTGCGCGGCCAGGGCGAAGTGGCCGAGGTGGTTGGTGCCGAACTGCAACTCGAACCCGTCGGCGGTGGTCTGCCGGTCGGGCGGGGTCATGACCCCGGCGTTGTTGATGAGGATGTGGATCGGCCGGCCCTCCTCCCGCAGGGCCTGGCCGAGAGCCTGGACGGAGGCCAGCGAGGACAGGTCCAGTTCGCGCACCGACACCTCCGCGCGGGGGACCGACCGCCGGATCGCGGTCAGCGCGGCCTCGCCCTTGCGCGGGTTGCGCACGGGCAGGACCACCTCGGCTCCGGCGGCAGCGAGCCTCGTGGCGAGGCCGAGCCCGATGCCGTCGCTCGCCCCGGTGACGACGGCGCGCCTGCCGGACAGGTCGGGGACGGTGATGTCGATCGGTTTGCGTGGCATGTGCGCACTCCTGGGTCGTGTCGGTGCCTCCACCGTGGTGGAATCCGGCGCCGGTATTCAGGGCCGCCCGATCCACTGATCGGCGGGCCCAGGACCCGGCGGCGCCCGCCGCGGCGCGGCCGGGCGCGGGGCGCCCCGCCCAGGGCCGCGACCAGCGCGAGCGTCCCGCCCCCCCATGCCCGCCCGCACCCCACCCGCGCACGCCACCCCGCACGGGGGGATCGGCGGTCAGTGGATGCCCGGTCGCGCGGACGGTAGAAAGAGGGCTGAGAGGCGCTGAGGGGCGTTGACGAGGGCACACACGGCGACGGGAGCGCGCACGGTGATCGATCGGACCGGACTGGCGGAGTTCCTCCGGCGCCGCCGTGAGGCGCTGCAACCCGAGGACGTCGGCCTCCCGCGCGGGCGCCGCCGCCGGACCAGCGGCCTGCGGCGCGAGGAGGTCGCCGCGCTCTGCCACATGTCGACCGACTACTACGCGCGGCTGGAGCGCGGGCGCGGCCCCCAGCCCTCCGAGCAGATGATCGCCTCCATCGCGCAGGGCCTGCACCTCTCCCTCGACGAGCGCGACCACCTGTTCCGGCTCGCCGGGCACACCCCGCCCGCGCGGGGCGCCGACAGCGAGCACATCAGCCCCGGGCTGCTGCGCATCCTCGACCGCCTGCACGACACCCCCGCGGAGATCGTCACCGAACTCGGCGAGACCCTGCGCCAGACCCCGCTCGCCGTCGCGCTCACCGGCGACCTCACCGCCTACACCGGCCCGGACCGCAGCATCGGCTACCGCTGGTTCACCGACCCCGCCACCCGCGCGCGCTACGCCCCCGAGGACCACGCGTTCCTCACCCGCATGTTCGCCTCGGGCCTGCGCGGGGTGGCCACCCTGCGGGGCCCCGGTTCCCGCGCCGCCCACTACGCCGACCTGCTCCTCGCCCAGAGCGAGGAGTTCCGCCGCGTGTGGGACGCCCACGAGGTCGGGATCCGCCCCGGCGAGGTCAAGCACTTCATCCACCCCGAACTCGGCGCCCTGGACCTGACCTGCCAGACCCTCCTGGACCCCGACCAGTCGCACCTCCTGCTCGTCTACACCGCCGCCCCCGGCAGCGAGAGCTACGACAAGCTGCAACTGCTGTCCGTCATCGGCGCCCAGCCCCTGCACTGACCCCCTGCCCGCCGGGCGGCGGCCCCGTTGTGCGCCCGGAACCGCCAGCACCGCCACACATCTTCGATGGAGGAGACAGACGACCATGCCGCCGAAGCTGGTCCGCGACCGCATCCCCGAGATCATCCGCGCCGACGGCGCAGACCCGCACATCACCGTCGCCGCCGACGACGAGTACCGGCGCGCACTCCGCGCCAAGCTCACCGAGGAGACCCAGGAGTACCTGGCGGCCGACGCCACCTCAGCCCTGGAGGAGCTGGCCGACATTTTGGAGGTCGTGCACGCCTTGGCCGCGGTGCACGGCGCCGACCCGGCCGAACTGGAGAAGACCCGCCGCACCAAGGCCACGGAGCGCGGAGCCTTCACCCAACGCCTCATCTGGCACGGAAACCGCTAGGCGGCCGAGCGGTCCGGCCCGCGCGGCGCCCGGCCGTCCCCTGTGCCCTACGCCTCACCGCGGAGAATGCCGCCGCATCCGGCACCGCGACGGGTAGGTGATCGTTGGAACGTGTGCCGCCGGTCTGGCCACCGCCAGGCGGTTCCGACATCAGCATGGAAGGACGCTATGGAGAACTACGGGGTCCAACTCGGCCTCGTGTTGGTCCTGGTCGTTCTCAACGCCCTGTTCGCGGGCAGCGAGATCGCGCTCATCACCCTGCGCGAAGGCCAGATCAAGAAACTCGAGGCGCGGGGGGCCGGGGGACGCACCGTCGCCCGCCTGGCGCGCGAGCCCAACCGCTTCATGGCGACCATCCAGATCGGCATCACCCTGGCCGGGTTCCTCGCCTCGGCCACCGCCGCCGTGTCCCTGGCGCAGCCGCTGATCGAACCGCTCGGCTTCCTCGGCGACGCCGCCGGGCCGGTGGCCATCGTCCTGGTGACCATCGTGCTGACCTTCATCACGCTGGTGTTCGGCGAGCTGGCGCCCAAGCGGATCGCCATGCAGCGCGCCGAGGGCTGGGCGCTCCTGGTCGCCCGCCCGCTGAACCTGCTGGCCGCGCTCTCCCGTCCGGCCGTGTGGCTCCTCAGCGTCTCCACCGACCTGGTCGTGCGCCTGACCGGCGGCGACCCCAACGCCGCCCGCGAAGAGGTGTCGGAGGAGGAGCTGCGGGACATGGTCGCCACGCAGCGCGGCATGACGCGCGAGCAGCGCACCATCATCACCAGCGCCTTCGAGATCAACGACCGCCGACTGCGCGAGGTCGTGGTCCCCCGCGGCAGCGTCTTCGTCATCCCCGCCCGGACCGAGGCCGGGGAGGCCACGCGGATGCTCGCCGAGCACGGCCACTCCCGCGCGCCGGTGGTCACCGACGACGACCTGGACGACGTGATCGGCGTCGTGCACTGGTCAGACCTGGTCCAGCGCGAGGGGACCGCCCGCGACCTGGCCCGGCGCCCGCTGCTGCTGCCCGACTCCCTGGTGGTCTCCCTGGCACTCCAGCGCATGACCTCCGAGCGCCAGCAACTGGCCGTGGTCGTCAACGAGACCGGCGGCATCGACGGCATCGTCAGCCTGGAGGACCTGCTGGAGGAGATCGTCGGCGAGATCTACGACGAGACCGACTCCGACATCCGTACGGCCGTGCGCCACGACGACGGCTCCATCACCCTGCCGGGCACCTACCCGGTCCACGACCTGCCCGACATCGACGTCCACCTCAAGGAGCGCCCCGAAGGCGACTACGTCACCGTGGCCGGACTCGTCATCGCGCTCCTGGGCCGCATCCCCGAGCAGCCGGGCGACCTGGTCGGCCTCGGCGAGTGGACCGCCCGGGTGGCCGAGACCAACGGCCGCGTCGTCTCAGCGGTCACCCTGCGCCGCCACAGCGACCCGCCGCCCGAGGCCGCCAAGGACGCGGAGTGATCGGCGAACGCGCCCCGAGACACCCGCGGAAACAGCCGCCTACACGATGGAGGCAGACCACAGTACGGCCGGCCCCAGACCGGTTGAGCGCCCATCCCGCTGCCAAGCGGCGTAGCCCGTCGACTGTGCGGCAAGAAGAGCGGGCGGCAGCCGGTAATCCGTCGGCCGCCGCCCGCATCGACTCAGCGTGCTTCCGTGAGGACCCTGTTGACGGCGTCGCGGATAAACGGCGGAATGGTCAGTCCCGGAAGCTGATCGGGAAACCCGCGCGGTGGTTCTGAGTTCCGCTCTGGCCTGCGCTTACGGGCAGGAAAAGAGCCGACGAGGGGACTTGAACCCCTAACCTATCGCTTACAAGGCGATTGCTCTGCCAATTGAGCTACGTCGGCTGATGACACCCCCATGGGGTGCCCAAGGGCATGGTACCGGGTTCGGGCTAGTGGTCGGTGGTGCGGCGGCGGGTGACCTCGTAGAGGGCTACTCCGGCGGCCACCGAGGCGTTGAGGGACTCGGCTCCGGTGATCGGGATGGCGGCGATCTGGTCGCAGGTCTCGCGGACCAGGCGGGACAGGCCGCGGCCCTCCGAACCCACCACGATCACCAGCGGGCCCGTGGCGAGGTCGAGGTGGTCCAGGCGGGTGTCGCCGTCGCCGTCGAGGCCGACCACGAACACGGCCTCGCTCTTGTACGCCTCCAGGGTGCGGGTGAGGTTGGTGGCCTGGGCGACCGGGAGGGTGGCCAGGGTGCCGGCCGAGGTCTTCCACGCCGCCATGGTCACCCCGGCGGCGCGGCGCTCGGGGATCAGCAGGCCGTTGGCGCCGAACGCCGCCGCCGACCGGGCCACCGCGCCCAGGTTGTGCGGGTCGGTCACGCCGTCGAGCGCGACGAACAGCGGCGCGGTGCCGGTCTCCTGCTCGGTGCGCCGGGCGGCGTCGAGGAGGTCGGCGGGGTCCCAGTACCGGTAGGGGCGGGTGTGCAGGGCGATGCCCTGGTGCACCGCGCCGGGCTGGCCGTTGCTCTCGCACCGGCGGTCGAGTTCGGCGCGGGGGACCTCGCGGATCTCGACCCCGGCGGCACCGGCCAGGCGGGCGGCCTCGGTGACGCGTTCGTCCTGGTCCAGGCTGTTGGCCAGGAAAAGCCGGGTGGCGGGCACGCCCGCCCGCAGCGCCTCGACCACCGGGTTGCGCCCCACCAGGAACTCCGCGCCGCCGCCCGCCGCCGACGCCCGCGCCGAAGCGGCGCCCCGGCCCGGCCCGGCGGGCGCGCCCGCGGCGGGCTTGTCGGTGCGCTTGGTCGACCGGCGCTGCTTGTCGGCGTACCAGTGGCGCTCCTCAGCGGGAAGGGTGCCCTTGCGGCCTTCCAGAGCACGCCGCCCCTTGCCGCCGCTGCCCTTGGTCGGGCCCTTCTTGCTCTTCTTCGCGGGCATGGGTGTTCGTCCTCATCGTCTGGTGGATTGCCGTTGGCCGGGTGCCGGCACGGTCCGCGACGCGGTCGTGCCCCTCCCGCCCTTCCATGGTCGCCGATGCCGGGGACCGCGTGCGCCGTCGGTCCACAGGCCGGCGCCGCGCCCGCGCCGCCCCCTCAGGAGCGGCGCAGCTCCCAGCGCGGACCGCGCGGGGTGTCCTCGACCACCACGCCCGCCGCGAGGAGCTGGTCGCGGATGGCGTCGGCCGCGGCGTAGTCCTTGCGGGCCCGCGCCGCCTGCCGCTGCTCCAGGGCGACCGCCACCAGGGAGTCGACGACGTCGCTCAGCCCGGAGTCGGCCCCCTGCGCCCAGGTGTCGGACAGCGGGTCCAGCCCCAGGACCGCCAGCATGGCCCGCACCTGCCCCGCCAGCTCGGCGATGCGCTCCTTGCCGCCCTCGGTCAGCGCGGTGTTGCCGTCGCGCACGTGCCCGTGCAGGACCGCCAGCGCCTGGGACACCCCGAGGTCGTCGTCGAGGGCGGCGGCGAAGGGGTCGGGCACCCGGGAGGCGGGCTCGACCGCGCCCACGACCTCCACAGCGCGGGTCACGAAGCCCTCGACCCGCTGGAACGCCGCCGCGGCCTCGGCGAGCGCGTCGTCGGAGTAGTCGATGACCGAGCGGTAGTGCGCCTGGGCGAGGTAGTAGCGCAGCTCCACCGGCCGGACCTTGCGCACCATGTCGGGGATGAGCAGGGAGTTGCCCAGGGACTTGCTCATCTTCTCGCCGCCCATGGTGAGCAGGCCGTTGTGCAGCCAGTACTGGGCGAAGCCGTCGCCGGCGGCGCGGGACTGGGCGACCTCGTTCTCGTGGTGGGGGAAGACGAGGTCGAGCCCGCCGCCGTGGATGTCGAACGCGCTGCCCAGGTACTTGGTGGACATGGCCGAGCACTCCAGGTGCCAGCCGGGCCGCCCCCGCCCCCACGGGGTCTCCCAACTGGGCTCGCCCGGCCGGGCGCCCTTCCACAGCGCGAAGTCGCGGGGGTCGCGCTTGCGCCGGTCGTCGTCGGTGTCGGCGGCGCCCCGCATCTGGTCGGGGCGCTGGTTGGACAGCGCGCCGTAGTCGGGGTAGGAGGCGACGTCGAAGTAGACGTCGCCGGAGCCGTCGGCGGCGGGGTAGGCGTGGCCGCGGTCGATGAGCCGCCGCATCAGCTCGATCATCTCGGGCACGTGGCCGGTGGCGCGGGGTTCGACCGTGGGCGGCAGGCAGCCCAGGGTGTCGTAGGCGGCGGTGAACGCCCGCTGGTTGCGCTCGGCGACCTCCCACCACGCCACGCCCTCGCCCCGGGCGACGTTGATGATCTTGTCGTCGATGTCGGTGACGTTGCGGCACAGCGTGACCCGCAGGCCGCGGTAGGTGAGCCAGCGCCGCAGGATGTCGAAATTGACGCCCGAGCGGATGTGCCCGATGTGCGGCGGCGCCTGCACCGTGGCACCGCACAGGTACAGCGACGCACACCCCTCGCGCAGGGGGGTGAAGTCGCGGACCTGCCGGGCACTGGTGTCGTAGAAGCGCAGACTCACACCCCAAGGGTAGCCGTTTCCCCGTGTACCACGGCCGGTTCGTCCACAGCCGACCGCCCCCCGCCGCACGGCGTCCGCGCCGCTCCCGCGACGGCGGCGCCCGCCCCCTCACCTGCGGCGAGGCCACCGCTCCGCCCCCGCCGCCCCGCCGACCGCCCCGCGTCCGAAGGCCGGTATGCGGTCCGCCGAAATGCGGTTCCCCGCTTCCCTGGAAAATGGCCGACCGCAATTCCGCGAGTTCTGTGAGCTGAATCCCGCGTGTCGCTACCGGCGGCCCGCGCACCCGTGACCCAGAGCAATACATTCGCCACCGAACTGGACAAATTCCCATTCCACCGCGGCCGCGCCGCCCCCGCCGTCCGGCCGGTTTCGGGCGCTACCTCGTGTTCGCCGGGTCCGCTGGGCTACCCTTCTGCGCACCATGGCCGGTACACCCTCCTCCAAAAGCCCAGGTGCACGCGATGCGGGCGGCCCACACGCGCCGTCCCGGTCCGGTCCGCGCCTCGCCCCCGTCGCCGTGGCGGCGCTGGGCGTCCTCGTGATCGCCGCCTGCGCCGTCCTGCTCTCCTACAACGGCATCTACCAGATCGCCGTGCAGGGCAACATCGACCGCCGCTACGCCCACCTCTACCCCGGCGCGTTCACCCTGCTGATGCTGATGGCGTTCTGGGGCAGCTACGTGCTGCGCACCGCCCGGCGCTCCCGGCGGCTGTGGGTCGACGCGCTCATCCTGCTGCTGATCGCCCTGGCCGCGGGCGCCAGCGCGCTGCGCGCCTACGGCATGGTGCTGCTGCCCGACGTCGCCGTGGTGGTGGCCGCCGTCGCGCCGTGGGTGGCGCTGCTCGCGGCCTTCCGCATCTTCCTCTCGGTCGTCATGCACGTGCGCGGCGAGGTCCCCGGCACCCGGCCCCGGTCCGCCCGCCGCCGCGGCGGCCCCGACCCCGAGGACACCGAGCCGCCGGCCGAACCGGTCACCGCCCTCACCGAGCCCATCGCCCTGCCCGAGGAGGCCGCGCCCGCGCGGCGCCCCCGCCCGGCCGACGAGGCGCCCCGGCTGCTGCGCGACGACGACCCCACCCACCGCCTGGACTACCCCGGCCCGCCCGGCGACCCCGCGCCCGACCTCCCCGACCCCCGGTACGAGGGCCGGCCCGTGGGGGTCGACACCGGCGCCGCCGGCGGGCGCGAGGAGCTGTTCGACCGCGAGGGCGCCGACGACCACGGGCTGGCCGGGGTCGCCGCCGCGGCCCAGCCCGCGCCCCCGGCGGCCGGGCGCCTCCCCGAGGAGCGCGCGGCCCGCCCCGAGCCCGGCCCCGCCGGCACCGCTCCCCCGGCCGACCGCGCCGCGGCCGAGGACGCCGCCGACACGGCCCCGCTGTGGCCCGAGGCGCCCGAGCGCGCCCGCCCCGACTCCCCGCCGGCCGACGGCGCCGCCGCCCCTCCGGCCGACGGCGCCGAGCCCGCCGCCGCCTCCGGGGCCGTGCGGACCCACCCGCTGGCCCTGCGCCACGCGCGGCGCACCGAGGAGGAGCACGCGGACCGCCCGGACGTCCCGGACCGCCCGGACGTCCCGGACCGGCCGTACCGCGACGAGGACGAGGACCCCGGGGACGCGGCGGCCGCCCAGGACAGCCCCGACGACACCGGTGCCGCTCCGGTCGGCGCCGGAACCGGCCCCGCCGCCTTCGCCGCGAGCGGCGCGGCGGCACCCGCGCGCGGGGGCGACGGCGCCGACGACTCCGCCCACCCCGACGACGCCGACGACGTCTACGCGGCCTGGGGCGCGGTGCCGCGCACCCGCGCCGCCGACGACGACCGCGACCCGCCCGAGCCGGCGCGGCCCGGACCTCCCGGCCCCCGCGACGGCCGTGCCGACGACACCGGCACCGCCGAGGACGGCGGCGAGGCCCGCGCGGGTGCGGCCGGCGGGCTGCCCAAGCGCACGCCCACCGGTGAGAACCCCATCAAGCGGGCGGCCGAGGCGCCGCCGACCGCTCCCGAGGCCCGCCGCGACGGCCGCGCGGACCGCGCCGAGGACCCCGGCGCCGCCGAGGGCGGTATCGACGGCACCACCGGCGCCGGCGGCCCCGCCGACGCCCTCGGCGAGGACGGGTTCGTGGACGACCTGCCGCCGGGTGATCCGACCAATGACGAGGGCGAGCCGCTGCCGGCCGCCGCCGAGGCCGCCCCCGGAGAGCCCGAGCCCGGACCCGCACCCGCGCCGCCCTCCGACGACGAGGAGCCCGGGGCCGAGGAGCCCGGGGCCGAGGAGCCCGAGCGGGCCGAGGCCGCCGAGCCCGGACCGCCGGCACCCCCGGAGGGCCCGGCGCACCCGGCGGCGCCGCCCATCGAGAAGCGCCCGATGGTCCTCAAGCCCCGGCGCTCGCCCCGGCGGCAGGGGACCTCGCCGTTCCCGCCGGAGCCGCCCTCCAACCGGGTGCGCAGCCAGCCCACACCCCCCGACGAGGACTGAGCGCCCTGCTGCGGCTCAGCGGGGCCGCCCGGCCCCCGGAACCGCACAGCGCAGCGCGAAGCGCCCTGCCGGTCCCTCACGGGCGGGCAGGGCGCTTCGCGTGTCGGCGGGTGGACCCGGCCTGGTCGGCGGCGGTCTGTGCGTGTGAGCCGCCGCCCCGCGCCTCCCGGCGGCTAGTCGCCGCCCGGCACGCACAGGGCCGTGGCGATCGCGGCGATCCCCTCGCCCCGGCCGGTCAGCCCCAGGCCGTCGGTGGTGGTGGCCGACACGGTCACCGGCGCGCCCGCGGCCGCCGACAGCACCTTCTCGGCCTCGGCGCGCCGGGGCGCGAACTTCGGCCGGTTGCCGACGACCTGCACCGCGACGTTGCCGATCTCGAAGCCGGCCGCCCGCACCCGCGCCGCCGCCTCGGTGAGCAGCGCGACACCCGACGCGCCCTTCCAGCGGGGGTCGTCGGTGCCGAACTGCGCGCCGAGGTCGCCCAGCCCGCAGGCGGAGAACAGCGCGTCGCAGGCGGCGTGGGCGGCGACGTCGCCGTCGGAGTGCCCGCTCACACCGTCCTCGCCCGGCCATTCCAAACCGGCCAGGAAAAGAGTTCTTCCGGACATGAAAGGGTGGACGTCGGTCCCGACGCCCACCCTCGGCATTTTCACCATCAAATGAATTGTTCTGCGTCGCTGAATATCAGTTCGTGAGAACTTCGTCGAGAAGTGCCTCGGCCTTGTCCTCGTTCGTCTTCTCGGCGAGGGCGAGCTCACTTACCAGAATCTGCCGCGCCTTGGCCAGCATGCGCTTCTCGCCGGCCGAGAGCCCGCGCTCCTTGTCGCGGCGCCAGAGGTCGCGGACGACCTCGGCCACCTTGTTCACGTCGCCGGAGGCGAGCTTCTCCAGGTTCGCCTTGTAGCGCCGCGACCAGTTCGTGGGCTCCTCGGTGTGCGGCGCCCGCAGCACCTCGAAGACGCGGTCGAGGCCATCCTGCCCGACCACGTCACGAACGCCGACATCCTGGGCGTTGTCCGCCGGTACGCGTACTGTGAGATCACCCTTGTCGACCCTCAGAACGAGGTAGGTCTTATCCTGGCCCTTTATGGTGCGAGTCTCGATCGCCTCAATGCGGGCAGCCCCATGGTGGGGATAGACAACGGTGTCGCCGACCTTGAAAGTCATGTGACAAGTACCCCTTCCGCTACCACCAGGATACCACGAATCTGTGACTTAACGTACCTATTCGGTTTACGTACGCGCAGGTCAATGCCGCTTTCGGGGTCTTGACAAAGCTCACCCGAGGTGCTTCGGACCTGGTGGAATACGCTCCGGCCGCCCTGGCGCGCGGGGCGCTCCCGGCACCGCCGGCCAGGCTCCGCGGCCGCCCGGCGAGCACGCAGGGTGAAGGTGAAGACCTCCCCCCATGATCTCACCACCGCGCGGTGGCCCGACCTTTGCCCCCTCGCTCCGCGCGCCGCGCCCCCAACGACCGCGCCGCGGCGCCCCGGGGGTATTGGCACCCCGGGCCGCGGGGCGCCCCGCACGCTGTTTGCGGGCCCGGGGGGGGGGGCGGCGCGCCGTCTCGCGGATCGGATGGGGGCGGGGTCAGTTCTCGGTTTCCATGTCCTTGGGCCGCTGGCCGGTCACCATGTAGACCAGGTTGTCGGCGACGTGCACGGCGTGGTCACCGAACCGCTCGTAGAACCGCCCGGCCAGGGTGACGTCCATGGTGGCCTCCACGCCGTGGCTCCACCCCGGGTCCAGGATCCGGGTGAGCAGCCGGCGGCGCAGCCGGTCCATGCGGTCGTCGTCCTTGTCCAGCTCCAGCGCGGTGTCGGCGTCGCGCTGGGCCACGACCTCTCCGGCCTTGATGACGAGCAGCTCGGCCTGGTGGCCCATCTCCAGCACCGTGGAGCGCAGCTCCGCGGGGATCGCGGAGTCGGGGTGGCGGCGGCGCGCGATCTTGGCGATGTGCACCGCGTGGTCGCCCATCCGCTCCAGGTCGCCCGACATGTGCAGCGCCGTGATGATGACCCGCAGGTCCGAGGCGACCGGCTGCTGGCGCGCCATCAGGTCGAAGGCGCTGGCCTCGATCTCCTCGTCGAGCCGGTTCAGCTCCACGTCGCCGGAGATCACCTCCTGCGCGGCGTTGAGGTCCGCGTCGAGCAGCGCCGTGGTGGCGCGTGCGATGGCGTGCCGGGCAAGCCGCGTCATCTCGACGAGGCGCTCACCGAGGGCGTCAAGCTCCTCATGATACGTATCGCGCATGGTTCACATCGTCCCAGGTCGTAGCTGAATCATTTCGGAATCATCGGTGAATAGTGCCGAAACCTCGGTTGTAACCCGTGGTCAGAAGGGTAAAGCAGGCCAGCCGCCGCTTACGATCGGACTGTGCAAGGAGAACTGCTCGCCGCTATAGCGGGACTCGTCGGCCTCGTGACAGGCGTCGCGGCGGGTCTGGCGTTCCGCATCAGCGAGTCGGGCGGCCCTCGCCCCCACGAGCCGCAGCGCCGGACCGAACTGCCCGCCGGCATCGCCGAGGTGCTCGCCGCGCTGCCCTCCTCGGCGGTCGTCCTCGACTCCGCCGACCGGGTGCTGCGCGCCAGCTCCGCCGCCCGCGCCTACGGCATCGTGCGCGGCGACGAACTCGTCATCAGCGACCTGCTGGCCCTGGCCCGCCAGGTGCGCCGCGACGGCGTGATCCGCGAGACCGAGATCGAGGTCGCCGTCCACAAGTTCGGCCCCGACTCCACCTCCTTCGCGGTGCGCGTGGCCCCCCTGGGCGGCACCGGGCTGGTGCTGGTGCTGGCCGAGGACCAGACCGAGCGCCGCCGCGTCGAGGCCGTGCGCCGCGACTTCGTCGCCAACATCAGCCACGAGCTCAAAACCCCGGTCGGCGCGCTGTCGCTGCTGGCCGAGACCGTGGCCGACGCCAGCGACGACCCCGAGGCGGTGCGCCGCTTCACCGGCCGCATGCAGCAGGAGGCCGCCCGGCTGACCAGCGTCATCCAGGACCTCATCACCCTGTCGCGCATCCAGGGCGCCGAGCCGATGGCCGAACCCGACCGCATCTCCGTCGAGAGCGTCGTCGACGAGGCGCTGGACGCCGTGCGCATGGCCGCCGACTCCAAGGAGATCGAGCTGGTGGCCAGCGGCACCGAGGACGCCACCGTGCTGGGCGACGAAGGGCTGCTGGTGACCGCCATGCGCAACCTGGTGGCCAACGCCGTGGCCTACAGCCCCGAGCGCACCCGGGTCTCGGTCACCGCCGAGGCGGTCGACGACATGGTCGAGATCAGCGTCGCCGACCAGGGGATCGGCATCCCCGCCCAGGACCTGGAACGCATCTTCGAGCGGTTCTACCGTGTGGACGCCGCTCGGAGCCGGGCCACCGGAGGCACCGGCCTCGGCCTGGCGATCGTCAAGCACATCATGACCCACCACCGCGGGGAAGTGACCGTGTGGAGCAAGGAGGGATCGGGGTCGACGTTCACCTTGCGTCTGCCCCGCGCCCAGACCCGGGAGCCGCTCAGCCCCGGTGAGAACACCAATCAGGAGGCAGCACAGTGACGCGTGTACTCGTCGTTGAGGACGAGGAATCCTACAGCGATGCCCTCTCGTACATGCTGCGCAAGGAAGGGTTCGAGGTCGCGGTCGCACCGACCGGAACGGTGGCGTTGGAGACGTTCGACCGCACCGGGGCCGACCTGGTGCTGCTCGATCTGATGCTGCCCGGCCTGCCCGGCACCGAGGTGTGCCGGACCCTGCGGCAGAAGTCCAACGTCCCGGTCATCATGCTCACCGCCAAGGACTCCGAGATCGACAAGGTCGTCGGTCTGGAACTGGGCGCCGACGACTACGTCACCAAGCCGTTCTCCTCCCGCGAACTCGTGGCCCGCATCCGCGCGGTGCTGCGCCGCCGCGGCGAGGACGAGGCGCTGCTGCCCACCGCCCTGGAGGCCGGCCCCGTCCGCATGGACGTGGAGCGGCACGTGGTCACGGTGCGCGGCGAGAACATCCAGTTGCCGCTCAAGGAGTTCGAGCTGCTGGAGGTCCTGCTGCGCAACGCCGGCCGGGTGCTGACCCGCATGCAGCTCATCGACCGCGTGTGGGGCGCCGACTACGTGGGCGACACCAAGACCCTCGACGTCCACGTCAAGCGGCTGCGCGCCAAGATCGAGACCGACCCCGGCAACCCCGAGTTCATCGTCACGGTGCGCGGCCTGGGCTACAAGTTCGAGCCGGTGGCCGCGGAGTAGCCCCCGCGCCCGCGACGGCGCCCCACCAGCGCGCACCGGCCCTCACCGGCGCGCACCCACCGCCCGGCCCGGTGCCGGGTACACCCAGCGGCAGCGTCGCCGCCGGCCGCCGTTCACACCTCGACGACGACGGTGAACGGCCCCTCGTTCGTCAGCGCAACCGACATCATCGCGCCGAACTCCCCCGTCTCGACGTGGGCTCCCAGGTCGCGCAGCTCAGTGACAACGGCGTCGACCAGCGGCTCGGCCACGGGACCGGGGGCCGCCGCCTGCCAGGTGGGCCGGCGGCCCTTCCGGGCGTCCCCGTACAGCGTGAACTGGCTGACCACCAGCACCGGCGCGCCGGCGTCGGAGCACGACCGCTCGCCCTCCAGGATCCGCAGGCCCCAGATCTTGGCCGCCATGCGGCGCGCCTCGGCGGCGGTGTCGGTGTGGGTCACCCCCACCAGGGCCAGCAGGCCCGGGCCGGTGATCTCGCCGGTGACGGCGCCCGCCACCGTGACCCGGGCGTGCGACACCCGTTGCAGGACCGCCCGCATGCGGATCCCCCTTCCAGGACGGCGGCGGCGCCGGGCCGCCGGGTGTGCCGCGCGCGGCGCCTCAGCGCAGCGTGCGGAACTGGCGCGTGTTGGAGATGACCCCGGTCAGGGTCAGCGCGAAGGACCGGATGGAGTCGGCGAAGTCCTGGAGCTGCCAGTCGTCGGGGCCGACGTACCACGGCAGCCCGTCGGCGGGGTCCTCGCTGGTGGCCGAGGCCAGGATCGCCGCCCACCGGTCGACGTTGTCGAAGATGATCGCGTAGGGCAGGTAGCGCGAGAACAGCGCCACGCGGTGGCGGGGCGGCACGTCCTCGGCCTCGGCGCTGAGCAGGTAGTCGCGGAAGCCCAGGGTGTGGGCGAACACCACGCTGCCCTGCCGGGTCTTGGCCGGCATGAACTGGGCGCCCACCGTCACCGCGGCGCCGGCGATCACCACGGCCAGCCCGGTGAACGCCGCCTGGGTGAACACCGCCAGCAGCACGGTCAGCGCCACCCCCACCACCGTGATGGCGATGCCCACGGTGGCCCACCGGTTGCGCTCCACGTTGGGCCGGTTGGCGAACCACTTCAGCCGCACCATGTCGCGGTACAGCTCGTCGCGGACCTCCGACAGCCGCGCCGGGAACTCGCTGCGGCCCAGCTCCGACAGCTTGACCTGGTGCCACTGGTGGAACAGCGCGTCCAGCAGCATCCGCTCATAGGGCAGCAGGTCGTCGTCCACGGGGCCGGGCCGCTTGTCCAGCCGCCAGTCGGTCGCCGAGTACTGGGCGTGGGGCAGTTCGCGGATGGTGAGGTGGCCGCGCACCGCCAGGTCCACCACGGTGGCGGTGATGTCGACCACGTCGGCCTGCTCGTCGATGAGCGTGCCGATCTGGCCGGGGTGGACGTTGTCGGGCGGGCGGAACCGCACCGCGTCGGGCTCGCCGCTGCCGCCGCCGTCGGCGGCCACCGGCGCCCGCCCGGCCGCCGCCTCGCTGCGCAGGGCGCGCTCGTCGCGCCCGCGGATGCGGATCAGCGCGACGAGCCCGCCCACCGGCACCAGCAGCAGCAGCCCGAAGACGGTGGCGGTGGCCGGGGTGATGGCGAACGCCGACTGGAGGGTCCAGTTGCGCGCCAGGATCGCCTCGCCGCCGATCGAGCCGGCCGGGTAGCCCACCACGATGTAGAGGGAGTCGCCCGGCTCCATGTCGGTCTGGAGGAACCGCGCCAGCAGCGCCTGGTGGCCGCCCATGTCGGAGGAGGTGCAGTAGATGGAGCTGCGCGGGGCGCCGGCGGTGCACGACAGCGCGCTGGGCGGCACGGCGGCGTCCACCACCACCGTGGTCTCGGCGACGGGCGCGCTGTAACCGCCCACGGCGGTCCACTCCAGCTCGGTGCCGGTGCCCACCGGGTCCACGGCGCCGCGCACGGTGTAGCGCAGCACCACCTCCGAGCGGCCCTCGGTGTCCATGCGCAGGTCCAGGGTGCCGTCGCGCTCGGCGCGCTCCACCTCGACCGCGCCGCCGGAGACGTCCACGGCTGAGACGTCGCTCACCTCGAACAGGCGGTCGTGGTCGGCGTCGTAGGGCTCGCGCACCACCAGCGTGCGCACGAACTCCTCGGGCACCTCGGCGCCGAAGGAGATGGCCTCCTCGGCGTGCAGGACGCCGTTCTCGCCCAGTTCCAGTCGGATGGCGTTGCTGGTCTGGCGGCGCTCGTCGTCACCGGGCAGCGCCGCGGGCAGCGACTCCGCGGGGGAGGGCTCGGCGGGGGCGGCCGGCTCGGCCAGCGCCGGGCCGGAGGCGGACACGGCCAGCACGACGGCCGCGGCCGCCGCACGCGCAAGTCCTGTCCCGCCCATGTCGTGAGAGCCTATCGGTCGACGTCGGGCGGCCGGTACGCGAGCGCCGCCGCCGACGCGGCACCCGAACTTGTCGCCGCCTACCGCCATAATCGGTGTGGTGCGGTCGCGCTGCCGCACACACGGACGTATACCGAACGGGGAGGGGGACCAGCGCGTGGCAGAACGCTTCGGAGGGTTCGGCACGGCGGCCACCGGCCGGCGCGCCCCGCTGCCCCGCTACGCCCGCCGGCCCCCGCGCCAGCGGCTGGGCACCGGCGTCAGCATCGTGCTGTGCACCGGGCTGGCCGCCATCGGCCTGGCGGCGTTCCTCAGCGTCTCGGCCATGTTCGGCCCGCCCGCCCACGCCGGCCCCGCCACCGGCCTGCCCGCCGGCACCGCGCCCGCCGCCGACGACACCCCCGCCGGCGACGACACCGGCTCCGACGTCCTCACCCAGAACCCCCTCTACGCCACCGGCGCCATGGCCGAGGTCGAGTGCGAGGCGCCCCCGCTCGACGCCCACGACCCCACCTCCATGGAGAACTTCCTCCACGACATCACCGACTGCCTCGACCGCGCCTGGGCCGACCAGTTCGCCGGCACCGGCGCCGACTTCGAGCCCCCCAGCCGCATCTACTGGTACACCGCCGGGCAGAGCCCCTGCGGCAACTTCCCCACGGCCGGCACCGCCGCGTTCTACTGCCAGGCCAACAAGGGCCTCTACCTCGGCATCTCCGACATCGTCGACAGCTCCAACGACAGCACCCGCCGCGAGACCTACACCTTCCTGCTCAGCCACGAGTACGCCCACCACGTCCAGGGCGAGGCCGGCGTCCTCCAGTACTTCCACCACACCCGCGCCGCCGAGGACGACCCCGCCGCCCAGGACCTCCTCACCCGGCGCAGCGAACTCCAGGCCAACTGCCTGGGCGGGGTGTTCCTCGGCGCCGCCGCCGGCTCCTACCCCCTCGGCGCCGCCGAACACGACGCCGTCCTCGACGACGCCGAGCGCCGGGGCGACTACAATTCCGGCGACCGCACCCACGGCTCACCCGAGAACGGCCGCCTGTGGACGGCGCACGGCATGGACCGGGTCGACCCGGCGGCGTGCAACACCTGGGAGGCGCGGGAGGAACTGGTCGATTGAACACCACGCGCCCGCTGACCGCCCCACGCGCCGCCGCCCGGCCGCACGGCGGCTGACCCGCCCCGCCCGCCATGGCGACCCTCCCCGGCCCCGCCGGCGGCACCGCCGCGCCCGCGCGCCGCCGCGGCGCGCTCTACGCCGCCCTGGCCGCGCTGCTGGCCGCCTTCACCGCCCTCACCGGGATCGCCGTGGTCGGCGACACCCCCGGCGCCGGGCCGGGTGCCGCCGCCCCGCCCCAGGCCGGTGCCTCCCCCGACCAGGGCGACACCCAGCGCCCCTCGGGCCAGAGCGCCCTGGTGGCCAACCCCCTCTACAACACCGGCCGGCTGATGCCGCTGCCCTGCCCCGCCCCCGACCTCCACGTGCGCGACCCCGCGTCCATGGAGCGCTTCCTCAACACCGTCGCCGACTGCCTGGACGACGCCTGGGCGCGCCAGTTCCGCGAGGCCGGGGTCCCCTTCGAACCGCCCCGCCGGGTGTTCTGGAGCGAACCCGGCACCAGCCCCTGCCGCGCCTACCCCTCGGCGGCCGGCGCGTTCTACTGCCGCGCCGTCAAGAGCATCTACATCGGCACCTCCGACGTGGTCGACAAGTGGGGCGGCAACGACACCAGCGCCGTCTACGCCTCGCTCCTGGCCCACGAGTACGGTCACCACGTCCAGGGCGAGGCCGGGCTGCTGGAGTACTACCACCACCAGCGCAGCCTGGAGACCACCCGCATCGACCAGAACGTGTGGACCCGCAAGAGCGAACTCCAGGCCAACTGCCTGGCCGGGGTCTTCCTCGGCGCCGTGCGGGTCACCTACCCCCTCACCGACGCCGACGTCGACGCCGTGCTGGAGGACGCCGCCGCCACCGCCGACCGCGAGAACGGCCCCGAGGAGGACCGCACCCACGGCTCGGCCGAGAACAGCGTCCTGTGGCTGGAGCACGGCATGGCCGACCAGTCGCCGGGGGCCTGCAACACCTGGGCCGTTGAGGACGACGCCCTCGTGCAGTAGCGGCCCCGCCGCGCCCGCCCGCCGCACCGCCTCGGCGGCGAACGACCTGGTCACCCGGCCTGCGGCGCCGCCCGCACCCCGCACCGGCGCACCCCCGCGCACCCGAAACGCGCGGGCGCACCGGTTTCCGGCCCCGCGCCGCCCCGCCACGGGCAAATCCGGACCGCCCTATCCCGCCTACGCCCCGGCGCCGCGTGCGAAAATCGCGGCATGCAGCTACGCGCGGTGGAGTTGCGGGTCCACGGGGTAAGCGGGGGCGAGGCCGAGGAACTGCTGGACGTCGAACCCGCCGTGCGGGTCTCCGGCGACCGCCTGGCCGGTTTCTTCCGCTGGCGGCGCAAACCCGACACCGAGACCGTGCCCGACGTCCCCCGCGAGATCTTCACCTGGGGCACCCTCACCTCCGGTCGCTCCTCCCGCGCGCTGTGGCTGCTGCTCCTACCGTTCATGCTGGTCAACATCGCCTACTGGATGCGGCCCGGCCGGTTCGACGACCCCCGCTCCCAACTCGGCGCCGCCGCCGACGCCGTGTTCGGCTCGGCCGTGCGGCTGCTGGCGCTCAGCCTCACCGCCCTGCTCATCCTGGCCGCCGCCGGCATCGGCATGGACCTCATCGGCTGGCAGTGCGCCGGCCACGGCGCCGCCTGCGCCGAACTCCGCCCGCTGCTGGGCCCCCTGTCGGCCCCCGGCGCGGCGATGGCCGAGCCGGCGCGCGCCCTGGCCGTCGGCGCGCTGCTGCCGCTGCTGGTGGTGGCGGTGCTGTGGCGGCTGTCGCGGCGCACCGCCGCCTACACCGTCACCGGCGCCCTGCCCGACCCCGACCCCGCCGGCGAGGCGCCGCTGAGCACCCCCGGGTTCTGGCGCCGCGAACCCACCACCGCCCGGCTGCGCTCCGCCCACATCGCCACGGCGGTCGCCGTCGTCACCGCGCTGCTGCTGGCCCCGCCCCTGACCGCCGACGGCCTCAGCGGACCCGGACCCCTCGGCGCCGCCCTCGCCGTCCTCACCGCCGCCGTGGTCCTGCTCAGCGCCGCCGGCGTGGTGCTGCCCGACGACACCCCGCGCCGCCACCGGCTGGCCGACCTCGTCTGCCGCGTCGCCCGCGACCTGTCGCTGGGGCTGCTCGTCGCGGCCCTGGCCTACGCGCTGTGGCCCCGCCCCGGGTGGAGCGCCCACGGCGCCCTCCCCTGGTACAGCACCATCCTCAACACCCTGTTCGCGGTGCAGTGCGTGCTGGGCGCGGTGCTGCTGGCCGCCGCCATCGTCCTGCACCTGCGGCGCGGCACCCGCGCCAGCACCCCCCTCAGCGGCACCGCCGGACCCGCCGCCGCGATCCTGGGCACCCTGCTGGGCGGCGCGCTGTCGGCCGCCACCGTCTACCAGGCCGCCGGCTGGCTGGGCGGCTGCTACTACCCCGGCGCCGAGGACGACGGCTGCATCAGCCTGCAACCCGCCGGCGCCTACTCCTGGCTGCAACTGGCCTTCACCATGGAGGGCGCCATCGCGCTGGCGTGCGCGGCGGCCCTCCTGGTGGTGCTGCGCCGCCGCGCACCCGAGGAGGAGCGCACCGTACGGGTCATGTACCCCGGGGCCGACGACCCCGCCCGCACCCGCGAGATCGCCCGCGCCCGCGCCTTCGGCGACGTCACCGAACTCCTGCCCGCCTGCGTGGCCGCGCTGCTGGTGCCGGTGGGCCTGCTGGTGGCGCTCGTGCTGTACTCGGCGATCACCGGCCACCTCACCGCCGTGCCCGAAGGCGGCGGCACCCGCACCACCGGCGGCCCCGAGTCGGTCACCGCCGGCGCGCTCCAGTCCGCCGTCACCGTGATGGTCACCGTGGGCTCGTTCCTGGGCGGCGCGTTCCTGCTGGCCCTGATGTGGCTGGGCGGAACCGCCTACCGCAACCAGCCCACCCGCCAGGCCGTGGGCGTGCTCTGGGACGTCGGCACGTTCTGGCCCCGCCTGGCCCACCCCCTGGCCCCGCCCAGCTACGGCGAGCGCGCCGTGCCCCAACTGGCGGCGCGGGTGGCGCACATGGCCGAGGAGGGCACCGGGGTGGTGCTCTCGGGCCACTCCCAGGGGTCGGTCCTGGCGGCGGCCACCCTGTGGCAGCTCCCCCGCCGGCTCGGCGGCCGGATCGTCCTGCTCACCCACGGCTCGCCGCTGTCGCGGCTCTACGCCCGCTACTTCCCCGCCTACTTCGGCCCGGCGTCACTGGGCGACCTGGGCTCCCGGGCGCTGTGCTGGCGCAACCTGTGGCGGGCCACCGACCCCATCGGCGGGCCGGTGTGCGTGGCGCGGGAGGGTGGCCCCCACCCCGTGGAGTTCGCCGAGCCGCTGCCCGACCCCCGCGACTACGGGGTGCGGCCCGGCGAGGCGCTGTGCCCGGAGGTGCTGGGCCACTCGCTCTACACCAGCGACCCGGTGTACGCGATGGTGATGGCGGAGGCGGTGGAGCTGCTGGCCGAACGCGCGCACCCGCGCGCCCAGGAGGACGCCGGCGCGCTCGCGGCGCCGACCGCGCGCCCGGGGGCCGCCCGGGCCGCTGTGGAGGGGGGAGCCGGCGGCCGTGCGCAGGGCGCGGACCCCGGCCCGCCGGCCGAGGGCGTCGCCGCCCAGGCGCACCCGGTGCTACCAGGGGCCGTAGGGCCCGTCCTTGCGGCCGATACCGCGCACGGCCGGGCGGACGTCGAGCAGGTAGATCAGCGCGACGATCAGCGCGATGAAGACGAAGAACCGTACTGAGGTGAACACCGCGCTGAACGACACGAACGTGGAGACCCCCAGCAGGATCAGCCACATCTTCTTGGTCTGCTTGTCCATGGCGGGGAACGCCTGGGAGGGCGTGCGCGCGGCGTCGACCAGGGCGAACAGGCTGGTCACGAAGATCGCGACGTAGATGAGCCACCACACCAAACTCAGCGTGCCGAGCACAGGACCCCTCCGAACCTCAGACGGCGGCTGACGGGCCGGCGGCGGGCCGCCGGCCTCTCCCACACTAAACGGCCCGCACCCCGCGATGGTGCCCGCTCAGCGCCGCCCCGACGGGGCGCCGCCCCGCACCCGCCCGCGCGGCCGCAGCGGCACGCCGACCGGCGGCGAAGGAGCCGCCGTCGTGCCCCACCTCGCCCGCGCGGCTACAGCGGCACGTGCCACAGGGTCAGGATCGCCGCCATCAGCAGCACGGCCGCGCCCAGCACGCCCGCGCTCTGCGACGGCGTCAGCGCCTTGGCCGGGTTCAGCAGCCGCGACACCCGGGTCAGCACCTCGGGCTCGTCGGTGGTGACCGCCAGCGCCCCCGCCGGGACCGGCGAGGCCCCCGAGGCGCCGAACCGCAGCAGCGCCATCGCCAGCTCGCGCGGCGACCGCTCCCGCCGCGCCTGGTCGTCGGCGCACATCTCGATCAGCAGCGCCACCGCGCGGTAGCAGGTCTCGACCACCTTCACGTGCGGAAACGCCCGCTTCAGCGACGAGAACGGCAGCAGCACCAGGTCGTGGCGCTGGCGCAGGTGGGCGTGCTCGTGGGCGATGACGGCGGCCAGCTCGCTGGGGTCGAGCACCTTGAGCGCGCCCGCGCTGATCACCACCTCCGAGCGCAGCACGCCCGGCAGGCAGTAGGCGGCGGCGGTGGGGTGGTCCAGGATGCGCGCGCCGGGGACCTCGGGGTCGTCGTGGGCGACCAGCCGCAGCAGGTCGTGGTGGCGGCGGCGCACCCGCAGCACCTGCACGAACGACGCCGTCAACCCGCTGAACAGCAGCAGGGTCAGGCTGAAGGCGAGCACCACCGCGCCCACCTGGCTGGCGCCCAGCGTGGTGCCCGAGATCCGCGACAGGTAGAGGTCGTGCGCCCAGGCGTCCTCGGTCAGCGCGAACAACCCGCCGATGACGCCGCGGCCGTAGGGCGCCAGACCGAAGGCCAGCAGCGCGCCGATGGTGGAGAAGCCCCAGGCCAGGCCCAGCACCTGCCAGGCGATCACGGCGACGTAGGGTCCGCGCGCGGGCCAGGAGGCCCGCCGGAGTCGTGCCGCGGCCACGAAGCAGCCAACCGCGATGGTGGTGAGCAGTGCGGCACTGACCATTCGGCTACGTCCTCGGCTCGTCGATTTCCGCGAGCGCGCGGCGCAGCGCCTCGGCCTCGGGACCGCTCATCGAGCGGACGAACGCGGCCAGGGCGGCATCGCGGTCGCCCGTCTGGCCGAGCGCGTCGAACATCAGCTCCGAGACGTAGTTCTCCCGGCTGGCCGCCGGGCGGTAGCGCCACGCGCGTCCTTCGCGAGCCCGTGCGACGACCCCCTTCTTGGCGAGCCGGTCGAGCACGGTCATGACAGTCGTGTGCGCGAGGTCGCGGTCCGCCAGAGCACGGCCCACCTCACGGACCGTCAAAGGCTCGTTCCGCTGCCACAGTACATCCATCACCGCGCGTTCGAGGTCGCCGAGCCGATTCATGAACCGGAGTCTACCCCGGGTAGTACTACACGCTGTCGCGGGGCGCGTTTCCGATTCGTGAACTCCCAGACCCCCTGCCACACCGGGCTTTGCGCACCTCACCGGCCCCATCCCCCGGGCGGGCGGGCACCGCCGCAGCCGCCCCCCGGAGGGCCGTCGCAACCCTCCGCGCGGAGGCGCAACCCCCGCGCGGAGGGTAGTGGAACGCCTTCGGCGCGAGCACGCGAAAGCGGCGGCGGCCCTCGCGGGGAACGGCCCACACTGGAGGCGCACCCGGATACGGCCGAGAGAGGAACGCGATGGACATCACCCTGGTCGAGGGCGACATCACCGAGCAGCGCGTGGACGCGGTCGTCAACGCCGCCAACTCCACCCTGCTGGGCGGGGGCGGCGTGGACGGCGCCATCCACCGCCGGGGCGGCCCCAGCGTCCTGGCCGCCTGCCGGGAACTGCGGGCCACCACCCTGCCCGAGGGCCTGCCGGCCGGGGAGGCGGTGGCGACACCCGCCGGGGACCTGCCGGCCACCTGGATCATCCACACCGTGGGACCCGTCCACAGCCTCCGCGAGGACCGGTCGGCCACCCTGGCCGCCTGCCACCGCGGCAGCCTGCGGGTGGCCGCCGGACTGGGCGCGCGCACGGTGGCGTTCCCCGCGATATCGACCGGGGTCTACGGCTGGCCGCTGGAGGACGCCGCCCGCATCGCGGTGCGCACCGTCCGGGCGGTCGCCACCCAGGATGCGTCGACTACAGTGGGTGAGGTCCGGTTCGTGCTGTTCGGCAGGGAAGCGTATCAAGCCTTCGCACGCGCGCTCGGCTGACCCCGGACCATTCCCTTGACCTTGACCCTTAGGACCTCGGTGTGTTCACGACGCTCTCACGCAGAACCGCGGTGCTCGTGGCTTCCTCACTCGTGGTAGCCACCGCGGGCACGCTCGCCTCGCTGCGGGCCGACGAGGACCCGCCCGGCGCCAGCGCCCCGGTGGCCGGCGCCGCGTTCCTGCCCGGCGCCGCGCAGGACGCCCCGGCCGTGCACCCGCGCCCCGGCGAGGTCGCCTCGTGCGAGCGGGCCGGAACCGACGAGATCATCACCGTCCCCGACAAGGGCGCCCCCGACGGCGAGCGCCCCATCTGGGTGCGCCGCCCGCCCGGCCCCGACAGCGCCGACCTGCCCGTGCTGTACCTCCTGCACGGCTCCACCACCACCCACTTCGACGTCCGCGACGCCGGCGTGGGCAAGGCCATGGACGAGCAGATGTGCCGCACCGGCGTGGAGTTCGTGATCGCCGCGCCCTTCGGCCAGGAGGTCGGCGGGCGCGACACCGAATGGGGCGACGACGCCGACGGCGAGTTCCACATCGAGACCTTCGTCACCGAGAAGGCGATCGAGGCCGTCGAGGGCGACCACACCCGCCCCCGCCAGCTACGCGCCATCGGCGGGTTCTCCATGGGCGGCTACGGCGCCGCCGCGCTGCCGCTGCGCCACCCCGACACCTACTCCCAGGCGGTGAGCTGGGCCGGCTACTTCAAGGTGGACGACCCCAGCGACACCTTCGGCGACAACCCCGACGCCCACGCGCCCGACCAGCTCCTCGACGACCCCGGCGTCCGCGACATCAGGTTCATGCTGATCGAGGGCAAGGACGACCACACCCCGTTGCAGGAGGGCAGCATCCACGGCGAGGCCGAACGCTTCGCCGGCCTGCTGCGCGAGCGCGACATGACCGTCGAGACGCTGTTCCCCAAGGGCGGCCACGACTTCGAGACCTGGGTGCCGACCTTCCCGCAGGCGGTCGACTTCCTGGTGGAGGGCTGGACCGCGCCGATGGCGGCACCGGGCGGCAACTGAGCCGCGCCCGGGCGGGCGCGGCCGGGCGCGAACGCGGGCGGGGCCGACGCGGCGCCCGCCCCGGAGGGTCCTCTGGGCCTCTCAGAAGCCTTTCGTAGCCTTTGGGTGCATTTCGGACCCCCTGGGACCCCTTGGGGCCACCCCGGGTGAACCCTTCCCGACACTGCGCGTCCATCATGGAACACCGTGCGGCCCGGCCCTGTTGTGTGAACGAGACGTAAAACCCGCGTTCGGCCGCCCCGTGCCGGGCGCGGTGGGAGCGCGCGCTCCGGCAGCGCGGCCGGACCGGGCAGACAGGCCGATGAGCACCGGGAAGGGGACGACTGCAAGTGGTGCCGGACAGTCCTGACGCGCCCAAGACCCAACCCGCCGCCCCCGGGAGCAGACCCCGGCCGGGCGGCGCCCCGCCCGGCGCACCCGCCGGCGCCCCGCCCAGCGCATCCGTCGGCCCCTCCACCCCCCCGGCCGCCGCGCCGCCCCTCGCGGACCCCGCCGCGCCCCACGCCGCCGACCCGCCCCGCCGGATCGCGTCGGTCAGCATGCACACCTCTCCCCTGGAGCAGCCCGGCAGCGGCGACGCCGGCGGGCTCAACGTCTACACCGTCGAGGTCGCCAAGCGGCTCGCCCGGCGCGGCATCGCCACCGACGTGTTCACCCGGGCCACCGCCCCCGACCAGCCGCCCGTCGTGGAGATGCTGCCCGGCGTCACCGTCCACCACATCCCCGCCGGCCCCTACGGCTCCCTCGACAAGCACGCCCTGGCGCACTACCTGTGCCCGTTCATCTTCGGGGTCCTCCAGGCCGAGGCGGGCAACGAACCCGGCCACTACGACCTCGTCCACGGCCACTACTGGCTGTCGGGCCGCGCCGGCCTGGCCGCCGCGCACCGCTGGGGCGTGCCGCTCGTGCAGTCCATGCACACCCTGGCCCGGGTGAAGAACCTCGCGCTGGCCGAGGGCGACACCGCCGAGCCCGAGCACCGGGTGCGCGGCGAGGACCAACTCGTGCGCCAGGCCGACCACCTGGTCGCCAACACCGCCGTGGAGCGCGGCCAGCTCATCGACCACTACGGCGCCGACCCCGGCCGCGTCAGCACCGTGGCGCCGGGCGTGGACCTGGAGCTGTTCACCCCGGGCTCCCGCAGGGAGGCGCTGCGCGCGGTGGGGCTGCCCGCCGACGCCGAACTGCTCCTCTTCGTGGGCCGGGTGCAGCGCCTCAAGGCCCCCGACGTGCTGCTGCGGGCCGCCGCCGCGCTGCTGGAGCGCGACCCCGCGCTGCGCGACCGCCTCGTGGTGGCGATCGTCGGCGGGCTGTCGGGCGGCGACCTGTCCCAGCCGCGCATGCTCGCCGAACTGGCGCGCTCGCTGGGCGTGGCCGACATCGTCCGCTGGGAGCCGCCGCGCTCGCGCGCCGAACTCGTCTCCTACTACCGGGCCGCCACCGCCACGGTGGTGCCCTCCTACTCGGAGTCGTTCGGGCTGGTGGCCGTGGAGTCCCAGGCGTGCGGCACCCCGGTCGTGGCCTCGCGGGTGGGCGGGCTGCCCACGGCGGTGCGCGACGGGGCGTCGGGCGTGCTCATCGACGGCCACTCTCCCCAGGACTACGCGCGGGTGCTGCACCGCATGGTCCGCGAGCCCGCCTGGCGGGCGCGCCTGGGCGCCGAGGGGGTGCGCCACGCGGCCGGGCTGGGGTGGGACGCCACGGTCGACGGTCTCCTCGGGATCTACCGTGAGACCCTGGTCGGCGGGCGCCTCCCGCTCGCCGCGGGGCAGTAGAGGCCGCCGCGAAAGCATGAGGGAGCGCGCCGCGGGAGCGGCGGCGACCGCGGCGGAAGGGAAAGACGGCAGAGGACGCCGGCGGGAGGCGAACCGGATCGCGGCGGGGACAGCCGGGATGGGCGCCCGCCCGCCGGCCAGGGTCGACAGTTTCGAGGACGCATGTCAGAGCAAGTCAGGGCGGCCGCCATCGCCGCCGTCGAGGCCGCCGTCAAGGAGGCCGAACTCGAGGTCGAGCGGTCCTCCCCCGAGTCGTTCGTCGTGGCGCTGCCCGGCCGGCGCAAGCTCAAGACGATGGTCGTCATCAGCGTGGGCGAGCACAGCCTGCTGGTGAAGACGTTCTTCTGCCGCCGCCCCGACGAGAACGACGCCGAGTTCTACCGGTGGCTGCTGCAAAAGAACGATGCCATGTACGGCATGGCGTTCACCGCCGACGAGGTCGGCGACGTCTACATCGCCGGCCGCCTCCCGCTGGCGGGCATCACCCCCGAGGAGGTCGACCGGCTGCTGGGCTGCGTGCTCAGCTACTCCGACGACAACTTCAACGGCGCCCTGGAGCGCGGGTTCGCCACCTCCATCCGCAAGGAGTGGGACTGGCGCCACCGGCGCGGCCACAGCCTGCGCAACCTGGAGGCGTTCCGCCACCTGGTGGAGGAGGACACCGAGGCGGCCGCGGCGGAGGACCGGGAGGCCCCGCCCGCGCGCGGCTAGGAGTTCGCCCGCAGCGGGATGGAAGGGGGTCAATGGTCTGGACCATTCACGCCCCCGTATCCCCCCGTAGGGCCGCCGTTGGACCGCCGTCGGCGCGCCAGTCGCTAGGCTGGCCACCATGGCGACTCTCGTTCTACTGCGACACGGCGAAAGTGTCTGGAACGCCGAAGGGCTGTTCACCGGCTGGGTGGACGTCGACCTGTCGGCCACCGGCGAGGAGGAGGCGCGCAGGGGCGGGGAGCTGCTGCGCGACGCCGACCTCCGGCCCGGCATCGTGCACACCTCGGTGCTCAAGCGCGCGATCCGCACGGCCAACATCGCGCTCGAAGCGGCCGACCTGCACTGGCTGCCCGTGCGCCGCTCCTGGCGCCTCAACGAGCGCCACTACGGCGCCTTGCAGGGCAAGAACAAGGCTCAGACCCGTGAGGAGTACGGCGAAGAGCAGTTCATGGTCTGGCGCCGCTCCTACGACACCCCGCCGCCGCCGATCGCCGACGACGACCCCTACTCGCAGGCCAACGACCGCCGCTACGGCCAACTCCCGCCCGAGCTGATGCCCCGCACGGAGTGCCTGGCCGACGTGGTCGACCGCATGCTGCCCTACTGGTACGACGTCATCGTCCCCGACCTCGCCGCCGGCCGCACCGTCCTGGTCGCCGCCCACGGCAACTCGTTGCGCGCGCTGGTCAAGCACCTCGACAAGATCGACGACGAGACCATCGCCGGCCTCAACATCCCCACCGGCATCCCGCTCGTCTACGACCTCAACGACGACTTCACCCCGCGCAAGCAGGGCGGAGAGTACCTAGACCCTGAGGCAGCCAAGGCCGCCATCGAGGCCGTCAAGAACCAGGGCAAGAAGTAGCAAGCCCACAAACGAGCCCCCTGCCTGCGGTTCCGCCGCTGGAAGGGGGCTTTTCGCTGTGCGGTCGCTTCCGGGAAACCGTGTGGCGCTTCGGCCCGCCGGTTCTGCCGAGGAGACCTTGTTGACGGGACCGCGTGTGCGGGGTCGGCCACCGATAGCGCGCCGGGTGCGCGGTCAGGGTTGGGCGTCCTTGTCTGCGGCCGGAGGGCTGGGCGGTGGGGGGACGATCCTTTTGCCCGAGGCGTCGCGTTCGGTGAGGGCTAGGGAGTCGAAGAAGCCCACGAGTCCGAACATGGTGCAGATGGCGACCGGGATGGACAGGAGCCACCACCAGCCGCCTTGCAGCATGGGGAACGCCAGGGCCGCCGCCACCGCCAGGAGGAAGGACGCGAACGAGATCCCCGTCCAGTCGCGGGACTTTCTGGAGCGGTTGGCGATCAGGTCGGCCAGGGAGCTTTCGATGCGGGACTGCAACGGGCCGCGCATCTCGCTGTTTTCCGGGAGGAGGGACAGCAGTTCCAACTCATGCTTGATCTCGTCGTAGGCGTGCTCCTTGCGCCGGCTCTGGAGGTAGACGCCCGCCAGGCCCAGCGCGGCCACCGCCACCGCCGACAGCGGTTCGAGGTTCATGACGGGATGGTGCCAGAGCCCGCGCGCGGGCGTAAGGCGACGGGGATGGGCTGTTGGTGCCCGTCCCTGACTGGTCGCTTCCGCTGTGGTGGATGTGGACCCACGTCCCCGCCTGGCCCTGGACGCCGGACTCCCTCCCCGACGGGCGGCCGGGTCAGTACACCAGCGCCTGGGCGCCCTGGCGGGTGATTTCCTCTACGAAGGTGGGGGCTCCGGCGATGCGGACGCCCTCCATGAGGTCGGCCTGGGTGAGTTCGCGGCGGGCGGCGCACTGGGTGCAGACCGTGAGGGTGCCCGCCAGCAGTACCGACTCCAGCAGGTCGGGCAGGGGGGCCGCGTGCGGCAGGGTGAACTCGGCGGCGCGGCCGGGGACCGCGAACCACGATGCCTCACCGGTCAGCCACAGCGACACCTGCACGCCGCTGGCCACCGCGGCCGCCGCGACCGTGAACGCCTGGTTGCAGCGTTCGGGGTCGTCGTGGCCTGCCGTGGCCTTGATCACGAGTGTGCGGTCCATGGGGGAAGCGTAGCGGCGCCCGGTGACGCTTCCGACACGCCCCGGTGCCCGTTCCCGCACCCGGGCCGGTCCTCGCACATCCCCGCCTGGGCGGGCTTCAGCACCTCGGCGCCCGGCTCCTCATGACCCCGGGCGGGCTTCCGCGGGCCTCGGGCGGTCAGGCTCCCGCCAGGGTCAGCAGCAGGCCCGCGCAGGCCGATACCAGCGCTCCGCCGCACAGCAGCAGGGCGTTGGCGCGGTCCGCCGCCGGCGGCTCCTCCGCCGGGTGGCCGTGTTCGATGCGTAGGCGGCCGTCCTGCGGGGCCGTGATCACCGGGTGGCCCTCACGCAGTTCCAGGCGGCCCGTCACCACCACCGGCTCCCCCGGGCGGATGATCCACTCGCGGTACTCGAACTCGATCGTCTCGCCGCGGAACAGCCCCGAGATGCGGCCCTTCACCCGCGGCAGCAGGTCGTCGGCCGGCGCCGGGACCCCCCGCTGCGGGCGGCCCACCACCCGCTGGAGGCACAGGTCCGCGCCCTTGAGGGCGGCGTCCTCGGGCTCCACCAGCAGCGGCATCGGGTCGCGGGGGCGCTCGGGGTCGGCGACGATCCCGAACCGCTCCGTGGACGCGTAGTCGGCGATGGAGTCGCAGTCGCGCACCCGCACCCGCTCGCCCGTGGCCGCGTCCTGCGTCAGCGACCAGTAGTGCCGCAGCACCTCGTGGCCGTGCCACACGCAGTCGTGGCGCGCCAGCCGCGACTCGATCGGCCCGGCCGGCCCCGGCACCGCCACACCCGACACGGTCACCAGGCCGCCCACCCGGCGCGCGAAGGCGCGCGGCCGCACCTGCTCCAGGTCGCGCTGGTGCGACCACCGGCGCAGCGCCCGCACCGCCAGCGGTGCCAGCACCAGCGCGCCGAGCAGGAGGGCCACCCCGATGATCACCAGCATTGAAGGCCGCCTCTCTGGGTCGCGAGTGGGATGTCTGCGTACGCGCCGCCCCGCCGCGCCGCGGATTGCATCCTCTTTACCAGGTGCCGCGGGGACCCCGGGCACGGCGCGGCGCCGCGTCCCGACCGGCGAGCGCCCGCGCGTGTTCGAGTGAACACCGTAATACCTGAGAGGAGAGACCGGACCGTGAATAACAGTTGGATTACGCACCCCGCGCGGCGAACACGAAGTGTCACCCCGGCTCCGGCCCGGCGGCGCGCTGCGTACGGCCCACCCGGCCGCGCCCGTTACGCTCGGGGACTATGCAGCCCGAGGTGCACCCCGATCTGGAGAAGCTGTCGTTTTTGATCGGTCGCTGGGAAGGCGTCGGCGTCGCCGGCTACGCGGACATGGACGAGTTCCAGTTCGGCCAGGAGATCGAGTTCACCAACGACGGCGGCCCCCACCTGACCTACCGCAGCCGCGTGTGGCGGCTGACGTCCGACGGCTCGCTGGCCGACCTGTGGACGTCGGAGTCCGGCTACTGGCGCTGCCGCCCCGCCGAGGCCGCGGCGCCCGCCGAGCCCGACGCCGCGCCGGTGCACGTCGAGACGCTGATCTCCCACCCCGAGGGCTACACCGAGGTCTACCTGGGCACCGTCTTCGCCAGCCGCGTGGAACTGGTGACCGACGCGGTTCTGCGCACCGAGACCGGCGACCAGGTCACCGCCGGCCGCCGCCTCTACGGCCTGTTCGGCGACCAGCGCGAGACCCTGGGCTACGCCTGGGACATGGCCGCGCGCGGCCACGAGGTGCGGTCCTTCATGTCGGCTCAGCTCAAGCAGGTCACCTGACGCTCGGAGACGCTCGGATGAGGGCGGCCTCCCGCCGCCCCGGACCCCCTCCGCTGGATCTCGCGCCCCGGAATCCCCTTCGCCGGAATCCTCCTCGCCGGATCCCTCTCGCCGGGGGTCGGCCCGCCGCCGGCCTGGCCACCCGGTTCGGCGCTCAGGGCGCCCCCAGCAGGCCGGAGATCTCACGGGCCGCCGCCGCGACCTGCTCGCCCCGCCAGGCGGCGGTGCCCTCCGTGGGCAGGTGGACCAGCGCCGCCGCGCTCACCCCCGCCACCACCTCGCCGGTGTAGTCGGTGATGGCGGCGCCCACCGCGTGGACGCCCAGTTCGTTCTCCTCGCGGTCCTCGGCGTAGCCCCGGGCGCGCACCGCCTCCAGTTCCGCGCGCAGGCGCTCCTCGTCGGTGATGGTGTTCGGCGTCCGCGGCGGCATCCCCGTGCGCGCCAGCAGCGCGCGCACCCGGTCCTCGGGCAGCCGCGCCAGCATCGCCTTGCCCACCGAGGTGCAGTGCAGCGCCAACTGCATCCCCACCCGCGATGCCAGGTGGTAGGGCTTGGAGCCCTCCAGCTTGGCGGCGTAGACCGCCTCGTCGCCGGTGAGCACCGCCAGGTGCACCGTCCACTCCGTGCTCTGCTGGAGCCGGTTCAGCACCGGGTAGGAGCGCTGCGGCAGGTCGAGCTGGCGCATGTAGCGCCCCGCCAGCGACAGCACGCGCGGGCCGCCGGTGTAGTGGCCCTGCCCGTCGGTGCGGACGAAGTCGCGCGCCACCATCCGTTGCAGGATGCGGTGCACCGTCGGCTTGGGCAGGTCCGTGGCCGCCGCGATGTCGGCCAGCCGCGAGGTGTGCGCCAGAGCTTCCAGGACGTCCAGCGTCCGATCCGTCACCGTCTCCTTCTCACGCCCAGCAGCCATGCCTCGATTATCCGCGTTGGCCGCCGCGCGGCGGGGGCCGGGTGCGGCGGCGCGCCGCCGAGGCGGCGAGGCCCCGGCCGGGGTCGACGACCCGGCCGAGGGCAGGGGCGGGGGCGGGGTCAGGACGTCGGCTCCTCGTCCTCGTGCGGCGGGGCGCCGCCGGAGCCCGCAGCCGTGCCACCGGAGCCCTCCGGCGTGCGGTGGGCCCGGCCCGCCGCGCGCCCGCCGCCGTCCCCGGCCGCGCGCCCGTGTCCGCCGGGCTTCCCGCCAGCGTCCCCGCCGGGGACCCCGCCCGAGGGGGCGGCGGCGGCGGAGGGGTCGGCGGGAGGGCCGGCGGCGGCGCCGAACCCCTCGTCGGACATCACGTCGGCCTCCTCCGCCCACCGCGCCCAGTCCGCCAGCGCCTCGTTCACCCTGATCCCGGCCTCGATCGCCACCCGCATCGCGCGCGTCGGCGGCGCGGTGCCCCACTCGCCGCGGTCCTTGGCCTGCGCGTAGCCGCGCAGCGTCGCCGCCATCGCCGTGAAGTGCGCGCGCTCCCGCTCCAGGTACGCCTTGCGCTCGGCCGGCTCCATCAGCCAGCAGAAGTAGGCCCGCTGCACGGTCTCCATCCGCAGCGTGTGGTCGGTGTCCTCGGCCGTGAGCCACTGCCGCACCTCCGCCACCCCGGCGTCGGTGATGCGGTACGCCTTGCGCCCGCGCGGCCCGTGGCTCTCGACCTCGGCCAGCCCTTCCTTGGCCAGCCGGGTCAGCTCGACGTAGATCCGCGGGTGCTGCGCGGGCCACACCAGCCCCAGGGACTCCTGGAATCGACGCGCGAGGTCGTAGCCGCTCGCGGGGCCCTCCGCGAGCAGACCCAGCAGTCCGTGGCGCAACGACATGTCCTGGCTCCTTCGTGATCAGCACTAACACCATCTTGACATGCCCCGAACCACGGCTACCCTCTGAGATGTACATACCGACATGTCGGTACACACGTGTCGATTGACTGGAGAGAGAGGGCCTTCCCATGGCGGACGCCACCACGTCTGCGGCCGTGCTGATCACCGGGGCCACCGGCGGAGTCGGCACCGAGGCCGTCCGCGCGCTGACCGCGAAGGGCTTCCGCGTCTACGCTGCGGCCCGCAACCCCGACGCGGTCCAGCGCGGCACCGGCGTGCACCCGGTGCGGCTCGACGTCACCGACCCCGCGAGCGTCGCCGCGGCAGCCGCCGAGCTTCGCGCCCAGGGCGTCACGTCACTGCGCGCCGTCGTCAACAACGCGGGCGTCATCGTCCAGGGGCCGCTGGAGGTCGTGCCCGACGACGAACTGCACCGCCAGTTCGACGTCAACGTCTACGGCCCCGCCCGCGTCATCCGCGCGTTCCTGCCCCTGCTGCGGGCCGGGCGCGGCCGCGTCGTCAACGTCACCGCCGGAACCGCCCGCCTGGCCGCCCCCTTCCTCGCCCCCATCTCGGCGAGCAAGGCCGCGCTCCAGTCCATCTCCGACGCGCTGCGGGTGGAGCTGGCGCACCTGGGCGTGGACGTGGTCGTCGTGGAACCCGGCACGATGGACACCCCCATCTTCGCCACCGCCGCCGCGGCCGCCGCCAAGGCGCAGGCCGGGGCCGACCCCGCCGTGCTGGCGCTCTACCGCGACCAGGTCGCCGCCGTGGAGCGCATGCAGGCCAACGCCAAGCCCGGCCCGCCCCGGCTGGTCGCCGACGCGATCACCACCGCCGTCACCGCGTCCCGGCCCCGCGCCCGCTACAGCGTGGGCGGCGACACCCGCGTCCTGGGGCTGCTGGGATCGCTGCCCCTGCGCACCCGCGACCGCCTGGTCCGCCAGGTCATGGGCTTGGACCGGGCCGGTGCGACTGGAGCGGGGCACGCGGCCGGCGGGGCCGGGGCCAAGGGCGCCAGCGGTGTCAACGGCGCCAACGGTGTCAACGGCGCCGCCGACAGCGGCGCGGCCAGGTAGCCGGAGGTCCGCCGCCATGAGCCCGTCATCGGCCGCCTCGGCCGCCCCCGAGATCCGCCCGCGCACGATCGTGCTCGTCGGCGCCTCCTCGGGGATCGGCCGCCACGCCGCCCTGCGGCTCGGCCGCCAGGGACACCGCCTCATCCTCGTCGGGCGCGACACCCGGCGCGGGGAGTCCGTGGCCGCCGCCGTCAACGCCCGCGCGGGCGGCGCCCGCCCCGCCGTGTTCATCACCGGCGACGTCGCCACGCACGCCGGGATCGAGACGGTGGCCCGGCGGGTCGCCGACCTCACCGACCGGGTGGACACCCTCGTCAACAACGCCGGGGGCATGCTGCCCACCCGCCAGGTCACCGCCGAGGGCCACGAGATGAACTTCGCGGTGCACCACCTGGCGCCCTACACCATGACCGGGCTGCTGCTGCCGCTGCTGGAGCGCGGCGAGGGGCGCGTCGTCAACACCAACTCCGAGGGGCACCACACGACGCTGACCGGCATGCGGGTCACCCTGGACTTCGACGACCTGGAGAGCCGCCGTTACTCGATGTTCCAGGCGTACAGCCGGACCAAGCTGGCCAACCTGCTCTTCACCTACGAGTTCCACCGCCGCTTTCCCCGCTTCACGGTCGCGGCCCTGCACCCCGGGATGGTCAGCACCCGGCTGATCCGGGGAACGGGGCTGCGCAACCCGCCGCTGTGGCTGCTGTACCAGGCGATGCGGCCGACGCTGCTGCACCCCTCCCAGGGCGGCAGGCCGCTGGCGCACCTGGCCACCGCGCCCGGCATCGCCAACGGCCGCTACTACGACCGGTTCACCCCGCGCGCGTCGTCGGCCGCGTCGATGAACGAGGCCGACGCCCGGCGGCTCTGGGAGATCACCGAGTCCCTGCGGGGACCGCTGGACCCCCGCCGTCCGGCTCCGGGCGGAGGCGACTGAGGACGGCCGGGGGTGGGTGGGGGCGTGGGGGCGGGGGTTCGGGGGCGGCGCTCGCGGCCTCCAACTCCGGCCGCCCTCCCCTCTCCCGTCCCCGGTGGGACCCACCGCCGGGGACGGGGGGACGGGGACGGGGGCGGGGGCGGCAGGCGAGGTGAGGCGGTGGGCCGGGCGCGCGGCCATCGGCCAGCAGGGCGGATGGCCGAGGTTGGCTGAGGTGGCGTCGAGGCGCCGAGGGGAAGCGCCGACCCGAGCCCGTGAACACCGGTCCTCGGACGCTTGACCGAGGCAGCGACGCGGCGCCAAGGCGAGGCGCGGGGCCGGGCGCGCGGTCATCGTCCGCCGGGGCGGATGGTCGGGGAGGCGCCGGGCGCAGCGGGGTCCGTGGCCTCATCCGGGCGCGCAGTAGTCCTGCGGAGGGCCAGAGGGAGTCGAATCCGCATCTCGTCGGCGCGCGGCGCAGCGTTTCCTCATTTTTTGCCCCTTTTACCCCTAGCCAAGGCGGCCGCAGTGGCACTGGGGAAGCCTTTGGGAGGCTTCGGTGTCCACATTGCGAGACAACCCAGGGATGCGCGGCGCCCTTTTGTCTGTTATGCCCGCTTTCATGAGCGGCGAGATGCGCCTTTCGTTCGAGACGGCGACTCGTAGCCGCACCTCGTCGCAAATGAGGCCGTTTCTGTCTCACCGCGTGAGATTCCAGAGGGTTCGTGACGCATTCGTCCCGGTTTGGGAATGGGGTGGCCAACGGGAATCGCCGACAGGCCGAACCGGTCCCGCCCACCCGGGCCGCCCGCCGCCCTCGGCGCCCCGTCGGGCACCTCAACCACGGGCGCGCGACCCGATGACCGCCCGCCCCGAGCGTCCGCCGCCGTCGCTGCCGCCGTCGCCCGCGCCGACCACCGGTGCGGGAGCCGTTGAACGCCTGCCGGGGCCACCGGCTGCCGTCGCCGCTCCGTCGCCAACCCCGACCACTGGCGCGCGGGCCGATGACCGCCCGCCCCGAGCCAGCCCTAGCGCCCGTCCTCCTCCACCCACCCCGCGTCGTGGACCAGCAGGGCTACCTGCACGCGGTTGGACAGGCCCAGCTTGGCGAGGATCCGCGAGACGTGCGTCTTCACCGTCGGCACGCTCAGGTGCAGTGACGCGCTGATCTCCGCGTTGGACGCGCCCGCGCCGACCGCCGTCGCCACGTCCCGCTCCCGGTCGTTCAGTTGCGCCAGCCGCTCCCGCGCCCGCGCGCGGCGGCGGTCCTCCTCCGCCGCCGGTCCCGCCGCGCGGGCGATCAGGCGGCGGATCACCGGCGGCGACAGCACCGGCTCGCCGCGCGCCACCCGCCGCACCGCCTCCACGATCTCCGCCGGAGGCGTGTCCTTCAGCACGAACCCCGCCGCACCGGCGCGCAGGGCGCGCAGCACGTGCTCGTCGGCGTCGAAGGTCGTCAGCACCACCACCTCGGGCGCGCTCCCCCGCGCCCGCAGCGCCTCCGTGGCCGCCAGTCCGTCCACCACCGGCATCCGGATGTCCATCAGCACGACGTCGGGCCGGTGCCGCTCCACCAGCGCGGGCACCTCCGAGCCGTCGCCCGCCTCACCCACCACCGCCAGGTCGGGGGCGCCGCCCAGCATCATCGCCAGCCCCGCGCGCAGCAGCGGGTCGTCGTCCACGATGGCGACGCGGACGGGCTCGCCGGGCGGCGGCGCGGGCGTCGCCCCGGACGGCGCTCCGCCCCCGGCCCCGGTGCCGGAGCCCGACTCGGAATCGGATGCGGGGGAAGAGGCGGCGGAGGAGTCGGTCATGCGGGCCAGGGTAGCCAGGCCGCCAGCTCGAACCCGCCCTCTCCGTCGGGTCCGTGGGAAAGGCGCCCGCCCGCCAGCGACACCCGCTCCGCCAACCCGATGAGGCCCTGGCCCCCGCCGGGGACACCGGAACCCCCGGCGGGCGGCGCCGACACCCCCGAGCCCCGGCCCGGCTCTGGATCCGCCCTCCGACCCGGCCCTCCGCCCGGCACGCCGACCGCCCTCATCCCGTCCGGCCCCCCGGCCGGAGCCGCCGCGTTGCGGACCTCCACCTCCAGCCCCTCACCGGCCGCGCCGCGCAGCGACACCCGCACCGGCGCGCCGGGCGCGTGCCGACGGGCGTTGGTCAGCCCCTCCTGCACGATCCGGTACGCCGTGCGCCCCACCGTGTCGGGCGCGCGCCCCGCCACCTCCTCCACCAGCGTCACCGGTGTCCCCGCCTCCACCGACTCCGCCACCAGGCTCCGCACGTCGGCCAGCGTCGGCTGCGGCAGCTCGCCCACCGGCGCCCGCAGCACCCCGATGACCTCCCGCAGGTCCTGCAACGCCTGGTGCGCGCTGCCCCGGATCACCGCCGCCGCCCGCGCGACCTCCTCGGCGGGCGCGTCGGGGCGGTACTCCAGCGCCCCCGCGTGCACGCTCAGCAGCGACAACCGGTGCCCCAGGACGTCGTGCATCTCCCGGGCGATCTGCTCGCGCGCCCGCATCTGCGCCTGCTCGGCCCGCAACTGCGCCTCGGCCTCGGCGCGCACCGCCCGCTCGCGCAGCGACACCACCAACTGCCTGCGGTGGCGGACCATCATCCCCCAGCCGAGCACCGCCAGCACCGTGATCGCGGTGAACCCCACGATCCACAGCATGTCGCTTTCGGGCGCGCGGACATCGCTCCGCAGCAGCAGGTACAGCCCGAAGTACAGCGCCTGGGCGACGATGACGGCGACGCCCACGGGCGCGGCGACCTTGGCGGGCCGGTGCACCGCCAGCGTGAACAGCGCCACGAACTGGGCGCCGTCGGCGAGCGTGGCGTAGGACGACAGCGGGATGAGCCCCAGCGCCAGCCCCACCGGCCAGCGGCGGCGCAGCCACAGCGCGGCGCACGCGAGCACGCACACGGTCTGCTCGCGAACCAGCGCCACGTCGGAGACCTGGGGGTCCTCCTCCAGCGCGATCGCCCACGCCAGGCCGTAGAGCACCGCGACCGCGAACAGGGCGATGTCCACGACCCACTCGCGCGGGCCGCGCCGCCGCCGCGCCCCCGAGGGGGAGGCGGGGGTGGTGAGGGGGCCGTTCGCGGTCGTGCCCGTTGTCGCCGACGTGGGCGTGGTGGCGGTCGGGTCCGTGGTCGCGGTGGCGCCCATGGCACTCGTGGCGCTCGCGGCGCTCGCGGCGCTCGCGGCGGCGGCCCGGCCGCCGGGCCGGTGGTCCGGGGAGGGCGAGGAAGAGGGCGCGGAGCCGTCCATACCAGCGAACCTACTCGCCGAGCGGGCGGATGCGGCGCCTCCGGGCCCGATCGACGACCGAAGTCGCGGCCCGGGGCGACCTTCGTCGCACGGCGGCGCGCGAGGTCGATGCCGTCGTCGCGAAGCCCGATACCGGCGGCCGACGCGCCGGAGGCGGGGCGGCGCCTAGCGTCGAGGCATGGCACGAGTCGTGCAGGTCATCGGCCTGGTGGTCTTCCTGCTCGGCGCGGGCGGGCTGGCCGACCACCTCGGTCCGCGCGCGTGGGAGGGCGTGTTCCTCCTCAACCGGGTGCCGCTGCTGGCCGGATACGAGGTCTTCGCCAACGCGTCGGTGGCGATCGCCGGAGCCGCCGTGGTCGTCGCCGTCGACCGGCTGAGGGCGGCGGCGCGCGAGGAGGAGGGCGCGGGGGCGCGGGCCGCAGCCAAGGCCGGAGCGGATGCCGAAGCGGCGGGCGGCGGGGCGGGCGCCGGGAGGCGAACCAATGGATCGGATGGCCCGGACGGGCCGGACGGAGGGGCACGGGAGATGAGTCCGCGAGCGAGGTCGGCGCCGAACGCCACGGTGGTCGGCGCGCCTGTCGGTGAACGGCTGCTGATGTGGGGCGGGCTCCCGCTGGTGGGAGGCGTGCTCGGTGCACTGCTCAACCCACTGGCCGAATGGGCGCTGACCCTGCCGTGGGCGCCGTTTGAAGGCCCGATACGCCTGATCACCTCGATCCCCGACCTGCCCGCCACGATCGGCGGCGCGGTGGTGGGGGTGGTGGCGGGGCTGGTGCTCGCCATGATCGGCGAGAGCGAGGCCGGAACGGTCACCGTCACGGACCACGAGGCGTCCGTGACGGCCAACGGCCGCACACGGACCGCGCCGCGCGGGCAGGTCCGCGCGGTGTTCAAGGACGGCAAGCGGCTGGTCCTGCTGGGCGCGCGAGGTGAAGAAGTGGCGGGCGGCGTCGTCGCCCTGAAGCCGCACCGGCTGGCGAAGGCGTTCCGGGCCCACGCCTACCCGTGGCGCGACGACGGCGACCCCCACGCCGAGGACTTCCGCCGCTGGGTCCCCGGCCTGCCGGAACTGTCGGTGGGAGCCCACGCGCTCTTCGCCGCCCGAGCCAAGGCTCTGGAAAAGGACCAGTCCTCGGACGCGGAGGATTTGCGCGAGGAAATCAACGCCTTGGGAATCGTGGTGCGCGACATGAACAAGCGCCAGTACTTCCGCCGGGTGGCTGATACCGGTGAGTAGGACGCCATGGGGGGAACG
This sequence comes from Streptomonospora mangrovi, assembly GCF_027604915.1. Taxonomy (GTDB): domain Bacteria; phylum Actinomycetota; class Actinomycetes; order Streptosporangiales; family Streptosporangiaceae; genus Streptomonospora; species Streptomonospora mangrovi. Next base: position 49,755 of record NZ_JAJAQC010000017.1, read on the forward strand.
GCGTCACCGTGGGAATGTACGGTGTGGCAAGCGATGTGAGAGGAAGTCAGTTCCTGGCCGCGACAGGCGTATATGACCTCCCATTCGGTCTCAAACGCATAACGCCGCACTGTTCCCCCACGTCACGAAGAGTGCGCCCCGCACCTGCGGGGATGGTCCCGCCAAGTAACCGGCCCCGGAGGTCACCCATGGGTGCGCCCCGCACCTGCGGGGATGGTCCCGTGGATTCCAGCGGAGAAACTACGCCCGGGCCGTGCGCCCCGCACCTGCGGGGATGGCCCCGCGCGGGACATCATCATTGAGGCGTCGGACGAGTGCTCCCCGCACCTGCAGGGATGGTCCGCTGCTGGACTCCTGGGACGGTCTGGTACAGAGGTGCTCCCCGCACTGCGGGGATGGCCCACGGCACCTCCGCCTCGTGCGCCCCCGCTACGCGTCCAGGTACGTCAGCACCGCCCTGACTCGGCGGTGGCCCGAATCTCCCGGGTCCAGGTCCAGCTTGGCGAAGATGTTGCCGATGTGCTTGTGCACGGCTCGTTCCGTCACCACCAGTTTTGCGGCGATCTCGGCGTTGCTCAGCCCTTGGGCCATCTGCTCCAGGACCTCCCGCTCCCTCGCCGTCAGGCGGGTGAGGGGGCTGTCCCGACGCACCAGCAATTGGCCGATCACGTCCGGGTCGATCGCCGTTCCTCCGGCCGCCACCCGCTTCAGCGCGTCGATGAAGTCGCCCACCCGGCTTACCCGGTCCTTGAGGAGGTAGCCCACCCCGCCCCGGCCGTCCGACAGCAGTTCTCGGGCGTAGACCTGCTCCACGTACTGCGAGAACACCAGCACCGGCAGCCCCGGCACCAGGCGGCGGGCGGCCAGGGCCGCCTGCACCCCCTCGTCGCGGAACGTCGGCGGCAGCCGGATGTCGACCACCGCAGCGTCCGTGCCGCCCTCCTCCACGATCTTCAGGAACGGCGCGGCCTGGTCCACCGTCGCCACCACCTCGAACCCCGAGGTACTCAGCAGCAGGTTCAGGCCCTCGGCCAGCACCGCGCTGTCCTCCACGATCACGACCCGCACGGCAGCAACGCCTCCACTCTCGTCGGTCCCCCCGCAGGGCTGACCACGGTGAACTCCCCGTCCAGCGCCGCCACGCGGCGCCGCATCCCGCCCACTCCCGTGCCGCTGCCCTCCTCCACCCCGCCGCGCCCGTCGTCGGTGACCGCGATCCGCAGCCACCCCCCGATCCGCGACAGGCTGATCTCCGCCCGCGACGCCTCCGCGTGCTTGGCGACGTTGGTCAGCGCCTCCGCCACCAGGTGGTAGGCGGTGGCCTCCACCGACGCGGGCACCGCGCCCAGGTCGTCCACCGACACCGTCGCGGGCACGACGCTGCGCGCCGCCAGCGCCTCCACCGCCCCCACCAGCCCCCGGTCCGACAGGACCGGCGGGTAGATCGTGCGGATGACCTGCCGCAGCTCCGTCATCGCCTCCTCGGCGCCCGACTGCGCCTCGGCGAGCAGCCGCGCCGCCTGCTCGGGGTCCTCGTCGATGCGGCTGCGCGCCAGTCCCAGGCGCATCGCCAGCGCCACCAGCCGCGCCTGGGTGCCGTCGTGCAGGTCGCGCTCGATCCGCCGCAGCTCGGCGGCGTGGGCGTCCAGCGCCCCCGCGCGGGTGTGGCTCAGCGTCTCCACCCGCTCGGCCAACCGGTCCACCCGGGACCGCCCCAGCAGGGCCGCCGCGACGGTCGCGTGCAGCCGCGCCAGCGGCCTCGCCCCCCACAGCAGCAGCGCCGACAGCACCGTGAACTGCACCGCCCCCAGGAGCAGCGCCGACGGCCAGTCGGAGACCGGCCGCAGCGCCAGCGTCGCCGGCTCGCCGTCGGGCGCCATCCACCACAGCGCCGTCTGGAGCAGCGTGCTGGGCACACCCACCAGCGCCACCATGCCGATGAGGCCCAGCGCCACGCCGGCGACCGCCTGCCAGACCAGCCAGGCCACCTCCCGCAGGGTGACCGTGTCCAGCAGCGTGGCCCGCAGCCGCGCGCCGAACCCGGCGGGCAGCGGCCGGTGGCGGGGCGGGATCACCCGCCCCAGGAAGCTGCCGGTGCGGCGCCGCTCCGCGTCGGCCCACCGGCGCACCAGCGACAGGTGCACCGGCAGCACGATGAGGCCCGCGCCCGCCACGGCGACGAGCGCCACCGACACCAGGAGCGTCGCCAGGATCAGCAGCGACACCAGGCCGGTGCCCAGGCCGACGCTCAGGTAGAGCGCCGCCCGCGTGCCCTTCTCGGCACGCTCGGTGAGGCGGAGGAACGGCAACATGTCAGGCATTATCTCGGCCTGCGGCGCCCGCCGCAGTGCAGCAGGCTCCACCATCGGCGCGGGTACCTGGGACCGGTCACCCGGGAGGACCGGAATGAACCGGGGGGAAGGCGGATGCGTCGGCGCCTGAGGGGCGATGCTCGGCGCTGGATGCCGGTTGCCGGATACCGCTCCTCGTCGGCTCTCCCATCGGCCTTCCGCCTGCGGACCGGTGCGGGGACGGCCGAGTCCGCTGACGGGGACCCCTCAGGCCGGTGAGGAAGGGGCGCCGCGTGGCTCCTCACCGGTCGGCCCTCTCCCCTCGACTCTCCGCTGCCGGGCCGGGGCCGCCGCGCCGCAGTGCGGCGGCGGTGAGCGCGGCCAGCAGTGCGACCGCCGTCAGCGCCGCGAACCCGATCGCGTACCCCTGCGGGCCGCCGCCGCCCGCGACCACCACCAGCACCACGCCCGCCGAGCCGAGCGCCCCGCCCACCCGCTGGGAGATGGTGACCAGGGTCGCGGCGTCGCCCACCCGCTCCGGCGGGGCCGCGCCGTAGGCGGCGGTGACCGCCGGCATCTGCGCCAGCGCCATCCCCACGCCCCGCACCACCAGCACCGCCGCCAGCGCGGCGGTCGGCAGCGCGCCCGCCGGTCCCGGCACCAGGACGGCGGCGGTGGCGGCGGCCAGCAGCACGGCGCCCACGACGCTGACCGCGCGCGGCCCCCGGCGGTCCGTCAGCGCCCCGCCCGCGTACAGGGCGGCGGCGCTGCCCAGCCCCATCGCCAGGAGCAGCAGCCCCGCCTCGGTTCCGCCGCGCCCCGTCTGGGGCAGGTAGACCGCGAGCAGCAGCAGGCCGCCGTACATCGCCGCCCCCGTGAGGGTGGTGGTCGCCGTCGCGGCGGCGAACGCCGGGCGCCGCAGCAGCCGCAGGTCCAGCAGCGGGGACGCGGTGCGCACCGACGTCACCGCGAACACCGCCGTCAGCACCGCGCCCGACGCGGCGGCGAGCAGCGGCACGGGCGCGGCGCCGCCCGCGCCGACCTCGGTGGCGCCGTAGAGCAGCAGCGGCAGCCCGCAGCCGAGCAGCAGCAGGCCCGGCCAGTCCAGGCGGCGGGAGCGGTCCGCCCGGCCGGCCGGCACAAGCGCGCGGGCCGCCGCCAGCGCCGCGATCCCCACCGGCACGTTGATCGCGAACACCCACCGCCACGACACCGCCTCCACCAGCAGGCCGCCCACTGCGGGCCCCACCGCCGGGCCGAGGCTGACCACCACGCCCAGCGCCCCCATCAGCCGCCCCAGGCGCTCGGCCCCCGCCTCGGAGGCGATCACCGCCTGCCCGGCGGGCACCATGGCCCCGGCCGCCAGGCCCTGGACCGCGCGGGCGGCGATGAGCGCCGCCGGGCCGGTCGCCAGCGCGCACAGCGCCGAGGCGGCCGTGAATACGGCCAGCGACACCGCCCACACCCGCCCGTGGCCGAACCGGTCCCCCAGCCAGCCGGCGGCCGGAAGCGAGACCGCGCCCGCGACCAGGTACCCGGTCGCCACCCACTGCACCAGCGCGAGGGTGCTCCCGAACTCCGCGCGGACCGGCTCCAGGGCCAGGTTGGCGACCGTGGAGTCGAGCATGGCCATGAACGCGCCCGAACCGGTGACGGCGGCCGTCCACCAGATGCGCGCGGGGATGGGAGCGGCGCCGGACCGGCCGGGACGGGAACCGGAACCGGAGGTGCTGCCGGGGCGGCGCGGTGATCGGGATGCCATGGCGCGGCGGGTCCTTCCGTGGTCGGGCGTCGGTGCGGGGACTCTTTATGATACGTGCGTATCATAAAGCCGTCGCGGCATCTCCGGCTTGCGCCGCACGCTCTCCCGAGCGCAGAGACGCAGGTCAGAGAGCCTTGGGCCGTGTGGACGCCTTCCGCCAGCCCGATGGCTGGAGCGTGCGGGCGCAGGCGCGAGGTCGACGGACCGGAGGGACTCGACGGCACGGCGGCGCGGGATCACCCGTTCGGCGAGCCGCCGGTTCACTGCGGCGGCCGGGCGTTGGAGAAGGCCGATCAGCAGGCCGCGCTCCGCCGGGGAGGACCGGTGACCGGGTGAACGCCCCGACGCGGCAGGACCAAGACCGCGCACCCGGCGCGGAAGGACGGCACGCCCCCGACCGCTGAGGCGCGGGGTGGGCATCCTCACGGGCGCGGACCTGGCCGCCAAGATCGGGAGCCGGTCCGGGGGATGGGGGACAATCGGAGGATGCCCCGGACCGCCGACCACGCGCAGCGCCGCACCCAGATCATCGAGGGGCTGCTGCGCGTCGCGGGACGCGACGGGCTGCACGCCGTCACCATGCGCTCGGTGGCCGCCGAGGCCGGGGTCTCACTGCGGCTGGTGCAGTACTACTTCCACAGCAAGGGCCGCCTGGTGAACGCCGCCCTCACCCACCTCGAGGAGCAGAGCAACCGGCGCTGGGCCGAGCGCGTGGCGCGTGACCCCGAGGGGTCCGTTCGGGCCGCCGTCGAGGGGTTCCTCGCCGAGGCGCTGCCCACCGACGAGCACACCCGCGTGTTCCATCTCGTCTTCACCTCGTTCGCCGTGCTCGCCATGACCGACCCCGGCCTCGCCGACCAGCCGTTCGTCGCCGGCACCGACCGGCTGGAGCGCCGCCTCGCCGACCTCATGGCCCGCGCCCGCGACGGCGGCGAACTCGCCACCGGGCTGGACCCCGGCACCGAGGCCGCCCGCCTGCTCGCCCTCACCCACGGCCTGGGCACCGACCTCCTCACCGGCAGGCGCACCCCCCAAGACGCCTCGGCGGTGCTCGCCTACCACCTGGACCGGGTGTTCACCGGCGCCTCCCCCGCCGGGCGCACCGGCCCCCACGACTAGCGGGGCCGGGGGCGGCCCCGCCCCCGGCCCCGCCTCCGCTCGGCGGCGCGGTGCCGCCGCGCTAGTCCTTGCCCAGGTCGTGGATGGCGCGCGACATGCGGCGACCGAGGAAGAGGTAGCCCAGCAGCGCGCCGGTGGTGTTGAGGATGACGTCGTCGATGTCGAACGCGCGGCCGGTGATGAGCGACCCCTGCACCACCTCGACCAGCAGCATCGCCACCGCCGCCATCAGCACGGTCCGCAGCACGCTGCGCGAACCCGGGAACAGCGTCGGCAGCAGCACCCCGAACGGCACCCCCAGCGCGATGTTCCCGCCGACCTGCTGGAGCGCCTCCCGCGCGGGCGCGTCCAGGTAGTGGCGCAGGGACCAGCCGGGTTGGAGGTTGGTGTGGGTCTGCTCGACCGCTCCGGGCATCGGGGTCAGCGTGAGCTGCCCCAGCACCACCGCGAACGCGACCATCGCCGCGAACGCCGCCATCACCGCCACCGCGCGCAGCAGGAAGTAGCCGAACCGCCGCAGGACCTCCCCCGCCGAGCGGCCACCGCCCGCCGGCTCCACCGGACCCGCCTGGGCCTTCGCGCTCCCCCCGGCCGCCGGCCGCGCCGATGCGCCGCGCGCCTTGCCCGCCGCGCCCGTGCGGGAGCCCGCCCTGGTCGTCGAACCGGCGCCGCGCGACCGGGTGCGGGTCGCCGTGCCCGGCCGCGCCTTGTCCCCGGACTTCCGGCCGACCGGCCCCTGGGCCATGGCCGTCTCCACCCGCTGCCCCGACTCGGTGGCCGTCGGACTTCCCGCCCGCTTCGGCACCGGGTCCGGTGCACCCCTGGCGGTCTCGGTGCTCCCGGCGTCCTCGGCGGAGCCGGCGGTGTCCTCGCTCTGTCCCTGGAAGCCCTTCACGACATCACACCCCACGGGTCTCGGTCGGCGCGTCGACGGGGGTGGCCGACGCGTAGCCAGTACCTACCGCGTGGGAACTCCCTCTAACTCCCGGGCGCGGGCGCCGGACCTCCCGCGACCGCCCCGGCGCCGCCCTCATGCCTGGTGAGGGCGGCCCCGGCACGGCCCCGGGGCGGGCCGGCCGGACTACGCCTTCGCGAGGTAGTCGGCGCAGGACTGCATCAGGAACTCGCTGCCCATCCGCGACATCTCGCACGCCTCGGCCGTGGCGCAGACCTGGTGGATCGTCAGCTCGGTCCGGCCGTCACCCAGGTCGCGGAAGTCCTCGTACATCAGCTCCGGCTCCTCGACCATGGGCACCTTGGTCGCCGTCACGATCCGGCGGTGCTCCTCGACCTCCGGGAACGTGCCGCTGATGGGGTGCACCTCACCGGTCGGCGTGACGATCTCCGCGCTGAACGAGCCGCCGGGCCGCACGTCCAGCTCCAGCGTCTCGCGCCGGGCGCCGAACACCGCGCAGAAGGGCTCCGGCGTGGACCAGACCTCCCACAGCTTCTCGACGGGGGCGTCGTAGACGCGGGTGAGGGTGTAGCTGTGCTCCCGGCCCTGAGTGCTCTCGGTCATGGTGTGCTCCCTCGCTGCCGTGCTCGTGCTGCTTTCACAGGGGTAGACGCGCGGGCGCTCCGAAACTCATCGCGCGCGCCGGACCTTATCTCCCACGGCCGGGCGGGGCGGGCCAGAGTCACACCGTGGCCGGATCCCGCCACCGCGTGGCCGGGGCCGGCTGGACCCGCTGGGCGTCCTGGACCGGCTCGCCGGACGGGCCGAGGCGCAACGCATCGAGGCCCGCGAGGGCAGGTAGCCGCCGTGAGGCGATGACCGCTGGGTTTTCCACAGGCGCGCGGGCGAAGCGGACGCGCGCCTCAAGATCCGTTTAAGGTTCCCTTACCGTGATTTGAGGGGGCGGGGAACCATGGCACAACGCAGGCGCGGCAACCGGCAGATCGGTGTCCGGCGCGACAAGAACGTCAAGCTCAGCCTGAGCGAGGACGAACACGCCCTGCTGGCCAAGGCCGCCCTCGCCAAGGACATGACCCTCAGCTCCTACTGCGCCTACGCCGCCCTGGCCGTCGCCCGCGACGAGGTCGACCCCACCCCCGACGTCCGCGAGACCATGGTCGCCCTCAACGACCAGATCACCCGGCTGTGCGACGCCGGTGTCCGGCTCGGAGGGCTCGCCACCGCCGATGTGACCGACGCCGCCGCCGGTTCCGGCGGCGGTGCGGTGGAAGGCGCGGACGGCGCGCCCGCTCCCGGGCTCCTGCTGCGCCGCATCGCCCGGCTCGTGGACGAACTCGAGGACACCGCCTACGAGCTGAAGCGGAGCGTGCGGCAGTGATCGCCAAAGTCATGCGCGGCAGCGACACCCACGGCCTGCTCCGCTACCTCTACGGCCCCGGCCGCGCCAACGAGCACATCGACCCCCACCTCGTCGGCGCCTGGCGCCCCCTCGGCGTCCCCGACCCCGGCCGCTCCCCCGACGCCGCCCTCGCCACCCTCGCCCGCCGCCTCGACCAGTTCGTCTCCCCCGGCAGCCGCGCCCGCCACGTCTGGCACTGCGCCATCCGCGTCGCCCACGGCGACCGCCCCCTCACCGACCCCGAATGGCACACCGTCGCCCGGCGCATCGCCGCCGCGGGCGGCGTCGCCCCCCACGGCGACCCCCGCGGCTGCCGCTGGGTCGCCGTCCGCCACGACGGCGCCGAAAGCCACCACATCCACCTCGTCGCCACCCTCAAACGCCAGGACGACACCCGCCCCGACATCCACAACGACGCCCTGCGGCTCCGCGACGAGTGCCGCGCCATCGAACACCACCTCGGCCTGCGCGCCACCGGCCCCTCCAACGGCACCTCCGACCGCCTCCCCAAACGCGGCGAGGTCGAGAAGGCCCTGCGGCGCGGCCGCACCGAACCCGCCCGCGTCCTCCTCGCGCGCGAGGTCCGCACCGCCGCCGTCACCGCACGCGACGAGGACGAGTTCTTTTCCCTCCTCGAAGGCGAGGGCGTGCTCCTGCACCGGCGCACCGACGGCGCCGAACTCCTCGGCTACGCCGTGGCCCTGCCCGACGACCGCAACCCCACCGGCGAACCCGTCTGGCTCAGCGGCTCCACCCTCGCCCCCGAACTCTCCCTGCCCCGGCTGCGCCGCCGCTTCGCCGCCGCCGCACCCCCCGAACCCGGCGTCGGCGCCGCCCGCGCCTGGGCGCGGCTGCGCCGCTGCCTGGACGAAGCCCACCAGCGCACCCCCGGCGACACCATGGGCCGCCGCGCCGAAACCGCCTCCGCCCTCAGCGACGCCTTCACCGCCATCGCCGCCGCCGCACCCCCGCCCATGCGCCCCGCCCTGCGCGCCGCCGCCGACACCTGGCAGCAGGCCGGCCGCCTGCCCTGCCCCACCCAGCAGCACCCCCAGGCCGCCCGCCTGCGCGACGCCGCCCGCACCCTCGTCCGCGCCGCCGGCACCCCCGGCACCGAGGACGTGCGGGCGGTCCTCGCCCTCCTCGACACCCTCGCCGCCGACCTCGCCGAGTGGTACACCGCCCAGCGGTGGGTCCCTCAGCGCCACCGCGCCGACCTCACCCGCACCCATCTCGCCGGAGTCGACGTCGAGGAGCCCTGGGCTGAAGGCACGGGTCCTTAGGCCGCGAAGCGCCGCGGGGGTGGTGATGGGTGCGGTTGCCGGGGGACGGCTACTCCCGCTGCCACGGCAGGGGCACCCGGCGCTTGTCCGAACCACGGCCCTGGCCCGGCCGCGAGTTCCACATCAGCAGCAGGTCCCGCACGTAGTAGCGCGCCCGCGGGTACCACCGGCGGCCGTCCACCGTGTCCGGCAGCGAGTCCGGGCGGTCGTCCTTGATCTGGGTCACGCTCTTGCCGTCCACCCCGATCAGCGCCGCGAAACCGCCCAGCGTCACCTCGCGGTCCAGGTCCTCGGGCGCCACCTCCACCGGATCCGGACGCCGCGGCCGGAACCGCTCCAGCTTCGCCGGGTCGTACAGGTTGCTGCCGCCCCCGCCCCCCTTCTCCGTGGCCCCCTTCCGGCGGACCTCCGGCTCGGGGAAGTCGGGGTAGTAGCGCGGCATCACGTGCACCGCATAGGCGTGGCTGTAGCCGTTGCGCTCCGCCCACTCGCGCAGCGTCACCAGCCCCCGCTCGTCCTCCGCGGCCATGCCCCCTCCTTCGCAGCCCCCCGCGGCGCACCGCGCCAGGCGCCGCCCGCCCGGCCCCGCGCCGCGCGCTCCACCGCCGTCTTCAGCGACGCCCGCCGCGGCGGCACCAGCTCGTCACTCACCATCGTGTCGTCCTGGTCCGTCAGCGTACGGGCGTAGCCGTCGATCAGCCGCCGCACCAGCTCCCCGTCGTTGCGCACCCCCCGCACGTCCACCGACTCCAGCCCCTGCGCCGCCAGGTACAGGTCGGCCCGCCCCCGCGCCCGGCTCATCGCCGGATACAGCGAGTGCGCCTCGGCGCCGATCCCGTACACGTGCGCCCGCTCGCAGGTCAGCCCCTGCGCGGCCGCGATCGTCATCGCGTACCCGTGGCTCAGGTCCCCCCGCGCGATCGCCTCCGGCGACACCCACGCGCTGTGCGTCTCCCCCTCGCGGCGCCACTCCACCCGCACCCCGCGCCGACCGTCGACCTCGGCCACCACGCCCCGGAAGCCGTTCAGCACGTCCGGCCCCTCGCCCCGCCGCGACCGGTAGTCGTTGCGCCGCACCCGGACGGTGTCGCCCGAGGCCAGCGCCAGCCGACCGCCGCCGCGCAGCGCGAACGCCACCTCGTCGTCCGCCAGATGGCCGCCCGCCCACGCCAGCGCCCGCATCCGCAGGTTCAACTCGTCCACGTCGCTGTTGCGCGCCGCCAGCACCAGCAGGTCGCCCACCGCCTGGTGCGGGTCCGACAGCTCCTGCCGGTCCTTCCACCAGCCCTGCGCCACCAGGTCCAGCGCGTCGTGCGCCCGCTCCGCCGCGTGCACCCGGCCCGCGTTGCCCCACACGTGCAGCGCGCTCGCCCGGCCGCCCTCCAGCCACGCCGCCAGCGCCTCCCGGTCCACCGCGTCGCGCTGCCTGCGGTTCTCCGACAGCGTCTCGCCCTCGACGATCCCGTGGACCGCCTTGAACCCGCCGCCCACACCGACCGCGCGCAACTGCGCCGGGTCGCCGATCCCCACGATCTTCGTGCCGCTGGCGTCCGCCGCCTTCACCAGCGCGGCCATCGAGCGGTCGTCCACCATGGCGGCCTCGTCGACCACCAGCACGTCGACCCCCGCCAGGCCCTCACCCGACTCGACCCGCCGCAGCCACGACGCCACCGTGCGCGACGCGATCCCCGACTCCGCCGCCAGGTTCGCCGCCGCCACCGCCGCCGTCGCCGCGCCCTCCACGCGCAGCCCCGCCGCCGACCACCCCGCCAGCGCGGCACTCATCAGCGTCGTCTTGCCCGACCCCGCCACGCCCCGGACCATGTCCAGGCCGTGCCCCGCGCACATCAGCCGCTCGGCCGTGCGCCGCTGCTCCGCCGACAGGCGGAAACCGCGCTCCGCCTCGAACCGGCGCAGCGCCTGCGCTGCGGCCGCCGCCGGGACCACCGCCGCGCCCTCGCCCAGTCGGCGCTCCGCGGCCGAGACGATCGCCTGCTCGGCCTCCACGATGTCGGCCGAGGTCCACCGGTCGGCGTTGGACAAATGCCGCGGTCCCCCGGACGGCAACCGGACCGCGTGCCCCGTCGACAGCACCGCCTCGGTCAGCACCTCCAGGTGGGACGCGCTCACCACCCCGCCCGGACACGCCGCCGCCACCGCCGCCATGATCTGCGGGCGGCTCACCGCTTTGCGCTGCGCCGTGACACCCGTCTCCGGATCCCACACGATCGCCGCCAGCGCGTCGACGTCGGGCGGCGGCTGCCGGGCCGCTGTCCCCCGGCTCAGCGCGCCGTCCAGCAGCGTCTCGACGTTGAACCCCGCCGTCTCGGCCACCCGCCGCCACCACCGGCGGGCGTGCCCCTGGCGCACCGACGACTTCGACTGCGCCAACTCGCGCGCGGCCGCCCGCGCCTGCGCCGCCGAGGCGTCCCGGCCCACGTGGTCGGCGATCTGCCGCGACCGGGAGCTGAACGTGTCGCGGACGTCGCGGTCGAATCCCGCGATCTCCCACTCGCCCGTGCGCTCGTCGCGGACCCACACCACGCCGAAGCGGCGGCTCAGCCGCTCCCGCATCCGCGCCTTGGCCAGCTCGCCCGCCACCGCGACGTGGCGGTGCAGGTCCCGGCCGCCCGCGCCCAGCGCCCGCCACTTGCCGTCCTCGCCCAGGACCATGTTCGCGATCATGATGTGGGCGTGCAGATGGGGGTCGCCCATCCGGCCGTCGACCGGCCGCGCCGAGCGGTGCAGCGTGATCGATGCGATGAGCCCGGAGGTCGCCAGCCGGGCCGCGCTCTGGCCGTCGCCGTGGTGCCCCGCGACGGCGTAGCCCGCCCACTCTTCGAGGGAGTCGACCGTCTCGCGCACGCAGTCGAGGTAGATCTCCTCGATCTCGGCCGCCGTGCGGTCCTCGACCAGACCGTAGAGCACCGACATCGACTTGGGCATGTTCAGCACCATGTCGAAGCCGCGGTTGCCCACCCGGACCCGGGATTCGGCGTGCTCGCGGGCCGTCGCCAACTCCTCGGCGCCCCACAGCATCGCGGGGTCCACCCCGGCCTGCTCGGCGATCACCTCCAGGTCGCGGACGGCCGCGTGGTGCGCCTCGCCGTCGCGCAGCAGGCCCCGCTCCAGGCGGGCGAACCGCTCGGCCGCGCTGGCGGAGGTGAACAGGTCGGCCGCGGGCATGTGCGCGGCGTCGGCGATCGCGTAGACGGCGTCCACGAGCGGGCGCGCCGCCAGCTTCGCCCGGGGGTCGACGGCCTCCTTGGGCGCGACGAGCACCTCGCCGGTGACGGGGTGGCACCCGGCCATGACGAGGCGCATGGCCTCCAGGTCGGCCTCGCCCGCGAACTCGCTGCCCGGCGCCTGCCCGAACTCGCGCCATCCGCTGCCCACCCGCTGGAGGGGGCGGTCGGCGTCCTTGATCCGGTACTCGACCTGGAGGTCGTCGGCGTCGCCGTGGCTGTGGGCGTGCGCGTGGGCGTCGCAGCCGCACTGGCCGGTGAGGCGGTACTCGACCTGGGTGGGGTCCGGGCCGAGGGTGGTGACCCATGCCAATGGTTTCTCCGCTGGCGGACCGGGGGTGGGAGGCGGACAGGAGAGGGTGAGTGGTGATGGATTTTGACGCATCCGCGTGGACATGTCCAGTACGACACGCCCGGATGCTGAGATGCCGGATACCTGCGCGCTTCCCGCTTCTTCGGGCGGGGGCGCGGGTCCGGCGGGGGTCACCCACCGGGGGCCGCGGCCCCCGGTGGGTGGGGGCTCACCTGCCGCGCGCCTCCCTCTCGGCCTCGGCGGTGGACGCCTTGGCGTCGGCCACGTCCTTCTCGCTGGACTCGCGGGCCTGCTGGACCTGGCGGGCGGTGTCCTCCTGGATCTTCTTCACGAAGTCCTCGTCCTTGCCCATCTCTGTCACCTCCTCTCGGGGCTCGGTCGGGGCGGGTTCCCTTCGGCTCGCCCTAGTCGGGCGTGGGGCCGGGGGGCCGCTGCGGCTCCGAGTTCGGGCCGCCCGGCCGGGGCAGGGGTGCGGGCTTCTCCTTGGGCATCGTTCACCTCCCTTGGCGCTCTGTGGAGTTGTCAAGGAACTGGCCGTTCACTGTAGATATTACCCTTTCCAGTGGCGGCCAAACCTCCGGTTACGGGTGGCTGCCGGTGGACTGGTCGCCGCCCTCGTCGCCGCTCGGCTCCTCGGCCGGGGGCATCTCCTCCCTGATCTCCTGGTTGGCCTTCGCCGCCCAGGCGGTGTAGTCCTTGCCCTCCTGGTACGCCTTCGAGTCGCCCATGATGCGCTTCCTCTCTGTTCCTTGTGTCGTGGGATGGATCGAAGATCCCTGCGCGCTGGGTGACCCCCGCCGGACCCGCGCCCCCGCCCGAAGAAGTGAAGGGCGAGCAAGGCGACAACGGCGACACGCCCGAGATCGCAAGGCGGCGATACCTGCGCTCTTCCCTTTCGGGGGCGCGGGGCGCGGGTCCGGCGGGGGCCACCCACCGGGGGCCGCAACCCCCGGCGGGCGGGGGGCTCACTTGCCGCCCTTCGGCTTGCCGAGGTTCTTGGTGGGGGTGTCCTCCTCGTCGCTGCGCATGTCGTCACCTCCCTTCGTCGCTCTGTGGAGTTGTCAAGGATCACTGCGGGCTCCGGCTACTTCGGCTGGGGCAGACCGCAGTTTGCGCAGTCCGCTCCTCCCGGCGGGTAGGGGGTTCCACAGTTGGGGCAATCCACTGTAGATATTACCCTTTCTGTGCGGTTTGAAACCTGGGGATCGAAGATCCCTGCGCGCTGGGTGGCCCCCGCCGGACCCGCGCCCCGCGCCCCCGAAAAGGGGTGTTGACGGGGGGAAATGCGGACATCAGCCTCAAACACACACCCTTCAATATAACTTGCTCTCCTTTCTCTCTTTTTTCTTCTTTCGCCTTCGGGGTGGGGCGGGACAGGTGGAGCCGGAGGGTGGGGCGGGACAGGTGGAGCCGGGCGGTGGAACTGTTCGGGTGGCGGTGGGCGAGGGAGGGGGTGCGGGTGCGGGGGAACGAGAAGCGGGGGGGGGGGGGGGGGGGCGGGGGCGGGGGGGGGGGGGGGGGGGGGGGCGAGGCGCGCGGGGGGGGGGGGGGCCGGCCCCCCGGCCGCTTGGGGGGGGGGGCGGTTGTGGGAGGAGGGTCAGGGGGTTTGCGGTTTCTTGCGGGCGACGAGGGCGATCGTGGTGGTGATCGCGGCGAAGAAGAGGAACAGGGCGAGCCAGACCATGCCCTGGGTGACGTTCATTTCGGCGCCCTCCACGCCGCGGGTGCGGCCGCCGTCGCGGCCGGTGATCGCGACCGCGAGGACGGTGAGGATCGCCGCGGCCGTGCCGATGCGGGCCGTCCAGCCCAGGGCGCGGACCGTCCGGCCGCGGGTGTGCAGGCGTTCGTTGCGGCGGGCCGGGGCGAGGAGGCGGGTCAGGAGCAGGGCGGCCACCGGGAGCTGGAGCAGCCAGACGGTGGTGCGGAACCAGCCGTCGTACCAGACGTTCGTTCCGTAGAGCAGGGTGTGCCAGACGCTGAGCGCGTAGACCACGAGGATGAACCGGTGCAGCGCCAGCCAGATCCGCGAACCGGTGCGGTGGCGCAGGTAGAACGCGAGGCCGAGCGGGATCGCCAGGTAGAGGGCGATGAGCCCGAGCAGGATCGCCACCTGTCCCGTGCCGGTCGCGTACCCGCCCGGTACGAAGGTCTCCACGAACGCCGTGCCGATGCGGCCGGCCCAGCCGAGATCGTGCTCGTTGCCGCGCACCAGTTCGGCGAAGAACATGAACGCGTGGGCGAACATCAGCCCGATGGTCGTCAGGCTGGTGGTGCGGTGCCAGCGCTCCAGTCGCGCGGGCGGCAGCGGGTTCCATGCCGGGCGGGCCGCGGAGCGGATGAGCCCGAGCATCACCGTGATCCACGCCCACAGCAGGGCGGACCAGCCGAACGCCTGGCACAGCCAGTACATCCAGTAGCGGCCGGGGTCGGCCAGCATCGGCATGACCTCGATGGTGGGGGAACTGCCGTCGGCGACGCGCGCGTAGAGCCAGGCGAAGATCGCCGCCGTTGCGATCAGGGCGGCGGTGGCGTCGGGGATCGCGGCCTGCGCGTCCGCGCGCAGGGCCGCCCAGTCGAAGCCGCGGCGGTTGCCCGCCGAGGCGGGGCGGGTGGTGTCTGTGGTCACGGCAACCGTCCTTGAGGGGGGTCGGAACGGTGCGAACCGGGTGGGCCCCGGGGTCGCGGAGAGCGACTTCTTTGTAACCCGCGCGCGGGGAATGGTCTAGACCCCTGGCCGACGGCGCTACCGCTGCGGGCGGACGGGTTCGACGGCCGGGGTGCGCATGTGCTCATAGACGACGCTGGTCTCGACGTCGGCGACCTCGGGGCGCTCGGTGAGGCGGTCGATGACGAACGCGTACAGGCCGTCGGTGTCGGGCACCGCCACGTGCACCAAAAAGTCGCGGGTACCCGAGGTGACGAACACGCTGACGGTCTCGGGCAGCCGCGCCACCCATTCGCGGAACGCCTCGATGTTGCGCCGGGAGGGCGGGCGGATGCGGACGGCGATCATGGCCTGCACGCCGCGCCCGATGGACTCCAGGTCGATGTCGGCGCGGTAGCCGCGCAGCACTCCGCGCTCGCGCAGGGAGCGCACGCGTTCCAGCGAGGTGGAGGGGGCGACGCCGACGGCGGCGGCGAGGTCGCGGTTGGTGCGCCGTGCGTCCTTCTGGAGTTCCCGCAGAATCGCCCGGTCGAGTTCGTCGAGGTCCATGGTTTTCAGGGTAGCGCCGAATTTTGTTCGGCGGGGGTTGGGTTGTCTTGCATTGGTGGATAGGTTCTGGGGCGGTTGTTGGATTTGTGAGGAGTGGTGTGGTGCTTGACCAGCGGGAGTTCGTCCTTGATCCCCAGGATGTGCGTATCGATGTGCCCACCCGCAGCGCGCCGGTGAAGTGGGTGATGGTCGTCAACCGGCTGCTGGAGCCGGGGTTGGTGGCCAACACGGCGGGCTGCCTGGCGGCGGCGGTGGCGCGGCGGGCGCCGCTGCTGGTGGGGCCGGGCGGTCCGGACGCCTCGGGGGCCGAGCACCCCGGGCTGCCGTGGACCGGGTGCACGGTGCTGGGCGCCGAGGACGCGGCCGAGGTGGGGCGGATACGCGAGCGCGCCCTGGGCAAGGCGGGGCTGCTGGTGGTGGACATGCCCGCGCTGGCGCAGGTGTGCCGGGTCTACGCGGGCTACCTGGAGTCGCTGGCGCAGACGGCGGCCGAGGACGTGGAGTACCACGGGGTGGCGCTGGTGGGGCCGCGCAACCGGGTGGACAAGGTGGTGGGGCGGCTGCCGCTGCTGCGGTGAGACCCGTGGGGGAGGGGTGCCCCTCCCCCACGGGTCTCCGTAGGCGACGACGATTCCGGTGACCCCGCGCCGACCGGCGTCCCCCGGCGACGACGATCCCGGTGACCCGGCGCCCACCGGCGCCCCCAGGCGACGACGATCCCGGTGACCCCGCGCCCACCGGCGCCCCCAGGCGACGACGATCCCGGTGACCCCGCGCCCCGGCGTCCCTCTAGTCGAGGACGCCGGTGACCTCGCGCCCCGGCGTCCCTCTAGTCGAGGACGCCGGTGACCTCGCCCGCGCCGACGGTCAGGCCGCCCTCGCGGACGGCGAAGCCGAGGCCCGGGCGCATGGCCAGCGGCGTGCCCAGCTCCACCTCGACCTCGGCGGTCTCGCCCGGCAGGGCCGTGTCGGCGCCGCGCAGGGTGATGCGGCCCGGGGCGTCGGCGGTGCGCAGGTAGAACTGCGGCCGGTAGCCGTTGACGACGGGGGTGCGGCGGCCGCCCTCCTCGGCGGTGAGGAGGGTCAGCCGGGCGGTGAACCGGCGGTGCGCGGTCTGGCTGCCCGGGGCGGCCAGCACCTGGCCGCGCCGGACCTGCTCGCGGCGGACGCCGCGCAGCAGCAGCGCCGCGTTGTCGCCCGCCTCGCCGCGCTCCATGGTCTTGCCGAAGGTCTCGACCCCGGTGACCACGGCGGTGAACCCGCCGTTCTGGCCGACCGCCTCCACGGTGTCGCCGACGGCCACGGTGCCCTGCTCGATGGCGCCGGTGACGACCGTGCCGCGCCCGGTGACGGTGATCGCGCCCTCGACGGGCATCAGGAACGGCGCGTCGGTGTAGCGCTCGGGTACCGGGACGTGGTCGTCGACGGCCCGCAGCAGCGCCTCGATCGACGCGGTCCACTCCGGGTCGCCCTCCAGGGCGCGCAGGCCCGAGACCCGCACGATGGGGGAGTCGGGGTAGCCGTGCTCGGCGAGCAGTTCGCGCACCTCCAGCTCCACGAGGTCGGTGAGTTCGGGGTCGGCGCCGTCGGCCTTGTTGAGGGCGACGACGACGTGGGCGACGCCGACGCGGCGGGCGAGCAGGACGTGCTCGCGGGTCTGCGGCATCACGCCGTCCTGCGCCGAGATGACGAGGACGGCGCCGTCGAGCTGGGCCGCGCCGGTGAGCATGTTCTTGACGTAGTCGGCGTGGCCGGGCATGTCGACGTGGGCGTAGTGCCGGGTGGCGGTCTCGTACTCGACGTGGGAGATGCTGATGGTGATGCCGCGGGCGGCCTCCTCGCGGGAGCGGTCGATCCGCTCGAAGGGGACGTAGGCGGCCTGGTCGGCGGCGCTGAGCACCTTGGTGATCGCGGCGGTGAGGGTGGTCTTGCCGTGGTCGACGTGTCCCATGGTGCCGATGTTGATGTGCGGCTTGGTGCGCACGTAGGCCCGCTTGGCCATGGTGTTTCCTGCCTGCTGGTGGGGGCGGCGGCCCGCGCGTGAGGTCCACCCCCTCCCGTCGGGCCGCTCCGAGGCGTGCGGGAGGGGGTCAGCGCTCGGCGCCGTCGCGGTGCAGGCGGGCACGCGCGGCGGCACCCGCGGGGGCGGGTGCGGTGGGGTGCGCGTGCCGGGTCATGGCTTTGATGGTGGCCCACGGGCGGGTGGGCGGCAACCGGTTTTTCCGGGCGGGTGGCCACCTTCGGCCGCGCGGGGGCGGGCGGCGGCGGGTACACATCCACCACGGCCGCGGGCGCCGGGCACAACAGCACAAGGGTGGATGCGCATGGGCGACGTCGAACGGCAGGTGGCCGTCTTCATCGACTTCGAGAACCTGGTCTGCGGTGCTCCGCAGGGCGGCGCCGACCCCGTTCCCGCCGACGCGTTGGGCCGGTTGTGCCGCTACTACGGCAACGCCGCGATCCGGGTGGCCTACGCCGACTGGAGCAGGTTCGGCGGCCACCAGCACAAGCTGGCGATGAACGGGATCGACATGATCCACATCGCCCCGGCGGGTGCGGCCGGGAAGAACGGGGCGGACATCCGGATGGCGGTGGACGCGGTGGAGACGGTGTTCATCCACCCGTCGCTGGAGGTGTTCGTGCTGGTCACGGGCGACAGCGACTACTCGGCGCTGGTGGGTCGGCTGCGTGAGCACGGCAAGTACGTGGTGGGGGTGGGCACCGAGAGCAACGCGAGTCGGCGGTTGGTGTCGGTGTGCTCGGAGTACCGGTACTGGGGGACGCTGGTGGCCGAAGTGGATCCGGCGGCGCGGCCGGTGCGCGACGCGGCGTTCCGGTTGGAGGCGGCCGAGGCGCTGCTGCTGCGGGCGTTCGAGGAGGCGACCACGGACACGCCCACGGCGGCCAGTCTGAAGAGCCGGATGCGGCTGCTGGACCCCACGTTCGATGAGCGCAACCACGGGTTCCGCAGTTTCCGGGACTTTCTGGCGGCGTTTCCGCAGCATGTCCGGCCGGTGGGGCACTCGGGTGCCGATATCACGCTCGCGCGGGTGCCGGTGGCGTCGTAGTTTCTGTTTGGTTGGTTTTGTGTGGGGTTGGCTGCGCGGTGCGGCCGGGTGGTCGGTAGGTTTGTCCCATGAAGCGCATCCTTGCCGTGGCCGCTCTGGTGCCGCTGGCGGCCTGCTCGGGTCCGGGTGGCGCGGCCCCCGTGGACGCCCCGGCGCCGCCCCCGCTGCCGGAGAGCCCGGTCCTCGACTACCAGATCGGCGGTGCCTCCACCCCCGCCGAGGACGTGGAGGTCGTGATCCGCGACCGCGAGGACCCGCCGGCGGAGGGCGTGTACAGCGTCTGCTACGTCAACGGCTTCCAGACCCAGCCCCAGGAGCTGGCGTGGTGGGAGGCCGAGCACCCCGGCCTGCTGCTGCGCGGCGGCGACGGGGAGTACGTGGTGGACGGCGAGTGGGACGAGGTGCTGCTGGACGTCTCCTCGCCGGACAACCGCGAGGACCTCGCCGCGATCATGGCGGAGTGGATGGCCGGGTGCGCCGCCGACGGCTACCAGGGGGTCGAGCTGGACAACCTGGACTCCTGGACCCGGTCGGAGGGGCTGCTGACCCCCGGGCACGCGGAGTCCTACGCGCGGCTGCTGACCGAGGCCGCGCATGAGGCGGGCCTGGTGGCGGGCCAGAAGAACGCGGCCGAGCTGATCGAGCGGGCCGGCGGCGGCCCCGCGGCCGGGTTCGACTTCGCGGTGGCCGAGGAGTGCGGCCGCTACGACGAGTGCGGGGTCTACCTGGGCGCGTATCCCGACCGGGTGCTGGATGTGGAGTACCGAGAGCAGGACATGCCCGCGGCCTGCGAGTACGTGGCGGAGGGGGTGTCGGTGGTGCTGCGCGACCTCGACGTGACGACCCCCGGGGACCCCGCCCACGTGCGCGGCACCTGCGCCGACTTCTCCTAGAGCGACGGTCCGTCCCCGTCGCGTCGCGGCCTCTCCGCCTGGTGCGGGGAGGCCGTCGGTGTCGCGGGGGTCAGATGAGGGCGAGCTGCTCGGTGCGGGGTTCGGCCGGGGCGGGCGGGGCGGGGCGGTGGTCGGCGGATCCGGCGGGGCGGGTCAGGCCGTGGCGGCGGGCGGAGTCGCGGACGCGGGCGGCGACCAGGGCGCGGTAGGGCTTGGGGGCGTAGGCGCCGCGGCGGTACAGCTCGCGGTAGCGCGGCACCAGCCGGGGGTGCTCGCGGGCCAGCCAGG
Source organism: Streptomonospora mangrovi (assembly GCF_027604915.1). Lineage (GTDB taxonomy): Bacteria > Actinomycetota > Actinomycetes > Streptosporangiales > Streptosporangiaceae > Streptomonospora > Streptomonospora mangrovi. The sequence goes on from NZ_JAJAQC010000017.1 coordinate 69,546, forward strand.
CGAGGTACCACTCGCGGGCGCCGGGGCGCAGGTGCAGGGTGATGGGGGTGACGCTCGCGGCCCCGGCGGCGGCGATCGCGGCGACCGTGGCGTCGATCTGGTCGGGGGAGTCGGTGAGGCCGGGCAGGATCGGGGCCATCAGCACCGAGCAGCGCAGGCCGCGGTCGGCGCACCGGCGGACGACGTCGAGGCGGCCGGCGGGCCGGGGGGTGCCGGGTTCGGCCGAGCGCCATACGGATTCGTCGAGGGAGCCGACCGACACCGCCAGGCCGACGTCGGTGACCCGCGCGGCCTGTTCGAGGAGGGGGAGGTCGCGCAGGATGAGCCGGCCCTTGGTGAGGATGGAGAAGGGGTTGGCGAAGTCGCGCAGCGCGGTGATGATCTGGGGCATCAGGCGGTAGCGGCCCTCGGCCCGCTGGTAGGGGTCGGTGTTGGTGCCCATGGCGATGGGGTGGCCGCCCCAGCGGGGGTGGGCGAGTTCGCGGCGCAGGAGTTCCCCGGCGTTGACCTTGACCATGATCTTGGTGTCGAAGTCGTGGCCGGGGTCAAGGTCGAGGTAGGTGTGGGTGCGGCGCGCGAAGCAGTAGACGCAGGCGTGGCCGCAGCCCCGGTAGGGGTTGACGGTCCATTGGAAGGGGACCTGGGACTCCCCCGGCACGCGGTTGATGATGGAGCGGGCGCGGATCTCGATCGCGACCGGTGAGGCGCCCGAACCCGCCTGAATGGGGCCGGGTCCGGGCGCGGACAGCCCGGCGCGGCCGGTGCCCCGGTCGGGATCGGCGGGTGCCACGGCCGCGCGGTCGAAGAGCGCGGGGGCGGCGGAGTCGTCGCGGAGTCCTTCCCATCGCATGCCTTCATTCGAACACAGGTTCGAGTCGTTGTCCAGCGAAAACCCGACAAAGAACAGGGAAGCCGGGGCCGCGCCGAGGGGGGTCGCGAGGGCCGGACGCCCGGCGGCGCGGGGGTTTCCGGGCGTCGGCGGCGGCCTTTGACACCGGGGGCGGGGACGACTTCACTGGGCAGCGGAACGGACACCGTGTGAGGAAGGAGACAATCATGTACGAACTTCCCGGTCTGATCTTCGTCGGATGGGCGTTCATCGCCGACGAGGTCCTGCACGTCGAAGGCTGGCGCGGCGAACTCCTCGAAGGGGACCTGGGCTAGCGCCCACGCCACGTCTCTACGGTCATCCATCCGTCCGGGGTCCGCGGGAGCCACCCGCCGGGCCTCTTTTTGTTTTCCGCCCGGGAATTCCGATTTCCGGTTGGTTCTACGTTCTCTGCTCTTTTCCGGTTTAAATGGGGTTGCGCGGCATTTGCCCACCCCGCGGTTGACATTCGATTCGCGGTCCCATTCACTGGTCCGCACAGTGTCCGCCCGGCGCCCGCCCCGGTGGAGGGAGTCCGCGTTTGCCCGGTCCGTCCAGCGGAAACCCGCTCGCCCGCCGCTCCTGCGACCCTCACCCGCGCGCCCGGGAATCTTGCCGCGAAAAGGCCGGGCTCGGCTGAGCCTTTCGGCGCGGCGCGGACCGCCGCCCATCCGCGTGTTCCGTCCTTTTCCGGGACCGCCGCCCTTCGCCGAGCGCGTTTTCCCGCACCCACCACAGGAGGCATCCGTGGCCGTTTCCGATTCCGACCGCGTGGCGATGCGGCCGCCCGCCCCCCGGCGCGGCGACGACACCGACCGCATCCACGGGCGCGTGGTCGCCGACCCCTTCCGCTGGCTGGAGGACGACTCCACCCCCGAGTGCGCCGAGTGGCTGGCCGGCCAGGCCGCGCTGCTGGAACGCCACCGCGCCACCTGGCCGCTGCGCGAGGCCCTCCACCGCGACCTCACCGGGCTGACCGGGGTCGGCGCCCTGACCGTGCCCGTCTCCTCACCTCCGGTGCTGCGGCGCGGCCGCCGGTTCTACCTGCGCCGCGCCCCCGGCCAGGAGCTGCCCGTGCTCATGGTGGCCGACCCCGGCGCCGCGCCTCGCGTACTGGTCGACCCGCTGGCGCTGGACCCCGGCGCCCGCACCACCCTGGACTCCTGGCGGCCGTCGTGGAACGGCGCCGTGCTGGCCTACCAGGTCTCCAGCGGCGGCAGCGAGCGCCCCGAGCTGCGCCTGCTGCGCGTCGCCGACGGCACTCCGGTGGACTCCCCCATCCCGCTGGCGCGGCCCACGCCCGTGGCGTGGCTGCCCACCGGCCTGGGGTTCCACTACACGCTGCCCGACTCCGAGGGCGGGCGCCGGGTGCTGCTGCACCGGCTGGGCACCGACCCCGCCGACGACGAGACCGTCTTCGCCACCGACCGCCCGCACCTGGCGATCAAGTCCGCCCCCGCCCGGCCGTGGCTGATGATCACCACCTCCAGCGGGGTGACCTCCGGCAACACGCTGCTGGTGGTGCCCGAGCCCGGCGCCCGGCCGCGCGTGCTGCACGACGGCGACCGCGACGGCGCGCGGGCGGTGCTGAAGTTCGGGCCCGGCCCGCTGGTCCTGGCCGTCACCGACCTCGACGCCCCGTTCGGGCGGGTCTGCGCGGTCGACCCCGACGACCCGGCGGCCCGGTCCTGGCGGACGCTGATCCCCGAGGAGCCCGGCGCGGTGCTCGACGACGCCGTGCCGCTGCTGGACCCCGACACCGGTGCGCCGTGCCTGCTGGTGAACCGCACCCGGCAGGGGCTGAGCGAGCTGGCGCTGCACGGCCACGACGGCGCCCGCGTGTGTGATGTCCCCGTGCCGGGGTCCGGGTCGGTCCGCCGCATGGCCGCGCCGCCCGACTCCGACCGGGCGTGGTTCGCCTACACCGACTTCGTGACCCCGCCGACCGTGTACCGGTTCGACCTGCGGGAGCGGCGGTGCGTGCCCGAGCCGGTCGAGGGCGCCCCGCCCGCACCCGCCGCCGAGGGCGGCGACGGCGGTGGCGCGGCGGCGGCCGCGCCGCAAGTGCGCCAGGTGGTCTACACCGCCGCCGACGGCACCCGGGTGGGCATGCACCTGGTGTTCTCCGGCGACCCGGCCGACGGCCCCCGGCCCGCCGTGCTCACCACCTACGGCGGGTTCGGCGCCTCCAGCGTGCCCGGCTACTCCCCCACCATCCTGGCGTGGGTGCGCGCGGGCGGAGTCTACGCCGTGGCGGGGGTGCGCGGCGGCGGCGAGGGCGGCACCGCCTGGCACGCGGCGGGCAGCGGCACCAACAAGCCCACGGCCATCGCCGACTTCCTGGCCGCCGCCGAGTGGCTGGTGGACCAGGGCTGGACCGCGCCCGACCGCCTGGCCGTCAAGGGCGCCTCCCACAGCGGGCTCATGGCCGCCGCCGCGATCACCGCGCGCCCCGACCTGTTCGCGGCGGCCGTGGTGTCCGACGCCCTCACCGACATGGTGCGCTACCCCGGTTTCGGGCTGGGCCGGATGTGGCGCGAGGAGTTCGGCACGGCCGATGACCCCGACCAGCTCGACACCCTGCTGTCCTACTCCCCCTACCACCGGGTGCGGCCGGGCGCCGGCTACCCGGCGGTGCTGCTGACCTGCCCGCGCACCGACGCCCGGGTGGACTCCATGCACACCCGCAAGCTGACGGCGGCGCTCCAGGACGCCGCGGCGGCCACCCCGGGCGCCCGCCCGGTGCTGCTGCGGTGCGAGTCCGACGTGGGCCACGGCATGCGCTCGGCGTCGCGGTGGATCGCCCTCCAGGCCGACGTGCTGGCGTTCTGCGCGGCGCACACGGGGCTGGGCGGCGGCGACACCGGGCGGTGAGGGCCCGGGCCGCGCCCCCGGCGGCTACCAGTCGCGCTGGAGCGGGTGGTGCCAGTCGACGATGTTCCAGGGGCTGCGCACGTCGGTGCGCAGCTTCTCGTACGCCTTCTCGAACCGGTCCTGGTTGTCGGGGGTGCCGCCGGCCCACAGGCGGCGCCCGCTGAGGTAGTAGCCGGCCATCTCGGTCCAGGAGTCGTAGTGGCGCTGGATGTCGCGCGCCAGCGGCAGCATGCGCTCCCAGCAGTACTCCTCGGTGAACCACCCCGCCTGGTGGCCCCACCGGTACAGCATCATGGCGCGGGCGTAGTCCCAGATCATGTGCTTGTTGGCGACGTGGGCGGCGGGGTGGCCCGCCAGCAGGGCGACCCGGTCGGCCTCCTCCCGCGCGAACGCGGGGTCGGTGGCGAGCTGGGTGAGCAGGTGCCCGATCTCGGCGAGGGCGGGGGAGTCGGGGTTGCCGGGCTGGGGCCGCAGCCCGGCGACGAAGGCGTCGTAGAGGCGGGCGTGGTGCTGGCCTTCGGCGCCGTGGCGCAGGAACAGCAGCCGGCGCACGGCGCCGTCGAGCGGCTCGGCGCCGAACCGGTCGCCGGCGGCGAGCCGGTCGGCGATCCAGGCGAGCAGGTTGGCGTGCTCGTCGCGGACGGGCTGGGGCAGGGCGGCCACGGCCGCGCTCTGGGAGAAGTCCTCGCGGTGGCCGTGGGCGATGAGCGACTCGACGTTGGCCAGGAGCTGGTCGGCGGTCTCGGTGGACCACGCGGAGGCCAGGATCCGCTTGGCGGTGACGGCGTCCAGTGCCCGCCCGGCGGAGGTCTCGGCGCTGAAGCGGTCCAACTGCTGGCCGTTGACCTCGGCGAACACCGCGTAGGTGCCCATGATCCACCACTGGGTGGGGGTCAGCGTGCTGCCGTAGGTGCCGATGCCGCGCACGTCGGTGGCCGAGAACAGCTCCCAGAAGAGCTGGCGCAGCCGCAGGGCGGCGGCCTCCTCGCGCTGGCGGAAGGTGGCCAGTTCCTTGTTGATCCCGCCGCCGCGGAAGATCAGCTTGATCTCGCCGTCGCCGGGCTGGAGGAACATGTACTCGGGGCGGACGGCGTGGAAGGGCAGCAGCGCCTTCTTGTAGGCCACGGTCTGGCGCAGCAGCCGCACCTCGAACCCGGGGCGCCGGTTGGCCCAGCCGAACAGGGCGAGGAACACCATGCCCACGGCCAGGGCGCTCATGGCGATCTCGCCGGGGCCGACGAACGCGACGACCAGGGCGGTGAGCAGCCCGGCGATCCCGGCGAGCATGAGCAGCATGGTGGACGCCGCCCAACTGGTGAACAGGCCGGGCACCTTGACGATGCTCTTGTCCTGGTCGAAGTAGAAGTCGTTCTCGGCGAGGGTGCCCTTGACGGTCGCCTCAAGCTGTTCGATCTGGTTGGCCATTGCGGTGCGCTTTCCACCTTGTGGAGGGAGGTCCCAAAAGGGGGGAGCAGGGAAGGGACGCGGACGTGGCGCTGCCCGCCGCGCGCGGTCGTGCCGCGGCTGCGGGGCGTGGTGGCACCTCTGACGCGGGTGACCGCCCGATGGTTGCACACCGTCCGCAATACGCCGACCGAAACCCCCCTGCCCGGACCGCCCACGGCGCGTCGGCGGCGGGTCAGTCGCCGCCGGGCGCGGGCAGGACCACCTGGAGCCGGTCGGCGGGGACGGGCCGGCGCCGCCACTCGCGGGGGTAGCCCAGCGACACCTCCTGGAAGCGCACGCCGTCGTAGTGGGTGGTGCGAGGGATGTGCAGGTGGCCGTAGACCACGGCGGCGGCGTTGTACTTGGTGTGCCAGTTGGCGGTGTGCACGGTGCCGCACCACTGCGCGAACTCCGGGTACCACAGCACGTCGGTGGGTTCGCGCACCAGCGGCCAGTGGTTGACCAGGACGGTGGGGCCGGAGATCTCGGCCAGCCGCCGCTCGGAGTACTCCAGGCGGGCGCGGCACCAGTCCTCCCGCTCGGGGTAGGGGTCGGGGTGCAGCAGGTACTCGTCGGTGCACACCACCCCGGTGCCGCGCGCGTAGGCCAGCCCCTCCTCCTTGGTGGCGGTGCCCGGCGGGTGGAAGGTGTAGTCGTAGAGCGTGAACAGCGGGGCCACGGTCACCGGCCCGCCGGCGCCGCGCCACACCGGGAACGGGTCCTCGGGGGTGTGCACGCCCAGGCCGCGGCACAGCTCGACCAGGTGCTCGTAGCGCTCCACGCCGCGGGTCTGGCCGGGGTCGCGCGGGGTGGTCCACAGCTCGTGGTTGCCGGGCACCCACACGACCTCGGCGAACCGCTCGCGCAGCAGGCCCAGGGCGGACGCCACGTCGGCGGGGATCTCGGCGACGTCGCCGGCCACGATCAGCCAGTCGCCCGGCGACCGGGGCCGCAGGCCGTCGAGGACGTCGCGGTTCTCCCCGTGGGAGACGTGCAGGTCGCTGATGGCGAGCAGGCGCGGCTGCGCCTCGCTGGGTCCGGGCATGTGCGCTGTGCTCCCCCTGTGCCGTGCGCGGGTCATCCGACCCAGTGTGCGGTACGGCCCCCGGTGCCGCCACCGCCGGGACCGGGGTCGGCCGCCCGGGCGGCGGGTGCCTAGAGTGGAGGCGGCGGCGCATGCCCGCCGACCTGCGACGGGAGCGAAGGGAGCACGGTGACCCGGTACGCGATCGCCCCGCCGCCCGGCGACCTCGCCGGGGTGCTGCGGCTGTCCTGGACGGCGCGCATCAGCGGCCCGCAGCGGCTGGTGCCCGACGGCTGCGTGGACGTGCTGTGGATCGCGGGCCGGCGGCTGGTGGTGTGCGCGCCCGAGACCACCGGCTGGACCTTCGAGCTGCCGCCGGACACCCCGGCGGTGGGGGTGCGGTTCCGGCCGGGCCGGGCGGGCGCCGTGCTGGGCATGGACGTCCCCGCCGCGCTGAACCGGCGGGTGGAGCTGGCCGACCTGCTGGGGGCGCGCGCCGAGCGGCTGCTGCGCGACCGCCTGGAGGCGGTCGGGGCCGCGCCGCGGGAGCAGGTGGCGGCGCTGGAGGGGTTCGTGCGGCGGCGGGCGGAGCGCGCGCCGGCGGCCGACCCGGTGGCCGGTGCGGCGGCGGAGCTGCTGGCGGCCGACCCCGCCGCCACGGTCGACGCGATCGCCGCCGCCGCGGGGGTCAGCGGGCGCCAGGTGCACCGGGCGTGCGTGGCGGCGTTCGGCTACGGCCCCTCGGTGCTGCGGCGGATCCTGCGCCTTCAGCGGTTCCTGCGCCTGGCCCGCCACCCGGGGGCGCCGGCCGACCTGGCGGGGCTGGCGCACCTGGCCGGGTTCACCGACCAGTCGCACCTGTACCGCGAGGCCCGCGCGATCGGCGGCGCCCATCCCGCCGAGCTGGCGGGGCGCCGCGCGGGGCCGGCGGGCGCGGCGCTGGGCGGCGGGGTGCTGCCCGTGTCCGATCCGTACACGACACCGCCGCGGGCGGGGCGGGAGGCTGGCATCCATGACGACCACCACCGACATCGGCGAGCGCTACCGCGCTCGCGCCGCTGAGTTCACCCGCCGGGTCGAGAATGTGCCCCCGGACCGGTGGGACTCCCCGTCGCCGTGCGCCGGGTGGAGCGCGCGCGACGTGCTGCGGCACATGATCGACAACCACCGGATGCTGCCCGGCTGGGGCGGGCTGGAGGTGGAGCTGACCGCCTCGGTCGAGGACGACCCGGTCGGCGCCTGGCGCGAGGCCCGCGACGCCGTGCAGGCGCTGCTGGACGACCCGGCGAAGGCCGCCGTGGAGTACGACGGCTACCTGGGCCGCACGAGCGTGGGCGCCACCCTGGACCGGTTCCTGGGGATCGACCTGGTGGTGCACGCCTGGGACCTGGCGCGCGCCACCGGGCAGGACGAGACCATGCCGGCGCAGGACGTGGCGTGGGTGCACGAGACCGCGCTGGCGCTGGGCGACAACCTGCGCGGTGAGGGCGTGTGCGGCCCGGCGGTGGAGGTGCCGGAGTCGGCCTCGCCGCAGGAGCGGATGCTGGCCTACCTGGGCCGCCGGCCCTGAGGCGGGGGCGGGGGCGGGGCCGCCGCGCGGTCCCGCCCCCGGTTCAGGGCGCGTCGTCGTCGGGCTCCAGGGCGCGCATGATGGCGCCCAACTGCTGGATCTGCTCGGGGGTCAGCCGGTCGAAGACCCGGTCGCGCACGAGCGTGGCGTGGCCGGGCGCGGCGGCCTCCAGCAGGGCGCGGCCGTCGTCGGTGAGGACCGCCCAGGCGCCGCGGCGGTCCTCCTCGCAGGTTTCGCGCCGCACGAAGCCGGCGCGCTCCAGCCGGGCGATCTGGTGGGAGAGCCGGCTCTTGGACACGATGACGCTGTCGGCCAGCAGCCGCATGCGCATGCGCGACTCCGGCGACTCCGACAGGGTGACGAGGATTCCGTACTCGACCAGGCTGAGCCCGTTGCTGGCCTGGAGGTCGTGGTCGAGCAGGCGCTCGATGCGGGAGTAGGCGCGCAGGAGGCTGCGCCACGTGGCCTGCTCCTGCGCGTTGAGCCACCTGATGGCGTCCATGGCCGCCATCGTACTCACCCGGCCCGCCCCGGCCGGGGGTCTTGCCCGCCCAGGCCGGAGGTGTCCAGCCAGTCGCGGGCGGCGGCCAGCACGGGGGCGGGCAGGGCGTGGCCGCCGGGGTGCTCGGCCAGGCGCACGTCGGCGCCGCGCGCGCCGAGCTGGTCGGCGAGCAGCCGCGCCTGGTCGATGGGGGTGACGGGGTCGGCGCGGCCGGCGCCGAGGAACACCCGGGTGCCGGTGAGGTCGACCTGGTCGGGTTCGCGGCCCTGGAGGGGCGCGGCGGCGGCCAGCAGCACCGCGCCGGCCAGCAGGCCGGGGCGCAGCAGCAGCGTGGCGGCGGCGATGTTGGCGCCGTTGGAGAACCCGACCGCCACCAGGTCCTGGTGGGCGATGCCGCGCTCGGCGGCGGCGTCGGTGACGAAGTCGGCCAGCTCGTGGGTGCGGGCGATGACGTCGTCGACGTCGAAGACGCCTTCGCGCAGCCGGCGGAACCACCGGTTGGCGCCGTTCTCGCTGACCCGGCCCCGGGGCGACAGCAGCGCCGCGCCCGGGGCCAGCGTGCGGCCCAGGTCGAGCAGGTCGTGCTCGTCGGCGCCGGTGCCGTGCAGCAGGAGCAGCGCGGGGCGCCCCGGCTCGGTGGCGGGCAGGAACACGTGGTGGAACGGGGTGCTCACGGTTGGCTCCTGTTACTCCTGGGCGGCGGCTGCGGGGCCGTCGGCGGGGCCGACGCGCAGTTCGGGCAGGTGGCGCTCGATCTGGGCGCGGTTGGGCTCCAGCCACGGCGGGAGCTTGAGGGCGCGGCCCAACTGGAGCAGCGGCTCGTCGTAGTCGAACCCGGGGCCGTCGGTGGCGATCTCCAGCAGCACGCCGCCGGGCTCGCGGAAGTAGATGGAGGTGAAGTAGGAGCGGTCGCGGATCTCGGTGACGCCGACGCCCTCCTCGGCGAGGCTGCGCTGCCAGCCGACCTGGGTGGGCTGGTCGGGGGCGCGGTAGGCGACGTGGTGGACGGTGCCGGCCGCCACGAGCCCGCGCCGGGCGCGGGGGTCGGCGAGGACGTCCACGACGGTGCCGACGCCTTCGGCGGACTTGGTGGTGTGGAAGCGGTAGCGGTTGCCGGTCTCGGCGGCGAGGTGGAAGCCGAGGGTACCGCTGAGCATGTCGGCGGTGCCCTCCAGGTCGTGCTCGGTGAGGGTGACCGCGCGGATGCCGCGGATGGCGTGCTCGACGGGCACCGCGCCGCCGTCCCAGGGGTCGGTGTCGTGGTGGTCGGCGCTGGCGACGAGTTCGATGAGCAGGCCGTCGGGGTCGCGCAGGGCCAGCACGTCCTCCTCCAGCCGCTCGGCGGGCCGGGTGGCCTCCACGCCGAGGGAGGCGAGGTGGCGCTGCCACCAGCCCAGGGAGCCCTCGGGCACGGAGAAGGAGGTGGTGGTGGCCTGCCCGGCGCCGATGCGGCCGCGGGGGGCGTCGGGCCAGGGGAAGAAGGTCATGACGGTGCCGGGGTTGCCCGCGCGGTCGCCGTAGTAGAGGTGGTAGGTGTCGGGGGCGTCGAAGTTCACCGTCTTCTTGACCAGGCGCATGCCCAGCGCGTTGAGGTAGAAGTCGGCGTTGGCCTGGGGGTCGCTCGCGATCGCGGTGACGTGGTGGATCCCCGCGGGGCGCACATCCATGGTGGGGCCTCTCGTGTGTGGTGGTGTCGCCGTCATCGGCCACCAACAGTTGAAATTTAAACTATATTCCGAGACGGCGCCAGGGGGGCGGGAACCGAAGAAGAGGGCGGGGGATCCGCGGAACGGCCGGGGGGGGCCGGGGTGGGGGTCGGGGAAGCGGACCGGCGGAAGGTCTCGCTACCATCCCCTCGCACCGCGCGGAAAGGCGCGCACCCCTCGTGTCAAAGGAGACACCCATGGCCGACAGCAACGGACGCCGCGCCCTGCTGAAGGGAGCCGTCGCGGCGGCGGCCGTCGCCGGATCGCTCGACCCGTTCAACACCCTGGCGGCCCGGGCGGGCCGCTCGGGTTCGGGCTGCAAGAAGGGCGGCAAGGTGCCGTCGAACCCGGGCGGAGGCGAAGAGGAGAGCGAGAGCCCCGAGGCCCGCAGCGGCCGCTCGCGCCCCGCCCCGCTGGCCGCGTCCGCCGCCTCGCGGCGCGCCTTCATGACCGGCGCCGCCCGCGCACCGCGCGCGTCCCGTTAGGTCACCGACGGGGCGGTCCACCGGCGAGGGGCCGGACCTCCCGCCGGTGACGGCCCGACGGCACTCCGCCTGGCGCCGCTCCGGCCGTGGTGCGCCACCAGCGGCGCGACGCCAGTGCGGCCAGTGCGGCTCCGGCGGCGTTGACCAGGACGTCGTCCACCGAGGACACCCGGTCCAGCCGCAGGACGTACTGCGCGGTCTCGACCAGGACCGAGCAGCCCGCCCCGAGCGCCAGGACGCGCGGCACCGACGCCACCGCCGCGAACCGCATCGGGGCGAAGAACCCCAGCGCCGCGAACACCAGCAGGTTGCCGCCGATCTGGACCGCCACCGTCACGGGGGTGTCCGCGAGGATGTCGAGGAGGTCCCGCAGCGGCACCAGGCTCACCCGGGCGGGGGCGGTCTCGGCCCGGCCGCCCGGCAGCAGGATCATCCAGACCCACGGCACCGTCCCGTAGACCATGCCGACCTCGGCCAGCGCCGTCCGCCACGCCGCCGTGGCGCCGGCGGCCCTCCGGCGGAGCACCAGGACCACCACCGCCGACGCGGCCACCGGCAGGGCGGCCGCCGTGACGAGGACGACACCGGTGAACGTACCGAACAGGTGGTGCCACCCCTGGATGATCACGCTGCCTCCGCTTCTCGCCGGGTCTGCCGCCGGATCCCCTCAGCCACCTGCCCCGCCGCCCGGCCCGCCCTCGGGCGCGATCCCGGTGATGGCCTGCGTCTCCTGCCCGATCAGGTCCTGGAGCGGCACGCCGTCGATGTTGCCGAGGATGACGCCGACCCAGCCGGTGTCGGGGTAGACGGTCCAGTTCGCGGCGACGCCGGGGTTGCCTCCGGCGCGCTGGTACTGCCACTGGCCGCCGACGATGGAGACCGGAATCCCGTAGGCGCCGAACGACGCGCCTCTGCGGGGGATCTTGGCCCCGGTGAGCACGTCGGCCCAGGGCCGGTCCAGGAGCGTGCCGTCGCTTAGGCCGCGCGCGAACCGGACCAGGTCCGGCGCGGTGGCGAAGCCGCCGTCCCCGGGGGCGTCGATGAAGGCGCGGCCCGGGTTCTTGCCGAGGACCTCCGAGCGGGGGCTGCCCTTGTCGAGGTTGCGGACGGCGTCGACCTGGCTGCCGTCGGCCAGCGTCATGTACGGATGCGCGATGCGCTCGTCGGTGAGCCACTCCGGCCGGGTGAAAAACGCCGAGCCGGTCATGCCGCAGCGCCCGAAGACGTGCTCCTCGACGTAGTCCCAGTACGTCGTGCCGGCCACGGCCTCCACGATCAGCGCGGTGATGGTGACCTCCGCCTCGGCGTGGGCGGCGCGCGGGGTGCCCGGGGTGCCCACCAGCTCCGCCTGCCGGGCGCGCCGCTCGTAGTACTCGTGCACCTCGTCCCGGCTCTCGAAGACGCGCTCCACGTCCTCGTCCGGGCTGCCCAGCCCGGAGGTGCCCGTCAGCAGGTGGTGGATGTTCACCTTGTCGGCGATGTCCGCGGCGAAGCCGGTCAGGTGGGTGCCCACCGTGTCCGACAGCCCCAGTCTGCCCTGCTGTGCCAGTTGCAGGACGGCCACCGCCGCGAACGGCTTGCCCGCCGAGCTGAGGCTGAACGCGACGTCCTCGTGGTTGGGGATCTCCTTCTTCCTGTCGGCCATGCCGTGGCTGCGCGACAGGACCGTGCGGCCCCGGTGCGACAGCAGCACCACGCCGGAGAATCTGCCCTCGGCGGCCAGCTCCGCCACGTACCGGTCGTAGGCTCCGCCGGGCCGGGTCTCGGGTGGGATGTCGGAGTCGGTGGAGGCCGGGCGGTACCGCCCCGGTTGTCCCGGCTGTCCCGTGGCGGCGGCGTGGCCGGGGCGGGCGCCCGCCGGCGACGCGGCGGCCGCGACCGCGCCGACCGCCGCAAACCCGCCCCACCCGAGCAGCCGCCGCCGGTCGATACCGCGTGCGGAATCCGAGCCCATGACCACGGTCCTTTCCAAATCGACAGACCGACCGCCGCAGGGCCTGCCGCGGTCCACGCCCCACTGAAGCCGGAACACCGTTGCGGCGGCGTATGCGGATTCGGATACGCCCGCGATAGGCCCGCGGCGCACCCCCGGTCCGCCTCGGCGCCGGCGAACGCGGACCGCCGCATACGCCGGCGATACGCGCCTCTGCCTAGGCTTCGAGCATGCGCGTGCTGATCGTGGAGGACGAGCGCTACCTGGCCGAAGCCGTCCGTGACGGCCTCCGGCTGGAGGCGATCGCCGCCGACATCGCGGGTGACGGCGACACCGCTCTGGAGCTGCTGGGCGTCAACGACTACGACATCGCCGTCCTGGACCGCGACATCCCCGGCCCCTCCGGCGACGAGGTCGCCCGGCACATCGTGGCCTCCGGCAGCGGCGTCCCGATCCTCATGCTCACCGCCGCCGACCGGATCGACGACAAGGCGTCGGGGTTCGGGCTCGGCGCCGACGACTACCTCACCAAGCCGTTCGAGCTGCGCGAGCTGGTCATGCGGCTGCGGGCGCTGCACCGCAGGCGCGCGCACGCCCGGCCGCCGGTCCTGGAGGGCGCGGGACTGCGGCTGGACCCCTTCCGCCGGGAGGTCTTCCGCGACGGGCGCTACGTGGCGCTCACCCGCAAGCAGTTCGCCGTGCTGGAGGTCCTGCTGGCCGCCGAGGGCGGTGTCGTCAGCGCCGAGGAACTCCTGGAGCGGGCCTGGGACCAAAACGCCGACCCGTTGACCAACGCCGTGCGCATCACCGTCTCGGCACTGCGCAAACGGCTCGGCGAGCCGCAGGTCATCGCCACGGTGCCCGGTGTCGGCTACCGGATCGGCACCGGAGCCGACCCCGCCCGCCCCGGCGGTCCGCGTGAGTAGGCGCCCGGGGCTCAGCGCCCGCCTCAAGCTCACCCTCAGCTACGCCGGGTTCCTCCTGCTGGCCGGCGGCCTCATGCTGGCCGTGGTGTGGGTGTTCCTGCTGCGCTACGTCCCCGACACCACCCGGGGCCTGCTCGGGGTCGCACCCAACCGCCACGTCCTCGTGCAGGTCTTCGCCCCCGCCGCGGCCGCGGCGCTGGCCTTCCTCCTGCTGTTCGGCCTCCTGGGCGGGTGGGTCCTGGCCGGCCGGATGCTCGCACCGCTGACCCGGATCGCGGACGCGGCCCGGACGGCCGCGAACGGATCGCTGTCCCACCGGATCCGCATGGAGGGGCCCGCCGACGAGTTCCGCGAACTCGCCGACGTGTTCGACACCATGCTCGACCGGCTCGAATCCCACCTCGGTGAGCAGCGGCGGTTCGCCGCGAACGCCTCCCACGAACTCCGCACCCCGCTGGCGGTCTCCCAGGCGCTCCTCGACGTCGCCCGCAGCGACCCCGGACAGGACCGGGGCGAGATCATCGAACGCCTGCACACCGTCAACGCGCGGGCGATCGGCCTCACCGAGGCCCTTCTGCTGCTCACCCGCGCCGAGCGCGGGGACTTCGCCCGCGAGCCCGTCGACCTGTCCCTCGTCGCCGAGGAGGCCGCCGAAACCCTGCTGCCCCTGGCCGAGCGGCGCGGCGTCGCGCTCGACGTCACCGGCGGGAGGACCCGGGCCGTGGGCTCGGCGCCGCTCCTGCTGCGGATGGTGACGAACCTCGTCCAGAACGCGGTCGTCCACAACCTGCCCGCCGGCGGCACCGTGACCGTCCGCACCGAGCAGCGCGCCGACGCGGGCGTGCTGCGGGTCGAGAACACCGGTCACCGGCTCCCGCCGGAACTGGTGCCGACTCTGACCGAACCCTTCCAGCGCGGCACGCAGCGCGTGCGCACCGGCGAGCACGCCGGCGTCGGGCTGGGGCTGGCCATCGTGAGCAGCGTCGTCCGCGCCCACGACGGGACTCTCGACCTGGCGCCCCGCCCCGCCGGCGGGCTCATCGCCACGGTCCGGCTCCCCGCCGCCTCCCCGGCCGTGCGCCCGGAGGTGCGGTGACCTGGCGCGGGGGCTACGGTGGGTGCGGTCACGACGGCGAGGAGGAGTGTGTGGGAGACGGGCGCGGGGTGCACGAAATCCGGTTGGGGGTTTATGCCACCGAGGAGGAGGCCGCGGAGATCAAGCGGCGGATAACCCGGCTGCTGTGCCCCGACCCCGACCACGCGGGGCCGTGCCCGGTGCCGTGGTCGGTGGCGCTGCTGGAGGGTGAAGAGGACGCCTACCCCGAACTGGTGGAGCAGGCGCGCGCCGAGCGCGGCGCCGACCAGTAGGGACGGGTAGGGACGAGACGTTCCGGCCCGCGCTCCCCCGCACCGCGCACCGCCCCGCCCGTCTCACTCCGGTGCCAGGTTCCAGGCGGTGAGCACCGGGCGGTCGTGTTCGAGGCCCAGGCGGCCCACCGCCGCGGTGTCCAGGCGGAACAGCCGGCCGTGGTCGGGCGGCAGGCCCAGCCGCCGGGCGGTGAGCACCCGCAACTGGTGGCCGTGGCCGACCAGCGCGACGTCGCCCGCCTCAGGGTCGGCCAGCAGCGGCGCCACGCGCGCCAGCACCCGGTCGGCGCGGGCGCCGACCTCCTCGACGGTCTCGCCGGGGTGCTCGGCGTCGCCGGGCACCACGCCGTCGCGCCACAGGTACCAGCCGGGCCGCCGGGTGCGGATGTCGGCGGTGGTGATGCCCTCGTACCCGCCGTAGTCCCACTCCATGAGGTCGGGTTCGGCCTCGGCGCCGGTGAGCCCGGCCAGGTCGGCGGTGTGCGACGCCCGGACCAGGGGGCTGGTGAGCACCCGGGCGAAGGGGCGCCCGGCCAGGAGGGGGCGCAGCGAGCGCGCCTGCTCCTCGCCCTCGGGGGTCAGCGGCACGTCGGTGCGCCCGGTGTGCCGGTGCGCGGCGCTCCACTCCGTGCGGCCGTGGCGGATCAGCAGCAGCTCGCCCATGGGGCCTCCCGTGTCGGCTCGGTTCCCGCCCCCTCCTACTGCCCCGCCGAAGGGGCGCCGCAACCCCCGGCCCGCCGGCACCCCGGCCCGCCCGCGTTGCGCGCGGGGCGGGCGGGGTGCGGCCCGGGGCCTCAGCCCGCGCGCAGCGCGCGGTAGCGGCGCACCAGTTCGGCGGTGGAGGAGTCAAGGCCGGGGACCTCCGCGCCCTCGGTCAGGGCCGGCTCGATCCGCTTGGCCAGCACCTTGCCCAGCTCCACGCCCCACTGGTCGAAGGAGTCGATGTCCCAGACCGCGCCCTGCACGAACACCTTGTGCTCGTAGAGCGCCACGAGCTGGCCCAGCACCGAGGGCGTCAGCTCGGGGGCGAGGATGGTGGTGGTGGGCCGGTCGCCGGCGAAGGTGCGGTGCGGCACCTGCTCGGCGGGCACGCCCTCGGCGGCGACCTCTTCGGCGGTCTTGCCGAACGCCAGCGCCTGGCCCTGGGCGAACATGTTGGCCATGAGCAGGTCGTGCTGGGCGCTCAGCTCCGGGCTCAGCTCGGCGGCGGGGCGGGCGAACCCGATCAGGTCGGCCGGCACGAGCTTGGTGCCCTGGTGCAGGAGCTGGTAGTAGGCGTGCTGCCCGTTGGTGCCGGGGGTGCCCCACACCACCGGGCCGGTCTGCCAGGAGACGGGGCGGCCGGCGCGGTCCACCGACTTGCCGTTGGACTCCATGTCGAGCTGCTGGAGGTAGTCGGGGAAGCGGGCGAGGTAGTCGCTGTAGGGCAGCACGGCGTGGGACTGGGCGTCGTGGAAGGACCCGTACCAGATGCCGAGCAGGCCCATCAGCAGCGGGGCGTTGGCCTCGGGCGGCGCGGTGCGGAAGTGGTCGTCCACGGTGCGGAACCCGGCGAGCATCTCGCGGAAGTGCTCGGGGCCGATGGCGGTCATCAGCGACAGCCCGATGGCGGAGTCGTAGGAGTAGCGGCCGCCCACCCAGTCCCAGAACTCGAACATGTTGGCGGTGTCGATGCCGAACTCCGCGACCTTGGCGGCGTTGGTGGAGACGGCGGCGAAGTGCCGGGCCACGGCGGCGGTGTCGCCGCCCAGCCCCGACAGCAGCCAGGCCCGCGCCGAGGTGGCGTTGGTGATGGTCTCCACGGTGGTGAAGGTCTTGGAGGCGACGATGAACAGGGTGCGGGCGGGGTCGAGGCCGCGCAGCGCCTCGTGCATGTCGGCGCCGTCGACGTTGGAGACGAACCGGACGTCCAGGGCGCGCCGGGTGAACGGCTTCAGCGCCTCATAGGCCATGGCGGGGCCGAGGTCGGAGCCGCCGATGCCGATGTTGACGACGGCCTCGATGGGTTCGCCGGTGTGCCCGCGCCACTCCCCCGAGCGCACCCGCTCGGCGAACGCGGACATGCGGTCCAGCACCGCGTGCACGCCGGGCACCACGTCGCGGCCGTCGACCTCGACCACGGCGTCGCGGGGCGCGCGCAGGGCGGTGTGCAGCACGGCGCGGTTCTCGGTGACGTTGATGCGCTCGCCGCGGAACATGGCGTCGCGCAGCTCGGCCACGCCGGTGGCGGCGGCCAGGTCGCGCAGCAGCGCCAGGGTCTCGTCGGTGACCAGGTGCTTGGCGTAGTCGATGTGCAGGTCGCCGACCTGGAGGGTGTAGCGGGCGCCGCGGCCGGGGTCGGCGGCGAACAGGTCGCGCAGGTGCACCTCCCCGAGCTTCGCACGGTGCTCGGCCAGCGCGGCCCACTCGGGCAGCCGGTCCAGGCGGGTGCGGTCGGCGGGGTTGGTCTGGGGCATCGGTGGTCGCTCCTCGCGTCGTTCGTGGACGTCCGGCGGCCGGCCGCGGACCCCGCGGCCGGCCCGCGCGCCGGGCGGGCCTTGCGCGCACTCCTACCCGGCATCATGCACGTTCGCGCCCGCGCGCGGGGCGCGTGCCGGGCGCGTCGGCGCGGCCGGGGGGCGCGGGGTGCGGGAACCGGCACGGCGATCGGGGCGAAACGGTGGAGACCGCCGCACAACCGGCACCCCAAGCCGGGCGTGTCGGCGCCGCGCCCGGCCCGGGGTGGCGTAGGAAGTGAGTCGGCCCCACCGAGCGAGCAGAGGGAGCAGCACATGGAAGAGCGGTTCGACGCCGTCGTGGTCGGCATGGGTCCGGGCGGCGAGGTGGCCGCCTCGCTGCTGCTCGACGCGGGCCTGCGGGTGGCCGTGGTCGAGCGGGAGCTGATCGGCGGCGAGTGCGGGTACTGGGCGTGCATCCCCTCCAAGACGCTGCTGCGCCCGCTGGAGGCGGCGGCCGAGGCGGCGGGGGTGGCGGGGCTGGACCGCCCGGCGCCGGACTGGCCGGCGATGCGCGATTACCGGGACACCATGATCCGCCACCTCAACGACTCCAAGCAGGTCGCGGGCTACACCGACCGGGGCGCGGCGGTGTACAAGGGGGCCGCGCGCGTGGTGGGGCGCGACCCGTGGGTGGTGGAGGTGGAGGGTCGGCGGCTGCGGGCCGACAACGTGGTCGTGGCCACCGGTTCGGCGGCGGCCCGCCCGCCCATCGAGGGCCTGGAGGAGGTGGAGCTGTGGACCAACCGCCAGGCCACCACCCTGGAGGAGATCCCCGAGCGGGCCGTGGTGGTGGGCGGCAGCGCGGTGGGCGTGGAGATGGGCCAGTTCCTGGCGCGCATGGGCTGCGAGGTGACGCTGGTGCAGCGCTCCGGCGCGCTGATGAACCGCGAGGAGCCGAGGGTGGGCGAGCTGGCCGCCGAGCTGCTGCGCAGCGACGGCGTGGTGGTGCGCACGGGCGCCGAGCCGCGGCGGGCGCTGCGCCGGGGCCGCGACAGCGTGCTGGAGCTGGCCGACGGCTCCTCGGTGGTGGGCGACGTGGTGCTGCTGGCGGCCGGGCGGGTGCCCCGGGTGGGCGAGCTGGGCCTGGAGGGCGTGGGCGTGGACACCGGCGGCGCCGGCCTGGCGGTGGACGAGCGCTGCCGGGTGGCGCCCGGGCTGTGGGCGGTGGGCGACGTGACGGGCACGGCGATGTTCACCCACGTCGCCAAGTACCAGGCGCGGGTGGCGGCCGCCAACATCCTGGGGCGCGACCGCACCGCCGACTACACCGGGGTGCCGCGGGTGGTGTTCAGCGACCCCGAGATCGCGGCGGTGGGGCTGACCGCCGAGCAGGCGCGCGCCCGGGGCCTGGACGTGGTGGCGGCCGAGGTGGACCTGCCGGCGGGGCTGGCGCGGCCCTGGACCTATGAGACCGCGCCCACGGGCCGACTCGGCGTGCTGGCCGACCGGGGCGGCCGGGTGCTGGTGGGGGCGTGGGCGGTGGCGCCGCTGGCCGGGGAGTGGATCCACACGGCGGCGCTGGCGATCCGCGAGGGCATCGGCGTGGACCGGCTGCGTGACAGCGTGGCCCAGTTCCCCACCTACAGCGAGGGCTACCTGCTGGCGGTGGAGGCGCTGGACATGTAGCGGACCCCGGCGCGGGGCGGGCCGGCGCGGCGGCGGGCCGCGTAGGCTGGTGCGCCCGCGGGAGTACGGGCGCCGTCGCCCCCGGGATGACGACAGGCGGGGGCGGCGGGCGGCAGACTCGGCGGCACGATGTCGACGGCACGAGGGGCGGTCCCCATGGCAGCCGAAGCGGTGCGGCGCCTGCTGGTCCGCCTGCGCGCGTCCGGCCCGGCCCCGGGCGGGGGCGCGCCGCCGGCGGGACCCGCCTCGCACAAGGGCGCCGCTCCGCCGCCCTCCCCGGGTGCTTCGCCCGCACCAGGGGCTTCGCCCGCCCCGGGCGCACCGCCCTCCGGAGGCGCTTCGGCCAACCCGGGTCCCCCGCCCTCCCCGGGCGCTTCGCCTGCATCAGGTACGCCGCCCGCCCGGGGCGCCTCGGCCGCCCCGGTGGCGGCGGCGCTGTCGGCGCTCACGGCGCTGGGCGCGCTCGGCGCCCTGGGTGCGGCGCGGGCGCTGCCGGCCCGGGTGCGCGTCCCGCCGCCGCGCACTCCCGCGCCCCTGCCGCCGCCCGCGCCGCGCCCGCCGCCCGACAACCGGATGTCGGCGGAGCCGGCGGCCCCCGCCGGCACCGCGCCGGGGCGGGCGGCGCCGCCGCGCGCCCCGGATGCACCGCCCGCCCCGGAACCGCCGCCGGTCCCGGACCCGAAGCGTTCCCCGCGCGTTCCGCGCTCTCCGCGCTTCCCGCGCCTCCTGCCGGTCCTGCGCTCGCTGCCCACCCGGCAGTCCCCCTCCGCCCCGCGTTCCTCCCCCGCGCCGCGCGGCGCCCCCGCGCCGCCGTCCCGGTTCTCCGCGCGGTCCCTGGCCGCCTCGGCCGCGCCGGCGACCTGGTGGCGCCCGGCCGCGCTGTGGGCGCTGCGCGCCGCCGCGCCCGCGCAGGCCGCCGCGCTGCTGGTGGCCGCCGCCACCGCCGGCGCGCCCGGCCCGGGGCCGGCCGCAGAGTGGGCGCCCTGGCCCGGCTGGGCCGGCGCCGTCCTGGGCGCCACGCAGGTGGCACTGGCCGCCGCGATCGCGCTGGGCGCGCCCGCGTCGTGGTGGCCCGCCGTGTTCAGCGCGGCGGTGGCCGCCGGCGGGTGGGCGCAGGCGGCGGTGGCGCCCGCGCTGGGGCCGGGCGGGCCGCTGCTGGTGGGCGCGGTGCTGCTGGCGCCGGGCCTGTGGGTGGCCGTGTGGGCGTGGGGGTGGCACTGGCCGCCGGCCGGCGGCGCGGCGGGGCCGTGCGGCGGCTTGGGTCAGGGCCGCCAGGCGGGGTCGTAGTCGGGGTGGGCCGCGTAGACAGCGGCGAGGTGCTCCAGCGCGCGGCGCCAGGCGTGCAGGGCCGACCACGCGCCGGCGTCGTCGCCGGGCGCGGCGCTGCCGCCGGCCACGGCCGCCATGCAGGCGCGGTGGGTGCTGGTGTAGCCGTGGAGGATGCGGCGCTTGGCGGCGACGTCGGCGCGGGCGCGCTCGGGGCCGCCCGTGGCGGGCGCGGCGGCGTGCGCGGCGCGCTCGTCCTCGGCCAGGCGCGCCGCCAGGAACTCGTCGATCTTCACCCGCTCGGTCTCCCTTCGCCGGCCCGCGCCCGGACCGCACCGCTTCTCCGGCGCGCCGATTGTGCCTGATTCGGCGGCGGTTGTCGCCCCCGGGGACGGGGCGGCGGGCGGGGGCGGTGCGCCGGGTCAGCCGCAGCCCTCGAACTGGGGGACGGTGCGGACCAGGTCCAGGCCGGTGTCGCCGAACCACTTGTCCAGCAGCCGGGAGGCGGTGCCGTCCTGGTACATCTGGGTGACGGCGCGGTTGACGGCCTCGCACCCGGCGACGTCCTCCTTGGCGACCCCGATGCCGTACTTCTCGCTGGTGAAGGGCTCCCCGACCAGGCGGAACGCCGAGGGCGCCTCGGCGAGGTAGCCGGCCAGGATGAGGTCGTCGGTGGAGACCGCGTCGACCACGCCCACTGCCAGCAGGTCGATGCACTCGCTGTAGGTTGCCCGCTCCACGCGCTGGGCGTCGATGCCGCGCTCCTCGATGATCCGGTTGGCGGAGTTGGATCCGGCGCCCTGGCACAGCTTGCGTCCGGCGAGGTCCTCCACGCCCTGGATGTCGGTGTTGTCGGCGCGCACCAGGATGTCCTGGCGGGCGACGTAGTAGGGGCCGCCGAAGTTGACGACGGTCTTGCGCAACTGGGTGATGGAGTAGGTGGCCAGGACCAGGTCGACCTCGTCGTCGATGAGCACGTCCTCGCGCTCCTCGGAGGTGACCTGCACGAACTCCACGTCCTCGCGGGCCACGCCCAGTTCGCCGGCGATGTAGTAGGCGACGTCGACGTCGAACCCGGCGTAGGTGTCGACCCCGGTGCGCAGGCCCAGGCCCGGCTGGTCGCCCTTGACGCCGATGCGCAGGGTCTGGGCGTCGAGGATCGAGGCGTGCTCGCCCGCGGTGACGGCGCACGCGGGCAGCGCGACCGCGAGGACGGCCGCGCAGGCCAGATGGCGCAGCCTCATGTGCGCGCTCACCTCCTGGTGGCGGGCCGCGGCGGTGGTCCGGCCGGTGCCGGCCGCCGCCCCGGCGGTGGGTGGTGTCGGCCGGACGCCCCCGCGTGCGCCGCCGGCCGCGGCGGTCCCCCTCCCCCGTCTCCGTGCCCCCTCCCCCCGCTCCTGTCCCGTCCCCGCGCTAGCGGTACTCCGCCAGCCGGGGCCGCACCCCCGCCGCGATGAGCAGGGCGAAGGCGCCGCAGGCGGCGATGACGCCGGCGTTCCAGCCGGCGAGGTGGTCCTCGGCCTGGTCGACGGAGCTGTCGAAGGTGGTCAGGTGCAGGTCGGTCAGGTCGATCAGCGCCTCCTCGTAGTCGGCGAACACCGCCTCCACGGAGTCGGGTCCGGTGATGTGGGCGTCGACGGCGGCGGCGGTGTCGCCTTCGCGGGCGATGTCGCGCATGCGCTCGTCGGCGCGCAGGAACGCGGCGAAGGTGCGCAGGGTGCGCTGCTGGGCGCGGGTCTCGGCCTCGCCGCCGCCGGTGGCGATCTCCTCGCCGAGCAGGCCGAGCATGCGGCCGGGGTAGTCGTCGTGGCGGGGCACGGCGGCGGTGACCTCGGTGGTGTAGCCGCGCAGGTTGCCGGGGACGTCGCCGTCCTCGGGCACCAGGAACACCACCGTCTGGGCGTCCTCCAGGAAGTTCTGCTCGTAGGTGGCGGCGTGCTCGGGGTCCATCAGCCACCGGCTCTGGTCGGCGTTCATGCCGGTGCTGATGGCGCGGGCGCGCGAGAGCGCCAGCACCGACTCCAGGCCGTCCTCCTTGGCGCTGCGCAGCAGTTCGGACTGGCGCTGGAGCATGGCGACGGCGGCCAGGCCCAGCACCAGCACCCCGGCGGTGGCCAGGGCCAGCGGGATGTTGTGGCGGCGGCGGAACCGGCGGCGCAGGAAGAGCTGGAGGACGACGAGGACGGCGACCAGGGCGGCGGCCGCGGCGGCGACCAGGCCGATCCCGGCGGTGGCGGCGGCGCTGTTCTCCTCGTAGGTGCTGCGCACGGTGGCGCCGCTGTCGAGGGTGAGGTTGTACGCCTTGGGCAGCAGGTCGCGCCGCATGAGGTCGGCGGCCTCGCGGTAGCGCTCGATGACGTCCTGGGAGGGCGGCCCGGCGGGGTCGTCGTCGGCGTCGTTGAGCAGCCGCGCCTCGGCCACCAGGCGCTCGTAGGTGTTCATGCCGTCCATGACGGCCCACACGTTCTGCTCCTCGACGGGGTCGCCCGCCGCGAGCTGGGCGGCGTGCAGCAGCGCGCGGTTGGCGTCGGCGCGGCGGTCGCCGTAGCGCTCCAGGGCGGCGTCGCGGCCGGCGCCCAGGTCGTGCTCGGCGCCCAGCAGCAGCACGTTGGCCATCTGGGCGTCCATGTCCGACAGCGCGAAGTACAGGTCGGCGGTGGCCACGACCTTCCGGCCCTCGCCGTGGCCGATGACGTCGAGCCCGTCGCGGGCGCGCTCCAGGGCGAGGTGGGTGGCGGCGAACAGGGCGGCGACCAGGGCGAGGGCGAGGGCGGCCAGCAGCCGCAGCCGGCCGCGGGTGCCGGGGCGGCGCGGCCACCGGGGGCGCCGGCGGCGGGGCGCGGGCGGCGCCTCCTCGGACGCGCCGCCGGCGCGGCGGGGGCCGGTGCCGGCCCGGTCGGTCGTGGCCACCGCCCTCACCCCCGCTGCCGGTGGAGGGTGATGGCGGTCCAGGCGCCGACGTAGATCCGGTCGGACTCCCGCAGGGGCACCTCCACGTTGGCGGCGACGGGATGGTCGGTGCCGTTGACCGTGGTGCCGTTCATGGAGCCCTCGTCCACCAGCACCCAGGTGCCGCCGGGGCGGGCCAGCAGGACGGCGTGGGTGTGGGAGACGCCGGGGTCCTCCGGGGGTGCGGACAGGTCGATCTCGGGGTGGATGCCGCGGGTGAGGCTGCGCCGCCCGATGCGGACGCGGGGCCGGTTGAGGGGGACGCGGCGCTGGGGGGCGTGGGCGGGGAACGCGATGGCGGCGGGGTCGAGCAGGCCCCGGTCGGCCATGGCCTGGTAGTAGGCGGGGTCGGCGGTGATGATGGCCCACCAGTGGTCGGCGGCGGCGGCGCGGGGGTCGTGCCCGGCGGGGGTGTGGCGCCGGGGCGTGGGCGGTTCGGAGCGCACCGGCATGGGTCCGGAGAACAGCGGGAAGGGCGACGCCTCGGTCTGGTCGGCACCGGTGAAGTCGTGGCCGCAGCCCTCGCAGTAGCGGCCCTCGCGCTCGCCGCCGCAGACGGGGCAGGTGTCGTCCAGCGCGGCGAGGGCGCCGCCCAGGGGCGCGGCCGCGAGCACGCCGCACACCGCGCAGGTGGGGTCGGGGGGCGAGGGGTGTCCGCCGGGGCAGGTCCGCATGGTCAGGCGCCTCCTTCCCGGGCGGGGTGGTCGGCGCCGCGGGCGCCCACGCGCACGGTGCGGGTGGAGTGGGTGTCCAGGGTCATCTCGTCGAGCCGGGCGACCGCCGGGCGCAGCCGCACGGTGCCGGTGGCAGGGTCCTCCACCTCGACCACGCGGCGCAGCAGGGCGGCGGTGTGGTGGTGGCGGCCGGAGTGGGCCAGGGCGACGGCGCGGCCCAGGTGGACGGTGGCGGCGGCGGTGTCGCCGTCGCGGCGGGCGCGCAGGCCCTCCTGGACGGCCTGGGCGAGTTCGGTCTGGCCGGTGTAGTGGGCGACGGCGGGGTCGATGCGGGAGGCCGGCTCGGGGTCGGCGGTCCACTCGGCGAGGACGTCGGCGGGCGCGGTGGTCGCGGCGCCGTCGGGGCCGGGCAGGGCGATGCCGACGCGGGCGGCGCGCATGCGGCGCCCGGCGTCGCCGGGGGGCACCTCCAGCCGCAGGTGGTAGTCGCGGCTCTCGGCGGCGCCCCAGGAGCCGGTGGGGTAGTCGCCGGTGCGCGGGTCGGCGCCGGCGCGCCGGCCGGTGAGGTCGTTGAGGGTGGGCGCGACCTGGGTCAGGGACACGACGCGGGTGCCGCGCGGGGTGCGCACCCGCAGGGCGACGTCGGCGACGGTCTTGGCCATGGCGGCGGCGGCCATGGCGCGGAAGTCCTCGGGCATGCGGGCGGGTTCGGCGATGATGTCGACGGTGCCCAGCAGCGCGGCGGCGACGCGGCGCAGCTCCTCGACGTTCCAGTCGGTGCCCACGCCCCGGCAGTCGCACACGAAGCGCCCGGCCGCGGCGGCGAGGACGGGCTCGAACGTGGCGGGCTGCTCGTTGTTCTGGCCGTCGGTGAGCAGGATGGCGTGCTTGAGGGTGCCGGGGGGCAGCGGCGCGAACAGGTCGGCGGCGGCGCGCAGCCAGGCGCCGGTGCGGGTGCCGCCCTGGGCGGTGAGCCCTTCGACGGCGTCGCGGACGTCGGCGCGGGTCCGGGGGGTGAGGGGGGCCAGGCCGCCGCCGGGCGGGTGGACGGCCTGGGCGGTGGCGGCGCCGGCGAGGACGGCCAGGTGCACGCCGTCGCGCAGGGCGTCCACGGCGGCGCGGGCGGCGAGTTTGGCGGCGGCGAGCTTGGGGCCGTACATGGAGCCGGAGGTGTCGATGATGACGACCTCGGCGGCGGGCGGCGGGTGGGGCGCGGGCGCGGGGCCGGTGGCCACGCGGATGACGGCCTGCACCCCGGTGTGGCCGGGCGGCAGGTGGCGGTTCTGCTCGACGCGCACGGTGAACGCGGGCGCGCCCGCCCCGGGGGTCACCGGCCACCGCCGGGGGTGCGGGGCGGGGGCGGCGGTGCGGCGGGCACCCCGATGACGCAGGCGGTGACGTTGTCGGGGCCGCCGCGCTCCAGGGCCAGGCGCACGCAGGCGCGCGCGGCGTCCAGCGGGTCGGGTCCGGCGCCCAGCACCAGGCCGGCGAGGTCGGCGGGGTCGGGCAGCAGGTTCCACAGGCCGTCGGTGCACAGCAGCAGGGCGCCCGGGCCGCGGGTGTCCAGGGCGGCGGTGCGGCCCTGGGCCTCGCCGTAGTCGGCGCCCAGCCAGGCGGTGAGGGTGTGGGCGTGGGGGGAGCGCTCGGCCTCCTCGGGGGTGAGGGCGTTGAGGGCGACCATGGTCTGGGCCCAGGTGTCGTCGCGGGTGAGCAGCGCCGAGGGCGCGGCGGTGGGCGCGGCGGCCAGCCAGTAGGCGCGGCTGTCGCCGACCCAGGCGACGGTGAGGGGGCCGCGCGCGGGCACGAGGGCGGCGACGAAGGTGCAGGCGGGGGCGTGCGGGCCGGTGCCGCCCAGGGCGGTGACGGCGCGCCCGGCGCGGCGCAGGGCGGTGGCGAGCGCGGCGGCGGGCGCGGCGCCGGCGGCGGTCTCCTCGGCCAGGGCGGTGGCGCCGGTCTCGGCGGCCACGGCGGAGGCGGCGGCGGGGCGCGGGGAGGTGGAGACGCCGTCGCAGACGACGGCGGCGGTGGTGGCGGCGCCGCCGCACCGCAGGGCGCGCAGCGCCAAGGCGTCCTCGTTGCGGCTGTGGCGCAGGCCGCGGTCGCTGACGCCGGCGCCGGTGCCGGCGCGGGCCTCGACGTGGTCGCGGCGGCCGGTGCGGGCCAGCCCGCAGTCGGCGCAGGCACCGCCGGCGACACGTCCGCCGCAGCGGGCGCAGGGGGCGGCGGGCGCGGCGGCGGGGCCGCCGGCCAGGGTGTGGCCGCAGCCCTCGCAGTAGGCGTCGCCGAGCGCGGCGACGGCCCCGCAGGCCGAGCACTTCACCGGCACGGCGGCCACCTCCTCGGGCGGGCGGCGCCGGGGGCGGGCCGGGGCGCGGGGGCGGGGGCGCGGCGCGCGGGGCCGGTGCGGGCGTTCACAGCCACGTCCGGGGCCGGACCTCGTTGGCGAGGTCGACGAGGGCGCGGCGGCGGGTGCCGTTCTCGGCGTGGCGGGACCGCTCGCGGTAGGTGCGTTCGAGGGCGCGGCGCAGCCCGTCCTCGGTGAAGGGCGCGCCGAGCAGGTCGGCGCCCTCGCGGGCGGTGCTGCCGGCCAGGACCCAGTCCAGGGCGGCGTGCAGGACGCGGGCCTTGAGGCGCAGCCCGGCGTCGCCGTGCAGGCCCAGGCGGCGCAGCCGCGCCTCGGCGCCGTGGAAGGCGGCGGCGTCGAGGGTGCGCGGGTCGTCGGGGTCGCCGTCGCCGACCAGCAGGCTGACGGCGGCCATCTGCGCGGCGATGTGCACGCTGGACAGCTCGGGCACCATGTCCAGGACGCGCACGGCGGCGGCGGGGTCGCCCTGGGCCAGGCGGATGCGGGCCAGGCCGAACGCGGCGCTGACGTAGGAGTGGTCGGTGAGCCACACGGTGCGGTAGAGGTCGGCGGCGGCCTCCCAGACGCCCAGCCCCTCGCAGGCGGCGGCCAGGCCGAGCTTGGGCGCGGCCTCGCCGGGCAGGTGGTCGAACAGCTCCTCGAAGCGCTCGCGGGCGGTGTCGTGGTCGCCGTGGGCCAGCGCGATCGCCGCCCAGTACCAGTAGGGCCGCCAGTGGTCGGCGGAGCCGGTGCCGAGGTCCTGGAGGTGGGCGGCGGCCTCGTCGAGGCGGCCCACGCCGATGAGCGCGCGGACGTGCAGCAGCCGGGTCTCGGGGGTGGGGTCGCTGTCGCCGGAGAGGGTGGCGGCGAGGTCCTCGGGGCTGAGCGCGGCGATGTTGGCGAGCTGGTCGGCGGCAGGGTCCTCGGCGTCGACGCGGGGGTAGGGCAGGCCGGCGGCGCACTCGGCGGGGGCGGGCCGCTGGAGCAGCCGGTCGGCCTCGTCGATGACCCCGCCCAGGTGGCCGGAGCTGAACAGCGGCCGCTCGGGGCCGAAGAGAGCCGAGGGCGCGGGGTGGGGCCGGCTCTCCTTGTCGGAGAGGACCTCGCGCAGCACCCCGGTGAGCTGCTCGGCCATCTCGGCGGCGTCGTGGAACCGCAGCACGGGCTCGGCGTTGAGGGCGCGGCGCAGCAGCCGGTCGTAGGAGGGGTGGCGGGCCAGCACGGGGACGCTGCGGGCGGGCGGCAGGTCGTGCTCGTAGCGGCGGGTGAAGTCGAACCGGAAGCTGAGCACGGCCATGCAGCGGGCGATGGCGTAGAGGTCGGAGCTGACGGAGGGGCCCATGGCGCGCAGCTCGCTCTCGGGCACCCGGTAGCCGGGGGTGGTGTAGACGCGGCTGTCGGAGTCGATGCGGCGCACCGCCCCCAGGTCGATGAGCTTGATCTGCTCCTCGCACTGGATGACGTTGTCGGGCTTGAAGTCGCAGTAGAGCAGGCCCTTGGAGTGCAGGTGGTGGACGGCGCGCAGGCACTCCAGGCCGTAGGCGATGACCTGCTCGACCGGCAGGCCGTCGCCGCCGTTGCGGGCGCGCCGCTCCAGCAGGACGTCGCGCAGGGATTTCCCGCCGACGTACTCCAGGACGATGTGGCCGGCGGGGATCCCGGTGCGGGGGTCGGGGTGCTGGACCCAGTTGTAGATCTTGACGATGTTGGGGTGCTCGACCTCGGCGAGCACGGCGCGCTCGGCGGCGGCGGTCTGGTGGGCTTCGGCGTCGCCGCTGTTGAGCAGGCCCTTGAGCACCACCCAGCGGTCGTTGACGTTGCGGTCGCGGGCGAGGTAGACCCAGCCGAACCCGCCGTGGGCCAGGGGGCCGAGCACCTCGTACTGGCCGGCGACGAGGTCGCCGCGGCGCAGCTTGGGGGTGAAGGAGAACTCGGTGCGGCAGGCGCCGCAGTAGCCCTCGGTGCGGCCGGGGCGGCCGTTGCGGGAGCGGCCGACACGTTCGCCGCAGTGGCCGCAGAAGCGGTTCTTCTCGGCGACCACGGGGTCGCTCATGACGGCGGTGGCGGGGTCGCGGCGGGGCACGGGCGGCACCTGGACCATGCCCAGGCCCAGCAGCCCGCGCGAGGAGGGGCCGGTGCCGGCGACGCGGGGCGGGTCGACCAGGACGGCGGTGCCGCGGGGGCGGTGGCGGGGCGGGTTGGTGCGGGCCGACATGCGGGCGGCGTCGCGCAGGGAGGGCACGGACACCGGGGACGACGGCGCGGACCCGCCGGAGGCGCCGGGCGCGCCGGAGGCGGAGCCCGCACCGGACGGGCCGCGGGCGCCGGGCGCGCCGGGGCCGGCGCCGCCGGCGGCGCGGGAGGGCGCCCCGTTGGTGGCCGCCGGCGGGGTGATGGGCTCGGCGGCGGCGGGGCGCACGCCCAGGTCGGGCACGACGGCGACCGCGGCGGCGGGGGCGTCGGCCGCCGAGCGGGGTGCGGGGACGGCCGGCTCCTGCTCCGGGGTGGTGGTCGGCGCCATGCCGCACACCTCGCAGTAGCCGTCGTCGATCGCACCGGTGCAGTCGGGGTCGGTGCAGTGGGTCATCGGTGCGCTCCGGGTGCGTTGCCTCCCGTGGCGGGGCGTTGGCGCCCCGCGCGGGCGCGGCCGGCGCGGGGGGCGCGGACGCGCGGGGGCCGGGGCCGCAGCCGCCGGCCGCTCCGGCGCGGCGCCGGGCCGAAGCGGTCCGTGGTCGTCGGCGGCCTTGGCGGTGCGGGCGTACTCGGCACTGGCCGCATGGGTGTTCGT
Source organism: Streptomonospora mangrovi (assembly GCF_027604915.1). GTDB lineage: Bacteria > Actinomycetota > Actinomycetes > Streptosporangiales > Streptosporangiaceae > Streptomonospora > Streptomonospora mangrovi. The sequence continues at coordinate 98,393 of NZ_JAJAQC010000017.1, forward strand.
CTCCGGCGACGGTGTCACGGGTCTTGAAAAGAGTCTCGCCCCGCCGCGGGAACCCCACAAGAGCGCGCGGTGCCGACGGCCGTGTCCGGCCAGTGACGGCGGGGTAACCCCGCGGCGGTTCGCCCTGTGTTATGCCGTCTGCCCCGTCCGCGCGGATTCACGCCCGCCGGGCGCGGTGGGGCCGGGGTGTCAGCCGAGCCAGCCGGGGCGAACCACGCCGCTCTCGTAGGCGATGACGACCAACTGCGCGCGGTCGCGGGCGCGCAGCTTGGTGAGCACGCGGCTGACGTGGGTCTTGGCGGTGGCGGGGCTGACCAGCAGGCGGCGCGCCAGCTCGTCGTTGGACAGTCCGGCGGCCACGCCCGCCAGCACCTCGCGTTCGCGCTCGGTGAGGGAGTTGAGCAGCGGCGCGGGCGGGGGCTCCTTGACGCGGTCGGCGAACTCGCTGATGAGGCGTCGGGTGACCGAGGGGGCGAGCAGGGCGTCGCCGCGGGCGACGACGCGGACGGCGTGCACGAGTTCGGCGGGCTCGGTGTCCTTGACGAGGAACCCGGCGGCGCCGGCCTTGAGGGCGGCGTAGACGTAGTCGTCGAGGTCGAAGGTGGTGAGGATGACGACCTTGACACCGGCCAGCCGCTGGTCGGCGGCGATGCGGCGGGTGGCCTCCAGGCCGTCGACCACGGGCATGCGCACGTCCATGAGGACGACGTCGGGGCGCTCGGCCGCGGCCAGGCGCACCGCCTCGGCGCCGTCGCCGGCCTCGGCCACCACGCTGATCCCGTCCTCGCCGTGCAGGATGGAGCGGAACCCGGCGCGCACGAGGTTCTGGTCGTCGGCGAGCAGCACCCGGATCATGCGGTCCTCACCTTCGGGTGGGCGGGGGCGGAGCGGGGGGCGGTGCGGGGCGGCGCGGGCGGGCGCCGTCCCCCCTTCCTACCAGGGGCGGGCGCCCGGCGGCGGGTCCGGCGCGGGGCGCGGGGACGGGACGCCGGGTGGCACGTCAGTCGGCGGTGGTGCCCGCACCACCCGCGCCCCCCGGCAGGGGCAGGTCGGCGCGCACCAGGAACCCGGGGGCGTCGGCGCGGGGTCCGGCCTGGCAGGTGCCGCCGGCCGCGGCGGCGCGTTCGCGCATGCCGCGCAGGCCGTTGCCCTCGGCGGGCGGCGCGGTGGCGGTGCCGTTGTCGCGCACCTCGACGCCGACGCCGCCGGGCCGGTAGGTGACGGCGACGTCGGCGCGGGTGGCGCCGGAGTGGCGCAGCGCGTTGGTGAGGGCCTCCTGGACGATGCGGTAGGCGGCGAGGTCGACGGCGGCGGGCAGCGGCACGGGGTCGCCCGCCACGCGCAGGTCCACCGGCAGCCCGGCACGGGTGGTGTGCTCGGCGAGTTCGCCCACGCGCGCCAGGGTGGGGGCGGGCGCGGTGGGCGCGGCGGTGGCGGGGCCGTCGTCGACCTGGCGCAGGACGCCCAGGGTGGTGCGCAGTTCGCGCAGAGCCTGGCGGCTGGCGGCCTTGATGGCGTCCAGGGCGGCGTAGGCGCCCTCGGGGTCGTCGCGGCGGTAGGCGGCGGCGCCGGCCTGCACGTTGATGAGCGAGATGTGGTGGGCGACGACGTCGTGGAGTTCGCGGGCGATGCGCAGCCGCTCCTCGGTGGCGCGGCGGCGGCCCTCCTCCTCGCGGGTGCGTTCGGCCTCGGCGGCGCGGCGCTGCACCTCGTGCAGGTAGGCGCGGTTGCTGCGGGCGATCTCGCCGGCGAGCAGCACGACGAGGGCGCCGCCGAGGGTGGACAGCGCGCGCCACAGCTCGAACCGCAGGGTCTCCCCCACGGCGATGGTGCCCATGAACAGGAGGGTGGCGGTGACGGCGGCGGCGCGGTGGCCGGTGGCGCCCAGCCGGATGACGCCGACGGGGAACGCGAGCCAGGCCGCCCAGGAGTCGACCTGGCCGAGCATGTAGTACAGCGGGTTGACCGTGCCGAGCACCACGGCGGCGGGCAGCGGCAGCCGGGTGAGCACGGCCAGGGCGAGCGCGCCGGCCAGCAGCAGGGCGACGCTGTGCCCGGGGACGGCCAGGCCCCGGCCGGCGGCGGTGACGTACTCGGCGGCGAGCGCGACGGCGGCCACGGGCGCGGCGAGCAGCAGGTCGACCGCCCAGGCGGGCAGGCGGACGCGCCCGATCAGCACGGAGCCGCTGTCGGGCGGCCAGCCGGCGGTTGGCGCATCGGGCATGCCTCCATTCAACTACGCCCCGGCCGGGCGGGGCGGCGCCCAGTGTGTGCCGCAGGGGGCGGCGGGCGCGTCGGCCGGGAGGCGGAGGCGGGGGTACGCCCCAGGGTGCGGGCGGGCGGCGCGGTGTCGGCCGCGCGCGTTACGCGCCGTCGCCGGGCCCGGGGGTGCCCGGTGCGGTGGGGCCGGTGCCGGGGGCGCCGGGTTCGCGGCGGGGGCCGCGGTGGCCGGTGTGCTCGCGGTCCTCGGGGTCCGCGGGGTCCTCGGGGTGCGCGTCGTCGGCGCGGTCGCGGTCCTCGGCGGGGCCGGCGGTGTGCTCCTCGGGCGCGCCGGCGGGCCGGTCCAGCGCGTCGCGGCGGCCGCCCTGCTCGGCGCGGGCCAGGCGCAGCCGCAGGCTCAGCACCACCAGCGCGGCGCCGAAGACGATGGCGTAGACGCCGATGACGAACGCCAGGCCCAGGGCGCCGCCCAGGGGCGCCACCCACAGCACCAGGCCGAAGGCGACCGAGAGCACGCCGGCGAAGATGTAGAGCCACTCGCCGGTCATCTCCTTGCTCAGCCGCACGGCCGCGGCGATCTCGAAGGCGCCGGTGACCACCGCCCACAGGCCGATGATCAGCGAGAGGAGGAAGACGGTGAGGGCGGGCCAGGTGAGCGCGAGGATGCCCAGCAGCACGCCGAGCACGGCCTCCAGGACCAGCGGCGGGCGGTCGGGTTTGGCGGCGCGCAGGGCCGCCCACCCGGCGAGCAGGCCGTCGGCCAGGGCGTAGACGCCGAAGGCGATCGCCAGGGCGAGGACGGTGAGCCCGGGCCAGAGGACGGCGACGAAACCGAACAGGATCGCCAGGGCGCCCCGGACGGCCAGAGCCCACCAGTTGCGGACCATGTAGTCAAGCATGTCTCCCCCGATCGTTCCGGCCCGGGAGGACGCCTGCCCGGGGGCGCGGGGGGTGATGGCCGGTGCGGGGGAGTTATTACCGGGGGTGTGCCAAGTCGTTGCCGGGTGCCGACCCGGCGGGCGGCGCGGGGTCGCCCGCCGGTGCCGGCGCGGTCAGGATCGGCCGTAGGAGCGCTTGGCGTGGCCGGTGTAGAGCTGGCGCGGGCGGGCGATGCGGGCGGCGGGGTCGAGCCGCTGCTCCCGCCAGTGCGCGATCCACCCGGGCAGCCGGCCCAGGGCGAACAGGACGGTGAACATGCTGGTGGGGAAGCCCATGGCCCGGTAGATGACGCCGCTGTAGAAGTCGACGTTGGGGTAGAGCTTGCGGTCGGTGAAGTAGGGGTCGGCCAGCGCCTTGGCCTCCAGCCGCAGGGCCAGCTCGAACAGCTCGTCGGGTTCGGCCTGGCGGTCGAGGATCTGCGCGGCCAGGCCCTTGATCTCCTTGCTGCGGGGGTCGTAGTTCTTGTAGACACGGTGGCCGAACCCCATCAGCCGGGTCTTGCTCTCCTTGTCCTTGACCTTGGCCAGGTAGGAGTCGACGTCGCCGCCGAGGTCGCGGATCTCCTCCAGCATCTCCAGGACGGCCTGGTTGGCACCGCCGTGCAGGGGGCCGAACAGGGCGTTGATCCCGGCGGAGACGCTGCCGTAGAGGCTGGCCTGGGAGGAGCCGACGACGCGCACGGTGGCGGTGGAGCAGTTCTGCTCGTGGTCGGCGTGCAGGATGAGCAGGAGGTCCATGGCCTTGACGAACAGGGCGTCCAGCTCGGACTCGCCGCTGAGGCCGCCGAAGGTCATGCGCAGGAAGTCCTCGACGTAGCCGAGGGAGTCGTCGGGCTCCAGCGGGGGTTGGCCGACGGAGTTGCGGTAGATGTGGGCGGCGATGGTGGGCAGCTTGGCCAGCAGCAGGGTGGTGGCGCGGTCGACCTGCTCGGTGTCCTTGGGGTCGACGGTGTCGGCGTAGAACGCGGCCATGGTGTTGACCGCGCTGGCCAGCAGGGTCATGGGGTGGGCGTCGCGCGGGAAGGCGTCGAGCATGGTGCGCATCTCGGCGGGCAGGGCGGCGTTGGCGCGCAACTGCTCGGAGAACTCCTTGAGCTCGCCGGGACCCGGCAGCTCCCCGTGGATGACGAGGTAGGACACTTCGAGGAAGGAGCTTTGCGCGGCAAGCTCCTCGATGGGGTAGCCGCGGTAGCGCAGAATGCCCGCTTCGCCGTCGATATAGGTGATCTTGGATTGACAGGCGGCCGTGTTGGCGAACCCGGGGTCGAGGGCGACCTTGCCGGTGGCCGACAGGAGGGTCTTGGTCTCGAAGGCTTCGTCGCCTTCGGTTCCAGTGAGCAGGGGAAGGGTGTGCGCCCCACCTTCGTACCGCAGCTCAACCGCGCGCTCTTTGCCGTCTTCGCTCATGCCCGAGCACCTTTCCAGGCGGGGATGCGGGGATCAGGGAATGCCGTCCCGGTCTCTCTGTTCAGTTCTTATTAAACTCCGGTGAAGCAAAATAATACAATTGTCGCGCATTAGCGAAGTCGTGACATGGGCCACACCGTTAATCGCGCGGTGGATTTCTCTCAGGGCGAAGTTTCGCAGTTCTTTCCACGGGCAACGGGTGGATCCGTTCACATCCTGGACACACCGGCGGCCCGCCGGAACCACCGGCGGACCGCGACGCGCCGACACCGGCGGCGGTGCGCGCCGGCGCCCCCGCCTAGCGGCCCGGGCGGGCCGCGGCCGGACGCCACGGCCGCAGGCGCGGCACCCAGGCGCGCACGTTGCGGCGGTACTCGGCGTACTCGGCGCCGAACATGCGCGCCAGCACCGGCTCCTCGTAGAAGCGCACGAACAGGGCCGCCACCAGCCAGGCGGTCAGCGCCCAGGCCAGCACGCCCACCGAGCCGAACAGCAGGGCCTCGCCGATCAGCACGTGCAGCAGCGCGACGTACATGGGGTTGCGGACGTAGCGGTTGAAGCCGTCGACCACCAGGTGCTCGGTGGGCGCGGCGGGGATGGGCACCCCCCGGGCGGCGGCGAACCGCGCGAAGGCGTGCGCGCAGACGTAGAGCCCGGCGGCGATGAGGACCGCCCCGACCCACCGGGCCACCGCCCAGTAGGGCAGCGGCTCGGTGAACTCCCAGCCGGTGATCAGCCACGGGATGACACCGACCACCGTGCCCGGAGCGGCGAGGAAGAAAACCGCGCTGCCCACGGCGGCCGAGGTTGTGCTGCGCATGATCGGACCTCTCGACGGGGATGAGGGGACGCCGGCCGGCGTCCCGGTTGACTCCCTGCCTTCATATCTGGAACGTCATGCGATTTACAGTAGTATCGAGTGTCATGACATCCGGATCCCGTTCCCCTGCCCCGAACGACGTTCCCGGCGGCGCCCGGGACGTCGGGAACGCAGCCGGGAAGCCCCCTGTTCCGTCCGCGCCCACCGTCCCCGCCGACCTGGTCGACGCCGCCGTGGCGGCCGCCCGCGAGCGCGGGCAGGACGTCGCCGACGTCCCCCTCACCGCGATCGCCGCCGCCGCCAACGTCTCGCGCAGCACCCTGCTGCGGCGCATCGGCGGCACCCGCGCCGCCCTCGACGCCGCCGTGCGCGCCGCCGGGATCGACCCCGGCGGCCGCCCGCCGGTGCGCGAGCGCGCCGTCGCGGCGGCGGCCCGGCTGATCGGCGAGCGCGGCCTGGGCGCCGTCACCCTGGAGGCCGTGGCGGCGGCCGCGCCCTGCGCGCTGCCGAGCCTGCACACCGTCTTCCACGGCCGCGACGGCCTTTTGACGGCGGTGTTCGAGCGCTACGGCCCGGTGATCGACGTCGAGGCGCTGGCCGCCGCGCCGCCCGAGCGGCTGGCGGACGTGGTGCGCGGGGTGCAGCGGGCGGTGGTGCACGCCTTCGCCCGCGAGCCCCGCGTGGTGCCCGCCATCTTCGCCGACCTGCTCGCCCGCCCCCAGGGACCGGGCACCCGCCTGCTGGGCGAGGCCATGCCGCGCGTGTTCGCCGGGATCAGCACCCTGCTGCGTCCCGAGATCGAGGCGGGCCGCCTGCGCCCGCTGCCGATGCCGGTGCTCATCCAACTGATCATCGGCCCGCCCGCCGTGCACATGATGACCCGCCCGGCCCTGGAGACGGCCCTGGGCGAGCACCTTCCCCCGGTTGAGGAGTCCCTGGACCACTTCACCGAGTCCTTCCTGCGCGCCGCCGCCCCGTAGCGATCCCCCCGAGGGCCGATGACCGCGCACGCGCGAGCGCCCCCGGCCGTCCTGGGGACGGGCGGGGGCGCGCTCGGGCTGACGTGCGGTAGGGCTGCGGGGATTAGCGGCGGGGGCGGCGGCCGGCGGTGGCGACGCCGAGACGGCCTCGGGTGAGGACGACCAGGATCAGGGCGGCCAGGCCGACCAGGGCGACCTCGCCGATGCCCGCCGGGTCGCCGACCGCCGTGCCCTTGAGGCCGGTGACGACGTTGACGGCGGCGTGGGCGGCGACCGCGAGGAGCACGCCGCCTCGGGAGGCGTTGAAGACGTAGCCGAGGATCACGGTGAGGGCGACGCACAGCAGGGCGTAGGCGGGGAAGGAGACGTCGGACTGCACCGTGCCGGCGATGGTGAACAGCGGGGCGTGCCACACGGCCCAGATCGCGCCGAGCACCGCGTTGGCGGCCACGGGGGGCAGCGCCCCCTGGAGGCGCGGCAGCGCGAACCCGCGCCAGCCCAACTCCTCGTTGCCGCCGCCGGCCAGGGCGATGACCAGGAAGTTCACCGGGGCCAGGGCGGCGGCCGCGCTCAGCGCGGCGATGTCGGGCACCGCGCCCTGGAGGTAGACGGGGACCGCCGCCGAGCCCGCGATGGCCGCGAGGACCAGGACGATCGCGGCCAGCGGCCGGAACCAGCCGCGCCGCCGGGGCGAGTAGCGGCGGAAGAGGGCGCCGACCCCCGAGATGCCGTCGGTCGCCAGGGTGACGATCACGGCGGCGACGGCGGGGCCGAAGCTGCCGGCGATCACCGTGGGCATCGGGTTGCCGCCGGGCAGGAAGGTCGAGCCGGCCCACCAGGCGCCCCAGGAGAACGCGAACGCGATCACGAGGAAGGCGGTCAGGCCGCGCGGCGCCAGCGTGGTGGTGCGGGCCGCGTCGACGGGCTCGGCGGTGGCGGCTGCGGCGGGGGTGGTCGCGGTGGGTGCGGCCTCGGGGGCGGCGGTTGCGCTCATGGACACGGGGGGCCTCCTGGACGAAGCGGGTGGGCGGCGGGTGCTGCCGTTGGCCGTCAACATACACTGTTGGATAAAGACATACAACGTAGGATCGCGAGTAGTCTGATGGCCATGGCCGAACCCCGTGACAACCAGCAGCCCGACAGCGTGTTCACCCGTCCCCCGCGCGGCCGCCGCGCCCAGCCCGCGCTCAGCCGCGAGCGCATCGTGGCCGGGACCATCGCGCTGCTCGACCGCGACGGCGCGCCGGCGCTGACCATGCGCAAGGTCGCCGCCGAACTGGGCGTGCACGCCACGAGCCTCTACTGGTACGTGGACCGCCGCGAGGACCTGGTGGACCTGGCCCTCGACGCGGTCCTGGCCGAGGCCGCCGCCGGCCTGCCCGGCCCCGACGAGCCGTGGGAGTCCGCCGTGAAGACGACGGCCCGGCGCTTCTACACGGCGCTGACCGACCGCGCCTGGGCGGCGGAGTTCGCCGGCGTCCGCCCGCTGCTGGGCCCCAACGCGCTCGCCCTGTCGCGCCGGATCATCGCCGCGCTGGCCGACTCCGGCGGCGGCGACGAGGACCGGGCCGTCGCGATCCGCGCCCTGGCCAACCAGATCCTGGGGGCGGCCACCACGACCGTGGCCATGCGGGCGGGCGCGGCGGCCGCACGCGGCGGGACCGACGACGCCCGCGCCGCCGCCGTGTCGGCCTCCGACGCCCTCGCCGTGGAGAACGCCTACTTCGACCAGGTCATCGACCTGCTCCTGGCGGGGATCCGCGCCCGACGCGCGACCTGAGGCCGACGACCCGAACAGGCGCAACGGACCCGGCCCGCCCGCGAACCGGCGCCGACCGTCCGCGCGGACGCGACCGGTCCCCTGGCCCGCGCGGGCTCAGGGCGACGACCCGGCGCGGCCGATCCCGGCCGGTCCCCGGCCCGCGCGCGGGCTCAGGTCGGCGCCGCGAACGGGCACGGCCGGGCCCCGTCCGGGGGCGGGCTCGGACCGGCGGTCCGCACTGTCCCGGCCAGGCGCGGCCCGGGCACGGGCGGCGGCCGACGGTTTTCCGAAAGGGCAACCGGTCCCGGCCGGTTCCCCGGCCCGCGCGCGGGCTCAGGGCGGCGAACCGAACGCGGCACGGCCCGACCCGGCCGGTACCGGCCGGGCGCGGGCTGTCGGCGGTGGCCGGGGGCCGCTACCCTGCTGGTCTCGCCCGCAGTGCCGCGGGCGTGCCGGTGCCGCGCCGTCCTCGGGCGGGTGGGTGCCGGACCGCCGACCGAAGGGACGCCGGAATGGCGCGCGACCTGCCCCGAGAGGCTGTCTGTACCGGCTGCGACGGCCACCGGACCGTACCCGGAGCCCCGGACGGGAGCCCGGGCGCCGGGGTCGAGGTGCCCTGCCCGCACTGCGGCGGCACCGGCCGCCTGCCCTGGCGGCCGCGCGAGGACGCGCCCCTGCCCGACGACCTCGCCGAGGCGGCGGGCGCCGGCCCGGACGCCGTCCTGGGGCCGCCGGCGGGCCGGCGGCTGCCGCTCGGCCCCAAGGCGGCGCCGGAGGGGGTCGCCAAGCACATCGGCGCCGCCGCGCGGGCGCGGCGGGCCGCCGGCGACCGGGACCGCGAGGAGGTCGGCGCCGACTCCGGTGCGGCGGCGGCGAGTGGCACGGCGGCCGGCATCGCGGCGGCCCTCCCCGGCTCGACTCTTCCCGGCACGCCCCTGCCCGGCACCGCCCTTCCCGGCACGACCGGCAGCGGGAGCGGGCGGTCCGGCGCGGGCGCCGGCACGGGCGCGCCGGCCCGCCGCCGACGGCGCGGCACCGGCAGCCCCGCCGGCGGCGCCCCCCACACCGGTGACGACGCCGCGTCCGACGAGGACTCCCTCCCCTCCCCGGCCGACACCCGGGCCGCCGCCCACCGGCGGGCCGCCGCGGACGACGACCCCTTCGCCGACGCGCGCGGGCGTGTCCCCCGGCGCCCGCGCCGCCTCGGCGGCGCCGCCCCGACCGCCACGCCGTTCCAGCACGGCCTCCTGCACGCCGTGCTCGGCGAGTGCGCGCTTGACGCGCGCGGCGTGCACGGGCCGCGCTCCCCGCTGCACCTGGGCGGGGCCGGGCAGGCCCCCGTGCCCGCCCGGCCGCGCACCGAGGCCGGCGCCCGCGCGCGTCAGGCCGGGTCGTCGGGCTCCAACGCCGCACGCACCCGGCTCAACACGTCCGCCCCCGGCGTACGGGCCGGGTAGACCGCCACCAGCACCGCCTGCGGCTCGGCCGCCGGGCGCGCGCGGGCGTCGTCGGGCGCCCGCAGCAGGTCGCCCAGGGACCCGGTGACGAAGTCCATGGCCTCGTCGAAGCGGTGCCAGGGCACGGGATCCGCCGGCGAGCGCAGCCACGACCGCAGCACGTGATTGTGCGCGGCGATGACGGAGGCGGCCAGCGCCTCGGCGGCCAGCGCGCGCGGCCCGGTGCCCGCGCCGCCGCCCAGGTAGCGGCTGAACGCCCGCTGGTAGCGGGCGGTCATGGCGATCTCGCGGTCGCGCAGGCGCGGCACGGCCCGCACCAGCCGGAACCGGGGCACGGTGATGGCGGGGTCGGCCGCGTAGCGCTGGAACACCATGCGCGCGGCGGTCCGCACGGTGGCCACCGGGTCGTCGCCGGGCGCGGCCGCCAGGTAGCGCTCGACGGTCGCGAAGAGGTCGTCCAGTTCGGCGAAGAGGATGTCCTCCTTGGACCCGAAGTGGCGGAAGAGGCTGCGCCGGCTGGTGCCGGCGGCGGCCGCGATGTCGTCCATGGTGGTGGACTCATAGCCCGCCTCGGTGAACAGGCGCAGGGCGGCGGCCACCACCGCGCCGCGGTCGGGCGCGGCGCCCCGGCCGGTGCCGCCGGCCTCGCCGCCGCCCGTGGTCGGCTGCCCCATGCCTCTCCCCCTCCTCCTGCGGTCGCGGCCCGCCCGCGTCGCCCGTATCCCACCCGCGTCGATGGCCGGTCCGCGCCGGTGTATCCGAACTCCGAGTATCGGCGACCGTTCCCCTTGCCGCCGACACCCCGTAGGCTGACACTAGATGCCAGGATGCGACACTCGGTGCCAGCGGCGCGCCGGGTGGCCGCCGCCGTCAGCGAGGAAGGGAGCGGTCCGGCCATGAGCGACTTCGACCTGTTCACCACCACCGAGGAGCACGAGGAGCTGCGCGCTGCGGTGCGCGCGGTCGCCGAGGACAAGATCGCGCCGCACGCGGCCGAGGTGGACGAGCGCGCGGAGTTCCCGCAGGCCGCCTACGACGCGCTGCGCGCCACCGACTTCCACGCCCCCCACATCGGCGAGGAGTACGAGGGGGTGGGCGCCGACGCGCTGGCCACCTGCATCGTCATCGAGGAGGTCGCGCGGGCGTGCGCGTCCTCCTCGCTCATCCCGGCCGTGAACAAGCTCGGCACGATGCCGCTCGTCCTGGGGGCGTCGGAGGAGGTCAAGCGGCGCTACCTGCCGCCGGTGGCGCGCGGCGAGGCGATGTTCTCCTACGGCCTGTCCGAGCGCGAGGCCGGCTCCGACACCGCGAGCATGCGCACCCGGGCGGTGGCCGACGGCGACGACTGGGTGATCAGCGGCCAGAAGTCCTGGATCACCAACGCCGGGGTGAGCCAGTACTACACGGTGATGGCGGTGACCGACCCCGACGGCCCGCGCGGGCGCAACGTCAGCGCGTTCGTGCTGCACGCCGACGACCCCGGGTTCACCCTGGGCGAGCCCGAGCGCAAGCTCGGCATCAAGGGCTCCCCCACCCGCGAGCTGTTCTTCGACAACGTCCGCGTCCCCGGCGACCGGCTGGTCGGCCAGGTGGGCGAGGGCCTCAAGATCGCGCTGCGCACCCTGGACCACACCCGGGTGACCATCGGCGCCCAGGCGGTGGGTATCGCCCAGGGCGCGCTGGACCACGCGGTGGCCTACGTCAAGGAGCGCAAGCAGTTCGGCAAGGCGATCGCCGAGTTCCAGGGCGTGCAGTTCATGCTCGCCGACATGGCGATGAAGCTGGAGACCGCCCGCCAGATGGTCTACGCCGCCGCCGCCAAGTCCGAGCGCGGCGACTCCGACCTGGCGTTCTTCGGCGCGGCCGCCAAGTGCTACGCCTCCGACGCCGCCATGGAGATCACCACCGACGCGGTGCAGCTCCTCGGCGGCGCGGGCTATGTGAAGGACTTCCCGCTGGAGCGCATGATGCGCGACGCCAAGATCACCCAGATCTACGAGGGCACCAACCAGATCCAGCGCCTGGTGATGGCCCGCCAGTTGCTGAAGTAGCCGGCGGCGGGCCGGGGAGTGCGGAGCGGCCAGGGCGGGGCGCGCGGCGCGCTCAGCGCGCCGACCAGCCCGTCCAGCGGTCCACCGACACCAGGACCGCCGGGCCCGCCGGCGGGGTGGTCCGGTAGGGGGCGTAGCGCTCGCGCAGGCGGGCGACCGCCTCGGCGTGCTCGGGGCCTGCGGCGGTGATCCGCGCGGCGCCCTCGGCCCGGACCCACCACAGGCGGTCCCAGTCCTCGGTGTAGTGGTCGGCGAGCAGGCACACGCGCGGGTTGGCGGCGATGTCGGCCAGGCGGCGCAGGGCCGTGGTGCGCTTGGGCTTGTGGTCGACGGCGGTGGCCAGGGTGTCGCCGCCGTCGGGCGCCCGCCACAGGGCGAACACCACCGGCGCCAGGTGGGGGCGGCCGTCGGCGTCGGCGGTGGCCAGGCGCGCCACCCGGGCGCGGGCGAACGCGGCGCGGCACCGCTGTGCACTCCAGCGCATGGGGCCGACTCTGCCACGGCGCCGGACGCCCTGTCGCGGCGCCGGGCCGGGTCGGACGCGACGCCGGAGGCGGGCGTGCCCGCCTCCGACGCGCCCCCGCCCCTACTCCGGCGGACCGGCGCCGCGGTCCCGGCGGGTGCGCCGGGTCGCCACGGCTCCTATGGCCGCCGCCGTCACGCAGGCCACCGCGCCCCACTGGGCAGATGCCAGCCGCTCGCCCAGTACGATCAGCGCCGCCACCGCGCCCACCGCCGGCTCCAGGCTCTGCAACACGCCGACCACGCGCGGCGGCAGCCGGCGCAGCGCGGCGAGGTCCAGCGAGTAGGGCACCACCGCCGACAGCACCGCGATCCCCGCCCCGGCGGCCAGCAGCCGGGGGTCCAGCAGCGCCGTGCCCTCCTGGACCGCCCCGATGGGCAGCGTGATGAGCGCCGCCACGGCCACCGCCCAGGCCAGTGGCGCGCCGTCGGCGGCCGCCGCCCCGGCCCGGCGGCTGAGCAGGATGTAGGCGGCCATCGACGCCCCCGACCCCGCCGCGTACGCCAGCCCGACCAGGTCCGCCCCGCCGGATCCGGTGCCGGTGTCTGCGGCGAACAGCAGGATCCCCGCGCCGGCCAGTCCGCCCCACGCCAGGTCCACCGCCCGCCGGGAGCCGGCCAGCGCCACCGCCACCGGCCCCAGGAACTGCACGGTCACCGCCATGCCCATCGGCAGGTGCGCCATGGCGGGGTAGATGAGGTTCATCCCGGCGATGGCGGCGCCGTAGGCGCAGACCAGCAGCAGGGTGCGGGCGTCGCGCGGCGGGCGCGGGCGCCACAGCGGCAGCAGCACCAGCGCGGCGATCCCCAGCCGCAGCGCCACGACCCCCGCCGGCCCGGTCCAGGCGAACAGGTCGCGTCCCAGCGCCTGCCCGACCTGCACGCTGACCACGCTGCCCAGCACCAGGGCGGGCGCGGGCACGGCGCGGCGGGCCGGGCCGCGGCGGGATGTGTCCGGGGATGTCCGCATGGTCCCGAGTCTGGGCGCGGCCGACCGTGCAGGTCCATCTCGCATATGTGCACAGCGTCGTGTAGTCCTGACTACATGATCGACGTGCGGCGCCTCCAGATCCTGCGGCTGGTCCACCAGAAGGGCACGGTCACCGCCGCCGCGCGCGCCGCGCACCTCACCCCCTCGGCGGTCTCCCAGCAGATCCGGCTGCTGGCCCGCGAGGTGGGGGTGGACCTGCTGGAGCGCCGGGGCCGCCGGGTGCGCCTGACCGACGCCGCGCACACGCTGCTGGCCCACGCCGACGTGCTGTACGCCCAGTGGGAGCGGGCGCGGGCCGACCTCGACGCGCACGCCCGGGGCGCGGCCGGGACCGTGCGGATGTGCGGGTTCGCCACGGCGCTGGCGTCGGTGGTGGTGCCGGCGGTGCTGCGGCTGGCCGAGGCGCGTCCGGGGGTGGCGGCGCGCATGCGCGAGGCCGAGACCGGGGAGTGCTTCGACCTGCTGCTGGCCGGCGAGGCCGACATCGCCGTGGTGGCGCCCACCGCGGAGAGCCCGCCGGTGGACGACCCCCGGTTCGAGCAGTTCCCGCTGCTGGAGGACCCCCAGGACCTGCTGGTGGCGGCCGGGCACCGGCTGGCCGGCCGGGACAGCGTGGCCCTGGCCGAGGCCGCCGCCGAGCCGTGGATCGCCGCGCCCGAGAGCCTGGACTGGCACCGGATGATCGTGGCGGCGTGCGCGGCGGCCGGGTTCGCGCCGCGCGTGGCCCACGAGGCAAGGGAGTGGAACGCGATCTGCGCGCTGGTGGCCGGCGGGTTCGGGGTGTGCCTGCTGCCCCGGCTGGCGCCGCTGCCGGCCCACCACGGGCTGGTGCGGGTGCCGCTGCGCGGCGACCCGGCGCCGACACGGCGGATCCTGGCGTGCGTGCGGCGCGGCGGCGCGCGGGCGGCGGCCACCGCGCACGGCCTGGCGGCGCTGCGCGAGGTGGCCCGGGGGCTGCCGCCGCCGCTGGTGCCGCCCTGCCGCGACCCCGGCCACGACGCCCGCACCGACCTGCCGCCGCACCGCCACCGCCGCTAGGTGTGGCCGGGGCCGCGCCGGGGCGGAGCGGTGGCACCGTGGGGCCGTGGCGCCTTGGGGTGGCCGGGGTCTTAGGAGGCCAGCCGCGCGCGGGCGGCGCGGTCGGGGCCGGCGGGGTCGGCCGCCCGGCCGTCGGGCCGGCTGACCTCGGCCCAGACGGCGTCGAGGGACAGGCCGAGGACGTCGGCGATCGCCGCGATGGTCGGGAAGGCGGGGGTGGCCACCCGGCCGGACTCGATCTTGCGCAGGGTCTCGGGCGAGACGCCGGCGGCGAGGGCGGTGTCGAGCATCGAGCGCTCCCCCCGCGCCCGACGGAGGAGGGCGCCGAGGCGCTGTCCGCGCTCGACCTCTGCGGGTGTGAGCGGCAACCTGACCATGGCTCGGATTGTAGTACCGGGATAGTATGGCCGGGATAGTTATTGGAAACCTGAGGAAGGCGCCGCATGATCGAGATCCTGAGTCCCGCCGAGGTGGCCCGCGCCCGGGACACCGGCGCCCTGGTCGCCGACATCCTGCACACGCTCAAGGACCGCGCCGCCGTGGGCGTCAACCTGCTGGAGATCGACGCCTGGACCCGCGAGATGATCACCGAGGCGGGCGCGCAGTCCTGCTACGTCGACTACGCGCCGTCCTTCGGCCGGGGCCCGTTCGGCCACTACATCTGCACGGGCGTCAACGACGCCGTCCTGCACGGGCGGCCCCACGACTACGCGCTGGCCGAAGGCGACCTGCTGTCGCTCGACCTCGCCGTGGTGCTGGGCGGGGTCGCCGCCGACGCCGCCATCAGCTTCGTCGTGGGCGACACCGCGCCGCCCGAGAGCGTCGCGCTGATCGAGGCGACCGAGCGCGCGCTGGCCGCCGGGATCGCCGCCGCAGGGCCGAACGCCCGCATCGGCGACATCTCCCACGCCATCGGCACGGTCCTCTCGGCGGCGGGGTACAAGATCAACACCGAGTTCGGCGGGCACGGCATCGGCTCGACCATGCACCAGGACCCGCACGTGGCCAACACCGGGCGGCCCGGCCGGGGGCACCGGCTGCGCCCGGGGCTGATGCTGGCGCTGGAGCCCTGGGTGATGGCCGACACCGCCGACCTCGTCACCGACACCGACGGGTGGACCCTGCGCAGCGCGACCGGCTGCCGCACCGCGCACAGCGAGCACACGATCGCCATCACCCCCGACGGCGCCGAAGTCCTCACCCTGCCCACGGGGGCGCGGCGCTGAGGCCGCCGCCCGCCACCCGCGCCGGGCGCGGGCGGCGGCGGGCGCCCCGGGGGCCGGGCGGCTACGCCTCGGCGGGCTCGAAGGACTCCGTCATCTCGTCCAGGATCGCCTGGTTGAGGGCGAAGTCCTCCTCGGTCGAGACGAGGAAGAGGGCGTAGCCCTTCTCCTCGGTGTGGAAGGCGCGGTTGACGGCGTGCATGCGGCCGTCGCCGCCGTCGAAGGTGAACTCCCAGTCGGCGGCGCTGACGTACTCCTCGACCGCCTCGCCCTCGACCGGCTCGATGCCCACCAGTTCGTAGCCGGAGAAGTTCTGCGACAGCGAGGGCTCCTGGTTCCGCCAGTCGTCCAGGGCGTCGCTCCTGGGGTCGTCGGTCTGGTCGATCTGGAGGTAGCCGCCGCCGGGGATGTCGAAGTACACGCTGGTGCCCTCGCGGCGGTCCAGCGGCCAGTCCTCGGGGACGTCGACGGTGAACCCGGTCTGGTCCTCGTGCTCCTCCATGTCGGGCAGTTCGGGGTCGTCCTCGCCGCCGCCGTCGCCCTGCCCGCCCTCGGGGGAGGAGGCGGGCGGTTCGCTCGCCGCGGCGCCGCCCCCGCCGGCCTCGTCGCCGCCGGTGGCCTCCGGCGTGGCCTCGGGCGAGGGGCTCTGCTCGGAACCGGTCAGCTCGCCGGATCCGCCGCTGCGCAGCCCCAGCCACGCCGCCAGGGCCACGACGGCGACCAGCACCAGGGCGCCGGCGGCGAGCGCCAGCGGGCCGCGCCGGGACCCGCCGGAGCGCGCGGGGCCGCCCGGCCCGGGTCCGGGCGGGATCGAGGCGTCGTGGTGGTCGGCGCCGCCGGGCGGCGGCAGCGGCGCGGCGGGCATGGCGGTGGTGCGCTCGGCCGGCTCGGGCGGGGGCGCGGGCCGCTCGGCGCGGGTGGTGGCGTGGTCGTCGGCGGCCGGGGCGGCGCCGCCGGCGGGCTGGGCGACCTCCTGGAGCATGCGGGCGGTCTCGTGCACGGAGGGCCGCTGGTCGGGCTCCTTGCTCAGCAGGTGCTCGATGACCGGGGTGAGCGGTCCGGCGGCCTGGGGCGAGGGCACCTCGGCGGTGACGATCGCGGTGAGGGTGGCCATGGGCGTGGGGCGCTGGAAGGGGGTGCGGCCCTCGGTGGCCTGGAAGAGGGTGACGCCCAGGGACCACATGTCGGTGGCGGGGGTGGCGCGGTTGCCGTGGGCCTGCTCGGGCGCCAGGTAGCTGGGCGAGCCCACCAGCAGGCCGGTGCTGGTGAGGTTGGTGGTGCCCTCCAGGCGGGCGATGCCGAAGTCGGTGAGGACCGCGCGGTCGCCGCGCGCGATGAGCACGTTGGCGGGCTTGATGTCGCGGTGCACGATGCCGCGCTCGTGGGCCACGGCGAGCGCGGCGGCGACCTGGAGGCCGATCCGGGCCACGCGCCCGGGCGGCAGCGGCCCCTCGCTCTTGATGACGTCGGACAGCGAGGTCCCGCGCACCAGCTCCATGACGATCCAGGGGCGGTCGTCGATCTCGACCACGTCGAAGACGGTGATGATGTTGGGGTGGCTGAGCTGGGCCGCGCTGCGCGCCTCCCGCAGCATGCGGGTGCGCAGCACCTCGACCTCGTCGCGGGGGAGCTGGGGCGGGATGATCAGCTCCTTGATGGCGACCGGGCGGTCCAGCAGCTCGTCGACCCCCTCCCAGACGCGACCCATCCCGCCTTCGCCGATCAGCTCCGACAGCCGGTAGCGGCCGGAGAGCAGCCGCCCCGGCCCACTGTGCTCGTTGGTCATGGATGAGGGTTCCTTCGCAGGGAGATGGCGACGTCCGTAGGGGCCGGATCGTCATCAAGGCGAGTGTAGAAGCTGCGGTCGGGCCGGCACCGCCGCGGCGGCGGGGGCCGGCGGGCGGCGCGCGGCGGGTCCGGGGCGGCCCGCCGCGCCGCGCCGGGGCTCCTGGCCTGGGCGCGAGCGGCGCGCCCGCCGCCCGTCGGTGCCGTGGATTGGCCTTTCATGAGGGGGTTTTCATCTTTATGCCGCTCCGAGGTGCGGGCCGCTATGGTGGGCGTGTGATATGCCCTAAGTGCCAAGGCCGTATGCAGACATTCGACCGTATGGGGATCCACCTGGAGCAGTGCGATAGCTGCCGGGGGATCTTCCTCGACCGCGGCGAGCTGGAGCAGATCGTCGCCGCCGAGCAGCGCCACTACGGCGGTGCCGTCGGCCACGCGCCGGCGCGCCCCTACCGCGACTCCCCGCGCGGCTACGGGCGGCCCGACTCCCCCGCGCCGTTCCACGGTGGCCACGGCGGCTACTCGGACTCCCCCCGTCCCTACGGCCACGGCGGCTACTCCGACTCCCCCCGTCCCTACGGCCACCAGCGGCGCCGCAAGAGCTTCCTTGAAGACCTCTTCGACTGACCGGCGCGGCCCCGCCGGAACCCTTCGGGGCGGTGCCGCCGGCGCCGCCCCGGTCCGGGCCGGGGCGGCGTGAACCCGCTCATCTGCGCCCGCTGCGGTGAGCACACCGACCACCCGCGGGTGGAGCCGGGGCCGGTGCTGCGGTGCGCCCGGTGCGGCCACCGCGAACCCTTCGCCCGGCTGCCGCTGTACTGCGTCACCGGACCCAGCGGCACCGGCAAGTCCACCGTGGCGCGGCTGCTGCTGCCCCTGCTCGCCGACCGGTTCGTGGTGCTGGAGCAGGACCTGCTGTGGACGGCCGGGCTGCGCGACTCCGGCACCGAGCACCCGCTGTTCCGGTCCACGTGGCTGCGCACGGCGGCGATGGTCCATCAGAACGGCCGCCCGGTGGTGCTGTGCGGCACGGTGGTGCCGCCGGAGCTGGAGCCGCTGCCCGAACGGGTCCTGTTCTCCGAGATCCGCTACCTGTCGCTGATGGCCGAACCCGAGGTGCTGGCCGAGCGGCTGCGGGCGCGGCCGAAGTGGCGGGAGTGGGACGAGCCGCGCATCGCCGAGATGCTGGAGTACGCCGCGTGGGTGCGCGACACCGCCCACGAGATGCACCCGCCGGTGGACCTGCTGGACACCACCACCGCCGCGGTCGAGGACACCGCCGCGGCGGTCGCGGCCTGGGTCCTGGACCACGCCGGCCGGTAGCGCCGCGCCGGCGGCGCCGCAGGGCGGCGGCCGCCGGACTAGCCGCCGTGCCCGGGGCCGCCGGCGGCGCCGGGGCCGGCGCCCTCGGCCACCAGCGGGGCGATCCGGTCCACCCGGTTGGTCCACACCAGCCCGGCGTAGTCGTCGGGCACGCGCTCCAGCGCGGCGGGGGTGTCGAAGCCCTCGGAGAACCCGCCGGAGCCCGCCACCAGGACCACCCGGGTGTCCACCGAGGCCATGCGCTCGGTGAAGCGCGCCGGCCAGCCCCACAGCCACGGCGCGTAGCCCTCGGGGATGTGCAGTTGGGTGTGGGCGCAGGAGTCGGGGACGTGGCCGGTCCAGCCCAGCGCCTCATAGGCGATCAGGCAGTCGGTGAGGGTCTGGCGCGACATCGACCGCACCCGGGGCAGCTCCTCGCGCAGGGCGGCGACGGGGCGGTCGCCGCCGTAGACGGTGATGCGCGCGAGCCGCTCGCGGGGCAGCCGGGCCAGCCGCTCGGCGAGCAGCACGCCCTCCTCGGGGTCCTCGCTCTTGACGTGGATCAGCAGCTCCCGGTCGGGGAACTCGGCGAGGACCTCGTCGAGGGAGGGCATGAGGCCCCGGCCCTCGCCGCGGAAGGGGTGGGTGCGGCCGCCGTCGGCGGTGTAGCCGTGGCCGATGTCCAGGCGCCGCAACTCCTCCAGGGTGAAGTCGCGGGTGGTGCCGCTGGCCTCGGTGCGGCAGTCGACCTCCCAGTCGTGGAACACCGCGAACCGGTCGTCGGCGGTGCGGTGGACGTCGAACTCGACCTGGTCGGCGCCCGCGTCGAACGCGGCGCGCATGCCGGCGACCGTGTTCTCCAGGTAGCCGTGCTCGGGCGGGTCCATGCGCTCGGCCGTGCAGGTGTCGGCCGCCACGCCCCGGGGGTCGAAGGTCTGGCCCAGGCCGCGGTGGGCGAGCACGCCCGGCCCGGTGCCGGGCTCGGGGGCCAGCAGCGCGGTGTTGTTGAGCCAGGTGCCGACAACGAGCAGCACCAGGGCGGAGAGGACGAGGCGGCGGACGCGGCGCGGGCGCCGAGTGGAGGGGGTTTCCGGCATGACGGGATTGTGCCAGCACGGCGGAGGCGCACGGACCGCGCGCGGCCGGGCCGGGGGTGGGGTGGGGGTGGGGCAGCGGGGTCAGGGCACGGCGGCGGGCACCCTGGCCAGGGCCGCCAGCGACTCCACGAAGAAGTACACGCCGCGGAAGAACAGCAGGACGTCGCCGTGCTCCAGGCGCATCTGCCGGTACATCAGCACCCGGCCGGGGTCCTCGCCGGAGAGCAGGCGCCGCCAGACGGCGTACTCGGCGCTGAGGACGTAGGTGCCGGGCGGGGTGGACGCGTCCGGCGCGGTGACGGCGACGCGGGCGCACCGGCCGCCGGACCACTCCAGGGTGATGTCGCGGCGGGTGGAGCCGAGGGCGGCGGGGGCGCCGCGCACGCCCAGCACCCAGGTGGCGGTGTAGTCGGCGCGGCGGCGCTCGATCCAGGTCCAGTACTTGTCGAGCTTGGCGGCGCGGACCTCGGGCGGGGGGCCGGAGTCGACGGCGGCGCGCACGGCCTCGGCCCAGGCGGGGCCGAGGAACGGCGGCGGCGCGGCCGGGTCCGCCGCGCGGTGCGCGGGGGCGGCGGAGGGCGGGGAGGGCGGTGCGGTGCGGTCGAGCGCCACGGTCATCCTCCGGCGAGGTCGGGTTCGATGCGCTGGATGCTGTCGCGGATGTCGGAGGGGAGGTCGATGCCGACGTCGTTGACCTTCATCCACAACTGGCGGATCATCAGCCGCCGGACCTCCTCGCCCGACCAGCCCAGGGCGCCCAGTTCCACGGGGCGGCTGGTGGCGCGGTTCATGGCGAGCAGGGTGCGCAGCGTCTCGTGGACCTCCAGCAGCAGGCGGGGGTCGGCGCGCACGGAGTCGCGCAGGAAGCGCATGCCGAACTGGACGTGGCGGGCCTCGTCGCGGCAGGTGGCGGTGAACCCGGCGGAGTAGCCGGGCAGGACGCCGCGCGAGCGGCAGTAGCCCAGGGTGATCTTCATGACCGACAGGGCCAGCACGCCCTCGATCCACAGGAAGTAGGCGGTGCCGAACCGCACTCGGGCGACGGGGTCGTCGGGGTCGCGGCGCAGGGTGTCGCCGAGGTGGGCGAGCAGCCCGAAGGGGCCGATGAAGGTCTCGGAGACGTAGTTGTAGGAGGCGTCCAGGAGGTCCTGCACGGAGTCGCCGGGCAGGCCGACGACCTCGCGGTAGAAGCGGTCGAAGAAGACCGTGTGCCGGGCCTCGTCCTCGATCTGGCTGGAGAGGTAGATCTTGGCCTCGTCGTCGCCGCCGAGCATGAACAGCGGGAGTTCGACCTCGACCTGCCGCTCACCGTGGTGGAAGCCGGAGGAGATCGCCACGAACGCGTCGCGCTCGTCGGCGGTCATGCGCTCGGCCCAGTCGCGGCTGTCGGGGGTGAAGTCGAGCGCGAAGACGTCCCAGCGCTGACGCAGGTAGCGCCGGTAGAGGTCGAGGTACCCGGGCAGCCGCTTGAGGTCGCGGTGGAGGTAGTCGAGCACGTCGTCGACGTCCACCGTGCCGAGCACGTCCAACCCGGACTCCGCGACAGCAGCGGGGGTCGTGGTCACAACGCACCTCCCATCCACGGGCCACCGTACCCCGCCCGCCGCCACCCGAGCAGGGATACGCACAGACCTGTGGACGACGGTTCCTCCACCGCGGGCCGGCGGTGGGCATACCCTGCTGCCTGAGAACTCGACCTCCGAGGAGTCGGCATGACGCGGATCGGGATCACCGGTCACTCCAATCTGACGAGCGGCAGCGTCCCGCTGGTGCGTGCGGCCCTGGCCGAGGTTCTCGCGCCCTACAGCGACGGCGGCTTGGTCGGCCTGTCCTGCCTCGCCCGGGGGGCCGACCAGATCTTCGCCGAGGTCGTCCTGGAGGTCGGCGGGAAGCTCGAAGTCGTGCTCCCCTCGGTGGACTACCGCGAGGCGAAGGTCAAGCCGGACAACCTGGAGCAGTTCGACAGCCTTCTGATGCGCTCGACTCTGGTCCGCTACATGCCGCACCGGACCGCCGGGCGGGAAGCCTACGAGGCCGCGAACGAAGCGATCCTGGGCGGGATCGACCGGCTTGTCGCGGTGTGGGACGGGCAGCCGTCCGGCGGCAGGGGCGGCACCGGCGACGCGGTCGAGGCCGCGCGCGGCCGGGGCGTTCCGGTGGACGTGGTGTGGCCCGAAGGCGCCCGCCGGGAATAGCGCGAGGGGACGAGCACAAAGCCCCCTTCGGGAACGAGACCGAAGGGGGCGCCCGCCGCAGGCGGGACTACAGGTCGGCGGTCTTGACCGCCATGAGGAAGGCCGCCCACTCGGCGGCACCGGCTAGGCGCCCGTGGACCGGTCGGTGCCGGGGTCGCCCCATGTGGCGTGGGCGATGTCGGCGCTTCCGGCGGCTCCGGCTTCGGTCCTCTCGGCGTGCGCCTCGGGGGCGGCCATGGCCTGGGGGCCGCCTTCTGTGTCGGCGGCCAGGGGGCGGAAGCCGCGCAGGCGCAGGCTGTTGCTGACCACGAAGACGCTGGACAGGGCCATCGCCGCGCCCGCGAACATCGGGTTGAGGAGGCCGGCCGCCGCCAGGGGCAGGGCCATCACGTTGTAGGCGAAGGCCCAGAACAGGTTGCCCCGGATGGTGGCCAGGGTGCGGCGGGACAGCCGGATGGCGTCGGCGACCAGTCGCAGGTCGCCGCGCACGAGGGTGAGGTCGCCCGCCTCGATGGCGACGTCGGTGCCGGTGCCCATGGCCAGGCCGAGGTCGGCCTGGGCGAGCGCGGCGGCGTCGTTGACGCCGTCGCCGACCATGGCCACCACCTTGCCCTCGCCCTGGAGGCGGCGCACCACCGCCGCCTTCTCCTCGGGCAGCACCTCGGCGACCACCTGGTCGATCCCGACCTCGGCGGCGACGGCCTCGGCCACGCCCCGGGTGTCGCCGGTGAGCAGCACCGGGGTCAGGCCCATCTCGCGCAGTCGCCGCACGGCCTCGGCGCTGGTGGGCTTGACGACGTCGGAGACCACCAGCACGCCGCGCACGGCGCCGTCCCAGCCGACCGCGACGGCGGTGCGCCCGGCGGCGTGCGCCCGCTCGACGGCCTGGATCAGATTCGCGGGTCCGGCCGGACCGGACGAACCGCCCGATCCGGACGGTCCGGGCGACCCGGCGGGCATCGCCAGGCCGCGCTCCTCCAGCAGCGAGGGCCGCCCCACGACGACCCGGCGCCCGGCCACCGTGCCCTCCACGCCCCGGCCCTGCACGGCGGCGAAGTCGGCGGCCTCGGGGAGGTCGCCCACGCGCTGCACGGCGCCCTTGGCCACGGCCTGCCCGATGGGGTGCTCGGAGGCGTCCTCCACGGCCCCGGCCAGCCGCAGCACCTCGTCGGGGTCCTCGCCGTCGGCGGCGGCCGCGTCGACCAGGGTCATGCGGCCGGTGGTGACGGTGCCGGTCTTGTCCAGCACGACGGTGTCGACCCGGCGGGTGTTCTCCAGAACCTCCGGCCCCTTGATCAGGATGCCGAGCTGGGCGCCGCGCCCGGTGCCCACGAGCAGCGCCGTGGGGGTGGCCAGGCCGAGCGCGCAGGGGCAGGCGATGATCAGCACCGCGACGGCGGCGGTGAACGCCTGCTCGGTGGCGCCGCCGCCGAGCCAGAAGCCGAGGGTGGCCACGGCCAGGGCGATGACGACGGGCACGAACACCCCGGAGACCCGGTCGGCCAGGCGCTGGACCTCGGCCTTGCCGCTCTGCGCCTCCTCGACCAGCCGCGCCATCTGCGCGAGCTGGGTGTCGGCGCCCACGCGGGTGGCGCGCACCAGCAGCCGCCCCCCGGCGTTGACGGTGGCGCCGACGACCTCGGAGCCGGGCCCGACCTCCTCGGGGACGGACTCACCGGTGAGCATTCCGCGGTCGACGGCGGAGGTGCCCTCGACCACGTGGCCGTCGGTGGCGATCTTCTCGCCGGGGCGCACGACGAACAGGTCGCCCACGGCGAGCCGGTCGACGGGGACGCGCTCCTCGCGCCCGCCGCGCACCACCGCGACCTCCTTGGCGCCGAGCTCGAGCAGCGCGCGCAGCGCCTCGCCCGCGCGGCGCTTGGCGCGGGCCTCGAAGTAGCGGCCGAGCAGGATGAAGGAGGTGACCCCGGCGGCGACCTCCAGGTAGATGTTGGCGGAGCCGTCGCCCCCGCCGACGGTGAACTCGAAGGGGTGCACCATGCCGGGTTCGCCGGCCTCGCCGAGGAACAGGGCGTAGAGCGACCAGCCGAACGCGGCGAGGGTGCCCAGCGAGACCAGGGTGTCCATGGTGGCCTGGCCCAGCAGAAGGTTCTTGGCGGCGGCGCGGTGGAAGGGCCAGGCTCCCCAGACGAGCACGGGCGCGGCCAGAGTGAGGGAGGCCCACTGCCAGTACTCGAACTGGAGGTCGGAGAACATGGCCATGGCGATGACCGGCACCGACAGCGCGACGCTGACCGCAGTGCGCACGCGCAGGCCGCGCAGCGGGTCGGTGTCGGCGGGGGTGTCGCCGTCGGCGCCGCGTTCGGCGGCCGGGGGCTCGGGCAGGGCCGCGGTGTAGCCCGCCTTCTCGACGGTGGCGATGAGGTCGTCGGTGGAGACGCCCTCGCCGTAGGTGACGCTCGCCTTCTCGGTGGCGTAGTTGACGGTGGCGCTGACCCCGTCGAGCCGGTTCAGCCGCTTCTCGATGCGGTTGGCGCACGAGGCGCAGGTCATGCCGCCGATGGCGAGTTCGATCCTGCCGGTCGCCTGGGTGAGTCCGTTGGCGTCGCCGTTCATGGGTCTGCGGGTTCCCTTCGGGCCGTTGGCGGGCCCCTGGCTGCGTGGTGGCGGGTGCGGCGGGCGGTGGAGGCGCCGGAGCCGGGCGGGGTCAGTGCCCGTGCTCGGCGCCCTCGCCGGGCGGGGCGACCTCCCACCGGCCGTCCGCGGTGACGGTGAACTCCGCGGTGCGCACCTGGCCGCCGTGCTTGAAGTCGAGGAAGAGCCGGTACTCCCCGGGTGAGGGGGTCTCGGCGCTGAAGGTGATGTCGGGGCCGGCCGGGCTGCCCCCGCCGGAGTCGAGCTTGGGGTGGACGTGCAGGAACGCGAGGTCGCCGGTGCGCAGCGCCACCAGGTGGCCGTAGGCGCCGAGGTAGGGCTGGAGGTCGGTGACGGGGCGGCCGTCCCTGCTGACCCTGAACACGAGGTCGCGGGGGCGACCGGGCTCGATCCGGCCGGAGAGTTCGACCTCGTAGCCGTCGACCTCGGCGGTGGCGGCGTGCTCGGGCAGCGGCCGGGGTTCGTACTCGCCGGGCACGCCGAGGTCGGCGCCCAGCACCAGGCCCTCGGGGTGGGCGGTGGGCACGAAGTCGGCGAACACGCGGTAGGGGCCGGCGTCGGCGAGTTCGAGGTCGGTGCGCCACACGCCGTCGTCGCCCATGGCCGGGTGGAGGTGCTGGTAGCCGGTCATGTCGCGGCCGACCACGATGAGGTGCATGCGGCGTTCGTGGGTGGTGGTGAAGTCGGTGACCGGCCGGGTGTCGGGGCCGACGATCCGGAAGGCGAGTTCGCCGTGGTCGTCGGCGGCCTCGGGGGCCGAGAGGACGTCGAGCCGGTAGCCGGCCTGGGCGATCCGCAGGCCGGCGGGCTCCATCTCGGGCGGGGCGGTGTTGTCGGGCCGGCCGGACTGGGCGCTGTCGGGCACCAGGGGGTCGGCGATCCGCCCGGCGCCCAGCGCACCGGCGAACGCCACCACCAGGGCCAGCCCATAGACGCCGAGCCTGCCGCGGGTGTCCATGTCAGCCCTCCACCGTGTAACCGGCCTCGGCCACGGCGGCGCGGACGGCGGCGGGGTCGGCCGGGCCGTCGCTGGTGACGGTGACGCGCCCGCTCTCGACGTCGACCTCGACGCCGGTGACGCCCGGCAGCGCGCCCACCTCGCGGCGGACGGAGGCGGCGCAGCCGCCGCAGTGCATGCCGGTGACCGTGTAGGCGGTGCTGACGGCGGTGCCGGGGGTGTTTCCGGTGTCGGTCATGGTGGTCTCCTCGTGCCGGGGAGGTGGCCGCTACGGCGCGGGCCGTTTCCCTGAAGTCTAGGAAATACTATACCCCCCTACCGTATATTCGCCCACTGTGTCCCATCTCACCGCACCACCCGGGACATGTGCTTTCCCGGCCGCCGCGCAGGGGCTGACGGGCTGCGCCCGAGTGCCCGCCGGCCCGCGCCCGTCCGCATGCGGACGGGCGGGCGGCACTCGGGCGAAACCCGAAGGGTGGTTAGCGGCGCACCGCAATCGGCGGCCGATACGCCCCAACCGCCCTGTTGCGCCCGCGTTGCCGCACTCGTCGACGGGCGCGCGCGGGAGGATTAGCGGCCTTTGACCGGTTTACGGCGGCGCGGCCTCCCGGCATGTCAAAAACCGCGATTGCCGGTGCCCTTGGCTGGAGAAAATTTTCATCGAGCAGGCACGCCGCCGGATCCGGTCCGGACCACGACCTCCCCCGCAGGCCAACCCCCCGAATGGGGCGCGATCACGGGTTCATCGCGCCCCCGCCCCCGCCGCCCCCAGCGGCGGCGGGGGCGCCCCCGTCCGGCGGGTGGTGTGAGCGGGCGGACACCGGCACACGCGTCAGGGGATGACGCGCGCGACGCGGCGGCAAGCGGCGCCCCGGGCAGGCGGTCGGCGGCTCGCGCGCGACGGGAGGCACCGCCTCGTCCGCCTACCGGACAGAGGCCGACGCCCGCGCGGGTGCACCCGCGCCTAGTCGTCCTTCAGGGTCAACCGGGCGATCGGGCGCTCGCTCACCGGGTGGGGCGCGCAGGTGAACCCGGCCTTCTGGAACATGCGCACCGTGCCGGTGTAGACCTCGGCGCTGGGCGCGCGCCCTCCGGCGGTGTCCACGGGGTAGGCCTCCAGCACCCGGCCGCCCTTGGCGCGGGCGTGCTCGATCGCGGCGTCCAGGAGTTGGGAGCCCAGGCCCTTGCGGCGGCGGCGCGGCGGCAGCCAGAAGCACACCAGCGACCA
Organism: Streptomonospora mangrovi; assembly: GCF_027604915.1. Taxonomy (GTDB): domain Bacteria; phylum Actinomycetota; class Actinomycetes; order Streptosporangiales; family Streptosporangiaceae; genus Streptomonospora; species Streptomonospora mangrovi. Next base: position 124,983 of record NZ_JAJAQC010000017.1, read on the forward strand.
CACGCCCGGCTCGTTGGGGTCGACGGGCCGCAGGGAGCGCGACCGCGACAGGCGGATGAAGTCCTCGCGGGGGGCGACCGAGACCCAGCCGCAGGGCTCGCCGCCGTCGTAGGCGATGAGGCCGGGCACCGCGCCGTCGAGGGTGATACGCCGCAGCGCCTCGCGGTTGGTGGCGCCGCGCTCGGGCGGGGCGCAGGAGATGCTGGCGGTGAAGTCCTTGGCGCGGCGGCGGAAGTAGACGCACCAGCAGTGGCCGTAGGCCCCGGTGGGGCCGAACAGCCGCTCCAGGTCCGGCCACCGGTCCGGGGTAGCGGGCTCGATCGCGACGATGGTCATTCCGGCCCCCTCGCACACGGGCTGCTGTGACCTAGAACACTAGCGACTCCTGACCGGATTCGGCACCCTCGGAGGGGTTGACTTGTGGTATCGCATGTGTGCCGGAACGCCTGCCCCGCCGGGCGTGCCGGGCTCGCCGACCCCCGGACCCTCCGGACCCGCCGCGACCGCTCAGGCGTCCTCGGCGGCGGGCGCGCGGGCGCCGCGCAGCTCCGCGAGTTCGGCGCGCAGCGCCCGCAGCTCCGCCATGATCGCCGCGTTGTCGGGGCCGTCGTCGCCCGCGGCGTCCGCGTCGTCTGAGGAGGACGGCTCGTCGTCCTGCTCGTGCTCCAGCGCCTCGACCGCGACGGCGATGAACAGATTGAGGGCGATGAACGTAGAGGCCAGGATGTAGAGCACGAAGAACACCGCCGCCGCGGGCTGCTCCTCCATCACGGTCCGGGCGATGGAGCCCCAACTGTCGCCGGTCATGATCTGGAACAGGGTGAACAGCGACGTCGCCAGGTCGCCGAAGTGCTGCGGGGCGGTGGCGCGGAACAGGGTGGTCGCCATGACGGCTGCGACGTAGAGCAGCAGGCCGACCAGTATCGAGATGGACGCCATGCCCGGCAGCGCCTTGAACAGGCCGCCGACCACGTGCCGCAGCGACGGCACCGCCGACAGCAGGCGCAGGACGCGCAGCACCCGCAGCACGCGCAGCACCGACAGCGGCCCCGAGGAGGGCAGCAGCGCGACCAGCACGATCAGCAGGTCGAACCAGCTCCAGGGGTCGCGGAAGAAGTCCCGCCGGTGGGCGTAGACCCGCAGCGAGATCTCCAGCACGAACACGCCCAGGATCGCCAGGTCCAGCGCGCGCATCAGCTCGCCGTGCGCGGCGACCAGGCGCGGTGACGTCTCGGCGCCCAGCAGCACGGCGTTGACCAGGATCAGGGCGATGACACCACGCTGGAACCATGGGGCCGACACGACACGCTGGACGCGTTCGCGCACACTCACGGGAAAGGGCTCCGTCCACGCTGCTACCGGGCGCGGCCGCGCGGGGACCGCTGAGGACCCCGGAAGCCTATCGACATGTTCGTCCCGTTTCGCCGCGTCAGCAGGGGCCTACGGCGGTGCCGCCGAAGGCGCCCGCGCCGGTGTCACCGCGTCACAGCCCGGCCTTACCGGTGGGCGGTTGCGCGGAGCCGCCGCGCCCCCGGGCCGGGGCGATGACGGCGGTCCGGGGCGCCCGGCCCTTGCGGGCGCCGCCGGGAACGACGGCCGGAGCGGCCGTGCCCCGCGCGTCGCCGAGCACGGCGGCGACGGCTCCGCGCTGCGTGTCCGCGTTCTCCGCCACCGTGCCGGTGTCGGGCCCGCCCGTGCGCTCCCCTCGGGCTTCGGCGGCCCGCTTCTCGGCCGCCGCCGCTTGGGCCTTGATGGTCTGGACGGCCTCCTCCATCCGCTTCGCCGATGCGTGCACCTGCTCGGTGGCGGTCCCGATCACCTCCAGGCGCCGTCCGGTGACGTACTCCCGCAGGCGCAGCGGTGAGCGGAGGTTGAGCATCCGCTGCGCCACCGGCCCCATGGACGGCGGGGGAACCGAGACCACGTCAGCGGGTCCTGTGTAGGTGCTTCCTCTCACCGTCGTACGGTGCAGTTCCTCGATGGTGGCGGCGGAGGCCGTTCCTTCGTTGCGGGCCGCTTTCGCGAGTTCGCGCGCCCGGGGCCGCAGCGACTCGAGTTCCTCCCGGGCCGCCATCCAGCGGGAGGCGGCTGCCCTCCACTTCCTGGCCTCGTGCCGGAACGCGTGCTGGTGCCAGGCGGGGGCGAGGTCGGCCTTGGCGAGGACGCCGGTGAGTTGGTCGCTGATGAAGGTGTCCGGTGAGTCCGGCTCCACGGCGGTCCCTCCGTAAAGGACGTCGAACGGCTGGGCCGGAGCGGGGGCGGGGCTCGCGGACGATCATTGTCGGGGCCGACGTGCCGCGGCGCAACCGGCCGCCGCCCGGCAACCGCCGCGCGCGGTCATCTGCCGAAGCGCCTGCGGTGCGCGCCCCCGGGCTCCCGGCGGCGCGCCGGGGCGATGGTGGCGGTGCGGGGGGTTGTCGTCGCGCGCTTCTCGGCGGGCGGGAACTTGAGGGCGCTCTTGATCGACACCGCCGCCTCGCCGACCGTGCCCACCTGCGGGAGGCCGGAGCGCAGGATCGACTCCAGCCCGGTCCGCCCGTTCTCGTAGCCGGCGATGTCGGACTCGGCGCCGCGGATCACCCGGATGTGCTTGTCCATGGCCTCGCGCGAGGCGTCCAGCCGGGCGACGGCCTGGCGCACCTGCTCGGTCCGCACCTTGGGCCGGCGGGTCTTCAGCGCCTCCTCCGGCGTCGCCGCCCACTCCAGCAGGGCGGGGCCGTCCTGTCCCAGGACGCGGGCGGGCATGTCGGACGTGGCGGTGTGGGCGGCGCCGTTGGCCCTGGAGAGGGCGACGCCCAGCCCGGGGGTGTTTCGGGTGTCGTTGAGCAGGTGGCTGAGCAGGCGGCCGGAGGTCACGTGCAGTTCGGCAAGGGTATCCCGGCTCGCCTCCCACGCCTTGACGGCCTTCTCCAGGTCGGCCAGCGCCGCGCTGAGGTCGCCGGCCTTGGTGGTCGGGTGTCCGTTCTCCTTGGCCACGGTCGTCCTCCGGGTGTGGGTGCCGGGCGGCGGGCTGCGGGCGTAGCGGGGCGGGAGCGGAACGGGGTCGGGGCTCGCGGACGATCATTGTCGGGGCCGGGCGCGACCCGGCGCAAGCCCGCCGCCCGGCACCGATCCACCACGCCCTCCGCCCCGGCCCCCACCCCGGCCGGGGCCGGGGAGCGCGCCCGCGCCCCGGCCCCGGTGGGCGGACCGGCTCAGGCTCCGGTCCGGGCGGGTTCCTCCCGCTGTCCCTCCCAGCACTGCACGCCGCGCAACTGCGGCAGCCGGTCGCGGGTGAACACCGGGTCCAGGCCCTGCCTGCGCTGTGCGTTGTAGTCCTTGACCAGGAGGAACACCGCTCCGCCCAAGGGCGCCAGAGCGACGAGGTTGACCAGGGCCATGAAGCCCATCGTGGTGTCGGCCAGGCTCCACACGATCTGCACCGAGCCGATGGAGCCGAGGAACGTCGCCAGCAGGAAGACCAGCTTGAACCCGAGCATGACCGAGCGGTTGCCGGTCATGAAGGCGACGTTGGCCTCGCCGTAGTAGTAGTTGCCCAGGATGGAGCTGTAGGTCAGCAGGAGCAGCACCAGGGTGAGCGCGTGCAGCGACCACGTGCCCAGGCTGCTCTCCAGCGCCTCCTGGGTGAGGGCGGGGCCGCGCTCGGCGCCGTAGGCGGGGTCCGACACCAGGATGAGGAACGCGGTCATGGAGCAGACGACGAGCGTGTCGAAGTAGACGCCGAGGGTCTGCACCAGCCCCTGCTTGACCGGGTGGGTGACGGCGGCGGTGGCCCCGGCGTTGGGGGCCGAGCCAAGGCCGGCCTCGTTGGAGAACATGCCGCGCCGCACGCCCTCGACGATCACCGTGCCCAGGGCGGCGCCGGCGAACTCCCGCAGGCCCAGGCCGCCGGTGAAGATCTGCGCGAACACGTCGGGCACCCGGTCGAGGTTGACCGCGACCACGGCCAGGCCCATCAGGATGTAGGCCAGGGCCATGAACGGCACCAGCAACTGGGTGACGTGGGCGATGCGCCGCACGCCGCCGAAGACGACCAGCGCGGTGACGGCGACGACGATGGCGCCGATCACCGGGAAGAGCCACCCGGGGGTGCCCCCGCCCAGGGCGTCCACCGAGGTGCCCACGGCGTTGGTGAGGGTGTTGGCCTGCACCGCGTTGAACACGAACCCGAAGGTGAAGGTGATGACGATCGCGAAGATGACGCCGAGCCAGCGGGCGTTGAGCCCGTGCTGCATGTAGTAGGCGGGGCCGCCGCGGTAGCCGCTGCGGTCGCGGACCTTGTAGAGCTGGCCCAGCGTGGACTCCACGAAGCTCGCCGCGCCCACGAGCACGGCCATGATCCACATCCACAGCACCGCGCCGGGGCCGCCGACCGCGATCGCGCCGGCCACGCCGACGACGTTGCCGGTGCCGATGCGGGCCGCCGCGGAGATCGAGAACGCCTGGAACGACGAGATGGCCTTGCCGCCGTCGGGCGCGGTCTCGGGGGCGCTGCGCAGGGTCCGGAACATTTCCGGCAGCATCCGCACCTGCACGCCGGTCATCCGCACCGTGAAGTACAGGCTGAGGACGACCAGCAGGGGGATGAGCAGCCACATCCAGAAGGCGTCGGTGAACGCGACGACCGCGTCGTTCACCGTTGTGTTGAGTTCTTCCACGGCCGGCGGGGCTCCTTTGTTCGGGGGAGGGCACCTGTTGGTTCGTGAGTCGGCGCTCCGCCCCCCGTACCCCCTTGCGGTGATTTGGCACGGTTAGGTCTGATTTGTTGTTCGATGACAACCGTTCCGTAACCGGTCCCCGCCGACCCGTGGCGGCGCGGGTGCCGCGCCCGGCCCCCGCCTGCCGCCGGCCCCGCCCGCCCCGCCTCAGTGCCTGAAGTAGGGGTCGGTGCCCCCGCCCGGGCAGGCGGTCTCGGCCGTGTCCCAGCCCAGGCCGCGCGCGCCCGCCTGGTAGGCGGCCTCGTAGAAGTCCAGCACCGCCCCGCGCGGGTCGGGCGCCAGGCGGGCGCGGTCGTAGCGCAGCAGCGCCAGGTGCCGGCCGGGCGCCGTGGCCAGCCACTCCGCGCCCGGGGGCAGCGGCTCCTCGGCCAGCCCGGGCGGCTCGGGGGCGGTGTAGGAGTAGAACGCGGGCTCGCGCACCGGGCCGGCGGCGTCCCCGGTGCCCTCGGCGCCCTCGGCCTCGTCGCCGAACCAGAACCCGAAGCTGACCGCCTCCCGGGAGTACGCCTCCCGGATCAGCGGCCCGGCCTCCTCGGGATGTCGCACCGGCGTGCCCGAGAACCGGGTGGTGGCGATGTCGAGGGTGTGCCAGAAGTGGTGCACCGGGCTGGTCTTGCCGGAGTAGCGGCCCGCGAACTCCTCCAGGAGCAGGCCGACCTGGCTGAGCACCCGCCAGTAGCGGGTCACCGCCGCCGGGTCGTAGTCGTCGTGCTCGGTGTCGTCGGCGAACGGGCGGTCGGCGTCGGGCAGGTCGTAGGGGTAGGGGTGCGGGATTCGGGCGTGCACCCCCAGCCCCTGGAGGGTCGTCAGCACCTCCTGGTGGAAGGTGGCGACGCTGTGGCCGGGCAGCGAGAACGACGCCTCCCGGCCGTCGATGACGCGCGCGAACAGCCGGTGGCCCACCAGGTCGAGGTCGACGGTGAACACCGGGTTGCCGTCGACCTGGCCCATGGGGCGGGTGGTCAGCCCGTTGCCGGTGAGGTGGAAGGGCACGTGCCACCAGTGGTTGCGGCGCGGGCTGGACTCCAGGCGGATCTTGCCCACGACCTGGAGGAAGCGGTGCAGGGTGCGCTTGGTCGGCGCCCAGTCGGCCAGCGGCATCGGCGGGAACAGCTCCATGCGGTCGGGTCCTTTCGGCGGGTGCGGTGCTGTGCGGTGCTGTCCGGTGCGGTGCTGCCCGGTGCGCGGCGCCCGGCGCGGTCGGCGGCCCGCCGCGCGCCGGGCGCTCAGCCGCGCCGGTGCGCGGGGCGGGGATCGGCCGCGCGCGGCGGCGGTACGCGGGGCGCCGCGCCGGG